>JBBIGP010000023.1:0-36167 GCA_037447475.1 Candidatus Aminicenantota bacterium
ACCCCAAGATACCCGCGCAAACCCGATTTGTCCGAATGTCCATATTCCTCTCCTTCATGAATGATTCTAGCACCGGACGCCTTCTTTTTGAAGACATCCAGGGAAAAATGATCGAGGCCGATTTTCTTCCGCCTCCGCTTGCGTTCCAAGCCTGTTTATGATTTAACCAGGTTATGTGGAATTACTGGACATCATCAAGGATCCCGGTTGCGGCCTTCTCTGTAGGAACAAGATCCAGTGCTCAAAAAAAAGGACCATACTCGTCTGTGGCAGGCGTGACTCTCATGAAAGAACATGAGGGGACGAAAATCAAAAAAATGGATGTTTCCATCCAAAAAAATGGACGCTTCGGAAGAGAGCGCCAGCACCCCGGATTGATAACCACTTGAATAAAAAATGGTTATAAGCCGGTGTACAATTGGCACAAAAACCGCATATATACAAAAGCTGAATAGCAGGATAGATTTTTATAGTTATTCAAAATTACGCCCCAGGCGTCAAAGGAGGTGATAGATAACGCCAAGCACGAAACAGCAGAAAAGAGTGTAGGGCAGGAGTAAGTTTTTTGCTCCAAGGTGCGAAGGAAAAAAGGAGGAGAGAAAAAGTGCGTAAGATTTTCGTTTCTTTATGCGTGCTTCTTTTGCTGTCCTTGACCCTTTCGGCCCAAACAAGGACAGGGAACATCTATGGAAAAGTGATAGATGGGGAGGGCAACGTGCTCCCCGGCGTTAATGTCACCCTGACCGGCATGTACACGGCACCTCTGACTACGATCACTTCCGTCGACGGGCTCTTCAGATTCCTATCCCTCCCGCCGGCCAGTGACTACACAATTAAGCTGGAGCTCACCGGTTTCAAGACCAAGTTCGAAGAAAACATCATCATCGGAGTCGGGGCCAACGTCACCCTCAATCTCAGTATGGAAGTCGGAACCATCGAGGAGCAGATCACGGTCACGGCCGTTTCCCCGGTGGTGGATACCAAGAAGACGACTGTTGGCTCGAGCCTCACCCACGTAGCCCTCCAATCACTCCCGAGTGCGAGAGATCCGTGGGTCATGCTGAAATTGGCGCCCGGGACCATTGCTGACAGGGAAGACGTCGGCGGGACTGACACCGGCATGCAGTCCGGCATTTTGGCCAGGGGAGCATCCGGAACGGGCCAGAATCAATGGAATATCGACGGAGTCATGGTCGGCGACCCGGCGGCCATCGGAGCGTCCATCACATACTACGATTTCGATGCCTTCGAGGAAATGCAGATCTCCGTCGGGGGCAGCGATGTCACCGCGCAGACCGGAGGCATCGCCCTCAATCTGGTCACTCGGAGAGGCGGGAACAGGGTCTCGTTGGGAGGAAGGTTCTATATGACGGATGGGAAACACTTCCAAGCCGACAATATGACCGACGAGTTTCGGGCGGAAGGACTGGTGGGAACAAACAAAATCCGCAGAATCGAAGACTACGGAGTCAACTTCGGCGCTCCCATCATCAAGGACAAGGCCTGGTTCTGGGGCTCCTACGGCGTCCAAGACATCAAATCCGACACCGTTTTCGGCGGACCGTGGGACATGCTCCTCACCAATTACGCGGCCAAGCTGAACCTCCAGCTCATCCCCCAGAACAGGATTGAGGCCTTCATCCATTCCGGCAACAAGGAGATGTGGGGGCGAAGTGCCGCCGCTGACAATCCGGAAGGACTCTACCAGGGCACGCGCTACCATTTTGGGACTCCCGTCGTTAAAACCCAGGTCGAGCACACGTTCGGAGACAATCTCTTTCTGTCCCTGAAACACGGCTATACCGGCGGCGGTTTCCATCTGACGCCCATGACCGACCTCAAGTTCGAAAAGCAGGCCATTTACGATGTCAGGGCTGCGAGGTATTACGGCTCCCAGGCATCTCGTTATTATGTTGAAAGACCGCAGCACCAGTTCACATTCACCGCCGACTATTTCAATGACAGGCTCTTCGGAGTCAGCCACGAAATCAAGTTCGGCGCCGAATTCAACGCTCGATCCGCATACACGGAATCCGTCTGGTCGGGAAACCACATTCTTTATCGCAATTTCAATGGACCGGTCGCCGATTTCAACGGCGACAACCTGCCCGATATTCCGCCCTCCAACTTCTACCGTATCGACTATTGGAGGGGGTACTATGAAGAGCTCGCCGTCCGGCAGTTTTCCGGGTTCATCAGGGACTCGATAAGCTTTGGAAGGTTCAACATCATGCTCGGCTTAAGGTATGATCACCAGATTCCCCGAGTCGAGCCCGCCGTCCTCCCGGCGGTTGACCGGAGCAAACCCTGGACGGACAACTTCACGCCTCAGACCATCGATCTGCTTGATGCGATACTCCCGGCAGCTGAACACGGCAGGTATAAGGCCACGGATAAGGATGGAAACCCCTATGCCTGGAAAGTGTTCTCTCCGAGGATCGGGTTCACCTGGGATGTGACTGGGAACGGCAAGACCATCGCCAAGCTATCCCTAAGCCAGTATGGGGATTTCATGGGCGTTGGCGACGCCTGGCGCTGGAAGCCGGGCGGCACGGAGGGCTGGGTGGACGTCCACTGGTGGGATTTGAACGGCGACAGTAAGGTCCATTTCACGGAGCTCTACTGGTGGACTTTCAGGACAGCCCCCCTTTACAACCTTTATCGGATCTTTAACGACGCCGGAACCTTCGTGGGTAACGTCGCCGATGCGGCGGGGCAATTCTGGGGCGGCTTTGAGTTCACCAATCCTATGAATCTGATTTCTCCCTATCGGCTCGTTGACCGCAATGTTGGCTCTCCGCGAACGTCCGAAGCCATTCTGAGCCTTGAACGGGAGCTCTTCACCGACGCGGCCGTTCAGGTCCATGCCACCTACCGGAGATACGATAGATTCAACTGGGCGCCGAAGTATTTCCCGGCAACGGGCTTGGTGGACAACCAGGACTGGTATGTATCGGCCGGTATGCCGCCTGCCGAGCTTCCCGGTATCGGATCGCTCAAGGACGCAGCCGAGAATCCGTATTATTACGCTACCACGCAACAAACGGCCTACTCAGCCTATACCTGGGAGCAGAGGATGCCTAAGGGACGCTACAACGAATTCATCGGATTTGACCTGGTATTCTTGAAGAGGCTGTCCAAAAAATGGATGCTCGACGCCAGCGTCACCTACCAACAATCGTTTGCCCGCTATGGGGAAGACGGATACCTCAGTCCCAACAACATCTGGGCCTATGAAGGGAGGGAAATCGCTCCTTTGATTGGAGGCGCCGCCGGAAAGATCAGCCAGTTCGCCAACTCGCGCTGGACGGCCAAATTGTCAGGGCTTTATCAGCTGCCTTATGACATCAACGTCTCCGGCACCATAACCGCCCGCGAAGGCTTCATCGTCCGAGAACACTTCACCTTCGTCAACTACACCCTTCCCAATCCTGCCAGCCGGTCCTTCACGCTCGATATGACGCGGTTCGGTTCGGAGAGACTCGCCGATGTGTACAACGCCTCCTTCAGAGTGGAAAAGGCGATCCGGGTGGGCGATTACGGACGAATCTATCTCATGCTTGACCTGTTCAATGCCTTCAACATGACAACCGCGATCAGACGCTACCAGAGGTCCTACGGCACCTATCATTGGTATGGAGTAGGGGACGCCCGGAACAGATTGGTTCCCGATCCCAACTACTTCAGGCTGAACGAAATCATCAATCCTCGAGTGCTCCGGTTCGGGATCCGATTCGCCTTCTAGCCAACAGCACATAGTTCGAGCACAAAGGGCGGCCCCGCGAGGGGCCGCCCTTTTTTTGTGTGCCGGGCATGTTCGATCGCTTGGAGGTGCAAGTCCTCTGCCCAGAAGATGGAGCGAAACCGCCGTATACGGACCAGTACGTACGGTGGTGTGACAGGGACAGTCCGCGAGGACCTACCTCTGTCTATCAGAGGAAACATATGGGGAATGAGGTGGCTGGGAAGCTAGGATTCGAACCTAGATTGCATGATCCAGAGTCATGAGTCCTGCCGTTGGACGACTTCCCAGCAAGACCTCCATCTTAAGAGAAAACGCCCGGGATTTCAAGCCTTTTTCGCCAAGGCTCCGATGATCCGGGGACACGATGCGAAATCCAAGGCCGAGGACCCGTTCATGCCGGCCGGAGAATGTGATAAGATGCCCGCCGATGGGGAAGAAGCTGCCGAAGGTCCTGCTGGCCGTCGCCCTGACGGGCGTCTTCTTCTATTTCTTCGCCCGCAGCGTCGAGTGGCGGAAGGTCCCCGGCTATATCGCCGACGTCAACCTGCCCCTCTTCCTGCTGCTCGTCCCGGCCGCAGCGGTCCACTTCTTCACCCGCGCCCTGCGCTGGCGGTTCCTCCTGGCCCCGGTGAAAACGGGGCTCCGGTGCCGCAACCTCGTCGCCGCCAACATCGTCGGCTTCACGGTCAGCGCGATCTTCCCGGGGCGCGTCGGCGAGCTCGTCAAGCCGCTCTACGTGGCCCGCAAAGAGGGCCTGCGGACCGGCTTCCTCGTCGGTACGGTCGTCGTCGAGCGCATGTTCGACTTCTTCACGATGTGCTTTTTCCTGGGCCTTTTCTTCTTGACCCGGCCCCACTTCAGCCGGTCCCATCCCATCGAGCCCGCCGCCTACGACCGGCTGACCTATTGGGGGATCCTGGGCATCGTCCTGGCCTTGGCGGCGCTCGCCCTGATGCTTCTGCTGCACTTCTTCCGCGACCGCGCCCTGCGCGCCGGCGGCCGGCTTCTCGCCCCCCTTCCCGAGCGGCTCCGGGAGCGGGTCCTCGGCCTGCTCGGCGAGTTCATCGACGGCCTGAAGTCCTTCCGCACCCCCGGCGTCCTGGCGGGCTACACGCTGCTGTCCTTCGCCGTCTGGATAGGCATCATCCTGTTCTATTGGCTCCTCTTCTTCGCTTATCGCGTCGACCTGCCCATCTTCATGGTCGTCCCGTATGTCTTCCTGACCGCTGTCGGGGCCTCCATCCCGACCCCGGGGATGGTCGGCGGCTTCCATTACTTCAGCAAGTTCGGCATGACCTCGCTCCTCCTCATCCGCCCCGACCAGGCCGCCGGCATGACCCTGGTCGCCCACGCCGTCCAGATCGGGGTGACATGCGCCCTGGGATATGCTATATTATCGGCTGAAGGTTTGACCCTTTTCCAGCTCCGGAAGATGGGAGAGAGCGACACGCGATGAGGTGCCCTTACTGCGGGTTTCTCGAGAGCAAGGTCATCGATTCCCGGGAGAGCAAGAACGGGATCGCCATCCGCCGCCGCCGGGAGTGCCTGTCCTGCAAGCGGCGCTTCACGACCTACGAGAAGATCGAGGAGATCCCCTACATGGTCGTCAAGAAGGACGGCACGCGCCAGCCGTTCGACAGCCAGAAGCTCCTCAAGGGCATGATGAAGGCCTGCGAGAAGCGGCCCATCCAGATCAGCCAGCTCGAGGAGATCGTCGAGGAGGTCGAATCCCTCCTCCCGGAGCGGCCGGACAAGGAGATCGGCGTCGCCGAGATCGGCCAGCTCGTCATGGACAGGCTCAGGGACCTCGACAAGGTCGCCTACGTGAGGTTCGCCTCCGTGTACCGGGAGTTCGCGGACGTCGCCGAATTCCACGAGGAGCTCGAGAACCTCATGAAGGACAGATAAGGCTTCGCCGCCCGCGATGGTCCGACGCATCAAGCTCGTCTCCCGCGTCCTCAACGCGGAGGCCGAGGTCCGCACGCCTCGGGCCGCCGGCGCAGGCCGGGGCGGAAGGCTCCCGCAGCCCGGCGAGGTCACGGTCCTGCCTGCGGACGTCTACGAGACCGACGAGGAGATCGTCGTCGAAATGGAGCTGCCCGGCGTCTCCGAGAAGGACGTCCGGGTCCAGATCGTCGCCGGCCGGGTCGAGGTCGCCGGGCGCAAGCGCGAGCTCGCGGTCCATCAGGGGTCCCGGTTCCTGAGGCTGGAGAGGGAGTTCGGGGCCTTCCGTCGGGAGGTCGCCCTTCCGGCGGCCTTCGAGGAGGGCCGGGCGCGGGCCGTCCTGGCCAACGGCGTCCTGACCGTGACCCTCGGGAAACAGACGCGCCGGGCGAGGGACGTGAGCATCAAGCCCCGCCGGCCCGGGGAGTAGGATCGGAGCATCGACATGGCGAACATCGACAACAAGAACGGCGAACAAATGGAGAGCCTCCTCGAGGACCAGGGCCAGAAGCTCCAGGTGCCGGCCCAGCTGCCCGTCCTTCTCCTCAGGGACATCGTCATTTTCCCCTACATGATCGCCCCCTTGTTCGCCGGCCGGGAGAAGTCGAAGAGCGCCATCGACGCGGCGCTCACGGGCAGCCGGATGATCCTCCTCCTGACCCAGAAGGACATGGAGATCGAGGACCCCAAGCGGGAGGAGGTGTACGACGTCGGCACGGTCGCCCTCATCATGCGCATGCTGAAGCTGCCCGACGGCCGGGTCCGCATCCTGGCCCAGGGCCTCATCCGGGCCCGTGTCGAGGCCTACGACGACGAAGGGCCCTTCATCACGGCCGGCGTCTCGGTCCTCCAGGAACCCGAGAAGCCGGAGAAGGACCTGGAGACCGAGGCCCTCATCCGGAACGTCCGCTCGGGGCTGGAAAAGGCCGCTTCGCTCGGCAAGAACCTGCCGCCCGAGGTCCTCATCATCGCCTCCAACGTCGACGAGGCGGGGCGGCTGGCCGACCTGACGGCGTCGAACCTCGAACTCAAGGTCGACGAGGCCCAGCGCATCCTCGAGATCAACGATCCTTTCCAGCGGCTCAAGCGGGTCTACGAGCTGCTGACCCGGGAGCTCGAGCTCCTCGACGTCCAGTCCAAGATCTCGACCGAGGCCAAGGGCGAGATGGACAAGCTCCAGAAGCAGTACTTCCTGCGGCAGCAGATGAAGGCCATCCAGAAGGAGCTCGGCGAGGGCAGCGAGATCCAGGAGGACATCAAGGCCTACCAGGACAAGCTCCGCCGCATCCGGGTCTCCGACGAGGTCAAGGAGGAGCTCGAGAAACAGATCGGCCGCCTGGCCCAGATGCACCCCGAGTCGGCCGAGACGGCCGTCGTCCGCAACTACCTCGACTGGATGTTCTCCCTGCCCTGGAACAAGAGCACGGTCGACAATCTCGACCTCCACAAAGCCAAGAAGATCCTCGACGAGGACCACTACGGCCTGGCCAAGGTCAAGGAGAGGATCCTCGAATACCTCGGCGTCCGGAAGCTGTCGAAGACGGCCAAGGGGCCCATCCTCTGCTTCGTCGGGCCGCCCGGGGTCGGCAAGACCTCTCTCGGCCGGTCCATCGCCCGGGCCCTGGGCCGAAAGTTCGTGCGCATCTCGCTCGGCGGCGTCCACGACGAGGCCGAGATCCGCGGCCACCGCCGGACCTACGTCGGGGCCATGCCCGGGCGCATCGTCCAGGGCATCCGGCGGGCCGGCTCCGAGAATCCGGTCTTCATGATGGACGAGGTCGACAAGATCGGGGCCGACTTCCGGGGCGACCCGTCCTCGGCCCTCCTCGAGGTGCTCGACCCCGAGCAGAACAACCAGTTCCGCGACCACTACCTCGGCGTGCCCTACGACCTGTCCAAGGTCCTGTTCATCACCACGGCCAACCTCCTCGACCCCATCCAGCCGGCCTTCCGGGACCGCATGGAAGTGCTCGATCTCCCGGGCTACACGGAGGAAGAGAAGCTCCAGATCGCCTTCCGGCACCTCATCCCCAAGCAGGTCGCCGAGAACGCCCTGACCCCCAAGCTCATCCACTTCACGGACGGGGCGGTCAAGAGGATCGCTTCCCTCTACACGCGGGAAGCCGGGGTCCGCAACCTCGAGCGCGAGATCGCCTCGGTCTGCCGCAAGGTGGCCCGCAAGGTCGCCGAGGGCCGCAAGTCCCTGACCGTCGTCACGGCCCAGTCCATCGAGCGCTACCTCGGCCCGCCCAAGATCTTCAAGGACCAGCTCCTCCAGAAGGACCATGTCGGCATCGTCACGGGGGTCGCTTGGACCGCCACGGGCGGCGAGATCATGTTCGTCGAGGCCAGCAAGATGCCGGGCAAGGGAGGGCTGTCCCTGACAGGCTCCCTCGGCGAGGTCATGAAGGAGTCGGCCAAGGCCGCCCTGACCTACGCCCGGGCCCACGCGGCGGAGTTCGGCATCGACGCCCGGTTCTTCTCCCAGAACGACTTCCACGTCCACATGCCCGAGGGGGCCATCCCCAAGGACGGCCCGTCGGCCGGCGTGACCATCGCCACGGCGCTCCTTTCGGTCTGCACCGACACCAAGGTCATCTGGGACGCGGCCATGACCGGGGAGATCACCCTGCGCGGCAATGTCCTGCCGGTGGGCGGCATCAAGGAGAAGGTCCTGGCCGCCCAGCGGGCCGGGGTCAAGAAGATGATCATGCCGGCGGCCAACAAGAAGGACCTCTACGACATCCCCAAGAAGGTCATCCGCGGCATGGAGTTCGTCTTCGTCGAGGACATCAAGGATGTCTTCCGCCACGCCCTGGTCAAGATCCCTGGCGCGGCCCGCGGGAAGGCCGCCCCGGCCGGAATCGAGGCGAGACGGCCGAAGAGGACATAGCCGGGACCGGAAAGCAGGGAGGGAGGCCATGCGGCTCCACGAGCTCGGCGAGCGGCGGATCGTCGCGTTGATCCGGAGGGCGTTCGGAGGGCCCAGGGCAGGCGTTCGCATCGGCATCGGCGACGACGCGGCCCTCGTCAAGGCCCCGGGCTCCCTTCTCCTCGCGACGGACGTCCTTGTCGAGGGCCAGGACTTCCGCCGGGCGCTTCATCCGCCGCGCCTTCTCGGCCGCAAAGCCCTCAACGTCAATCTCAGCGACATCGCCGCCATGGGCGGACGCCCGCTCCATGCCCTCGTCGGGTTGGCCATGCCGGGAGACCTCGAGGAGAGCTGGTTCCGGTCCCTCATGGCCGGCCTGCGTGACGCGGCCCGCAGGACGGATGTGGCCCTCGTCGGAGGGGACCTGTCGCGGGCCGACAGGATCTTCATCAGCGTGACGGTCACGGGCGCGGTCCGGAGCCCCGTGACCCGGAGCGGCGCCCGGCCCGGCGACCGGATCTTCGTCTCCGGGACCCTGGGCGACGCGGCGGCCGGTCTCCGGCTGCTCGAGACGCGGGCCGGCCGGGGCAAGGCGGCCGGAGCGGGGAAGGGACTTTTGAAAGCATTTCTCGATCCGTCGCCTCGCCTGGAGCTGGGCGCCTCTCTGGCCCGGCGGAGGCTCGCCTCGGCGATGATCGATCTTTCGGACGGGCTGTCGGTCGACCTGGCCCACATCTGCCGGGAAAGCGGCGTCGGGGCCGAGATCGAGCTGGACCGCATTCCCCTCTCACCGGCGCTGAAGCGCTTCGCGGACGATCCCCTGGAGGCGGCCCTCCATGGGGGAGAGGACTTCGAGCTCCTGTTCACGGTCCCGGCGGCGAAGGCCCTCGCGGTCAGACGGCTGGCCGGCAAGCACCGGCTGTCGGAGATCGGCAGGATCACGGCGTCGCGCGGTCTGCGGGGCTTGAGGGCGGGGGAAGCGCCGCGGGCCCTCGCGGCCGGCGGTTACGACCACTTCTCGCGCCGGACATGACCCCCGGCCGGCCGACGGTCCCGGAGGTCAGTCGACCGGGAACTCCCCGTCGAAGACGAACTCGGCGGGCCCGGTCTGGGAGACCTCGCCGCCTTCGGGCCACTCCACTGTCAGTGCGCCGAGGGCCGTCCGGACCTGGACCTTTCGGCCGGCGAGCCCCTTGAGGATGGAGGCCACGGCCGCTGCCGCCGAGCCCGTGCCCGAGGCCAAGGTCTCCCCGACGCCACGCTCCCAGAAATAAACTTCGATCTCTCCGCCCCCGGCGACCCGGACGAACTCGACATTGGTCCGGTTGGGGAAGAAGGGATGGGTCTCGATGCTCGAGCCGAGCTGGAGCCGTTCGACGCGGTCCGGCAGGTCGTCGAAGAAGAGGACGCAGTGCGGATTGCCCACGGAAACGCAGGTCACGGCATGGGCTTTGCGGCCGATCGTCAGGGGGTAGTCGATGACCGTTTCGTGCGGGTAGCCGTCGTCGAAAGGGATATCCTTCGCTGCCAAACGAGGAGCGCCGAGCACGGACCTGACCTCGTACCGTGGCCCGTTCGAGGCCAACACCTCGCAGAGACGGTCCCCGGCCGCCGTCCGGAAGACGATCCTGGACAGCAGGGTCCCGCCATAGCGGGCCAGGAAAGCGGCCGCGCACCGCAGCCCGTTCCCGGAGATCTCCGCCTCGCTGCCGTCGGTGTTGAAGATCCGGAAGGACGCCGCCCGCGGCTCGCCCGGGCCGGGGTCGAGGACGATGAGGCCGTCCGCCCCGACGCCCGTGTGCCGGTCGCAGATCCGGCGGACGAAGTCCCCGAATGGGGGAGAGCCCGCTTCGGCCGCCGGGCCGACGACGAGGAAATCGTTGCCGAGCGCGTGGAGCTTGGCGAACCTCATCAGCGGACTTTGATCGTGATGATGAAGTCCTGGGCCCGGCTCTCCGACTCCTGACGGACAAGGAGGATGATCTCCTCGCCGCTCTCCGTGCTCTTCAGAATGGTCTCGAAGTCCCGGACCGTGACGACCTTCTTCCGGTTGACCTCGAGGATGATCATGCCCGAGCGCAGGCCTTGGCGGGCGGCCTCGCTCGAGGACCGGACCTCGGTGACGAGCAGGCCTTCGGTCGTCCGCAGCCCATAGCGCCGGGCCGTCGAGGCGGACAGGGCCACGACCGAGATGCCGATGTCTTTCTGCGCGGCGATCGTCTCGCCCTTCTCGGCCTCGGGCTCGAGCTCGTCGACGACAGCCGTCATCTTCGCCTCCTTGCCGTCGCGGACGACGGTCAGGCTGACCTTGTTGCCGGGCATGATGTCGGCGATCCGGAACCGCAGGGCGTCGGCGTTCTTGACGGCCTCGCCGCCGACGTGGGTGATGACATCGTACTGCTTGAGGCCGGCCTTCTCGGCCGGGGAGCCCGGCTCGACAGTGTTGACGAGGGCGCCGGCCGTGGACTTGAGCTTCCACTGCTTGGCCATGCCGGACGTGATGTCGCGGATGGTCACGCCGAGCCGGCCGCGGATGACCCGGCCCTTCTCCTTGAGCTGGACGACGACCTTCTTGGCGATGTTCGAGGGAATGGCGAAGCCGATGCCGATGTTCCCGGCGTAGCCCGAGGTCAGGATGTTGGAGTTGATGCCGACGACCTCGCCCCTCATGTTGATCAGCGGGCCGCCGCTGTTGCCGCGGTTGATGGCCGCGTCGGTCTGGATGAAGTCCTGGTAGCTCTGGGTGTCGATCTGGCGGCCTTTGTAGCTGACGATGCCGGCCGTGACCGTGTTCTCCATGCCCAGGGGGTTGCCGATGGCCAGGACCCATTCCCCGACCTTGACCTGCCCCGAGTCGCCGAGCTCGGCGAAGGGCAGTCCCTTGGCCTCGATCTTCAGCAAGGCCAGGTCCGTGCCGGGGTCCGTGCCGACGATCTTGGCGTCGTGCTCGTCGCCCGCGAAGGTCCGGACCGCGACCTTGACGGTCTTGTCCTTCTCGACGAGGTGGTTGTTGGTCAGGATGTAGCCGTCGGAGGAGATGAAGAAGCCCGTCCCGCCGACCTGGACGGTGTCGCTCTCGGGGCGGGGCTGCTGCCGCGGCCGGCCGAAGAAGCGGTCGAAGAAGTCGTCGCCGAAGGGCCATTCGTCCTGGAACCCGAAGGTCCGGGAGGGCTCCCGGCGCTCGGCCTCGATGCGGACGACGACGGGCCCCATCCTCTCGGCGATGGTCACGAAGTCGAGGGTCATCTTCTCCTGGGGCGGGGACGAGGCGAAGAGGTGGGGGGACAGCTCTGCCGCCGGCGCCTTGGCGAAGATGTCGGGGAGGGCCGGCTCCTTGCCGGGAGCCGGATTATGAAGGATGAGATAGCCCGCGACGACGAGGCCGAGGGCGAAGCTCGACAGGGCGATTCCAGCGTATTTCTTCATGATTGACCTCCGGTGCTTGAGATACAAAAATACCATATCGATGCCGAAATTTCAATTTGGCCCAACCGTTTAACAACCCTTCCGGAGCGGCGAAAGTTGCATTTCCCCGCCGGTCGGGGCTATCATGGCCTCCCATGGCCAGAAAACCCGGGAAAGGGGTCCTCATCGTCCTCGAAGGCATCGACGGCTCCGGCAAGACGACCCAGGCCCGGGCGCTCCTCGGACGGCTCCGGAGGCGGGGATTCCGCGCCGTTTTTCTACGGGAGCCGAGCCGCGGCCCCTGGGGCCGGGAGATCAAGCGATTGGCGGCCAGGGACGGGTCCCTGACGCCCGAGCAGGAGCTCGAGCTGTTCGTCCGGGACCGCCGGGAGAACGTGGCCCGCAACCTCAAGCCCGCCCTGGAGGCCGGGAAGGTCGTCGTCCTGGACCGGTACTATTTCTCGACGATCGCCTATCAGGGGGCCAAGGGCATCGATACCTCGAGGATCCTGCGGATGAACGAGGCCTTCGCCGTCCCTCCCGACCTCGTCGTCGTCCTGGACGTCGACCCCCGGCAGGGGCTGGACCGCATCGCGGGCCGGCGGACGAGGGACGAGCTCTTCGAAAGGGAGGACTACCTCGTGCGGGTCGCGGAGATCTTCCGCGGCTTCCGGGGGCCGAAGATCCTCCGCCTCGACGGCCGGGGGGACCGCCGCGCGGTCGCCCGGGCCGTCTGGGAGCGGGTCCGGACCCTTCTGCCGCCGCACCTCTAGGCGACCCTGGGGAACCCGTCCGTTTTGTCTTTTGGGCGTCCTTTTGCTATCATGAAATCCGTGGAGAACAACAAGGTCCCGCCTGCCGAAACGCCCGCCGAAACGCCCGCTGAAGCGCCGCCCGCGCGTCCCCGCCCGAGGCTGCCCGTCATCCGCTTCTCCTCCATCCGCATCCCCTCCGTCAAGATCCGCATCAGGAGGATCGAGAAGGGCAAGCTCCTCAAGGCCTTCCTCCTGCTCGTTTTCCTGGGCCTGGCCGCCTTCCTGGGCGGCATCTACGGCTCCTACCGGACGATCATCGACGACCTCCCTCCGGTCTCCGACATCGAGGACTTCCGCCCCAAGCTGATCACGACGGTCTATTCGGAATCGGGCGAGGTGCTCAAGGAGTTCGCCCAGGAGCGGCGGGTGGAAGTGACCTACGAGCAGCTCCCGGACGTGCTCATCAAGGCCATCGTCGCGACCGAGGACCAGAGCTTCTTCCGCCACAGCGGGGTGGCCCTGAGAGGCATCATGAGGGCCGTCATGGCCGACGTCATGAAGGTCCTCCGCGGCCGGCGGCCGGAGGGCGGCAGCACGATCACCCAGCAGCTGGCCCGGTCGCTCTTCCTCCACCGCGAGGTCAGCGTGCGCCGCAAGCTCAAGGAGATCTTCCTCTCCGTCCAGATCGAGAAGACCTATTCCAAGCAGGACATCCTGACGATGTACTGCAATCATTTCTACCTCGGGCATGGGGCCTACGGGGTCGAGACGGCCTCGAACCTGTTCTTCGGCAAGAGCGTCCGTGACCTGAGCCTCGAGGAGGCCGCCCTCATCGCCGGGATCTTCCGGGGGCCGTCCCTCTATTCCCCGTATACGAACCAGCGGGGCACCCTGAACCGCCGGAACCTCGTCCTCAGCCGGATGATGGCCGAAGGCTACATCACCAGGGCCGAAAGCGAGGCGGCCAAAGGGACGCCGCTCAACGTGCTCCCTCTGCGGCGGACGAGCGCCGAGTTCGGGGCCTACTTCTTCGAGGAGGTCCGCAAGTACGTCGAGCGGAATTACGGGGCCGACGCCCTCTACGGGGGAGGCCTGAAAGTGACCACGACCCTCGACCCGGTCCTCCAGAAATACGGCGAGCGGGCCCTCCGCAAGGGCCTCCGGGACGTCGAGAACAGGCTGGCCGGCTGGCGGGCCGACAAGCCGAACCTCCTCGCCGAGGGCAAGACCGATCTCGAGGCCGAGTGGCTCGACACCTGGGAGAACCCCTTCCTCGAGACGGGCGAGGTCTACGACGCCGTCGTCCTCTCGGTCGCCCGGAACGAGGCCGTCGTCCGGATCAAGGGCTACACGGGGACGATGGGCGCCCGCGACATCGCCTGGACCAAGGCCGGCCGCCTGGACGCTCTGATCAAGCGCGGCGACGTCGTCCAGGCCCGCGTCGACCGCATCGACGAGGACCCCAAGGAGGCCCAGGTCTCCCTCGACCAAAAGCCCGTCCGCAACGGAGGCTTCCTGGCCGTCGATCCCCGGACCGGCCAGATCAAGGCCATGGTCGGCGGGTATTCCTTCCGGGACAGCCAGTACAACCGGGCCGTCCAGGCCCCGCGCCAGACGGGCTCGTCCATCAAACCCTTCCTCTACACGGCCGCCCTCGAGCACGGGTTCACCCCGGCCAGCCTGATCATCGACGAGCCGGTGACCTTCATCGACCGCTGGAACGGCGAGCCCTGGTCGCCGAAGAACTACGACCGCCGCTACAAGGGCGCCGTGACCCTGCGCCGCGGCCTCGAGGAGTCGCGCAACGTCGTCACGGCCCGGCTCCTCGACTTCATCTCCCCGCAGGTCGGCGTCGACTACTGCCGGAGGTTCGGGATCACCTCGCCGCTCTACCCCTACCTGTCCCTGAGCCTGGGGACGTTCGAGGCCACCCTGGCCGAGATGGTCTCCGCCTTCTCGACCTTCCCCAACAAGGGCGTCCGGTTCAAGCCCTATTTCATCACCCGGATCGAGGACCGCGACGGGAACGTCCTCGAGGAGGCCCGCGTGGAGTCCGAAGAGGTCATCTCGCCGCAGACGGCCTACATGATGACCTACCTGATGAAAGGCGTCGTCGAGGGCGAGACCGGGACGGCCCGGGCCCTGCAGGCCCTCGGCTGGCCGCTGGCCGGCAAGACCGGGACCACCGACCGGTACTCCGACGCCTGGTTCATCGGCTTCTCGCCTGACCTCTGCGCGGGGGTCTGGATCGGGCACGACAAGATGGTCACCCTCGGCGAGAGGCAGAGCGGGGGAGCGGCCGCCCTGCCCGTCTGGCGGGATTTCTTCGTCCGGGTCATCGAGGACCGGAAACGACGGGCCGCCGAGGAGGGCATCGAGCTCGTGCCCGAGGACTTCGAGGTCCCGCCGAACCTCGTCTTCGTCGAGATCGACAAAAAGACCGGCCTGCTGACGACGCCCATCTGCCGCTACCCTTTTCTGGAGGTCTTCTTCCCGGGCTCGGAGCCGGGCCGGTACTGCACGCTCGCCGACCACATGCGCATCCTCGATTACTACACCGTCTCCGCGACAGAGATCATCGACGAATGAACCTGATCTATTCATGAAAATGCCGATGTGTTCTCTAAGTCCTGCGATATCTGAAGGATCTCCGGCTTTCCGATTTTTGCCAGGGCTTTTTACAGGCTCCTCTCAGAAAGACCGGCATTTTCACCCTCCGGGCGAGCCGATCTGGCCGCATCTGCCGTGTTGTGAAGGGATGACATCTGCAGCCGCCTCGACTCGTGAATAGATCAGGTGAAAAGGGCGCCCCTCCCTCGCCGGCCCGCGAGAGAGGGACGCCCCGCTATTGGGAAAGGGTTTTAATGATTTCTATTTCTTCCTGACGCTGCCGCCCGAGCTGCCCCGGGACCCCGATGAGGAACTGCCGCGGGAGCCCGAAGACGAGCCCCGTGAAGAACCGCTCGAGGACACGCCCGTCCGCGAGGAGCCGCCGGACGAGGAGTCTCCGGAGCGGACCGAGGACGGCCGGCTCTGGGCCCCGCTCGAGCCACCTCTCGAGAACGGCCCGGCGAATGACCGCGACCTGGCGGACCCGCCGTCGCCCTGGACCCTGGCCCGGCTGATGGCCGGGGACGAGGGGTAACCGTGGACGGTCCTGGGGCTTTCGACGCGGCTCGCCGCGCCGGAGACCGTCGAGGAGCTCGAATACCCGGCGGCCGGGCCCGTCGCCGGGGCGGGCTCCCCGTCCTTCTTGCGGATGTTGCGCTCGGATGAGCCTTTCTCCTTGGCCGCGCCGGAGGACTTGGCCGGCGGCGACGCGGCGGCCTGCCCGTCCTTCTTGACGGTTTGGGAGGCATCGCCCGCCGCGCTCTTGCCGGCCGCTTTGGCTTCGCCTCCGGTCGGCTCACCCTGCTTGCGGATGACCCGGGTGGCGCCTTCCGTCGAAGCCCCGGGCGACCGGACGGCATCGCGTCCGATGGCCCGGTCCCTTTCCAGGGAGGTCGTTCGGTCGTCCCTCCGGAGGAGGACCCGGTTCCCTTCAAGCGGCTGGACGGAGATCTTGGTGCCGGCCGGCCGGATGTCGAGGCTTCGGTGGGAGAGGCTCATCTTGTTCAAACCCGCCAGGCTATCGCCGCGCAGGGCGTTGGCGGAGACGTTGGGGGCCTTGAGGCTGTCCCTGCGGATGACCGTCAGGGCCGCGGAGCCGTAGGGATAGTACGGCCCGTAGTAGTTCCCGTAGAAAGAGCCGCCGATGACGACCACGGGGTAGCCCCAGTAGCTGATCGGCGCCCAGGCGAAATAGTCGTAATCCCACCACCAGTTGACCCAGGCCGGGCCCCAAAGGCCCGTGGGGATCCAGTACCAGCCGAGTCCGACGCCCCAATGCCACCGTCCGTAATGGAACGTCGACCAGCCCCAGGGCTCGTAGGGCCACCAGGTCCAGCCGGTCAGCGGCAGCCAGGTCCAGCGGCCGTAATGATAGGGGCGCCAGTCGTCGTCGACGCCGCCGGGGACCCAGACGTTGCCGTAGGGCGGCAGATAGGTCCACTCGCCGTGCTCCTCGAGCTCGGCCTCGAAGTCGCCGAGCTCCTCGGGGAGGTAGCTCTTGGACGCCATCCTCCGGGCCACCTGATCGCGGGATTCGTTGAACTTGTCGAAGCCGTCATTGGCGACGGCGATGAACGAGGACGGCTTGGACAGGAAGCGGCCCTCGGACACCTCGAGCCTCTGGGAGGCCTTGAGCAGGGTCGAGCCCTCCTCTCCGGCCGCCTCGATGAGGCCCGCGTAGACCAGGATCTCGGTGTCCCTGTTCTCCCGGACATCGACCCGGTAGACGCCCTTGTCGAGGACGTAAAAGGAGGCGTCGGCCGTATGCAGCTCGACGGCCTTTTCTTTCTTGAGGCTGCCCACGACCAGGTACATGCTGCCGGACCAGACCCGGATGCGGGCTTGTTCGTCGCCCTTCTTGGGCAGGTTGAGGACGTCGATCTTGGTCTCGCCGTCGAGGCGGATGTAGTTGCCCCGGCCGAAATGGATCTCCGCCCGGCCGTCCGTCGTGCCGATGCGGTCGCCCTCGCTGATGGGCATGTTGAGGGCGCCCTCCTCGAAGCCGAGGTCGGAGGCCCGCTGGACGTAGGTTTTCCCGCTGACGAAGCTCATGCGGGCCACTGATTCGTTGGTGTACTTCGTATCCTGATCCTGGGCGTAGGCCGCACCTGTGGCGAGGAGAACGATGATTGCAAGGAAGGCTGCTTTTTTCATTTCCTCCTCCTTTCCGCTTCTATTATAGCAAAAACCATGCCAAAGGGCCGCCCCTGATGGTCAGGCAAGGGAGGGCAGGTGCGTGTCCTGGAAAAGGGACGCCGCTCCCTGTTGGAGGACACCCGGGATCGACGCCAACCCTTTAGGCTTCCGGGATGCTCCAGACCTTCCGGAAGGCCTTCAGGCAATATCCGAGCTCGACCCGGGAAGCCTCGCCAAGAGGGGCCGGCTCGGGGAGGGGGAGCGGGTCCGGGTCCGCCAGGGCGGCCAGGACTTCCCGGACGCCGTCCCGGAGCGTGCCGAGATCGTAGCCGCCCTCAAGGACGAACGCCAGCCGCCCGCCGGCCGTGCGCTCGGCCATCTCCCGCAGGGCCGCGGCCATCCGCCCGAACCCCCGGTCCGTGACCGACATGCCGCCCAGCGGGTCGCGGGCCCCGATGTCGAAGCCCGCGCTGACCAGGATGAATTCCGGCTCGTACTTCTCCGCGACGGGATCGAGGATCTTCTTGAGGACGAACAGATAATCGTCGTCGCCCTTGCCGGCGAGCAGGGGCACGTTCAGGTTGTACCCGAGGCCCTCGCCGTGCCCCATGTCGCGGACGGCCCCCGAGCCGGGGTAAAGGGGGGCCTGGTGGGTCGAGAAATAGAGGACGTCCCGCCGGGAGTAGAAGGCGTGCTCGGTGCCGTTGCCGTGATGGAGGTCCCAGTCGAAGATGAGGATGCGGCGGAGCCCGTGTTCACGGACGAGGAACTCGGCGCCGACGGCGACGTTGTTGAGGAAGCAGAAGCCCATGGCCCGCGAGGCCTCGGCGTGATGGCCGGGAGGCCGGACCGCGGCGAAGGCGTTGGCGATCGTCCCTTCCATGATGAGCTCGAGCGAGCGGAGGAAGCCGCCGGCCGCGAGGAGGGCCGTTTCGTAGGTCTTCGGCCCGGTCGTCGCGTCGCAGTCGAGAAAGACGCTCTCCCGGCCCGCCGTCGACCGGAGAAGGTCGAGGTACCCGCGTTCGTGGATGGGAAGGAGCTCCTCATCGACGGCCGCCCGCGGTTCGATCGGCAGGAGGGGCGCGGGCGGGTCCTCGGACACCATCCGGTCGATGACCTCGACCCGTTCGGGCGACTCGACGTGATAGTCGCCCATCGAGTGGTCCCTGTAGCGCCTGTCCGTCACGACGCCGGTCCTCATGGCCGCTTCTCGAGCTTGACCGAGAGGAGCTTGGTGATGTTGGGGTCGGGCATGGTCGTCCCGTAGATGTAGTCGGCCACTTCCATGGTCTTGTAGTTGTGGGTGATGAGGATGAACTGAGTCTGGCGCTTGATCGTCTTGAGGAGGTCGAGGAAGCGGGCCAGGTTGACGTCGTCGAGGGCGGCGTCGACCTCGTCGAGAAAGCAGAAGGGCGACGGGCGGTAGCGGAAGAGCGCGAACAGGAAGGCCAGGCTGGTCAGGGACTTCTCGCCGCCCGAGAGCAGGCTGAGGTTCTGGACCCTTTTACCAGGCGGCTGGGCGACGATCTCGACGCCGCTCTCCAGGGGGTTGTCGGGCTCGAGGAGCTTGACCTCGGCGTTGCCGCCCTTGAAGAGGGTGCTGAAGACCTCCTGGAAGTTGCGGTTGACCTCCTCGAGGGCTTTGAGGAACTGGACCTTGCTCTCCTCGTCGATCTTGCGGATGGCCTCCTGGGTGGAATTGATGGAATCCCGGAGGTCCTGGCGCTGCCGGACGAGGAAATCGTAGCGGGTCTTCTGCTCGAGAAACTCCTCCTCGGCCATCAGGTTGACGGCCTTGAAGCGGTTGTAGGTCTCGCGCGAATCCTCGAGCTCCCGCTCGACCTCGTCGTCGGCCATCCCGGCGACCGGCCGCCGCTTCTTCGCCGACCGCCGCGGCTTGATCGCCGGGACGGGCTGGCCGTTAGGCGAGGTCTGCCCGGCGTCCTCGGCGGGCGCCTCTTCGGCGTCCTCACCGGCCGCTTCTTCGGCGTCTTCGGCCTCGGGCTCCGCGGCCTCCCGTGCGTCGGGGGCGGGCGGCGGGGCGGCCTCGGCCTCGGCGCGGACCTCGACCAGGGTCTTTTTGAGCTCCTGCCAGCACATCTCGTCGAGGTTGACGAGGTCGCGGTCGATCTCGGCCTTGCGGATCTCGTGCTTGACGCGCTCGTCCTTGACCCGCTCTTCCTCCTCCCGCGTCCGGCGCAGGGCGGCCTCGATCTCGTCCAGCGTCTTGCGGGCCGCTTCGAGCTTGGCGTGCGTCGACGCCAGCGAGGACTCGGCCCCGGTCTGGGCCTCGCCCAGGGCCTTGACCTTGTCCCGCAGGCCCCGGATCTCGTCCTCGAGCTTCGCCTTGTCCTCCTCGCACTGCCGGGCGTCCGCCTCGAGCTGACGGATCTTCGCTCCGGCCGCATCCCGCCGCTTCCCGGTGCTCAGGGCCTGGAGGCGGAGACCGTTCATTCTCTCCTGGAGCAGGTCGAGGCCGGCCTTTTTCCCGAAAAAGGCGTGCTCGTGCCGGGCGGTTTCCTCGGCCAGGCCCGCCAGCGACCTTTCGCGGGCCTCGATCTCCTCTTTGACGGACCGGGCCCGCGACTCGCGGTCCGCGAGACGCTCGCCGAAGGCCTCGGCGTCGCGGGCGAGACGGTCCCTCTCTCCGCGCAGAAGATCGCGTTCCCGCTCGAGGACGGCCGTGTCGGCTTCGAGTCGCTCGGACTCGGCCACGGCCGACCGCAGGTCCCGCTCCTTTTCCAGAAGATCGTGGTCCGCCAGGGCCAGGATCTCTCCGGCGACGGCCATTTCCGCATCGAACGACCCCATCTCGCGCGTGCCGGCCGCGAGAACCTCGCTCAGGGGGGCCATCTCGGCTTCGAGGCGGCGGATGTCGTCGGCGAGCTTGCGGCACTCCGCGGCCAGGGTCACGAAGCCCTCGGTCCGCTGGCCGAGCCTGAGAAGCCCCGAAGAGAGGAGCAGGTCCCCCGACGGGGTCAGGAAGCTCAGGTCCGGGTGATCAGCCCAGATCCGGACGGCCGCTTCGATCCGGTCGACGACCACGGCGTCCTCGAGCCCGGCCAGTCCGGCCTCCGGCCCTTCGGACGGTTCCAGCCGGCTCTTGAGGAGCCCTAGGACGCCCGGTTTTCCGAGGATGTCCTCAGGGATCGCGGGCCGGGCCCGGAGCGGGACGAGCAGGTAGCTGCCTTTGAGGCCTTCGGGGACGTCCTTCAGGAACGCGTCGACCGGGACGACCCGGGCCCCCGACTCCTCCTTCCAGAAGGCGTCGAAGAGAGGCGCGTTCTCGGGACTGGTCCGGATGAGGTCGGCCAGCAGGCCGAGGGCGCCGGGGACCTCGTCGGCCGGGGCCTCGAGGCGCTGTTGTTCCTCGACCTTCCGGAGGGCCTGAAGCTGGTAGGCGGCTTCTTCCTTCCTGGCCTTCAGAGCATCGAGGTTCAACCGGATGCCGTCGAGCGAGGTCCTCAGGCTTTCCGAAGTGCCCTTTATGCCGTCGATCCGGCGCTTGGCGTGATCCCGGGCATCGCGGAGTTCATGGACCTCGCGCTCGAGGGCTTCGGCCCGGGCCCTGTTCTCCTCGAAGAGCCGGCCGTGGGCCTCGAGCCGGGCGGCGAGCTTTTCCTCCTGACGGGCGAGGAGCTCGAGCTCTTTTTCGGCCCGGGCCCGTTCGTTCCTGGCGTCCGTCAGGTCCTGGAGGGCCGCGAAATAATCGTCCCGGAGCCTGCCGACGCTCGAGGCCTCGCCGGAACGGGCGTCGCGGGCCGAACGGAGGACCTCCTCCGCGCGGGCGGCCTCGGCCCGGTTCGCTTCGAGCGCCCCTTCGAGCCCGGCGATCTGTCCCTGGGTCTCTTCGAACTCCCGGGTCAGGTGGAGGATGTCACCGAGGAGCTCGTCGCGGTCCGCCTCGGCCCTCTTCTTCTTGTCCTCGAAGAACTCGACCCTCTTGGATTCCCGCTCGATGTCGCTTTCGATCCGGGCGACCTGGGCCCGCAGGGAGTAGAGCCGCTCCTGGCCGTCCTTGAGGGCCGTCTCGAGGTCCCAGAGCTCCCTGCGCCGGGAGGCCAGGTCCTTCTCCTCGCCGCGGACCTTGGCGGCGGCCTCGTGCTCGCGGGCCAGGGCGGCTTCGTAGAGAGCGGTCGCGTCCTTCTGGGACCTCTCGAGATGGACGAGCTTGCGCCGGTAGTGCTCGGAGGTCAGCTCGCGGATGCGCTCCCGAAGACGCCGGTAGCGGTTGGCCGCCTGGGCCTGGCGCTGGAGGGAGTTCTTGGCCTTGTCGACCTCGATGATGATGTCCTCGAGGCGGACGAGGTTCTGCTCGGTGCTCTCGAGCTTGTTCTGGGCCTGGCGCTTTTTGTCCTTGTAGTAGGCCGTGCCGGCGGCCTCCTCGATGAACAGCCGCTTCTCGGTCGGCTTGGAGGTCACGAAGCCGCCGATGGCCCCCTGCTCGATGACGAAGTACTCCTTCTCGCCGATGGCGTGGCGCCAGAGCTCGTCCTGGATGTCCTTGAGGCGGACGGTCTTGCCGTTCATCCGGTATTCGCTCTCGCCCGAGCGGAAGATGCGATGGGAGATGACCAGCTCCTCCTCGTCGTTGCCCAGGGTCAGGACGACGTCGGCCATGTTCAGGGCCGGCTTCTTGGCGTTGCCGTTGAAGATGACGTCGTCGGTGCGGTCCCCGCGGACGGACTTAATCCGCAGGCCCCCGATGACCCAGAGCATGCCGTCGACGAGGTTGCTCTTGCCGGTCCCGTTGGGGCCGACGATGGTCGTGATGCCGGGGTGGAAGGCGATCTTGGTCCGGTCGGCGAAGGACTTGAATCCCTGCAGCTCGAGTTTCTTGATGATCATACCGCTCATGGGCGTTCCGGCACTCTCCGTCGTCCGGGACCGTTCAGGGGCCCCAGCGAAAGAGGTATTTTAAGCGATTCGCCCCGAATTTGAAAGGTGCTTCTCCCGATCCCGGGGATCTTTCGGGGAGCGATGTGTCGCCAGGCATATCCCCTAGCCCCCCAAACCCCACTGCGGATTTGACAGAATGGGCGGATTCGATTAACTTAATCGAGCCTCTCAGCCAGCGTAGCTCAGTCGGTAGAGCAGCTGATTCGTAATCAGCAGGTCGGAGGTTCGATCCCTCTCGCTGGCTCCAGCGACTCCCCCCGATGAGGCATCAAACCCGCCTGCGGAACCCTTCGCCGAGGACCTCGTGGACGTCATGGATGATGACGAAGGCCTTGGGGTCGACGTCGTTGACGAGCTCTTTGAGATAGGAGATCTCCTTGCGGGTGACGACGGTGAGCAGGATCTCCCGGTCGATGTTCCTGTAGATCCCGCGGCCCTTGATCGCCGTGGCTCCTCTCGACAGCTCGTCCCTGACGGCCTCGGAGATCTCGTCGTTGCGGTCGGAGATGATGATGGCCGCCCGGGCGTAGTTGAAGCCGTCGAGGATGACGTCGATGATGTAGCTGGACACGAAGAGGAGGAAGAAGGCGAACAGGGTCAGGACCGCGACCGGCCGCTCGACGGCGATCTTCTGGGTGACGAGGATCGCGGCCGCGAAGGAGATGACGAAGAAATCGACGATCATGATGACCTGGCCGGGCTTCATGGACCCCTTCCTGCTGAAGATGGCGGCGACGATGTCGGAGCCGCCCGTCGAGGCCTTGAACTTGAAGATGACCCCGAGGCCGATCCCGACGAGCACGGCGCCGCAGAGGATCATGAAGAAGAAATCCCGCTGCATGAGGTCCGCCACGGCTTCGCTCTTCGGGATGGCCGGAGAGTTGACGAGGAAGAACTCGCCCCGGAAAAAGTCCAGCCAGAACGAGGTCAGCGTGAACCCGACGAACGTCCTGAGCCCGAAGCGCTTGCCGAGCTCGCGGATCCCCCAGAGGAAGAGCGGAAGGTTGAAGAGCCACATGAGGGTCCCCACGGAGACCCGCCCTCCGAGGAGGTAGTGGACGGCGATGGACAGCCCCGACACCCCGCCGGGGACGACTTTGGCATCGACGAGGAAAACGCCGATCCCGAAGCCGACGAAGGCGGACCCGACGACGATCCCGAGGTAATCCCGGATCGTCCGGTAGAACTTCTTTCTTGTCGAGGCGGACATCTTGGTCATGGGAACGCTCCTGTTTACGCCGTGAGGATTATCGCAGATTTCGAGGCGCATTTCACCCGGCCGACGGAGAATCCGCGGAGCCTAGTCGAGGTAGGCGCGGGCGCCGGAGAAGCGCTCCCTGAAATAGGGGCTGTCGAGCGGCTCCTCCCGCACCTTTTGGCCTGTCCCCGGGGAGTGGATGAAGACGTTTTCTCCGACGTAGATCCCCACGTGTGAGACGGACCGTCCGGGGGAGGCGGAGAAGAAGACGAGATCGCCCTTTTGCATCCGGCTTTGGGAGACCGTCCGCCCCGCCCGGAATTGATCCGTCGTCGACCGGGGCAGGTTGAGGCCGTTCAGCCGGTAGACGGCCTGGACGAGCCCGCTGCAGTCGACGCCTTCGCGCCGCGACGTCCCTCCCCACGCGTACTCCACGCCGAGGAAGTTCGCCGCCGTGGCCGCCAGCTTCTCCCGGAGGCCCGATCCCGGCAGGCTCAGCCGGTGAACGGGGTGTTCCTCGGGGCGCACGATGAAGTAGTCCTCGACGAGGTTTTGCCGGCGAAGCCGCTCGGCCTCGCGGACGGCCGCCTCCCGCGTCGGGAAATCCCCGAAGCGGACCCGGTAAAGCCCCGAGCTCTGAGGATAACAAAAGGCATCCAGGCCGATGTCGTTCAGGGCCTGGGCCAGCCGCCGGGCGTTGTCCAGGACGGAGAAGGCGCCGACTTGAACGGTGTATCCCGTCCGTGACACGGCGATGCTTGGATCTGAGGGATAGGGAGTGATGGCGGGGGAGGAGGGGGGAGCGACCAGAACGCCCGCCCGGCATCCGGAAAGAAGCGCGGCCACTGCCGCGATGAGAAGGGCGAGGCCGGCTTTCATCGGGCGCGCAGACATGGCGTGCTTCCTTCTCTATACAATTTTGTCGACCGTAAGGCTCCGAAACCGAAATTCTTCGGAAATGGGAGAGGAACACGTCGTATTCAGGCCCGAACTGGGCCGGAAGCTCCAGGCTGAAGGCCCGCAGCGCGTACCAGAACGGCAGGGTGGCGACCGTTCCGACGTCCGGGATGTCGAGCTCTTTCCCAATTCATACTGCGCGTTTATCACGGATGAGTTCAAGCCTTTCGTCGGATTCGCCTGGCTCCGGCCCGGGCCCGGCGGCGGACGCGTTGCGAAAAGAGGCCGATTCCTATATTATCAACAGGCTTTCGGCGGCCCGGGCGGCCGCCGGCAAGGAGCGCCCATGAGATCGGTGTGGAAGTCCTTCGCCTCGGTCAGGCTGGCCATCTTCCTCATCATCCTGCTGGCCCTGGCGTCCGTCGTCGGCACGCTCATCCCCCAGGGCCGCAGCGCCGAGGAGTACGCCGCCCGCTACGGGGACCTGGCCGGGCTGTTCGCCAAGCTCCAGCTGACGCGCCTGTATCGGTCGTCCTGGTTCCTGATGCTGCTGTTCCTGCTCGCCGTCAACCTGACCGTCTGCACGGTCTCCCGCCTCGGTCCGAGGCTCCGGCGGGCCTTCGGGTCCGTGTCGGCCAGGGACGCCTCCTCGGTCGCGGCCATGAGGGTCAAGGGCAAGCTCAGGCTTGCCGGACCGCCAGGGTCGGCCGCCGCCGCGGTTTCCCGGGAGCTCGCCGCCCGACGTTATGCCGTCCGGACGGCCGATATCGAGGACGGGACCGTGCTCCTCGCCCGCAAGCGGAGGCTCGGCTGGTTCGGGAGCGATGCCGTCCACATCGGCCTTTTAGTCATCCTGGCCGGCGGTATCGTCAGCGGGCTCGCCGGCCGCCGCTCGCACCTGCCCCTCCTCGAGGGCCAGACGGTCGATGTTCCCCACGCGGGCTTCCGGATCCGCCTGGACCGGTTCGAGACCGAGTATTATCCGCAGGGCGGGGTCAAAGCCTGGAAGAGCACGGTCTCGGTCCTCGAGAACGGGGTGCCGGTGCGGACCGAGGTCGTCGTGGTCAACCGCCCGCTCGTCCACCGCGGCTTCCACTTCTATCAGTCGAGCTACGGTTGGGACTGGCAGAGCCCCAGCCTCGAGATCGTCGTCGGCAAGAGGGGCGATCCTTCTTCCGCCCGGTCGGTCTCCCTGAGAACGGGCGAGCGGGTCGCGTTCGACGGCCCCGGGATCACGCATCTCGGGGTGCGCCGCTTCGTGCCCGATTTCGTGCTCGGGGAGGGCAATCGGGTCCAGAGCCGCTCCGGCGAGCCCCGCAACCCGGCCGCGCTCGTCGAGGCCTGGCAGGGGGATGAACACGTCTTCGCCGGCTGGATCTTCGCCAAGTTCCCCGACTTCGGCGAGGGCCACGGCGACAGCCGTTCCGCCCTGACGTTCGTTCTCAAGGACTTCCAGGCCTCTCAGACCTCGGTCCTCGAGGCGGCCAAAGACCCCGGGGCGGGCCTCATCTGGCTCGGCTGTCTGTTCATCTCGGCCGGCCTCTTCCTGGCCTTCTACTGGGCGCCCCGGGAGATCCGGGCCGTCGTCGAGCCCGGTCCGGGGAGCGGCACGGAGGCGGTCTTCGGCGGCTTCGCGGCCAAGGGCCGGGACGCCTTCCGGACCGAGTTCGAGGACATCTGCACATCCCTCAGGAGGGCCCCATGACCGAATCGGCGCTCTTCACCACGGCCTTCGCCTTCTACGTTCTTTCGACCGTCGTCTATTTCGGGGCCCTCTTCGCCCGCCGGGTGACATGGGGCGGGAAAGGGCTCCTGTTGGCCTGCGCCGGCTTCGTCTTCCACACCGCGGCCCTCGTCGTGCGGACGGCGGCGAGCGGGCACGCGCCGTTCACCAATATGTACGAATCCGTCTCGTTCTTCGCCTGGGCCACGGTCCTGGCCTTCGCCGCCGTCGACCGCAAGTTCCGCCTGCCCCATATCGGCCCGTACGCCATGCTCATCGTCGTGGCTCTCGTCGCCCTGGCCTCGTCGCCGCTCATGCCGAAGGAGATGGCGCCCCTCGTCCCGGCCCTGCAGAGCTACTGGCTCTGGCTCCATGTCTCGGTGACACTCATCGGCGAGGCGTTCTTCGCCTTGGCCTTCGTCGCCAGCATCCTCTACCTCGCGGCGGACACGGAGGAGAAAAAGGAGAAATACGATTCCGTGAGCTACCGGGCGGTGGCCGTCGGGTTCCCTCTCTTCACCCTGGGAGGCCTCGTCTTCGGCATGATCTGGGCCTTCAGGGCGTGGGGCCGCTACTGGAGCTGGGACCCCAAGGAAGTCTGGAGCCTCATCACCTGGTTCATCTTCGCCCTCTACCTCCACACCCGCATCGTCATGAGCTGGAAGGGCAAGAGGTCGGCCGTCATCGCCATCATCGGTTTCCTGGCCGCTCTGTTCACGTATTTCGGCGTCAATTATCTTCTCTCGAGCCTCCACAGCTACCGCTGAGCCGGGCCCTGGCGCCGGAGGGCCCCTCCCGGAGCGGTTACCTTCCGGAGGTGACCAATATCCCCCCGGGGAATCACCCCCTGCGGGGATTGCCCGGGCCTCCGGCCCCGTCCATAGTAGGGTCTCCGAAAAGGACGGGACCGAGAGATGGAACATCCGGCGTTGAAGAAAGCGGCCGCGGCCCTCGCCGGCCTGGCCGCCATCGTCGGCCTGCTCTCCCTCGGAGCGACGGCCGAGGAGAAAAAGCTCGAGATCATCGGCGACCGGACGGCCATCCATCTCGATCCGGACCCCCGCAGCCCGGTCGTCGAGACCCTGAACAGCGGATCCGTCCTGACCCTTGCCAGCTCGACCAAGTTCCGCACGGATTGGATCTACGTCCGGTTCCCGTCGGGCACGTCCGGGCGGATGCGGGCGGGCTACGTCCGGGAAAACCTCGTCCGCAAGCTCTACCCGACGCTCAGGATCCTCCACATCGGCGCGGAGGACGAGGTCCTCAGGCCGAAGGCGCTCGAGCCCGGCGACGGCTTCATGCCCGCCCTGGAATGGGGCGCCTCCCGGGATCGGATCATCCAGGTCGAGGGCCTGCCCGCGAGCCAGGAGACCTCCCAGGGCCTCGAGATCCTGCGCTACCGCCGGCAGGTCATGAATCGCCGCTGCCTCATCGAGTACGCCGTCGGGCGGAACGGGCTGATGGCGGCCCGCCTCTCTCTGTGCGACCGGTACGCGGACAAGAACCAGTACATCGCCGACTACAACACGCTCCGGTCTTTCCTGAACGAGAAGGTCGGCCGGGCGCGCTCGGACAATGTCGTCTGGCAGAACCGCACCTACGAGCGGGAAAGCGGACGCTGGGGGACGGCCCTCAGCAAGGGACATCTCGCCTTTTCCTCGGAATGGGTCTTCCGCGACACGGCCGTCCAGCTCAAGCTGAAGGGCGAGAACGACCAGGTCGCGCTGGACGCGGAATTCTACGACGTCAAGGCCAAGAAACCGGCCTCTTTGTAACCCTCCTTCTTCCGCCCCCTCTTCCGAATCCCCGGGAGAGGGGGCCTTTGCTCAGCCGATGTCCTTCTGGACGAAGCTGAGGCTGACCCTGTTCTTGCCGAGCCACTTGCTGTGCATCATGAGCTGTTCGCCCCGCTTGACGAGGGATTCGACCGAATCGTACCGGAGGGCGAGGCTGGCGCCCATGGACACGGTGGCGTTGAGCATCCCCGTCTCGGTCGTGATATAGGACTCCCCGATGAGCAGACGGAGCTTGTTGGCGACGATGTCGAGCCGGCTCTCGTCGATGTTGAGAAGGATGACCAGGAACTCCTCCGTGCTCCAGCGGCCGACGATGTCGAAGAAGCGGACGTTCTTGTGGAGCGTGCGGGCCACGGTCCGCAGGATCTTTCCGGCGTTGAACCGGCCTTGCTTTTCGAGGATCTTGTCGTAGTTGTCGACGTCGACATAGATCAGCCCGAAGGACAGGTTGTATTTCTGGAACTCCTCCAAGCGGGTCTTGAGGGTCATGTCCAGGTAGGTCTTGGAGGCGATGCCGGTGTCGGGATCGACGAGATCCAGCTTCTCGAGATGGGCGATGTTCAGGGGGATGGTCACTTTGGGGGCCGTGCCGACGAACACTCCGGCGGCCCCGACGATCGCCCCGTCCTCGCCGGGCACGGGGAGGATGCGCAGGATCGCGGGCACGCGGAATCCGTGCTTGTGCCGGAGATAGACGTCCAAGGTCCGATCGACGCCGTCCTTGAGCGTCAGCTTGACCGGGCATTTGCCCTTGCAGATGTCAACGCCCTCGGCGTCCGAGAAAAGGCCAAGGTCCTCGAAACACACATTGCCTAGGACCTCCGAGGCCGCCCGTCCCGATATCACCTCGGCGGCCTTGTTCCAAAAAATGATCTTCTGGTCCGTATCCAGGCAGACGATGGCGTCCTCGAGATGGTCGAAGATGGCCAGGCAATAGCTCTTGGCGGCCTTGGGGAAGATCTCGTCGATGTTCTGTTCGGGCATGGGGCGACTCTCTCCGCCTCCATTATGAAACTCCGCCCGTTTTTGTCAACTGAATATTTTTCCCGGGCCGCCGCGACGCTTCGCCGCCCGGAGGTTGACACCCCCTCTAACCTCGTGTTATCCTGACGCCAACGCCCAGGGGTGCGCCACGATGAACATCCTCCTCGGGACGCGGCTCAAGAGGGCCCGCGAAGAGATCGCCCTCAACCAGGGAGCCTTCGCCAAGGCCCTGGGACTGTCCTCGGAATACATCTCCCTGCTCGAGGCGGGCAAGAGGACCCCGAGCTTCGAGACCCTGTTGAGGATCGCCGAGTTCCTGAACAAGGACGTGGGCTATTTCTTCGACGAGAGCCGGCCGGCCTTCGAGGGGCTGTTCGCCGGCCGCGACCTCGACGACCGGGTCCGCCGGGAGCTCCTGAAGTTCAAGTCCTATTGCGAGAAATACCTCCAACTCGAGGAGGATACCGGCCGGCGCCTCGATGTCGCTCCCGCGTACTCCCGGATCTCCGCGGCGCGGCTGGCCGACGAGGAAAGGCGGAGGATGGGGCTCGGGGACGAGCCCGTCCGGGACATCTTCGGGCTCTGCGAGCTCAACGGCTGCCGGATCGTCCGCCAGCCCCTGCCGGAGGAGGCCCGCATCGCCGGGGTCTTCGTCTTCGACGGCGAGCGCAAG
Source organism: Candidatus Aminicenantota bacterium (assembly GCA_037447475.1). Classification (GTDB taxonomy): domain Bacteria; phylum Acidobacteriota; class Aminicenantia; order Aminicenantales; family Saccharicenantaceae; genus RBG-16-66-30. The sequence continues at coordinate 29,638 of JBBIGP010000023.1, forward strand.
GCCGCTTTCGCCCTGGTCAACGCCAGCGAGCCGCCGGGGCTCCAGATCCAGACCGCGGCCCACCTCTACGCCCATTATCTCAAGGACCGGGCGGACGGGCCGATCATCGACAACCCGGACGTCATGATCGACGAATACGTCTCCCTCTATCCGCCGCGGGAGCAATTCGCCCAGGCCTTTGCCTCGCGGTTCCTCATCCCGCCGGCCAAGCTCCAGGCGATCGTCGAGAAGGACCTCCGGTCGAAGGGCTTGACGTTCGAGGACGTCCTTTTCCTCAAACGGTATTTCGGCGTGAGCACCCGGGCCATGCTCAGGGCGCTCCGCTGCCACGGCCACCTGACCGAGGTCCGGTTCGAGGAGTTCTTCAAACGGTCCCCCGAGGACCGCGAGAACGAGGTCTTCGGGAACGCGACCGGACAGGAGGAGCGCCGGCCGCGGACCCTATTCCGGAAATCGCGGGCCGTCCCCTCCGAGCGGTACCGGCTGCTGGCCGCCGAAGCGGCCTCCGCGGCCAAGGACCGGGAGGGCCGAAGGCCGGCGGCTCCCGCACAAGGAGAGAGCCATGAATAGGACCCTGAGGACCCTGGTCCTCGTCTTCGTCCTGGCCGCGGTGATCGTCGCGGCCTACCTGGCGGTCAAGATGCTGGGCGGCCGGGGCCGGCACGCGCCGGCGGACGCCTACGAGTGGCTGACCGTCGACGAGGACTTCGTCCCCCGGAACTCGATCGAGGAGTTCATCGTGGCCGACGCCGACCAGAAGGGGCTCCTGCCGATCCACTTGAGGAACTACGGCCGGAATCCCGCGGTCCTACGGAAATTCCGCGGGGCCCGGTTCGTCGGGGCCAGCGAGTCGGTCCTGCAAATGAGCTTCCAAGGCCTCGGCGATTGGATGCTCGCCGACATCAAGCACCAGAAAGAGCAGGGACGGGACATCCAACGGACCATCCTCTACGTCGAGATCGGCGGTCAGTGGCAGGTCGGAGATTCCGGCCGCCTGATGGAGTGAGGGGGAGGCGGATGGCCGTCCGCGGCCTGAAGACGGACATCCTCATCGTCGGGGCCGGGCCGGCCGGTCTGACGGCGGCCCTCTACGCGGCCCGGGCGGGTCCGAAGGCCCTCGTCCTGGAGGGGCGGGGCGGCTCGCGCCTGTCCCTCAACTACAAGCTCGAGAACTATCCGGGCTTCCCGTCGGTCGACAGCGGCGAGCTCCTGCGGATCATCCGGGAACAGGCGGCGTCCTTCGGGGCCGAGATCGTGCCCGGCGAGGCCGTCGCCGTGAGCCTCGACGGCGACCCGAAATACGTCACGACCAAAGACGCTCTCATCGAGGCCCGGGCCGTCATCCTGGCCACGGGGAAGCCCGTGCCCAAGGAACGGCTCATCCCCGGCGAGGACAGGCTCGTCGGACAGGGGGTCAGCTACTGCGCCACGTGCGACGGGCCGCTTTTCCGCGGGGCCGCGGTCGCGGCGTTCGGGCATTCGGAAGAGGCCTTGAACGACCTGAGGGCCCTCGTGCAGATGGGCTGCCGCGTCCTGTGGGTGCCGGGAAAGGCCCGAGGCGGCCCGGCCGCCGCGGCCGTCGAGGAGCTCGAGGCCAAGGGCGTCGACGTCCGGCGGGACGCCCGGATCACGGGCATCCTGGGAGAGGGCCGGGTCGAGAGGATCGCCCTCGCGGCCGGGGAGGCCGCCGAGGAGGTCCCGGTCTCGGCCGTCTTCATCTTCCGGGACATTCCCTCGGGGTCGCTCTTCGGCCGGGCGGGCGTCGCCCTCGATCACAAGCAATGCGTCGCCGTCGACCGCTTCCAGAGGACGAACATCCCCGGCGTCTTCGCGGCCGGGGACATCACCTGCGGGGGCCTGCAGGTCGCCTCGGCCGTGGGCGAGGGCTGCGTGGCGGCCTTGCAGGCTTTGATGTACCTGAGGGCCTAGCGTCCGGCAGGAGAGGCCCCCTCCCGGCCTCCTCGTCCTGCGAACCCTTCGCAACACGGCAGATGCGGCCGGATCGGCTTATGAATGGATTAGAAGGACCTCAGTTTCTGCCCGGGGGCCGAGTGCTGGAGCGCCTTGAGGGCCTTGAGCTCGATCTGGCGGATCCTTTCCCGGGTCAGATTGAAGTGCTGACCGACTTCCTCGAGCGTGTACTCGCGGCCGTCGCCGAGCCCGTAGCGCATCCGCAGGACCAAATTCTCCCGCTCGGGCAGGGTGAGCAGCGCGGCTTCGATCTGCTCGCGGAGGTTGATGTGGATGACCGTGTCGGGAGGGGAGGGGAACGACCGGTCCTCGAGGAGGTCGCCGAGCGACCCTTCGCCGTTCTCGCCGAGCGGGGTCTCGATGGAGACCGGGTCCTGGGAGCTGAAGATCATCTCCATGACCTTGGACTCGGGCAGGTTCATCTTTCTGGCCAGCTCTTCCGGGGAAGGGGTCTTGCCTCTCTCCTGGACGGAGGCCTGGGAGAGCCTCTTGAGGCGGTGGATGGTCTCGGTCAGGTGGACGGGGATGCGGATCGTCCGGCCCTGGTCGGCGATGGCCCGGGTGATGGACTGCCGGATCCACCACGTCGCGTAGGTCGAGAACTTGTGGCCGCGGCGGTAGTCAAACTTCTCGGCGGCCCGCATGAGCCCGATGTTGCCTTCCTGGATGAGGTCGAGGAGCTGGAGCCCCCGGCCCTGATATTTCTTGGCGATCGATACGACCAGCCGGAGGTTGGCGGCGACGAGGTCGCTCTTGGCCCGTTCCCGGGTCCGGCGGCCGGCGGCGATGGCGGCCAGGATGCTCCGGCGCTCCGAGCGGGCCCGCAGGGAGGCCTTGGGGGCCCGTTCCCTGAGCCGGGTGCGGACGGCCTCGACGACCCGGTCCATGAATTCGGGCTTGACCTCGAGCTCGCGGGCCAGCCGGATCATCCGGACGACGAGCCGGCCGCGGGCCAGGCGGTTGCGGCCGAGGGGCCGGATCCTGCCGAGGCGGGCGGCCAGCCTGCGGATGAGGCTGATCCGGTCGAGGATCTCCCGCCGTTTGTTCTCGAGGCTCTTCTCGGCGAGGTCCTCCTCGGTCACGTTGAAGTGTTTGACGAGGCACTCGGGGTTCGCCTTGAGCATTGCTTCGATCGAGGCGAGCTCGTCGAGCGCGAAGGGGCTGCGGGCCATGGCCTTGAGGACGGCCCGCTCGCCTTTTTCCATGCGGCGGGCCAGCTCGATCTCCTGGTCCCTCGAAAGAAGGAGGATGCTGCCCATCTCGCGGAGATAGATCTTGACCAGGTCGGCCGTCTGCTCGATGTCCTCGGGGGAGTTCAGCCCGTGGCCGTTGGAGCCGTTCCCGTTCCCGTTGCCGTTCTTCGGTCCGGGGGCGCTTTCCGCGGGCGCCGGCGGCTCGGGCAAGGCGAAGGCCGCCTCCTCCTCCGAAAAGAGCCCTCCGGAGCGGCCCTGGGGGATGAGCCCGAGGAGCTCTTCGTCCCTGTACTTGTATCGTGAAGCCATGTTCTTCTCCATTAACCTATAGTTTCTATAGGATTTATATAATTATAGGCATTTTCCTCGTGATGTAGAGCCATTTTCCTAAACGGGGCCGAGGGCGGAACCGTTACACCCCCCTGGGGCGGGACCGTCGCTCGCGAAGCGGCGAGGATACAGATTCCGCCGGCCGATGTCAAGAAGAAAATTTACAGGCCGGACCTGAATTTTACAGATCGGGCCCCGGCTGGCGGCCATCCACCCCGGGAAACCCCCTGGTCTTCTTCCCGATATCTCTTGTTTCATGGGCGCCATATACTGCATCAAGATTCGTGCCAATCCCCCAGGCCTGGGGGCTCGGGGCGGGGGAGGGCGGCCCCGGGATCCACCTGTCATATAAAGGGGACACCGTCCCCGGCCCGCATGGGAAAGTCCGGGCTTGACAGGGACGGAACCGTATCAATAGGATGTCCGAGGAGGTCCCGATGAAACTCAGCGCCCTCGATATCACCGTGTTCCTTGCGTTCTACGCCGTCGTCCTCGGGGTCAGCATGTACAAGAGCCGCAGAGAACGGACCGGGGAGGACTATTTCCTGGCCAGCCGCGGCCTGTTCTGGCCCCTCATCGGCCTGTCCCTCATCGCCGCCAACATCTCCTCCGAGCACTTCGTAGGCATGGCCGGGCAGGGCGCGGGGCTGGCCGGCATGGCCATCGCCAGCTACGAGTGGATGGCCGCCATCACCCTGGTCTGCGTGGCCTTCCTCTTCCTGCCCAAGTTCCTCAAGGCCGGCCTGTTCACCATCCCCGAGTACCTGGAGTACCGGTACAATCCGGCGGCCCGGTCCATCATGGCCTTTTACATGATGGCCATCTACGTCGGGGTGACCATCGCGGCCGTCATCTATTCGGGCGGGCTGACCCTGCAAACCTTGTTCGGGGACGTCAACGATCCCCGGCACCTCCTTTACGGTGTCCTGGTCATCGGGGCCATCGCCGCCGGCTATACCCTGTGGGGCGGGCTCAAGGCCGCGGCCTGGGCCGACCTGTTCCAAGGAGCGGCCCTCATCGCCGGCGGCGTCCTGACCGTCTATGTCGGCTTCAAGGCCATCGGCGTCAAGACCTTCTTCGAGGCCAACGCCGACAAGCTCCACATGATCCTGCCCGCCGACCATCCCGTCCTGCCATGGACGGCCCTGGTCATCGGGCTGTGGATCCCGAACTTCTACTACTGGGGCCTCAACCAGTACATCACCCAGAAGACGCTGGCCGCCCGCAGCCTCCGCGAAGGGCAGAAGGGCATCATCTTCGCCGCCCTCCTCAAGCTCCTCATCCCGTTCATCATCATCCTGCCCGGCCTCATGTCCCGCCAGCTCTACGGCCACCTCATGACCGGCCAGAGCGGCACGGACGCCGCCTACCCCATGCTCATCCGCAACCTCATCGGGCCCGGGGCCCGGGCCTTCATCTTCGCCGCCATCAGCGGGGCGGTCATCAGCTCGCTGGCGGCCATGCTGAACTCGGCCTCGACGATCTTCACCATGGACCTCTACAAGCGGCTGTTCCGCAGGGACGCCGGGGACAAGGCCCTCATCCGGACGGGCCGCATCTCGACGCTCGTCTTCGTGACCATCGGCTGTCTCATCGCCCCCCAGCTCGGCCGTCCGAGCTTCAAGGGCATCTTCACCTACATCCAGGAGTTCCAGGGCTACGTGTCGCCCGGGATCCTGGCCGTGTTCATCTTCGGCCTGCTCGTCAAGAAGGCCCCGCCCATGACCGGCGTCGCGGGGCTTCTGCTGACCGTGCCGATCTACGGGGCCCTCCAGCTCTTTGCTCCCCAGATCGCCTTCCTCAACAGGATGGCCATCACGTTCGTGGCCATCCTCGTCGTCCTGGCCGTCATGACCGCGTTCAGGCCCCTGGCGGAGCCGCGCGTTCTGCCCGTCCGGGAAGGCTACGACATGAGGCCGAGCCGGTCGGCCGTCGTCCTGGGGGCCGTCGTCGTCGCGGCGACGCTCGCCCTCTACGCGATCTTCTGGTGAGGCTCAGCCGCAGACGATCCCCTTTTTCCGGTAGTACTTCTGGTGGTATTCCTCGGCCTTCGTGAAGGCCGAGGCCGGGGTCACCTCCGTAGCCAGCGGCTTTTTGTACTGGCGGGAGGACTCGAGCTCGCGCATGATCCGGCGGGCCGTTCCGGCCTGCTCGTCGTCGTGGGTGAAGATCGCCGACCGGTACTGGGTCCCGTGGTCGGGTCCCTGCCGGTTGACCTGTGTCGGATCGTGGAGCTCGAAGAAGCGCCGGACGAGCTCCTCGTAGCTGACCCGCGCCGGGTCGAAGGTCACTTGGACGGCCTCGGCGTGCCCCGTCCGGCCGGTACAGACGTCCTCATAGGCCGGCTTGACGGTCTTGCCTCCCGTGTAGCCGACGACGGTCTCGAGGACCCCGGGGATGCGGCCGAATTTCGCTTCGACCCCCCAGAAGCACCCGGCGGCGAAGGTCGCCGTCTCGGCGGCGGCGCCTGCGTCGCTCGTCGAGGCCTCCTTCTTGGCGGCCTCGACAGGGATGAACCGCATGGCCGCGGAGTTGATGCAGAAATGGAGGAAAGTCGGGGCCGGGCCGTCGTCGAAGACGTGGCCCAAGTGCCCCCCGCAGACGGCGCACCGGACCTCGACCCGCTTCATGAGAAGCGAATGATCGTCCTTGTACTCGAGATGGGCATCGTCGACCGGGGCCGTGAAGCTCGGCCAGCCCGTACCGTGCTCGTACTTCGCGTCCGATGCGAAGAGCGTCGTCCCGCAGCCCGCGCAGGCGTAGGTGCCGGTCTCCCAGAAATCGTTGTACGCGCCGGTGAACGGGCGTTCGGTGCCGCTCTTCCTCAAGAGCCGGTATTGCTCCGGAGTCAGCTCTGCCTTCCATTGCTTGTCGGTCTTCTTGATCTTCTGAGGCATGTCTCGCTCTCCCGTCGAGGCTTGGGCCTGCAGGATCGCCCCCCGGCCGAGGAGGGCGTTCAGGCCTTTCCACCAGGCCAAACTGAGTAGGGTGGCCAAGGCCAGTATAGCGATCTTCGTACTGGCGCGCATCGGGCCT
>JBBIGP010000024.1:0-9939 GCA_037447475.1 Candidatus Aminicenantota bacterium
TCTCAGCTCGGAGGGAATGGAGGCGGCCAAGGGCGGCCTCTTCTCGATGATCCGCAGGATATCGGCCAGGTCCTTCTGACGCTTGCTCGGCCGCCGGCTCTCGTCCAAGGCGGCCCAGATCTTGCCCCGGAGCACATCTTCCACGCGAGCGACGGGCATTTTGTAGCCGAGGACATCTTTTGTCCGGGCTTTCGCGAGGAAGGCCTGATAGCGCGGGTCGGTCTGGATTTGGATCCGGAGGTCCGAGCCAGGGCGCGAAATGTTCAAGCTGTTGAAGAATTCGCGGACCTTGAATCTGGCGGAGAGGGTTTTTCGCAGATCCTGGAGCCGGTCGGCGTCGACGACGACATCGAGATCGAGGCTGACGACGGGTTCGGCATAGGCGTTGACGGCGAGCCCTCCGATCACGCAGAAAGGGATCCGGCGGCGCCTTAAGTGGCCGAGGAACTCCTGGAGAATGTCCTTCCTGCCGTCCAGGACCCTTCGCATGAATTCCCTTTTGGTCATATCGTACTTATAGGATCTGTGGCCGGTTATGTCAATAGGAGCGCAGCCATCGCCGCTCTTTGCCGATTTCGGACAACCCTTCAGGCGGGACGGCGTCCGATCGTTCGGATCCCTTCCGAGAGATGGATGGGCACGCGGGGATCCTCTTCGGGGAGGAACCGGAGGGCCTGACGGCAGATCGCGCGGATCGTCCCCGGAGCGAGTCCTTTCGGTTGTTGACACCCGTCCGCCGGCGGGCTATCCTTGCCCTGCGATGGGAAAGGCAACGATCGACCGCTTCGACCTGGTCGTCGTCGGCGCCGGGGCCGGACTTCTCCTCGTCGAGGAGGGGCTCAGCCGGGGGCTCAAGGTCGCCCTCGTCGAGCCCGGCAAGGTCGGCGGCACCTGCCTGACCCGGGGCTGCATCCCTTCCAAGATCCTCGTCGCGCCCGCCGACGCCGTCCGCCAGGCCGAGCGCGCCCGCCGCATCGGGGTCGATCTCCGGCTCGAGGGCATCGACTGGGACCTCATATCGCGTCGGATGTGGAAGAAGGTCGACCTGAGCCGCGACATGGAGAGAAAGCTGGCCGGGGTCGACAACTTGACCCTTTTCCGCGGCGCGGGGGAATTCACCGGGGACCGCCGGATGAGGGCCCGGCTCGCGGACGGCGGGTCCTCGAGCGAGTTCGAAGGCGAACGGTTCGTCCTGGCGCCCGGGGCCCGCTCGGCCGTCCCGCCCGTCCGCGGCCTCGAAGAGACCGGATACGTCACGAGCGAGTCTTTTTTCGGGGAGAAGTTCCCGGAGAGGCCTTGGAGAAGCCTCGTCCTCGTCGGCGGGGGGATCATCGCCGCCGAATTCGCCCACATCTTCTCCGCGCTCGGGACCCGGGTCACGGTCCTCGAGATGCTGCCGCGCCTCCTCGCGACCGAAGAGCCCGAGGTCGCCGCGTTCGTCGAACGGCAGTTCCGCAAGCGGATGGACGTCCGCCTCGGGGCGAAGGTCGTCGCCGCCCGGACCTCCAAGGGCGGCAAGACCGTCGTCACCGAGGACGCCGCGACGGGTAAGACCGGTGAGGTCGAGGCCGAGGAGATCTTTATCGCCGCGGGCCGCCGCTCGAACGCCGACACCCTCCGGCTCGAGAGGGCCGGGGTCGAAACGGACGCCCGCGGCTGGATCGTCGTCGACGAGTTCCTCGAGACCTCGCGGCCCGGGATCTGGGCCATCGGCGACGCGACGGGCGGCTTCCAGTTCCGGCACAAGGCCAACTACGACGCCGAGGTCCTCGTCCGCAACATGTTCGGCGAACCGCCGGCCGTCTCACCGGAGGCCCCCGGCCCCGCCGCCCCCGCCGGGCGCAAGACGCCCGTCGACTATTCGGCCGTCCCGTGGGCGGTCTACACCGATCCGCAGATCGGCCACGTCGGGATGACCGAGAAGGAGGCCCTCGACGCCGGGCACGAGATCTACGTCGCCGTCAACCGCTATTCCGGCACGGCCAAGGGATACGCCCTGGGCTACGAGCCGGGGGACGACGACGACGGGTTCGTCAAGCTCGTCATCGACAAGTCCTACCGGATCCTCGGGGCCCATGTCGTCGGGCCCCACGCGGCCGTCCTCGTCCAGCCCTTCGTCTACCTCATGAACGCGGGCTTCACCTGCGCTGTTCCGGAGGAGGAGAGGGAAGGGCCGGCCGTTCTTCCCAAGGCCGAGAGGGCCTGCCCCGAGGCCGGCTCGTTCCTGCCCATCTACCGGTCGATGATCATCCACCCCTCGCTCAACGAGGTCACCGGCTGGGCCTTCGGCAACCTGCGTCCGGTCAATATCAATATCAAGAGCGAGATCTGAAGGAGCGGCCGGCCGGGGTCACAACCCGAGGCGGCCGAGCAGCCCCGAAGACCGGAGCAGGACGAGCAGGATGACCACGGGACAGACATATCTCAGAAGGACGCCCCAGACCCCGGACTGGACGCCGAGGAACTTCCGGTGGCCCTGGCAGATCTCCTTGACGGCTTCGTGTATTCCCCAGCGCCAGCCGACCAGGAGGGCGAACATGACCCCGCCGACGGGCAGGGCGACGTTGCCGAAGATGTAGTCCATCATCCCGAAGAACGAGATGCCGCCGAAGACCGGCAGGCTCGTGAAGAAGTCCGAGGCGCCGAAGGACAGCGCCGAGGGGATGCCGAACAGGACCGTGACCCCTCCGACGAGCCACGCCGCGACCTTGCGGCGCAAGCCCTTCTCGTCGATGAGGAAGGCCACGGGGACCTCGAGCATCGAGATCGTCGAGGTCAGGGCGGCGATGGCCAGAAGGACGAAGAACACGACGCCGACGACGATCCCGCCTGGCATCATCCGGAAGATCTCGGGCAGGACGACGAAGACGAGCTCGGGGCCGCCCGCGGGGCTCCGGCCCATGGCGAAGACGGCCGGGAAAATGGCCAGCCCGGCCAGCAGCGAGATGAGGATGCCGAACAACACGACCCCGATCCCCGATGTGACGATGTTCTGCCTTTTGTCGAGGTAGCTCCCGTAGGTGACCATGGCTCCCATGCCGAGGCTGTTGGCGAAGAAGGCCTGGCCCAGGGCGATGAGGACGGTGTTGCCCGTCACGCCGGAGAAATCCGGCCGCAGGTAGAAGCGCACGCCGGCCATGGCCCCCGGCAGGGTCAGGGAATAGGCGATGATGACGAGGAGGAGGAGGGGCAGGACCGGCATGAGGATCTTCGACCAGCGCTCGATGCCCTTCTGCACGCCGCCGTAGACGACCCCGATCGTCATGAGGATGAAGATGACGTAGAGGAGGGCGCTGAGGAACGCGTTCCCCGAAAACTGCTGGAAGCTCGTTGTGTCGCCGATGAGCGTCTTGAAGATGTACCCGAACGTCCAGCCCGCGATGAGCGCGTAATAGGAGAGGATGAATGCCCCGCAGGACACGCCGAGGTACCCGAGATACTTCCAGTTGCTCCGCGGCGCGACCGCCTTGATCGCGCCGACGGGGTTTCGCTGGGCATGGCGCCCCAGCGTAAGCTCGGCGAACAGGATGGGCACGCCGATGACGAAGACGCTGGCGATGTAGAGGAGGACGAAGGCCGCGCCGCCGTTCTCGCCCGTCACGTACGGGAACCGCCAGATGTGCCCCAAGCCCACCGCCGACCCCGCGGCGGCCAGGATGAAGCCCATCCGGGAGCCCCAAGTCCCGCGTGATTCCGTCGTCATGCCGCTCTCCGTCCTTCGCAAGTTCTGTCGAACTATAGCCTCGGGGGCGCCGCCGTGTCAACAGCAGCTTGGCCGGCCGGCGGGAACGGGCCAGCCGTCCCTTGACGCCCGCCGGGAGCCTCTAAATGAAGATAAAAGCAGAAAGATTCACTTTGCCTTTACAAACAAAATAATTCGATTGACATCCATTTTTTTTCGGTTATCTTGTTCTTAGCAGAAGAAGAACCGTTCAGATGGCTCTTGTGTGGTGGGTTGTTTCGGAAACGAGTTCGCCCGGCGCAGGGGCTTATTCAAGACTGAATTCTCTTTCCCGTCAGTTATTCCAAATTCCATCCTCCCTGCCATTTGTCTGCAAGGAGGTGGTTGAGATGATCTTGCGGGGATTAGGCTCAGATTCATTTACTCATTTTTCAGGACAATAAGGAGGGGGAAAAATGAAAAGACTGTTTATTACCTTGGGAGAGGTGAGGTAGTTGATGAAAGAAACAAGAGTGAAGAGGATATTTTCTCTTGGTCTTTTCTTCCTCCTGCTGTTCATGGTCCGGGCCGCGTCGGCCATGCCTTCCGAGGAGCGCTTCCCGAAAGTCAGCTTCAAGTTGTCGGGAGGGGCGGGGATCATGGCCGTCGGGGACATCAACACGGCGCTGAGGAGCTTGAGCAACAACAAGATATTCCGAGATCTAAGAAGGGATAACCCGAACAACGACCCGGACCGGAGTCATGTCGAGGGGAAACTCAAGGGGTTGCATAATACCTACACGAATTGGGAGGCGGAACTGAGGGTCGATTTTACCTCACGGCTTGCGTTCGGCATCTCCACGTTTTCTCCCATCCACCGGCGTAATGAAAGCTCGCTGACTTATACGTATGTAGGATATGTAGGGCCTCAAGTCATGACCTGGACGTTCAGGCCCGAGTTCAGTGTTTCGTACCCTCTAATAATCAATTTCCATTATTCCCGGCCATTCATGAAAAAGCTCCGTTATTCGATAGGCGCAGGAGCCGGCTTCTACTCGGCCAGAGCTTCCCAGGAAATGGAATTCCTTATTGTCGCTCCTCAAGGGGGCTCGGAGCGTCAGCTATTCCAATGGGATACCGAACGGAGATTCTCGTTTGCTTTTCAGGGCCTTGTTGCTTTGTCGCTGGATTACTCCATAAGCAGCCGGCTGTCTTTGGTTACTGAACTCCAAGCGAGGTTTATTAGATTAAGCGATTTCAAGGGGACATGGAGGTATTCATTAGTCGATATCGGTTACAGTGAGGAGAAATCGGGAACTCTCTGTTATTTTACCATGTGGGATTATTTTATCGGGATAAGGATCGCCAACTCGGAGGTCTGGCCCGATCCTTCGAATGTGGAGGACCCGTTCAGGGAAATACAAAACCTGAGAAAAGCCGTGTTGGATCTGAGTGGGATGTCGTTGAGGGTGGGTTTCAGGCTCAGGCTGTTTTGAGCCTGGTCCATATGAGCTGTTACTGAGGGCGGGCTTTATTGATGCGACGGCTTCCGATTTAGGATGATTGCCGGGGACGTGAAGTTGTAAATTATTAAGCTGTTGCGCCATCGTGATAATTACCGATTTGGGCAACGTGAATATTCCCGCTGGAATGTCTATCGAGGTCCTGCCGAGTTCGAGATCGCCGGGAGGCTCTAATGAAGATAAAAGCGGAAAGATTCATGTCGACCAGAACCGGAATATTCACGTTGCCTTGACATCGCTACGCCGGCTCGCGGGCCCGGCTCGGCTCGGCTCTTGACGCCCGCCGGGAGCCGGGGTATCCTCGTCTGCAATGAACAAGAGATCCTTCGACGTCGTGCTGGTCGGGTTCGCCCTCTTCGCCATGTTCTTCGGGGCCGGCAATCTCATCTTCCCCCCCTACATGGGCTTCCTGGCGGGGACGCTCTGGAGCGTCGCCCTCATGGGCTTCCTCATCACCGGGATCGGCATGCCCCTCATGGGCGTCATCGCCTCGGCCCGGGCCGGGGGGAGCGTGGAGCACCTCGCCGGGCGCGTGGGGAAGCGCTTCGCCCGGATCATGAGCATCGTCGTCATCCTGGCCATCGGCCCTCTCCTGGCCATCCCCAGGACGGCCGCCGTGACCTTCGAGATGGGCATCAAGCCCAACTTCCCGTGGGCCCCTGCGGCCCTGGGCTCCGTCGTCTTCTTCGCCATCACCCTGTTCTTCGCCCTCAACGAGACGACCGTCATCGACAAGATCGGCAAGTTCCTGACGCCCTTCCTCCTCGCGACCCTGCTCCTCATCATCGTCAAGGGCATCGCGACCCCCATTTCCGGGCCGATGGCTGGGAGCCTGGCGAACCCCTTCACGTCGGGCTTCAAGGAGGGCTACCAGACGATGGACGCCATGGCCTCCATCGTCTTCGCCGAGATCGTCATCGCCGCCCTGGTCTTCAAGGGCTACGCCCGGATCGGCGACCAGGTCAAGATGGCCTCCAAGGCCGCCGTCATCGCGGCCGCCGGCCTCGGGTCCGTCTACGGGGGCCTCATGTACCTCGGCGCGACCTCCGGGGGCGCGTTCCCCGCCGACGTCGAGCGGACGACGCTCCTCATCGGCATCGCCGAGAGGATCCTCGGCGGCGGGGGGAAGGCGGCCCTGGGGCTGGCCGTGTCCCTGGCCTGCCTGACGACGGCCATCGGACTGACGGCCACCGTCGCCGATTATTTCAGCAAGATCACCAAGGAGAAGCTGTCCTACAAGCTCCTCTGCGTCATCACCGTCGTCTTCAGCGGCGTCTTCGCCACCGTCGGGGTGACGAGGATCGTCCAGATCGCCGTGCCCCTGCTCGTGCTCGTCTATCCGGTGGCCATTTGCCTCATCCTCCTGACGATCGTCGGGCGGAAGGCCGTCCCCCGGGAGGTGTACGTCGGGGCCGTCGCCGGGGCCCTGTCGGTCTCCGTCTTCGAGGCTCTGACCGCGGCGGGGCTGCCCGTGGCCGCGGCGAACGCCGCCTTGAGCGTTATCCCCCTCGGAGCGGCAGGTTTCCCGTGGATCGTGCCCGCCGTCAGCGGGGCCCTCGTCGGCGGCCTCGTCGCCGGGCGGGGCCGGGGGGGATGATCGGACGGGTGACCCCAGGCCCGCGGGCCGATCGACTCCGCCGCTACAGCCGCTTGGACGCGAGCGTGGGCTCCTTGTCCGTGCGGGTGCCCAGCTTGACGGCCGTGGACAGGCGGACGACGCCCTCGGCATGAAGCGTCTCGTGGACCTTTTCGATCGCGGCCAGGATGTCGGCGAGCTCGCCCTCGACGTTGGTCCCGTAGGCGTGGGCCTCGACCTTGAGCCCGGACGAGACGAGCAGCTCGTGGGCCCGGCGGACCTCCTTGCGGACAGAGACGCCCGCGCCGATGGGGATGACCTGGATCTCGGCGATGGCTTTCATGGGCGTTCTCAACGGACGTAGCGCAGGACCCGGTCGAAGACCTTGGCGGCGACGCGCTCGGCGAGCCTGTCGACGAGGGCCGCCCGGAGCTCCTCCTCGGCCTGCAGCCACCCTTCTTTGTCGAAAAGCGCCCGCTCTTCCCGTGTCAGGTCGAGGGTCGTGTAGTCGCCCTCGTATTCGGCGCGCCGGAACTGGGCGGAGGCGAAGGCGGTGACGGCCTGCTCCTCGACGGCCCTTCCCGAGGCGGTCTCGATGATCCGGTAGGCGGCGCCGGCGTTCATCTTGGCGGTGTACCGTCTTTCCGTGTAGGTCACGGTCGTCGACCGGTCCCGTCTGAGAGGGGCTTTCCGGGCGATGGCCTCGGCGGGGCCGTCCTCTTGGGCGAAGGACTCGAGCCAGCCGATGACGACGAAGTCCGCCCCGAGCGCGCGGCCGGCCATGATCGCCGCGTCGTGGGGGATGTCCCCGCTCCGTATCCGCAGGCGGCTCATCTCGCGGTGGACGGCCCCGCGGTCGATCGGGCCGACGAAGAGGGGCGGGGCCTCCATGTGCACATGGAGGAGGGTATCGTAGAGGTCGTTCTCCATCCCCCGCGGCAGTCCCGCCCCGGCCCCCGAAGCGACCCAGAAGGGAAGGACGGCGACCGTCCTCGTCCCGGCGTTCAAGGCGGCCTGCTGGACGGCCAGAGCGTCCGCGCCCGCCTGGCTGTCGGGCCCGAAGATGGCCAGCGCGCTCTGGGCCCGGCCGTGGGCCGACCGGAAGAGGCCCCGGGCCATGTCGTCCTCGGACCAGCGGAGCAAGACCCTGGCCCGGGCCTCGTCGACGGCGAGCATCTCGTCCGGGGCCAGGGGATAGGCGCGCAGCCTATCGTATCTCCGGGAAGCCTCGGGCCAGTTCCCCGCGCTCTCCAGGTCCTCTCCCTGCCGGAAGAGCGACGCGACGGCGGCTTCGATCATCTCCCGGCGGAAGTCCTCGTAGTCGCCGGGGACGGGGAGCATGACGCCCACCCGGTCCGTCCGGGCCCTCAAGCTCTCGATGAGGTCGAGGGCCGAGACGGCGTCCTCGTAGCGGCCGTCCCGCTCGTAAGCCCTGGCCCGCGCCAGGTAGTCGTCGATCATCCGGGCGCCGACATCGGCGAGGCTCCGCCGGGCGTCCTCCCTGGAGGGGTCCTTGGACAGGGCGGAGATGTAGCGCTGGGCGGCTTTCTCCAGGCGCCCCTCGGCCTCGTGCTCTTGAGCCTGTCTGACGCGCTTGTCGGCGCTGACGCAGCCGGCGAGGGCCGCGACGAGGACGACGGACACGGCCGCGACGAGAGGGCTTGGCTTCTTGGGGGTGCTCATAAGGGATTTGTAGGACAACGGCCCCCTCCTGTCAAGGCGGGCCGTAAACCTTGACATCTCTCCGGGGGCGCACTATCCTCGTCGTACCAATGAACGTCGGCGCCGCGCCCGGCGCCCGAGGAGGGAACCCATGATCAGAAACGCCCTGATGATCCTGGTCTCGGCGGCCGTCCTGCTCGCGGCCGCGAAGATCTCGCCGGCCCAGCTGCCGAAGGAGAGCGAGGCCCAGAAGGCCCAGCGCATGAGATGGTGGACCGAGGCCCGGTTCGGAATGTTCATCCACTGGGGCCTCTACGCCCTGCCCGCGCGGCACGAATGGGTCAAGAACTACGAACGGATGACCGACGAGCAGTATCAAAAGTACTTCGAGCTGTTCGATCCCGACCTCTACGACCCCCGGGAGTGGGCGGCCCTGGCCAAGGCCGCCGGCATGAAGTACGTCGTCCTGACGGCCAAGCACCACGAGGGGTTCTGCCTGTGGGACTCGAAATACACGGACTACAAGTCGACGAACACGCCCTGCGGCAAGGACCTCCTCAAGGAGTACGTCGAGGCCTTCCGCGCCGAGGGCCTGAAGGTCGGCTTCTATTACTCGCTCATCGACTGGCACCATCCCGACTACACGATCGACCGGATGCATCCCCAGCGCCAGGAGAGCGACGCGGACTACGAGCGCCTGAACGCCGGCAAGGACATGGCCCGCTACCGCCGGTACATGAAGGACCAGGTCCGGGAGCTGCTCTCGAACTACGGGGAGATCAGCATCATCTGGTTCGATTTCTCGTTCCCGGGGAAGAACGGCAAGGGCCGGGACGACTGGGACTCCGTCGGCCTCCTCAAGCTGGCCCGGTCGCTCCAGCCCCGCATCCTCGTCGACGACCGGCTCGACCTCCGGGACGTCGAGGGCGGCTGGGACTTCACGACGCCGGAACAGGTCAAGGTCGCCAAGTGGCCCGAGGTCGACGGGAAGAAGGTCCCCTGGGAGACCTGCCAGACCTTCTCGGGGTCGTGGGGCTATCACCGCGACGAGCACACCTGGAAGAGCCCGGCCCAGCTCATCGAGCTGCTCGCCGAGTCGGTCAGCAAGGGCGGCAACCTGCTCCTCAACGTCGGCCCGACGGCCCGGGGGACGTTCGACGGCCGGGCCCGCGACAGGCTGGCGGCCATGGGCGAATGGATGAGGCTCAACGGCCGGTCCATTTATGGATGCACCGAGGCCCCGGCGGAGCTCGCCGCCCCGCCGAACACGCTATTGACGTGGAACCCGCAGACCCGCCGGCTCTACGTCCACCTGCTCGTCTACCCGCTCGGCAGGATCGAGCTTCCCGGCATGGCGGACAAGGTCAAGTACGTGCAGTTCCTGCACGACGCCTCCGAGATACGCTTCACCGCCGGGAGGGGAGAGGCAGCCGGGAGCCTGTCGCTGAGCCTCCCGGTCCTCAAGCCGCCCGTCGAGATCCCCGTCTTAGAGGTCTTCCTGAAATAAGTCCCCGGCC
>JBBIGP010000024.1:10039-21569 GCA_037447475.1 Candidatus Aminicenantota bacterium
CGACCCTACTTCTCGGCTTCGAGGAGCTTCTGGAACGCTTCGTCGTCCGTCTTGAAGTCGTGCGCGGCCTGGCCCACTCGGACGATGCGGATGCTGCGGACAGGGTCCCCCTTCTTCAAAGTCTTCAGGAGGTCGAGCCCGGCGATCGTCCTGCCGATAGCGGTCGTCTTATTGTCGAGCGCCGGCCGCCTCTGCAATGTCAGATGGAAGGCGTTGGGGCCGGACAGGCCGAGAACGCCCACGGCGTCATGCTTGAGGGCGGGGTTCGGACCGAGCGGCACGCTCGGGACGGCCACCGACTTCTGGGCCTCGGAGACGATGCGCCCGGTAACGAGCCCGCCCTGGACCTCGATCGCGCCGATCGGGGGGACCTGCCGCTGCTGGCCGGCCCCAGGAGGCCCTCCGCCGCGGGGCCCCGCTCCCGGCTGGCCCGTGCCCTTGCCCTCGACGATGCGGACGAAGTTGGCCGTCTGCAGGGGGGCGTTGACGAAATCGAGCGTGGTCATGATGCGGACGGGCGCGTCGGCGGCCCCGAAGGCGAACTCGGCGTACAGGCCGTCGGCCAGGAAGACGCCCTCCCTCGTCAGCGGCCGCCCGATGTTGGCCGCGCCGTAGGCGACGACGGCCGTGACGAGCGCCGTGTGCCGCTGATGCTCGGCATAGGGCGCGACCTCGCTGTAGAGGTCGTGGAGCGTGTGCCAGGCGCGCTGATAGGGATAGTCCGACTGCGTTTGGAAGCGGAGCGTCGGTACGCCCTCCATCTCGAACGAGGACGAATCCGTTCCCCCCGGGCCCGTCGCCCGGACCCGCGGCAGGCCCCGTTCCAGCTTGAAGGGCCACTTCGGGTTGACGGCGGCCAGGGGCGCAGTGATCCCCTTGAAGTCCTCCAGCCAGGTCTCGGGGACGACCGCGCCGGTGACGGCGCTCGGGCTGCCGTCGCGATTGATCATCATCGCGATCTTCGGGGCGATCCCCGGCCTGTTCTTCAGCCAGGCCTGGGAGCCGACGAGGCCGATCTCCTCGGCCGCGAACAGGATGGCCACGATCGACCGCTTGGGCCGGCCGCCGGCGGCCTGGACGAGCCGGATGGCCTCCATCATCGGCGAGAAGCCCGAGCCGTTGTCGACGGCCGCGGTCGCGGCGCTGAAGCCGTCGAAGTGACCGCCGATGACGACGTATTCGTCGGGGAACTCCGTCCCGCGGAGGGTGGCCACGACGTTGTGGAACTTGACAGGCCCCATCTTGAACCAGTTGCGGATGTCGAACTCGAGCTCGACCGGCTCGCCCTTCTCGACGAGGCCCTTGATCTCGTTGTACTGGTCCTCGGCCAGCTTGATGTCGGGAAGCTCCGGCAGGCTGTCCCAGGAAGCGACGTGGCCGTCCAGGATCCGGAACGGCATGGTCTTGGACGACTGGACGGTGCCCAGGGCGCCGGCCTCGAGAAGCGCCGCCGTGAGCCGGGGGATGAGCTGGGCGTCGGAGTATTCCGGCGTGGCCCGGCGGCCGTCGCGGGCGAAGCCCGTGCTCTCCCCGGCGATGAGGACCCAGGCCCCCTTGAGGGTGGCCGCGTTCGCCCGGACCTCGGCGACGGCCTCCTCGACGGCGGCCCGCTTCTTCTCGACCTGCTCCGGCGTCGCGTTCCGCCCGGGGATCGAGAACGGGTCGGCCTTGAGGACGGCGACCGGCCCCCGCTGGAGGCCCCGGGTCCCGGCGGTGAAGCTCGGGGTCCCGAAGAAAAGCGTCTTCTCGGCGGGCTTGACCATCCTGCCGGACCAGGGGCCGCGGTTGAAGCCGACAGGCACCTGTCCGGCCTCGTCGAGCTCGACCTCGAGCCCCCACTGCGCGAGCTGCCAGGCCGCCCATTCGGCGGCGTCGTTGTAGGAGTGGGTGCCCGACTCCCGTCCCCCGAAGCGGTTGCTGGCGTAGTCGAGCCATTCCATGACCCGGTTGTCGGTCCGGCCGAGCTCGATGATCCTGGCGACGACGGGATCGTCCGCCGGCCGGGCCGGCTTCTGGGCGGCGGCCGCCAGGGAGGCCAGGACGAGCGCCGCCAGGACGAAAACGAGGGCGGGTTTTCTCATGGGCGCACCTTTCTCGGTGGATTGACGCGAGGCGCCATCATAAACGCGGCCGGAAACGGCTGTCAAGGAGTCCCGGCATCGTCCGGCACTCCTCGACGCTTGGAACAATTTTCACGGGCTTGTGGTAGAATGCCCGGAGAAAGGCGGAGGGATCATGCTCGAGATCCGCAACCTGACCAAATCCTACGGCGACGTCGTGGCCCTCGACCGTTTCTCGCTCGACCTCGGGAAAGGAGAGGTCCTCGGCCTGCTCGGTCCGAACGGCGCGGGAAAGACCACGCTCATCTCGATCCTGGCGGGCTCGGTCCGGGACTTCACCGGGACGGTCAGCTTCCAGGGCCGCAACCTCTTCTCGGACCGCAGCCTGAAGAACCGTATGGGGATCGTCCCCCAGGAGATGGCCTTTTACGACGAGCTGAACGCCAGGGACAACCTCCTCTTCTGGGGCGGCCTGTACGATGTCCCGCGGGCCGAGCTCAAGACGCGGGCCGGGGAGCTCCTCGAGCTCGTCGGGCTCGCCGGCCGGGCCAAGGAGCCGGTCAAGAACTTCTCCGGAGGCATGAAGCGCCGGCTCAACACGGCCATCGGCCTCCTCCACAAACCCGACCTGCTGCTCCTCGACGAGCCGACCGTGGGCATCGACGTCCAGGCCAAGGTCAGCATCCTCGAGATCGTCCGCAGCGTCGGCGCCGCGGGCACGGCGGTCATCTTCACGACCCATCAACTGGCCGAGGTGGAGACGACCTGCTCCCGCATCGCCATCATGGACCATGGCCGGATCCTGGCCCAGGGGACCCTCGACGAGCTCGTCCGCATCGTCGGCGAGCGCGACATCGTCGATATCGCCGGCGACTTCGCCGCGGCGGCCTTCTCCGATGCCCTGCGGGATCTCCCCGGCGAGGGGATCGAGCTGCTGTCGGCGACAGACGGTCAGGCCTCCCTGGCCGTCACCGATACCGAACGGATCCCGAAGGTCATGGACCGGCTGTTCGGACGGAAGCTGGCCGTCACCGACATGAAGATCAGGACGCCCAGCCTGGAGACCGTGTTCCTGAAGCTGACCGGTCGCAGCCTGAGGGACTGAGCGATGCGACGGCTGCTCCTCGTCCTGGGCAACGACCTGGTCCGCCACATCAAGGCGCCCCTGGCCATCGTCCTCTTTCTCGCCATCCCCCTGGTGATGACCGGTCTCATCGGGGTCATCTTCGGCCCCCGCACAGAGGGCAGCCGGCTGCCGCCCATCTCGGTCCTCCTCGTCGACCATGATCAAGGACTGGTGTCGAAGCTCATGCTGGGCGCCTTCGACAACGACCGGATGAAGGGGACGTTCAGGGTGACGGCGACGGACGAGGCCGAGGGGCGTGAACAGATGGAAAAGGGCAAGGCCTCGGCCATGATCGTCATCCCGGAGGGCTTCACGCCCGACCTCCTGGACGCCAAGGAGGTCGAGCTCCTGGTGGTCAAGAACCCGGCCGAGCAGTTCCTGCCCGACATCGTCGAGGAGATGGCCAGGACCATGGCCGTGGCCCTCTCGGGCGCGGTCCAGGCGTTCGCCGAGGAGGCCCGGGGCATCCGGGCCATGCTCGACAGCCCGGTCTCGGCCTTCGACTGGGAGACGCTGGGGCCGGCCTTCGGCCGGGCCCAGAAGAAGATCGCCGCCGCGGTGGAGTACCTCGACCCGCTGTTCCTCCGATTGAAGACCGAGGAGACCGAGGCCGCCGGGGCGAAGACGAGAATGACCCAGGCCGACATTTTCTCGGTCATCATGCCCGGGATGGCCGTCATGTTCCTCTTGTTCATCGTCCAGATCGTGATGCGGGACCTGCTGTCGGAGCGCGAGGACGGCAAGCTCCGGCGCATGATGATGACGCCCCTCAAGCCGCTGGAGCTCATCGGCGCCCGGCTCGCCGGGGGGTGGATCGCGGGCCTGATCGTCCTTCTCGTCATGGCCGAGATCGGCGGCCTCGTCTTCCGGGTCACCTGGGGACCCTTCGGCCAGTTCCTGCTGCTCGGAGCCGCCATCTCCTTCTGGACGGCCGCCTTCTTCGGCCTGTTCCACGCGCTCGTCCGGAACCGCAACCAGGCCGGGGCGCTCGGCGCGCCCGTCATCCTGGCCTTCAGCCTGTTCGGCGGCTCGATCGTGAATCTGGAGGCCATGCCGGAGGCATTCCGGACGGTCGGCATCCTGACGCCAAACCGCTGGTTCATCGACGGGGCGGCCCTCGTCCGCGACGGCCGCTTTCCCCTGGCGGCCCTGCTCGTCCTGGCCGCAAGCGGCCTCGCCCTGCTGGCCTTGGCCGTCCCGGCGCTCCGGCGGAGGTCCATGGTGTAGCCCATGAGACGCCCGCGGCGCATCCTCCACATCGCCAGGAACGATCTTCGGATCATTGTCGGCGACAAGATCTTCTTTTTCTGGGCCCTGGCCTTCCCCATCATGTTCATCGTCATCTTCGGCCTCCTGTACAAGGCCTCGGACAGCGCCCCTCCGGCCGCCGAACTGACGGTCGTCAATCACGACCAGGGGAGGTGGGGCGCCTACTTCGTCGAAAAGATCCGGTCGCCCGGCATCGCCGTGGTCCTGGCCGATGAAGAGCCGGCCGAATTTAACCGCCTCATCGTCCTGCCGGAGGATTTCTCGGCCAACATCGAGGCCCGCCGCGACCAGGCGCTGGCCTTCAAAAAGCGTGCCGACGCCTCGATCCGGGCCGCCGCGCGGGTCGAGACCGGGCTCATCCAGGCCATCACCCGGCTGATCGTCGAGCTCGTCCTCTACGGGGACGGCGACCTCGCCCGGTTCCTGGACGACCATCCGGAGTTCCGCGACCTCGTCCGGGTCGAGAGCCGGTTCCCGGAGAACACGGTCACCGTCGTGCCCAGCGGCTTCGATCACGCCATCCCCGGTACGACCATCCAGTTCATCATGATGATGGTCATGATCTACGGCGGGATCACGGTCATGGAAGACCGCAAGAAGGGGATCCTGGGGAGGATGCTCTTTTCCCCCCTGTCGACGAGAGAGGTGTTCCGGGCCAAGCTCCTCGGCCGGTGGCTGATGGGCCTGCTGCAAGCCCTGATGCTCATCGTCGTCGGCAAGATCTTCTTCCGGCTGGACCTGGGGCACCTCCCGCTGGCCCTGCTGGTCATCGCCGTTTTTTCCATGGCCGTGGCCGCGCTCAGCGTCTTCATCGGCTCCTGGCTGACGAAGGAGGACGTCATCATCGGCCTGTCCGTCCTGATGGCCAACATCTTCGCCGCGCTCGGCGGCTGCTGGTGGCCGAACGAGATCGTGCCGCCGGCCGTCCGCAAGATCGCCGTGATCTCTCCGGCGGCCTGGGCCATGGACGCCCTGCACAAGCTCCGGTTCTTCGGCGGAGGGCTGACCGACATCCTCCCGAACCTGGGCGTCCTGCTGGCGCTGGCGGTCGTCCTAGGGATCCTGGCCGGGCGGTTCTTCAGGGTCCGGGAGTAGGCTGGACGGCCTCGCTTTTCTCGAAGAAGTAGGCGCCGAGGAAAAGCATGGCCAGGGCGAAGCCGGCCATGACGGCCAGGTCCAAGGCGACCGGCATCGACGATCGCCCGAGAAGGACGGCGCGGGCGAAAATGAGCCCCATCCCGATGAAGGTGAAGGCGATGAGCAGCATGAAGACGAGGCCGAAGGCCAGCGCCCCGGCCCCGCGCGGGCGGAACCCCAGGGCCATGGAGGCCCCGAAGATCAGCAGACCCTGGATCATGGAGGTCGTCGCGCCCCCCGCGATGCGGCCGAGGACGAGGGACACCCGGCTGACCGGGGCGACCAGGATCTCCTTGAGGAAGCCGAACTCCTTGTCCCAGAGGAGGGACATGCCCTGCATCGACGAGGAGAAGAGCAGGGTCATGCCGATGATGCCGGGGGCCAGGAAGCCGATGTAGCCCGCGGGCCCTGCCCAGACGCTGTTTTCGGCCGGCATGCTCTATTTAAACGGGGCTGAGCCTTCGATGGCTGCTTCCGGACGCGTCCCTGAAGCGGTATTCCGGCGGCTCATCACCGAGATGGTCGGGGGGTGAGCGCACGATCCCGCACATTGACAGGCGTCCGCGGCGGGGAATATAGTGGCCCGGGAGATGCGGCGTGAAGGTCATGAACGGCAGCCGGGCGCTGGGCGGCGTCGCCGCCGGGTTGCTGGCCGCCCTGACCCTCTCTATGGGAGGAGGCGAGTTGAGAGATCTCAGTGACAGGGTCCCGAGAGAGGTCGGGGCCTTCGCGGCCGCCGGCGAGGACCGGACTTACGACCGGAAGACCCTCTACGACTACATGAACGGCGGGGCCGAGGTCTACCTGGCCTTCGATTTCCGAGAGGTTTGGACCCGGCCATATGCGGACCCCGGAGGGCGCGAGCTGGCCCTTGACGTCTACGACATGGGCTCGCCGGCGGAGGCCTTCGGCGTCTTCTCCTGCGACAGGGAGGACCCGGAGGCCGGCATCGGCCAGGCATCCGAATACGGCTTCGGGCTCCTCCGCTTCTGGCAGGGCAAGTTCTTCGTGACCGTGACGGCTTCGGACGAGGGCGAGGACGTCGACGAGGTCATCCTGGAATTGGGCCGGGAGGTCGTCAAACACCTCGGCCCGCCCGGCGACGGGCCGGACATGCTGGCCTTCCTTCCGGCCGACGGCCTCCGCCCGGACCGGACGAGCTATTTCCATTCGAGCATCAACCTCAACAACCGCTTTTTCGTGTCGAGCGAGAACATCCTCCGGCTCGACCGTGCCGCCGACTGCGTGTTCGCCGAGTACGAGACGGGCACGGAGGAGGAGGCGTTTCTGCTCCTTGTCCGCTATCCCGACGACGGGAAGGCCGGCTCGGCGCGGGGATCGTTCCTGGCCGCCTACGCTCCGGAAGCCGGGGAGGAGGGCCTGGCCCGGACGGAGGACGGGACGTGGGTTTTCGCCTCCCGGACCGGCAGGTTCCTGGCTGTCGTCTTCCAGTCCCCGTCGCCGGAGTGGGCCCGGCGTCTCGTCTCGTCCCTTCGACTGCCTGAGAAGTGAGGTGTCCCCCATGAACCGTTCCGTCACCCGCCGCGATTTCCTCAAGGGCACGACCTCGGCCCTGCTCGGGGCCTCCTTGGCCTTCGGCCGCGAGAGGGAGTCCGCGGCGAAGACCCGGGTCGTCCTCGTCCGCCGGCGCGACGTCCTCGACGAGGATTCGAGGATCGACGCGGACGTCCTCCAGGACATGCTCGACGAGGCGGCGGCCCGCCTCCTCGACCAGCCCGACGGCGCGAGCGCCTTCCGGACGCTGGTCAAGCCCGGCGAGACCGTGGGCATCAAGACCAACGTCTGGTCGTATCTTCCGACGCCGCCCGAGCTCGAGGCGGCCATCAAGCGCCGTCTCGTGGACGCGGGCATCGAGGCGGAGAAGATCGGCCTCGACGACCACACGGTCCGGACCAATCCGCTGTTCGTCAACGCCACATCGCTCATCAACGTCAGGCCCTGCCGGACGCACTATCTCGCCGGGATGTCGGGCTGCCTCAAGAACTACATCATGTTCGCCGAGTCCCAGGAGGCCCTCCATCCCGACAGCTGCGCCGACCTCGGTGCCGTGTTCAAGCTGCCCCAGGTCCGGGGCAAGACGCGCCTCAACATCCTCTGCGTCCTGACGCCGCAGTTCCACGGCCGGGGCCCGCACCATTTCAGCCGGAGGTACGTTTGGAGCTACAAGGGCCTCCTCGTCGGCCGGGACCCGGTGGCGGTTGACGCGGTCGGGCTGCGGCTGATCATGGCCAAGCGGCGCGAGGTGCTGGGTAAGGCCCAGGAGCTGCCGCCCGTTCCCAAGCACATCCAGCTGGCCGACACCCGCCACGGCATCGGCACGAGCGACCCCGAGGCCATCGAGCTCGTCAAGCTCGGCTGGGACGAGGACATCCTCATCTGAGGGGAATGACGATGCGCATCCCGAGACGGACCGCGGTCCTGTTCTTCGTTCTCCTGGCGATGTCCATCCCGGCGTTCCAGTCCGGCCCGCCGGCGGAGCTGGAGTACGCGAGCTCGATCCTGTGGTCGAAGGCCTACGATGTTGAAATTGAAGGGGACTTCGCCTATTGCGGGCTCCTCAACGGCCTGGTCGTCCTCGATATAGCGGACAGGCGCGCTCCCCAAGCGGTCTCCCATCTCTATCTGGGGGGCGGGTTCGACGTCGAGAAGGCCGGCGATCTCGTGTTCGTCGCCGCCGGGAACTGGGGCCTGAAGGTCGTGAGCGTCAAGGACCCGCGGGCCCCGGTTCTCGAGGGCGAGGCCGCGACGGCCGGCCCGTCCAAGTCCGTCGCCGCGGCCGGAGGGCACGTCTTTGTCGCTGCGGGCCAGGCCGGGCTGCTCGTCTTCGACGCCGCGAAGCCGGCGGCCCTGAGGCTCGTCGCGACGCTCGAAACGCCGGGCGAGGCGGAGGGAGTGACGCTTGCGGGGAACACGGCCTTCGTCGCCGCCGGAGAGGCGGGCCTTCTCGTCGTCGACATCCGGACCGCCGCGGCGCCCAAGATCGCGGGGTCCCTGGGTCTCCAGGGCACGGCCCGGCGGATCGCCCTTGCGGGCAAGCACGCTCTGGTCGCCAACGGGGCGGCCGGCCTGGCTGTCGTCGATATCGGCGACCCGGCCTCCCCAAAGCTCGCGGCCTCGATGACGACCTCGAGCTACGCCAACAGCATCGCCGCGAGCGGCACTCTGGCGGTCGTCGGAACCCTTTACGACGGAGGCTTCCAGGTCCTCGACATCCGGGACCCGGCGGCGCCGAAGTCCCTGGCCATCCTGAAGTACACGATGTACAACGAGGCCTGGGGCGTCGGGATCGACGGGGACCGGGCGGTCATCGCCGACTATTTCGCCGGCATCTTCTTCGCCGACCTGGCGGACCCGGCCCGCCCCGCGGTGACCGGCAGGCATTTCACGCCGGGCTCGATCGTCGCCGCCTCCGTCCGGGAGGACCTCCTCTTCTCGATCGGCGAGCTCTCGGGTCTGCAGGTCCATGACATCTCCGATCCTGTCCGCCCGCGTCCCGTGGCCGCCTCCCGCATCTCGCGCGGGGTCCAGGGGCTGGATGTCCAGGGCGACCGTGCCTACGTCACCGAGCGGAGGGTCATGAACATCATGGACCTGAGCGGGCTCCCCGCGATCAGGCCCGTCGTGTCGTTCCCCCTGCCGGGAGTGCCGCGGGCCGTCGTCGTCCGCGGGCAGTTCGCCTATCTGACGTCCGACCATTCCGGCTTCCACGTCGTCGACGTCGGCGACCCCAAGAAGCCCCGGGTCGTCGGCTCCCTGGCCATGACCGGCTTCGCCTACGGCCTGACCCTGGCCGGGGACCGGGCTTACGTCTGCAGCAGCGATACGGGCTTTCACGTGCTCGATGTCGCCGACCCGGCCCGGCCCCTTCTCCTGGGCTCTTTCCGGACGGAGGGCGAGCCGAGGGCCGTCGTTATCGCCGGCAACCTGGCGTTCGTCGCCGACGGCCCGGAGGGCCTGGCGGTCCTCGACGTCGGCAGGCCGGAGGGCATCAAGAAGATCGGGGAAGCGCCCTTCGAAGGCTTCGCCACGGGCGTCGCCTCCGAGGGCAAGCTCGTCTATGTTTCGGACGAGACCATGGGGGTCCGGGTGTTCGACGTCAGCGCGCCCGCTTCGCCGAAGCCGGTCGCCGCTTTCCGGACGACGGGCGAACCGGCCAGCGTGAAAGTCGTGAACGGATTGGTCATCCTTCCCGACGCCTACTCCCTGTTCATCCTGAAGGCGGGCCTGAAAAGGTGAGCGGCCTTTCACCGGAAGGAGGACCGATGGCACCACGAGTCCGCACTCGTTCGATGATCGTCCCGGCCGCGCTGGAGCCCGGCGGGCGGGCCGAGTTGACGCCCCTCCGGCGATAGTGCTATCTTTTCCCCGGAACATCAGCGAATCCGGATTGATAAGGAGGGACCATGTCTCGACGATGCTTTGCGATCCTGGTTTCGATCCTGATCCTGGCGCCGACCGTCGCCTCGTCGGCGGCCGCGGCCGAGGTCCAGCTGACGGCCCTGACGCTCCAGAGCGGGCGGGCCATCGACGTCGGCTTCTCCAGGACCTCCCGGGCGCCGGCGAAGGCCTCCATGCAGGCCAATCTTCTCTTCGCCGGCGGACGGACGACGATCAAGCTGAGCTTCAGCCGCATGGAGCCGGCCATCCTGTTCGCGGGCGACATCTCCGCCTACGTCCTCTGGGCCGTGACCATCGACGGCACGGCCGAGAACCTCGGCGAGGTCGCCGTCGACCGGAAGAACGCCTCGGGCTCTCAGCAGTACTCTACGGTCAAGCGGGCCTTCGCCCTGATGGTGACCGCCGAGCCGTTCGCCCCCGTTCCCCGGCCGACCGACGTCGTCCTCTTCCGGTCGGGCGAGGTGAGGACGGGGAACATCCCCAACACGCCGTTCGCCTTCAGGAACTTCCAGCCGGGCGCCAAGCCGGCCCTCGAGACCATCGCCAGCATCCAGTACAACGACAAGACCCCCGCGGCCGTCAAGCAGGCCCAGAAGGCCATCGAGATCGCCGAGCGGTTGAACGCCGCCGAGGTCAACCCGAGGGCCGTCGAGGGGGCCAAGGCGGCCTTCGCCCGGGCCCTCGCCTCCGGCTCCAACCGGACCCAGATGGCCGACCAGGCCCGGGCCGCCGCCCAGCTGGCCGCCCAGGCCATCAAGGACAAGGTCAAGGCCGACGAGGCCCGCGAAGCCGCCGAGGCCGAGGCCCAGAGGCAGGCCGAGCTGGCCGCCCTCGAGGACCGGGCCACGACCGCCGAGACCGAGTCCCAGCGCATCGCCCAGCAGCTCAAGGAGGTCGAGCGCCAGCGCCAGGCCCTGGCCGGCGAGACGGCGACCCTCGTTCGGCTGACGGAGAAGCTGGCCGCGGAGCGGGATGCCATCGCCGCCGAGCGCGACCGGGTCGCTATCGAACGCGACCGGGTCGCCGCCGACCGCGAGGCCATCAAGAAGGAGCGCGACGAGCTGGCCGGCATGCTCAAGGGGGCCCTGTCCACTGTGGCCGAGACGACCGAGACGGCCCGCGGCGTCATCGTCAGCCTGTCCGGGATCCTTTTCGACATCGGCCAGGCGACGCTCAAGCCGGCCTCCCAGGTCTCCGTGGCCAAGCTGGCCGGCATCCTGATGGTCTTCCCGGGCATGAACCTCAGCATCGAGGGCTACACGGACTCGACCGGCACGCTCGAGACCAACATGCGGCTGTCCACGGAGAGGGCCCGGTCCGTCTACGAGTTCCTCCTCGGCCAGGGGATCGCCGCGAGCCGGATGAAATACCAGGGCTTCGGGCCCGAGAACCCCGTGGCCCCCAACGACACGGAGGTCAACCGGGCCAAGAACCGCCGGGTCGAGGTCGTCCTGACCCAAGCGGCGAAGCGGCCGTGAGCCTGTTCCGGGCGGCGAACGGGCTCGGGCCGAGCTCGGGG
>JBBIGP010000024.1:21669-35748 GCA_037447475.1 Candidatus Aminicenantota bacterium
GACCGCTATCCGACGGGCCTCATCCCTCTCACTCCAGAGCAGCTCGAGACGATCCTCGACACCTGGCCGCGGGTCGTCCGGGTCGGCTTCAACTGGCTGGGGCTCGAGCGGGTCAACGAGGTCCGGGACCGGGCGGGCCTGGAGCCGCTCGGACCCGACGCCGTCAGGCCCGTCGGACGAGAGGTCGAGAGCGCGAGAGGGGCCCGCCGGCTCGCCGTTCAGACGTCGGCCGCGGAGCCGGAGCGGCTCGGAGACCTGCCGGTCTCCGTCGACAACGGCAAGCTGCCGTACTTCCCCCCGATCAGGAGCCAGGGCCAGCTCGGGTCCTGCACGGCCTTCGCGACCACGTACACCCAGTTGTCCTACATGACGGCCTTCCAGCGGGGCCTCGATATCCGCAACAACAGCGATAACACCAACAAATATTCCCCCAAGTGGACCTATAACATGGTCAACGACGGCCTCGACTCCGGATCGTCGTTCGCGGAGATCTTCCCGCTCCTGGAGAAGCACGGGGCCTGCACCTGGGCCGAGTTCCCCTACAACAGCGACTTCCGGGCCTGGTGCCTGGATCCCGCGGCCTGGCGCAACGCGCTCGACGTCAAGACGGACCCCTCGACGTACGTCTGGCCCGCCAGCACGGAGACCGGCCTCGGGCAGATCAAGGATCTGCTCGTCAACGGGTATGTGCTGACGTTCGGGACGTATATTTCCTCGTGGGTCTATAAGTTCATCTCCAACGATCCGTCGACCGCCGCCGACGACGCGGAGGTCGGCAAGAGGGCCGCCTTCTGGCTCAACGGCTCCGAGGGCAGCCACGCCATGACGGTCGTCGGCTACAATGACGCCGTCTGGACCGACATCAACAGCAACGGGCTCATCGATCCCGGGGAAAAAGGGGCCTTCCGCATCGCGAACTCCTGGGGGGCCGCGTGGGAGGACGGAGGGTTCGTCTGGCTGGCCTATGACGCCCTCAAGAGAGTCTCGGCGGTCGACGGGGGCCCCTCGCAGGGCCGGATCCGGGCCTTCCAGAGCGATATCGCGCACGTCCTGACCGTCCGGGACGGATACGCCCCCTTGATGATCGCCGAGTTCACCGTCAATCACGCGAAGCGGAACCAGCTCAGGATGACACTGGGTCGCTCAGGCACGTCGGTGGAAGTCCCGGCACAGGTCTGGATCCCGGAGGCCATCAAGAACAAAGGGGGCCCCAATGCCTTCGACGGATCGACGACGGCCGTCGATGGGACCTTCGTCTTCGATCTCTCGGACATTATCGTCGAAAGCGGCACGTTCCTTCGCTACTATGTCGGGATGAGCGACAACGCGGCCGGCGACCCGGCGACGCTCAAGGCCTTCAAGATCGTCGACCTGACGACCGCCCCGCCCACGGAGCTGGCCTCCTCGCTCGTCCCGAGGACCGCCGACGGCGGCCAGCAGGTCTATTCCTACGTCGATTATGCCTATTCCGGGCCCCTGCCGGGCTACAACCGTCTGCCGAGACTGTCCAATCCCCAGGTCCAGCCGGCGAGCGGCAGCGTCCGCGATACCTTCAACTACTATGTCCGGTACTACGACGGCGACGGGGATGTCCCGCCGGTCAGGGACGTGTGGATCGACGGCGCGGCCCGGCCGATGAGCTTCCTGTCCTCGGGCGGAGGATCGGCTTCGGACGGCTGGTATTATTATCGAACGAGCCTGTCATCGGGAACCCACGACTACTATTTCCTCTTCGAGGACGGCCGGGGCGGATCGGCGCGGACCCCGACCTCGGGCGCGCTCAGCGGCCCCGCGGTCTACGCCCTGCTCGTGACTTCCCTCCAGCCCTCGGCCGCCACGGCGGGCGGCCCCGCTTTCGTTCTGACCGTGGAAGGCTCCGATTTCGCCGGCGGGGCCGTCGTCCGGTGGGACGGCAACGACCGGCCGACGACCTTCGTCAGCGGTTCGCTCCTGGAGGCCCAGATCGCCGCCGCCGACATCGACCGGGGAAGATATGTCCGTGTGACAGTCAGGAACCCGGACGGTGAGATCTCCGATGCTCGGACGTTCACGGTCAACAACCCGCTGCCGGCCCTGGGCTCGATCTCGCCCGACCGCGTGACCGGAGGCGGGCCCGGTCTCACCCTGACCCTCCTGGGATCGAACTTCGTCCCGGGCTCAGCCGTGCGGTGGGGCGCCGTCGAGAAAGCCGCGACCTTCGTGAGCGGCACGGAGCTGCGGGCCCTCATCGCGTCCGCCGACCTCTCGACGGCGGGCGAGGTCCCTGTGAGCGTCCTCAATCCGGCCCCGGGCGGAGGCGAATCGAATGCCGCCGCCCTGACCGTGGCGGGGATCGCCTTGTCCTCTTCCCCCCAGAGCGCGACCGTATCGGCCGGCCAGTCCGTGGCCTACGAAATCACGATCACGCCTCAGCACGGGACCTTCGACTCCCCCGTGTCATTCAGCTGCGAACGGCTCCCGAGGGCCTGCACGGCGGTCTTCACTCCCGCCGCCGCGACGCCGGGCGCTTCCTCCGTCAAGACGGTCCTGACGCTGTCGACCAAGGCCCGATCGGCTGCGGCCGCGGGAGGCCTGTCGGCCTCGTTCGCCCGAATCCCGCCGGTCTGGGGCCTTTGGCTGCTCCTCCCGGCCCTCGTCCTGGCGCTCCGCCCCGGACGGCCCGGCCGTCCAAGGCCCGCCCGGCGGTATCTTGCGGCCGCGGCCCTGGTCTGCGCGCTCGTCCTCGCCGGCGGGTGCGGGGCGGGTGGGACAGGGCCCAATTCGCCGGGCCAGGGGACCCCGGCCGGGACCTACGAGATCACGGTCAAGGGGACGTCGGGGAGCCTGACGGCCTCGACGACAGTGACGCTCGTCGTCCTTTAGGCTCGGCTTCTAGGCCGGGTTAGGGTCTTTTCTTTTCCGGGGCGAAGAGGCAGTAGAGGAACCCGCCCAGGCACACGACGAAGACCGCGATCATAAAGACGAGGGCCTCAGGTCTCATATTTCTTGAACCTCGCGTTCAGGGTCCTGTTCAAGAAGATGAAGACGGCCATGGCCATGGCCCACTGGAAGAAGACCGTCCCGAGCGATGACACGGAGAAGATCTTGAGCCAATGCTCCGGGTCCCCAGAGTAGGCCGAATAGAACCACCAGCCGAGCATGACCGCCACTTGGACGGGGAGCAGGACCCCGACCAGGAAGTCGAACCAGCGACCCAGCCGGACCGGGCACTCGGGGGTCGAGATGACCTCCTCGCGGAACTTCCGCGGCCCGACCTTGAGGACCAGGAAGGTCAGGAACAGACCGTTGACCATCAGGCCCAGACCCCATACCCAGTCCTGATTGTTGAAAAAGGCCAGGCTGAGGGCCGACGGCAGGCCCATGACGAGACAGAGGACCCCGACCGTCAGGACGGCCCGCTTCCGGGTGAAGCCGGCGTCGATGAATACGCTGGCGATGAGCTCGAGCTGGGAGATGAGCGAGGTCAGGGCCGCGAAGCAGAGGGCCAGGAAGAACAGGGCCAGGAAGAGCGCTCCCCCCGGGATCTTGGCGAACAGCTGGGGGATCCAGATGAAGGTCAACCCCAGGTTGTCGGTCTTCAGGACCTCCATGACCTTGTCCTGGGAGAAGCCGGGCCCGGAGAAATACGAGAAGACCGTGGGGACGATGAGGGTCGCGGCCAGCAGCGAGGCCGTGTTGTCGCCGAGGCCCAGGGTCGCCGCCGTGCGCACGGGATTCTGGCTGCGGTGGGCGTAGATGGCGTAGGTCAGCATCAGCCCCCAGCCGGCGCCCGTGGACCAGGCCGACTGGCTGAGGGCGTTCAGCCAGACCCGGTAGTCCGAAAGCAAGGACAGGTTCGGGGAGAAGAGGAAGTTCAGGCCGGCCCCGGCCCCGGGCAGGGTCAGGATGCGGACGATGCTGATGAGGAGGATGCCGAACAGCGTCGGGATGAGGATCTTGTTCGTCCGCTCGATGCCTTTGACGATCCCCGAATAGATGATGGCGCAGCCCAGGACGAGGGCCCCGACGTGGTAGATGAGCGGCTCATACGACGACGTGAACAGGCGCCAGTAAGAGGTAGTGTCCTTCTGGATGAGGCCGCTGAAGGCCGAGGCGAAAAAGTACTTCAAGCACCACCCGGTGACGACCGCGTAATAGAAGGTGATGGCCGTCGGGACGAAGGCCGTGAACAGGCCCATCCAGGTGTACTTCTCGCCCATCATCTCGCGGAACGAGCCGACGACGCTCCGCCGGGTCTTCTTGCCGATGGCCATCTCGATGGCCAGCAGGGGGATGGACCAGACGAACAGGAAGATCATCCAGGGGATGATGAAGGCCCCGCCGCCGTACTGGGCGACGATGCGGGGAAAGCGCCACAAGTTCCCCGTGCCCACGGCCATCCCCAGGCCGGCGAAGACGATGCCCCAGCGGGAGGCGAACAGGTCCGAGCTCTTCATGGGTCGCGGCGATCTACCTGCCGGCGGCCTTGGCGATGAAGCCGGCGATGTCCTTCTTGAATTTCTTGATGGACGGCTTGTGGATGTACATCATGTGCCCGGCCTCGTAATAGCCCATTTCGACCCGGTCCTTGAACTCGCCGTGGAAGCCGATCTGGGAAAAGGTGTATTCCGTCCCGAAGAACGGCGTCGCGCCGTCGTAGTACCCGTTGCAGCAGAAGACGCGCAGATGGGGGTTCTCGGCCATGGCCCGGCGGAGGATGTCGGTGACGTCGGGCATGCCGGTCATCCCGCCGCGGAAGAATGCCCGGCCCTCAGGGGCAGGGGCCGAGAAGTTCCAGGGCTGGACGTTGCCATAAATGGCATACGGGATGTCCTTCTCGTATTTGAGCTCGGTCCTCAGATAATCGTTGAGACGGGTCGAGAACGAGCCCATGAGGGCCGCGCTCGAGGGGTCGAAATCGACGCTGTCCCCGGCGGCCTCGGCATCGCGGCCGAGGATGCGGCTGTCGAGCCGGCCTACGCTGCGGAACTCGTCCCTCAAGAGCTCCTTGACGAAGCGCGAGTGGGGGACCTTGAGGTTCGACTGCTTGACGAAGTCGAGACGGAGGCCGCTGAAGGCGGCCGTCTTGCGGGCGACATCCTCATAGGCGGCGGGGGACAGGCGGTTGCCCTTGACGAGGGCCGGGAGGTACTCGTCGAGAGCGAAGGCCCGGGCGGCGTCCAGGACCTCGATGAGCGGCTTGGCCTGGAGCTCGGCAGGCAGCTTCTTGTGGTACCAGGCCGTGGCCGTGTAGTGGGGAAGGAAGAAGACGTACGGCCGGGGATCGCCCGGCGCGAAGCGGATGGTCGCGAAGTCGAGGACCGACGAGACGAGGATGATGCCGTTGAGGAACATGCCGTGGGTCCGCCCCTGGAGGACGCCGGCCAGGGCCGCCGAGCGCGTCGTCCCATAGCTCTCCCCGAGAAGGAACTTCGGCGAGGCCCAGCGCTCGTTCCTCGCGACGTAGAGGCGAATGAACTCGCCGACGGACTCGGCGTCCTCCTGGAGGCCGTGGAACTGGCTTTTGGCTTCCCCTGGCAGGGGGCGGCTGTAGCCGGTCGAGACCGGATCGATCATGACCAGGTCGGTGACGTCGATGATCGAGTGTGGGTTGTCGACGAGGCCGTAGGGGGGCGTGCCGGAGATCCCCTCGTCGTCCATCGCCACGCGCCTCGGCCCGAGGCCCCCGAGGTGGAGCCAGACCGAGGACGACCCCGGCCCGCCGTTGTAGGCGAAGGTCAAAGGCCTAGTCGATTTGTCCCGGGCGTCGTCCCGCGTGTAGGCGACGTAGAAAACGAAGGCTCCGGGCTCCTCGTCGGGCTTGTTGATCATCATCTCGCCGGCCGTGGCCGTGTAGGCGACAGGCTTGCCGTCGATGGTCACGGTGTGCCTGGTGACCGACGGTGGTTTCTCGGTGGGGATGACCTTGGTCGGAGCGGCGGTCTGGGCGGCGGCCTTCTGCTGCGGCGCGGGGGCTTGGGCCGCAAGCGGGCCGGCGGCGGCCGAAAGGAAGAAGATGAGGGAGAGCGCCGTGAGGGCGGCAGCGCGTGTTCTCATGATCGAACCTCCTCGCGACACGCGTCGCTCGTGATATCCGATATGATCCCTTTTTAACAGAATTCCGGGGGCCGTTCAAGGAGAACAGAGGAGGAGCGAGAGGGCGGCGCAACGGCCGGGATGCGGGGGGCGCCTTGGCTACGCGGGATGACCGACGGCGGCCATGTAAACGGCGCTCTCCTCGATCCCGTCGACATCCAGGAGGGCGTTGACCTCGTCGTCGAAGAGGGCCCCGACGGTACAGGCGCCGAGCTTCAGGGCGGTGGCCGCGAGATAAAAGTTCGCGCCGATGTGGCCCGCGTCCATGTAGATGTAGCGGTAGGCCCGCTGCTTGTACTTCCACTTGGAGCGCTCGAAGACGGCGGTCCAGACGAGAACGGCCGCGGCGTCGTAGCAGATCCTCTGGCCCAGGGCGGCCCGGGCCGCCGGCAGGCGCAGGTCGCCCGTCCTCAACTCCTCCAGTTGATGGCCCCGCACGGAATAGTGATAGAGCCCGGGAGCCAGTTCCCGGACATTGTTGGCCACGACATAGGTTTCGATGGGGTAGAGGGCCCCGGCCGAAGGCGCGGTCCGGAACTCGTGGCCGCGGGCGGACCGCTGGATGCCTGCGCACGCCCATAGGAGGTAGGAGAGGTCGGCCAGGGAGAGCGGCTCACCCGAGTATGCCCGGACACTCGTCCTTGTCCTGAGGGCCGCGTCGAGGCTCATCCCCGAGGCCGGCGCAGGCCGCGGCAGGTCGATCCTCGGGCGGTCCGGATAATCTTTGTAAAGAGAGGGCTTGCCCGCCCGGTCCAGACCGCCTCCCGGCATTCTGTCGGGATGGTACTTCGTCTCGCGATGGTATCTGTCCCCGATCCCTTCGGTCATCGTCGGGTCCTCCTTCCTAGCTCTCGGGCACGATCCTGAGGAGCTTGCGGAACCGCCGCGCCCGCTCGTCCTCGTCGAGATCCTCGACGAGGGGCAGGATAAGGGACTTGACCTCGGAGCCGAGGACGTTGTCGAGCAGCTCGACGGCGTAGCCGTGGTTCGACGTCCACAGGTTCCGGTAGGCGTTGTTGATGTCCCGGCGCGAGTGCGTCAGGCCGAGGAGCTTGAAGAGGTTCCCGGCCACCCCGGCCAGCTCGCGTTCGAGGAGGGCCCTTCGGACCTTGTCCCGCTCTCCGGGGCCGAGGCGCCGGAGGTCGAGGAACAGGCTGCAATAGCGGTGGACGAGGGAGCGGACCTTCTCCAGGGCCACGCCGGTAGGCATCGGCAGGCTTTCGTTCTCCGAGCGGATGAGGTCGAGGGCGTCGATGATCTCGGTGTCCAGGCCGCCGGAGCCGCGGCCCAAGGCCCGGCCCAGGACGCCGACGGCCTCCGGCGACCCGACGCGGGCCAGGGCCTCGACGATCCCCTGCCTCAGCTCCAGCCGTTGGCCGATGTCCGCAAGACCGGCCGCCAAAACGGGGGCCGCCGCCGGGCCGTACGCGCCGAGGGCGTTGAGGGCGTCCTCCCGGATCAGGGGATGGCCCAGCCTGCCGACGATGGCCGGGACATGGTCGTCCCTCTTGAGCCGGGCGGCGGTCTCGATGGCCAGGCTCGAGACGTCGGCCGAATCGTCGCTGATGAGCCGCGGCAGACATTCGGCCAGGGGTGTTGTCGGTTCCATGAAGCCGATGGCCTTGGCCAGCCACATCTTGTCGGCCTCGGCCTCGCGGCCCCCCTTGAGGACCCCCTCCACCCAGAAGCCCATCAGTTTCTGGTAGGCTTCGGACGACAGGATCTCTCGGAGGTCCGCAACGAACGCCGCCGGGTCCGGGGGAGCCGGCGCTTCCGCGTGACCGGGTGCGTCCTCGGCCCCGAACATCTCATTGAGGGCCGCCAGATGGACCTCGCCGGCCTTTTCGGCGATCATCCGCCTGACCTCCGGGCCGAGCTTCTTGCGCTCGAGGAGGTCGAAGGCGTTCAGGGCGAACATGACCGAGCTCGCGTTCCGCGGGTCGACGGCGTCGATGATCAGCCTGACGGCCCCGGGATCGATCTCGCGGCCGATGATCGTCTCGCCGCGCTCGGGTCCGATCCGGATGTGCCTGCGGACGGCGTCGACGTATTCCCGGCGCACGGCGAGGCCGGCCAGGATCCAGAGGCCAAGGAACGCTGCGGCGATCCAGCTGAGGTCCTGAGCCAAGCTCGGGTCGACGACGGGCGTGAAGCCCTCGATCTCCTTGCGCACGAGCAAGGCGAAAACGAGGAGCACGGCGGCCCCGGTGACCTTGGCGGCCTGGCTGACGAACATGTCGATGAACGGCTTGGCCTTGGCCTTGAGGTCCGCGTCCACCGGGATGTACAGGATCTCGCGGACCGACTGGTTCAGGGAGAACGTCAGGCTCCCGTCGCCGATCTTGAGGGCCGCGGCGGGGAGAAGCGAGAACGGGAGCAGGAGGAAGGCCGCCGAGCCGAGGAGCAGCGCGATAGGGGTGACCAGCACGGCCACGGTCAGGATTCTCCCCAGGATCTTGGTCGTCAGGAGGAGGTTCAGAACGAAGGCGACGAAGGTCAAACCGGCCAGGAAGAAGCCGAGGAACGCCTGGAGGACGCGCTCGCTCCAGAAGGCGTTGCTGACGGCCGACAGGAACTGGAACTCGATGAACACGGAGACGACGACCGCCGAGGCCACGATGACCGCGATGAGGCGGAGGTAGCGGCTCTTGCGGACGGACTCGAAGCCGCCCTTGAAGCCGGCCTTGGCCGCCGGGCGGTCTTTCGCCGCGGTCCGGGCCGCGGTCTCCGCCCGCCGCCGGCGTTCGAGATGCCCGACAAGGCTCCGGACGACGAACGCGCAGGCGACGAGCAGACCGCAGGCCAGAGGGAGAAGGATGACGGCCAGGCCGGCCGTGGCCAGGAGGCCCGCGGCGAGACCGCCCGTGATGCCCCCCAGGATGCCCCCGCTCCCGAGGAAGCCGACCAGGCGCTTGGCCTGCCGGGGATCGAAGATCATGTTGACCAGCATCCAGTAGTGCGTCATGAGGACGACGATGAGGACGCTCGCCCAGACCCAGTAGACGTAGGGAAGAAGCGTATAGCTCCGCCGGCCGAAGTCGGTCAGGAGGACGGCTTGGAGACCGAGGCCGGAGACGGCGAAAAAGAGGAGGCCGGACATGATCATGGCCCGGAAGGAGAACCGCGTCTGAAGGCGCGCCTGAAGCAGGACGACCAGGCCGGTGACGACGGCGGCCAGGAGGTAGGCCACGGGCACGGCCCCCACGCCCATCTTGGCTATGAGGTCGGACGTCCGCAGGGCCTTGATGATCGTATGCGGGGCCGTGATCAGGAAGAAATAGACGAACAGGAGGCCGGCGAGCCTCTTCTCGTCCGCATGGAGGCCCGTTCCGCGGAGGAAGAGCCTCGACCATCCTCGTCCGCCCATCGCCGGCACACCTCCCCCTCGAGATGAGTCCGCGAAAAGACTATCAGCATGGGCGGCGTGAGTCAAGGCGCGGCGTCCGCGCCGGATCTCCCGGAGAGCGCGTCCCCGGCCCTGACCCGGCCCTTACAGCCGCAGGGCGGCGCCGCCGCGGAGGATGAGGCCGTCGAGGACGCCGCCGTCGACGAAAAGGTGGAGATTGGTCGTCAGCCGGGCTTTCAACCCCAGGTTGAGCTGGATGAACGGCAGGAAGTTCGGCAGGGGGAAATCGGTCTCAGCCTCGTCCTTGAGCTCCCGGAGGGTCTTCGAGTCCGAGCCCGAGACCGTCTCGGCCGGGATGGCGCTGCCGGTGAGCTGGCCGCTGTAGCTGTAGGAGACGAAGGAGTCGTCGAGGGCCTTGGAGGTCGAAATGCCGCCGCCGAACGAGATGTAGGGGTGGATGACCATGGACGGCAGGATGTCCCAGCGGAAGGTCAGCAGAAAGGCCAGGGCCTTGATGCGGGCCTCGGCGGCCGCCAATCCGCTGAAGGTTGCGGTCTGCAGGGTGCCCGACTCCTGGAGCTGCATGAGGGCCGTCAAGGCGGGATCGACCTTGAAGGAGCACTTCTCGACCGAGAGGCCCAGGCTGAACGAGCCGCGATGCCCGCCCGGGTAGAATCGGAAGGACAATCCGAAATTGTCGCCGCCCGAGCGGAAATCGAGAGACTGCTCGTAGGCCGTCATGGCGTAGCCGGGATAGGAGTCCTGGATGTCCTCGAGGATGCGGCCCTCTAGCTCGTCCCTGATCAGGTCGTCGAGGGCGTCCTTGGCCAGGTTGCCGAGGATGTTCAGGCTCCAGCGGCCGTAGTGGCCGCTGAGCTCGAAATGTCCCTGGGCATGGAGGGCGGGAGCTGCGGCCAGGAGGATGGCCAGGGCCGGGATGAAGAGGCGGCTCTTCCTGCTCATGGTCACGTCCTTTCTATTCCGGATTGTCGCATCTATCGAAGATTTAGTCGCGGCGGTCGCGCCCGGGATGAAAGTCGATAGGATACCATAAATGCCGGCCTGTGCTATACTTCTCCAGGCCCGAGGACAAGGATGAACGAAGCGCGGGAGAAAACCAAGGCCGGCGAGGTCGCCAGGGTCACCTGGGTGGCGCTGGCGACCAACCTGATCCTCTGCGGGCTGAAGTTCGCGGCCGGGATCGTCGGCAAGAGCCAGGCCGTCACCGCCGACGCCGTCCACTCCCTGTCCGACCTGTCGACGGACGCGGCCATCCTTCTCGGGATCAAGTATTGGACCCGGCCGGCCGACAAGACCCACCACCACGGCCACAGCCGCGTCGAGATCCTGGTCACGACCGGCATCGGGCTCGTTCTGGCCGCCGTGGCCTTCGGGATCATCTGGAACGCGGTCGCGACGCTTTCGGCAAAGCATGTGTCCGCTCCGGGCCTCGTCGCCCTCGTCGCGGCCGCCGTCTCCGTCGTCGCGAAGGAGATCCTGTGCCGCTGGACGATGGCCAAGAGCCGGGCCCTGCGCTCCATGCCGCTGCTGGCCAACGCCTGGCACCAGAGGTCGGACGCCCTGAGCTCGCTGCCGGCGCTCGTCGCTGTCGCCGTCGCCCGCCTCAGGCCGGGATGGGCCTTCGTAGACCATATCGGCGCCGTCGTCGTGTCCCTGTTCATCCTCCGGGCGGCGTACATGATCCTCCGGCCCGAGCTGGCCAAGCTCATCGACGGGGCCGCGCCGGCCGGCACCGTCGCCGCCATCCATCGCCTCGCCGGCTCGGTCGAGGGCGTCCTGCACATCCATCGCGTCCGGACCCGATACGTGGGCGGCTCCAACCTGGCCGTCGATCTGCACATCACCGTCGACCCGCTCATGACCGTTCGGGAGGGGCACGACATCTCCGAGACGGTCAAAGAGCGCTTGATCGCCGGCGGGCTGGACATCGTGGACGCCGTCGTCCACCTCGAGCCGGACGACGTCCGCCCGGATCCCTCGGCC
This sequence comes from Candidatus Aminicenantota bacterium, assembly GCA_037447475.1. Lineage (GTDB taxonomy): Bacteria > Acidobacteriota > Aminicenantia > Aminicenantales > Saccharicenantaceae > RBG-16-66-30. The sequence continues at coordinate 33,095 of JBBIGP010000024.1, forward strand.
TGACGCGCGTTGATTCCCGGCCGCGGAGTGTGCTATACAAACACATCGGGAGCCGGTGACCATGAACAAAGCCGTCGAGGATCTCATCCAGCGCGGGGTCCGCATTCCCTGTCCGGCCTCCGTGGAGATCGACGAGAGCGTGGCCGCGGCCCGCATCGCGGCCGGCGCGGTCCTCTTCCCCGGGACGAGGCTGCGGGGCGCCGGAACGTCCATCGGCCCCGGCTGCCGGATCGGCGGGGAGGCCCCGGCGACGGTGGACGACTGCTGCCTGGGCCGGGATGTCGAGCTGAAGGGCGGCTTTTTCCGGGGCGCCGTCTTTCTCGACAAGGCCGCGATGGGCAGCGCCGCGCATGTCCGGCCGGGGACCCTTCTCGAGGAGGAGGCCTCGGGCGGGCACGCCGTCGGCTTCAAGCAGACCATCCTGCTGTCTTACACGACGGCCGGGAGCCTGATCAACTTCTGCGACGCCCTGATGGCCGGCGGGACGGGCCGCCGCGACCACAGCGAGATCGGCTCGTCCTACATCCACTTCAATTTCACGCCGCATCAGGACAAGGCCACGCCGTCCCTCGTCGGCGACGTGCCCCGGGGCGTCATGCTGGACCGGCCGCCCATCTTCCTCGGCGGGCAGGGCGGCCTGGTCGGGCCCGCGCGCCTGGAGTACGGGACCGTGATCCCGGCCGGAACGATCTGCCGCAGGGACGTCCTGGAGCCCCATCAGCTGTTCAGCCCGCCGGCCCTCAAGGGCGGGCGGCCCCGGCCCTTCCGGGTCGGCGCCTACAGGTCCATCGGCCGCATCGTCACGAACAACCTCATCTATATCGGGAACCTGCATGCCCTGAAGCTGTGGTATCGCGACGTCCGGGCGGCCACGATGGGCGGCGATCCGTTCGCCGCGGCCTGCCGCGAGGCCGCGCTGGCCCTCATCGACGACGCTCTCGACGAGCGCATCAAGCGGCTGGGAGAGCTGGCCGGCCGGATGGGCCGGTCCCTGGATCTTGCCCGCAGCGACCCGGCCCTGGCCCTTCCTCCCGAGCAGGAGGGGCATCAAAGGGCGTTCCGGGACTCGTGGGACGGGATGGCCGAGCGGCTCGCCGCCGGTCCGGACGAGACGGCCGGGGCCGCCGACCGGGACCGGTTCCTCGCGGCCTGGGAGAAAGCGGACCGGACGGGAGGCCACACGCGAGCCGTCGCCGGCCTGGCGGCGGAGGTTAAAAGAGCGGGCACGGGCTGGCTCCAGGCGGTCGTCGATGCGGCCGCTTCCCTGACGGTGAACGTTTAGCTCGAGGAGAACGCGGATCATGCCCAGATTGTTCGGGACGGACGGGATCCGGGGGGTGGCCAACGAGCCGCCCATGACGGCGGAGATGGCCCTCGACATCGGGCGGGCGGCGGCCCACGTCTGCACGAGCGCGTCCCGCGGCCGCCGGAGGATCGTCATCGGCAAGGACACCCGCATCAGCGGCTACATGCTGGAGACCGCCCTGACGTCGGGCATCTGCTCGATGGGCGTCGACGTCCTCCTCGTCGGCCCCATGCCAACGCCCGGCATCGCTTTCATCACCCGAAGCATGCGGGCCGACGCGGGCATCGTCATCTCGGCCTCGCACAACCCGTACCAGGACAACGGCATCAAGATCTTCTCGCGCGACGGCTACAAGCTGCCGGACGCCGAGGAGGACCGGATCGAGCGGCTCATCACCTCGGGAGAGATCCGGGCCATCCGCCCCAAGGCCGAGGAGATCGGCAAGGTCCGGCGCATCAACGACGCGGTCGGCCGGTACATCGTCTTCTGCAAGGACACCTTTCCCGAGGACCTCAGCATCGAGGGCCTGAAGATCGCCCTGGACTGCGCCAACGGGGCCACCTACCGGGTCGCGCCGACCATCTTCGAGGAGCTGGGGGCCGAGGTCACGGCCCTCCACTGCGAGCCGAACGGACTGAACATCAACGACCGCTGCGGCTCGCAGCACACGGAGGACCTGGCCGCGGCGGTCCGCGCCCAGGGGGCCGCGATCGGGCTGGCCTTCGACGGTGACGGGGACCGTCTCATCGCCGTCGACGACGGGGGCCGGGAGATCACCGGGGACCACATCCTGGCCGTCTGCGGGAAAATGTATAAGGAACGCGGCCTGTTGAGGAACAACCTGGTCATCTCCACGGTCATGAGCAATTTCGGTTTTCTCGTCGCTTTGCGGGACCTCGGGATCGAGCACGCCGCCGCCAAGGTCGGCGACCGCTACGTGCTCGAGATGATGCAGGAAAGGGGAGCGGTGCTGGGCGGCGAGCCCTCCGGCCACGTCATCTTCCTCAACCACCACACGACGGGCGACGGCATCGTCACCGCCCTGCAGCTCCTGGCGGCGATGAGGACGTCCGGACGGCCGCTCTCGGAGCTCGCCCGGCTGGTCGCGATGTCCCCCCAGAAGCTCGTCAACGTCGTCGTCAAGGACACCCCGCCCCTGGAGGCCGTCCCGGCCATCCGGAAGGCCGTGGCCGCGGCCGAGAAGGAGCTGGGCGACCGGGGGCGCGTCCTCGTCCGCTACTCGGGGACCCAGTCCCTGTGCCGGGTCATGGTCGAGGGGCCCACCGAGGAGGCGACCGACCGGCTGGCCCGGGCGCTGGCTGAGGCCGTCGCCAAGGCCATCGGCTAG
>JBBIGP010000025.1:0-33252 GCA_037447475.1 Candidatus Aminicenantota bacterium
CGTTCCTAGGCGACCCATACTTGCTTCATATCAGAGTCCCGGAACATATCGGCACAGAGCGTGCCATATCCCTTCTCAAAACGAACCCGAATGCGGAATACGCTGAGAAGAACGGGCTATGTCGTCCCTTTGTTATCCCAATCGATCCAGATTTTTATAAGCAATGGGGAATGCGCAACATAGGCCAGACCGGCGGGAAACCCGATGCGGACATCGACGCGACCGACGCCTGGAACATTTTCACCGGGAGCCCGGATGTCGTCGTGGCCGTGATCGACTCAGGCATTGATTACAATCATCTCGACTTGCAGGCCAACATCTGGACGAATCCAAACGAGATCCCCGGCAACGGCATCGACGAAGACGGAAACGGTTACATCGACGACTATCGGGGATGGAATTTCGTTTCCGGCAACAACGATCCGATGGATACTGAGGCTGGTGAGAGTCACGGGACGCATATCGCGGGAATTATAGGCGCGGTGGGGAACAACGGAGAGGGCGTGGCCGGAGTTTGCTGGACGGTGAAACTTATGGCCTTGAGGTGTGGAGACGTGACTTATCCAGTTAACAACCTAATAAACGCGATAGATTACGCGATAGCCATGAACGCCAGGGTTATGAATGCGAGTTGGGGTTGGTTAACGCACTCACAATCGCTTTACGAGGCGATTCTTAGAGCCCGGGACAAAGGGATCCTTTTCGTCGCTGCCGCAGGAAATTATCACTGGTCGATGCCGGAGCTAGACAACGATAAACAACCCGTATATCCGGCTTCTTACTACCTCGATAATGTCCTGGCGGTGCTGGCGACCGATTATGAGGATAAACTGAATCCTTTTTCCCACTATGGAAAGAGAAGCGTAGGCGTAGGAGCGCCGGGGGGACCAATCACAACAAGCGGCATCTGGAGCACCTGGCTCGGCGGCGGGTATGGTTTTATGAGTGGAACATCCATGGCCGCGCCTCATGTGGCTGGAGCGACGGCGCTGGCCATCGGCAAATGCCCGCCGATCAGCCATTCCCAACTGAAGTCGAGGCTGATGGCTAAAGTGGATGTCCTCTCGTCTCTTAAAAACAAGTGCGTCTCCGAAGGCCGGGTCAATGCCCATAAGCTTATATATGACCCTGCCGCTCCCAATGCGCCGAGCAACCTTGGGGCAGTTTCCACGGGCTGGACGACCATCACGTTGACCTGGGCTGACAATTCCACGAACGAGATCGGGTTCGAGCTACAACGAAAGGATCCGGGAATGCCCGATCATGCCTATCTGAAAAGCGCCGATGCCCACCAGACCTCCATCGCCTCCGTCAACGATTGGACCGCCGTGGCCGGTCAACCCTTTTTCTACAGGCTCAGGGCCTACAATATGGCTGGCATTACAGGCTTTACCAATGAGGTGAACGCCACGATTCCGGTAGGCACTCCCGAGGCGCCGAGCTGGCTTTTCGGCGTGTGGGAGTGGGGATGGGGCGCGGTCCATCTTACGTGGACGGACACATCGAACAATGAAGAATACTACTATGTCGAGAGGAAGTCCGAATGGGAAGTGCAATGGGCGCAGATCGCCCAGCTCGGCCAGAACTACGCTTCCCACTATGACCCCGGGGTCGCGGGCGACACGATTTACCATTACCGCGTCAAGGTGACCAACCCCATAGGCTATGCGTATTCGGATATCGTTCCCGTATATGTTCCTTGGCATTGAGAGACGGTTCGAAGAGACCCCGAAATTGCCGATAGAGATTTTTTTGAACCGGGATTCAGCGGTTTTGAGCCGCGACGGCAGCCGGCGGCCGTGACTTGACGGAGAAAGCATATTTTCCTATTAACAATAGTGAAAGGTGAAGGTATGGTTGCCCAAAAGGAGAACAACTATGATTAATTGGAGACACAAGGTCGCAGTGGCGACGATAACGTCATGTTTGCTGCCTGGGCTGGCCCTTGCGGACGTCAAAGTCAGCTTCAGGCTTCATGGCGGATGGGCTACCATCTCCGGCGGCGACATCAATCACGGAACGCAGGCCTTGTTCGATTGGGCGGAACTCTACTACGCTCCGCCGTACAGCGACCAGATAGAAGGAGGCTATACGCCGTTGCACCGAGGTTATGAGGTCGGCGGGGACCTCATTTTCGGGCTAACCCGTACGCTGGGTATCGGCATCGGCGCAGGCTACACGAAGATGTCCCGGGCACTCTACGATTCTTGGATCGAGATCCATCATAGCCTCGAGGAAATTTATTATAAAATCTTTGAAGGCGCAGAACTGGAAGCTATGTCGATACGGTTGGGTTTGTTCTTGTCTTTACCTATCGCCAGTAAAATTGATTTTACGGCCAATGCCGGGCTTTGCGGGTATCTTCGGGCTAGATATCATGCCGATTGGCTCATAGGTCGCGCCGGGTACGTATCAAATTGGCGGGATCCATACAATAATATATCGACAAGAGCTGATCAGAAGAAGTTCCCCATCGGCTTTCAGGCAGGGGCAGGGATCGAATACAGGCTGTTGCCGAAGATCGGCCTCTTCATTGAAGCCCGGGGGCGCTATGCCAAGTTCCGAGGTCTAGAAGGCACGAGCACCTCCGAACCCGGCGAGTATGGAGGCATATCGCCTACTTTCTCCGAGCAAGGGAAACTGTTTTATGAATCCGCCCCGATGTTGCCCGGCGCGCCCAGGGTGATCATGGTTCAGAGCGCGCCGCCGGCCGGGCCGGACGGGAAGCCCCGCCAAGCGGTCGTCGATGTCAGCGGCGTCAGTCTGCAGGCCGGCATCCGTATTTTCTTTTAAGCCCGGCGAAAAACGCCAGCCGGTCGTGCTTGACACGACCCGCCCGTCCCTGTATTTTTGGGCTTTAGGAGTCGAACATGAGCGAACAGCTGCAGGGACTTCTCCAGCGCATCCAGGAAGAAGGCGTGGCCAAGGCCAGGGAAGAGGCCGCCAAGATCGTCGAGGAGGCCCGGGCCAAGGCCGACGGGCTCCTCAAGAAGGCCGAGGCCGAGGCGGAGGCCGTCGTCGAGGCGGCCAGGAAGAAGTCCGAGGAGCTTGACCGCAACACCCGTTCCGACCTCAAGATGGGCGCCCAGCAGCTCGTGGCCTCGCTCAAGCAGAAGATCACCGGCCTCGTCCTGGCCGGGGCGGTCGAGGCCCCGGTCGGCAAAGCCTTCCGGGAGGCCGATTTCATCAAGGCCCTCATCCTGGAGACCCTCAAGCTCTGGCCCGACCGCGGCCAGGCCCTCGACCTGGCGCTGCCGGCCGCCGTGAAGAAGGACTTCGACGGCTGGTTCTCGAAGGCCGTCAAGGGCGCTCTGTCCCGGGAGGTCAAGATCAACTACAGCCCGGCCATGAAAAGCGGATTCACCGTCGCCCCGGCCGGCGGCACCTACAAGATCAGCTTCACCGACGAGGACTTCGCCAACCTGTTCAAGACCTTCCTGCGCCCGAGGGTCCAGCGGCTCCTGTTCGGGGAGTGACGGCGGCCCATGCGGAAAGAGCATTTTTATTTCGTCGCCGGCCTGCCCGACATCGGCTTCGAGGAGGGCAAGCTGCCGCTGGCCCCGGGGGACTTCCTCCGGGAGGCCGGGACCCAGCTGGACGCCGGCGACATGGGCCTCCTCAGGCTGTTCGTCCTGCCCGGCGAGATCGGGGACCTCATCGGCGTCCTGTTCGGAGAGGAGCGGGAGCCCCGCGAAGGCGCGCTCGTCGGCAGGGAGACATGGCAGGCCTACGTCGCGTCGCTCAAGTCCGAGCTCGAGCCCGCCAAGGTCCCGCCGCCGGAGCCTTATGACAGCCTGCCGCCCTTCATCGCGGAGCTCGCGGCCGACTGCCTGGCGAGCGAGGAGAAGCGGCCGCGGCTCTGGTGGGAGCAGCGCTTCACGCGGGCCTTTTACGACTACGCGCTGGGCCATCCCAACGGCTTCATCCGGGAATGGTTCGCCTTCGACCGGGACATGCGCAACGTCCTGGCGGCCCTGGCCGGGCGCCGGGCGGGCGCGGCCTACGCCGAGCACCTCGTCGGGACGGGCGAGGAGGTCGACAAGCTGCGCTCCAGCCAGGCCGCCGATTTCGGCCTCGGCAAGCAGGTCCCGCTCGTCGAGACCTTGGCCCGGATCATGGACCAAGCCGACGCCGTCGAGCGCGAGCGGGCCCTCGACGCACTGCGCTGGAAATGGATCGACGGGCGGAACTTCTTCGAATACTTCACGATCGACCGGATCGCCGGCTATTACGCCCAGCTCCGCATCCTCGACCGCTGGGCGCGGCTCGACCCGGACGCCGGCCGGGCCGTCTTCTTCGAGGCGCTGTCGGCGCTCGAGGCGAGCTTCCGATTCCCCGAGGATTTTTCCTTGAAGCCCCGCCGACGGGGCCATGACGAAACAGGAAGGGAGCTCCGATGACCCGAGGCACCGTCACAGGCATCATATCGAATCTGGCCCTCGTCGAGGTCGACGGCCCGGTCTCCCAGAACGAGATCTGCGCCGTCGAGCACGAGGGCGTCAAGCTCATGGCCGAGGTCATCCGGGTCCTCGGCGGCACGGCCTACGCCCAGGTCTTCGAGAGCACGCGGGGCCTGCGGCCCGGAAGCCCCGTCGAGTTCGCCGGCCGCATGCTCGAGGTCCAGCTCGGCCCCGGGATGCTGTCCAAGAACTACGACGGCCTGCAGAACGACCTCAACAAGATGACGGGCGTTTACCTCAAGCGCGGCGAGAGGACCGACCCCCTGGACGACGACGTCAAGTGGGCGTTCAAGGGGCTGGTCAAGGCCGGCGACACGGTCCGGGCGGGGGACTGGCTGGGCGAGGTCCCGGAGAACTGGATCACCCACAAGATCATGGTCCCGTTCTCGTTCTCCGGCCCTTACGAGGTCAAGTCCGTGGCCCCCGCCGGCGAGTACACGATCAACGATACGATCGCCGTCCTGACCGACGGCGGCGGCCGCGAGGTCGATGTGACCATGGTCCAGCGCTGGCCCGTCAAGCTGCCCATCAAGGCCTACGTCGAGAAGTACCGCCCCTCGCGGCTCATGGAGACGGGCATCCGGACGATCGACACCCTGAACCCGATGTGCGAGGGCGGCACGGGCTTCATCCCCGGCCCCTTCGGCGCCGGCAAGACCGTCCTCCAGCACAGCATCTCCAAGCACGCCGAGGCCGACATGATCGTCGTCGCCGCCTGCGGCGAGCGGGCCAACGAGGTCGTCGAGCTGTTCTTCGAGTTCCCCAAGCTCGACGATCCGCGGACCGGCCGCAAGCTCACGGAGCGGACGATCATCATCTGCAACACCTCGAACATGCCGGTCGCCGCCCGCGAGGCCTCCGTCTACACGGCCATGACCATCGCCGAGTACTACCGGTCGATGGGCCTCAAGGTCCTCCTGCTGGCCGACTCGACCTCGCGCTGGGCCCAGGCCCTGCGGGAGATGTCGAACCGCATGGAGGAGCTGCCCGGCCCGGACGCCTTCCCCATGGACCTGCCGGCCATCATCTCCAATTTCTACTCCCGGGCCGGCATCGTCCGGCTCAACAACGGACAGACGGGCTCGATCACCTTCATCGGCACGGTCTCGCCGGCCGGGGGGAATCTCAAGGAGCCGGTCACCGAGTCGACGAAGAAGGCCGCCCGTTGCTTCTACGCCCTGTCCCAGCAGCGGGCCGACGGCAAGCGCTACCCGGCGGTCGACCCCGTCGACTCCTACTCCAAGTACCTCGAGTACGAGGAGGTCGTCGAGTACCTCAACGCCCACGTCGCCCCCGACTGGGTCGACCAGGTCCTGTTCGCCAAGGACGTCCTCCTGCGCGGCAAGGAGGCCTACGAGCAGATCAACATTCTCGGCGACGACGGCGTGCCCCTGTCCTACCACGACAAGTTCTGGAAGTCGGAGCTCGTCGACGCCGTCATCCTCCAGCAGGACGGCTTCGACAAGATCGACCAATCGACGCCCATGGAGCGCCAGCGCACCATGCTGGAGCTCATCCTGGACGTCTGCCGGACGGCCTTCGATTACGAGACCTTCGACGACGTCCGGCCCTTCTTCGCCAAGATGATCAACTTCGGCAAGCAGATGAACTACGCGGAGTTCCGATCGGCGGAATTCGAGCGCTTCGAGAAGGAGCTGCGAGAGCTCGTCGCCCAGAGAAAGGTGAAACAATGAGCCCCCTGGCCTTCCAGCGCATCTACACGAAGCTCCACCAGATCACCAAGGCGACCTGCACCGTCCGGGCCGAGGGCGTCGGCAACGAGGAGATGGCCGTCGTCGGCGGCCGCCCGGCCCAGGTCGTCAAGATCGTCGGCGACATGGTCACCCTGCAGATCTTTTCCGGCACGGAGGGCATCGGCACGGACGCCGAAGTCGTTTTCCTCGGGCGCCCGCCCGTCCTCAAGGTCTCCGACGAGCTCGCCGGCCGGTTCTTCAACGCCTACGGCGAGCCCATCGACGGCGGCCCGGCCGTCGAGGGCGTCGAGGTTGAGATCGGCGGCCCGTCGGTCAACCCCGTGCGCCGCATGCAGCCCTCCGAGCTCGTCGCCACCGGCATCGCCGGCATCGACCTCAACAACACCCTGGTCACCGGCCAGAAGATCCCGTTCTTCGCCGACCCCGACCAGCCATTCAACCAGGTCATGGCCCTGGTCGCCCTGCGGGCCCGGGCCGACAAGATCATCCTCGGCGGCATGGGCCTGTCCCACGATGACTACCTCTACTACAAGAGCACGTTCGAGAACGCCGGGGTCCTCGACCGCATCGTGTCGTTCGTCAACACGACCGAGGACCCGCCCGTCGAGCGGCTGCTCGTGCCGAACATGGCCCTGACGGCGGCCGAGTACTTCGCCCTCGAGAAGCACGAGAAGGTCCTCGTCCTGCTGACCGACATGACCCTGTACTGCGACGCCCTGAGCATCGTCTCCAACCGCATGGACCAGATCCCGTCCAAGGACAGCATGCCCGGGTCGCTCTACAGCGACCTGGCCAAGCTCTACGAGAAGGCCGTCCAGTTCCCCGACGGCGGCTCGATCATGATCATCGCCGTGACGACCCTGTCGGGCGGCGACATCACCCACGCCATCCCCGACAACACGGGATACATCACCGAGGGCCAGCTCTACCTGCGGCGCGACACGGACATCGCCAAGGTCATCGTCGACCCCTTCCGGTCCTTGTCCCGGCTGAAGCAGCTCGTCATCGGCAAGAAGACCCGGGCCGACCACCCCCAGGTCATGAACACGGCCGTGCGCCTCTACGCCGACGCGGCCAACGCCAAGACAAAGCTCGAGAACGGCTTCGACCTCTCCGACTACGACGAGCGGGCCCTGAAGTTCGCCCGGGAGTATTCGGGCCGCCTCCTGGCCATCGACGTCAACGTCGACACGGAGCGGATGCTCGACATCGCCTGGGAGCTCTTCAAGCGCCACTTCAGCAAGGCCGAGATCGGCATCAAGGAAGAGTTCATGAACCTCCACTGGAAGTGACATGGTCCTGAAGTTCCAGTACAACAAGACCGCCCTGCAGGCCATCGGCAAGCAGCTGCGGGTCCGGGAGAGGGCCCTGCCGACCCTCAAGAACAAGGAGTCGGCCCTGCGCTTCGAGGTCCTCAAGGCCCGCGAGCGGGCCCAGTCCCTCGACCACGAGATCGAGAAGCGGCTGGCGGAGTCGGACCGGATGGCCCGGCTGTGGCCCGAGTTCGACCCCTCCCTCGTCAAGGTCAAGGGCGTCGGCATCAAGACCCGCAAGATCGCCGGGGTCAAAGTGCCGGTCCTCGAGGCCATCGACTGGGAGGTCCGCGAGTTCGACCTGTTCGCGGCCCCGGCCTGGGCCCTGGACGGGGTCCGGGTCCTTCAGGAGATCGCCCGCCTGCAGATCGAGCGCCGGTTCTTCGTCCGCAAGATGCAGGTCCTGGACCAGGTGCGGAAGAAGACGACCCAGAAGGTCAACCTCTACGAGAAGGTCCAGATCCCAGCCTTCCAGGACGCCATCCTCAAGATCAAGAGGTTCCTCGAGGACGAGGAGAACCTGTCCAAGGCCGCCCAGAAGATCCTCAAGGGCCGCCTGCAGAGCGAGGCCGCGGCATGATCGAACGGATGCGGCGCTACACGTTCGTCCTTCATCACGCGGACTGCGGGGCGTTCCTCGCCGAGCTCCAGGGCCTCGGGATGGTCCACCTCATCCGGAGCACCGAGGAGAAGAGCGAGGCCCTGGTCCGGACGGGCGAGAGCGTCGCGAAGTACGCCGCCGCCGTGAAGTTCCTCAAGCCCTACCTCGCCGACGGGAAGGCGGGCGGGAGCCGGGAGCGGGAGGCGGGCCGTGACCCGGCTGAGGTCCTGGCCGGGATCGACCGGGCCCGCGAGGAGAGGGAGATGCTCGGGCGGCGGCGGGAGGCCCTCGTCCGGGAGATCGCCGGCCTCGAGCCCTGGGGCCATTTCCGGCCCGAGGACGTCCGCCGGCTGGCGGAGGGCGGGGTGGCCGTCGAGTTCTACACCTGCCCCGCGAACCGTTTCAAGGAAGAGTGGAGGGCGAGCTACGCCGTCGAGGTCATCCGGCAGGAGGCGGGCCTGGTCCATTTCGTGCTGTTCCGCAAGACGGAGGACACCGTCTGGATCGACGCCGACCCGTTCACGTTCCCGCCGCAGACGCTGGCCGAGAAGGAAAGCGAGCTCCGGGAGGTCGAACGGCGGCTGGAAGGGATCGAGCGGCATTTCGGCGGGATCGCCGCCGGCGCCGCGGCCCTGTTCCAGGAGGAGATCGGCCGCCTGGCCGGCCGGTACGCCTATGAGGACGCGCTCCTGCAGGCCGTCCCCGAAGCGGACGACCGGGTCCGGATCGTCCGCGGCTGGATCCCGGTCCGGCTCGAGGACCGGCTCCTCGAGCGTCTCGGGCGGACGAACGTCGTCCATCTCGGCGAGGACCCGGACGAGGGGGACAAGCCGCCGGTCCTGCTGAGGAACGGCTGGTTCGCCCGCCAGTTCGAGCCCATCAGCCGGATGTTCATGCTCCCGCACTACCGCGAGTTGGACTTGACGCCGTTCTTCGCCCCGTTCTTCATGATGTTCTTCGGCTTCTGCAACGCGGACATCTCCTACGGCGTCGTCCTCGTCGCGCTCGGGACGCTGCTCAGGGCCCGGGTGAAGGACCCCGCCGCTCGGGGGATGTTCACCCTCGTCCAGATCTTCGGCGCCGCGGCCGTCGTCATGGGCTGGCTGACGGGAACGGTCCTCGGATACGACCTCAAGGCCGTCGCCGGGATCGGGGAGCTCGTCCTACTCCGCTCGCCGGAGCAGCTGTTCAACGTCGCCCTGTTGCTGGGGGCCATCCAGATCCTGCTCGGGGTGGTCGTCAGGGCGGTCAAGCTGATGAGGCAGAAGGGGTTGCTGCACGGCGTCTCGTCCTGCGGGGCCTTCTTGCTGCTCCTCGGCCTGGCGGTCGTCGGGTCGTCCCTGCTGGGCGTCGAGACCGGGGCGCTGGGGGCCCTGGCGAAGTACCCGATGATGGCCGGGCTGGCCCTGATCCTGCTGTTCAACGCGCCGGGCAAGAGCCTCCCGGCCAACATCGGCATGGGGCTGTGGGCCCTGTACAATCTCGTGACCGGCTTTTTCGGGGACATCCTGTCCTATATCCGCCTCTTCGCCCTGGGCGTTTCGAGCACGATCCTGGGCATCGTCGTCAACGCCATGGGCCGGGACCTGGCCGCGGTCCCCTATGTCGGGTGGCTGCTGTTCCTGGTCTTCATGATCTTCGGGCACGCCTTGAACCTGGCCCTGGGGTCGCTCGGCGGCTTCGTCCATCCCATGAGGTTGACGTTCGTGGAATTCTACAAGAACGCGGGGTTCGACGGCCCCGGCCTGGAATACCGGCCGTTCGGAAAGCTGCATTCGGTCAAATGAGGAGGGAATCATGAATTCGATAGTCGCCTGGATCGGCATGGGCCTGATGGTCGCGCTGAGCGGCATGGGCAGCGCGTTCGGCACCGCCATCGGCGGCCGGGCCTCGGTCGGCGCGATGAAGAAGAGGGACGACATCTTCGCGAGCTGCATGATCCTGTCGGCCCTTCCGGGAACGCAGGGGCTGTACGGGTTCGGCGCCTTCTTCATCCTCCAGACCCACATCGCTCCGGCCATGTCGCTGATGCAGTCGGCGGCCCTCCTCGGGGCCGGGCTGATCATGGGCCTCGTCGGCTTCTTCTCCGCCGTCCAGCAGGGGAAGGTCGTGGCCAACGGCATCGAGAGCCTGGGGGCGGGGCACGACGTCTTCACCAAGACGATGATCCTGGCCGTCTATCCGGAGCTGTACGCGATCGTGGCCTTCGCCACCTGCTTCCTGATCGGCGGCATCATCCCCAAGCTGGGCGGATGACGGCCGGAAGCGGCCGAAGGGCGTGGAAGGCCTGCGTACGCCCGGAAGGATGGGCCGGCGGCCGCGCGGAGGCGGGAGGCCCGGGGACGGCGCCGGAGCCGGTGACAACGACGAGGCACGGCAAGCGGAGCGCGAGACGATGAATCCGTTGGCCGCCGTGGCGCTTTCGGCGGTCCTCTTCGGGATCAGCACGCCGCTGGCCAAGCTGCTGCTGGGCGGCATCCATCCCGTGGCCCTGGCCGGGCTGCTCTATGCAGGGGTCTTTCTGGGGCTCGGGGTCTGCCGTCTCGCGCGGAGGCTCGCAAGGCGGGGGGCGTGCGTTTCCTCGGAGGGACGGCGGGAGGCGCCGCTCGGACGGGGCGATTGGCCGTGGCTGGCCGGGGCCGTCCTGGCGGGCGGCATCGTCGCCCCTATCTGCCTGATGACGGGCCTCAGCCGGACGACGGGCTTCGCCGCCTCGCTGCTCCTCAATTTCGAGGCCGCGGCCACGGCCCTCGTCGCGGTCGTCCTGTTCAAGGAAAGCGCGGGGAAGAGAGTGTGGGCCGCCCTGGCCCTGATGACCGCGGGCGGAATCCTCCTGTCATGGGACCCCGGGCAAGGGCGCATCGAGGCGGCCGGACCGCTGCTCATTCTGGCGGCCATGGCCGGCTGGGGCCTCGACAACAACCTGACGCGGCAGATCTCCGCCAAGGACCCCGTCCAGATCGCCATGATCAAGGGCCTCGTTGCGGGGGCGTTCGCGCTGGGGCTGGCGTTCGCGACCGGGCGGGGCTTCGACCTGGGGGTTGCGGCGGCCGGAGGCCTCGCGGTCGGAGCGGTGTGCTACGGCCTGAGCCTCGTCCTGTTCATCAAGGGCCTGGAGGGGCTGGGGGCCTTCCGGACGGGAGCCCTGTTCAGCCTTGCGCCCTTCGCCGGGGCGCTGGCATCGATCGTCCTGCTCGGCGACCGGGTCACGCCCCTCATGGGCGCCGCCGGAGCGCTCATGGCCGGGGCCGCGGGGCTCGTCGTCCTCGAGAAGCACATCCACGCCCATCATCACGACCGGCTCGTCCACAGCCACGCCCATGTCCATTCGGACCTGCACCACGGGCACGCTCATGAAGGGAAAGCCCGGCAGCCCCACGCCCACGAGCACGTTCACGAGGAAACCGACCACATCCACGGCCACTGGCCCGACACCCACCACCGGCATTAAGAAGGGGTCAAACCTTAAATCATTAAATTTTCGTACTTCGTGAATAGCGGAAAACGGAAAATTTAATGATTTAAGGTTTGACCCCTTCTTGCCCTTATTGATTGAGGGCCCAGGCCTTGAGCTTTTCGTATTCGACCTCGCCGCACATGGCGTCACCCGAGTCGGGATTGAAGAAGGCCGGCACGCGGAGCTGGCCGCCGCATCTCGGGGCCAGCGCCGGGCGGTGGGACCGCATGAGATCGGCGTTCTTCTCGTCGTGCCAGATCTCGCGCTTGTCGAAGCGGACGCCGGTCTCTTCCTCGAGCTTCTCGACGAGCGGCATCATCTTCTTGCAGTGGGGGCATTCCCGCCCGTGGAACATCAACAGGGTCGCCATCATGTCCTCCTGACGAAAAGCCCGCACCAGCATTCGCCGTCTTCGACGCCCTTATAGGTCTCGTGGATGGTGAAATTGCAGGGGCAGACGATCCTGAGGTCCTCTTCCCATTCATTGGACCTTACCCGGCAGGGGCAGTACTTGAGCCCGTGGTTGGCCTCGTTGGCGAAGATGCCCTCGATGAGCATCCCGGCCTTTTCGGCGTCGGGATTGACCTCGAACTCATTGCCGGCCGTGAACCGCTCGATGGCCGCCCGGAACTCGGCCGAGGTCATCGTCACGTCGGGGCCGCCGCCGAGGATCCGGCGGGCCTCGCCGGCCGAGATCTCGACGTAGGCGCTGAAAACCTTGCACGTGGGACACAGCTCCGGCGGCGCGATCCCGCAGTGGATGTCGTTGCAGACGAAACACCGCCAATATCTTTTCTTCATCGGCATCCTCCGGGGGTCAAATCTCCACTTATTAACTATTCGGGCCTCCCCAGCCGGAGGGGCATTGAGAATTTAATAAGTGGAGATTTGACCCCTTCTTCTAAAAGTTGATGACGATGGAGGTCGTCAGGAAGGTGTCGCGGTGCTTGAGGGGGGAGGGGACGAAGAGGCCCGTCGGCAGCCCTTCGAGGTCGTAGAGGGGCAGGTTTTGGGTGGCCGGGACGTGGGTGTAGATCATCCGCAGGCTGGTCTTGAGGGCCAGGGACTTCGAGATGGAGGCGGTCAGGGAGTTGGTCCAGTCGTAGCGCCAGTCCCGCGTGTTCTTGAGGTTCTCGTCGAAGACGAACTGCGACGTGAAAGAGGACTTCTCGGACAGCTTCTGCTCGCCGAGGAGATTGAACCTGAACCCGGCGAACGAGGTCGCATCCTGGCCGATGTACTTCCTCGTCGTGTAGGTCAGGCCCGCATCCGTCTTGACTTGGGTCTTCTTGGACTCCACGAGGGCGTAGCCCAGCCCCGCGGTGAGCATATAGCGGCCGGCCAGGCCGGCGAACCGGTTGCGGTCCCAGCTCATGCCCGCCTGCCCGATGAGCCTTTTGGAGATCCGCCGCTCGTACTGGCCGGCGAGAAGGAAATTCTCGGCCACCAGGGCCTTGGATGACTCCTCGATGACCGTGAACGCGTCCTCCGTGCCCACGGCCCGCCGCGTGAAGGTCGTGGCGTTGCTCCGCAGGGCGTAGCTCTTGAACGTGAGCGTGTCCTTTTCCCACTTCCGGGTGAACGTCGTCCCGAGGCTGAAGGCCGAGGTGGACGTATTGCCGCCTGTGACGACGTAGCTGACCTCGGCCGTGGCCTTCCAGGGGCCGAGGAGCCCTTCCTTTTCCTGGGCGGCCGCCGGTGCGACGGTCGGGCCGATGAGCGCTGCGAAAGCGGCGGCGAGGCCGGCCGCCTTGAGAGGCGAGATCATGCTCGTCATGTGACCACTCCGTATCGAGGATATCCGGGACGTCCATTAAACACGACGGCCCCGGGGGTGTCAAATGAAAGGCCACTCGATATGCCGCATTTTCGTTGTAGCCTTCAGCCGCACTACAACTACCGCACCTATGGGCCGGGCTTCAAGGCGGGCCCTTTAGCGATCGTTGGCCAAGATCTTCCCGAAGCCTATGCTGGGTGACGATCCTCTCGCCCCCCTACCCTGGATGGGCGTCGAGATAAAGGGCCGCCGCTCCGAGGATGGCCACGTTCTCGGTCATGGACACCTCGATCCTCAGTTTTTCGCGGGCCAAGGAATAAGCGTACCCCTCGAACGTCCTCCACAGGGCCTCCCGGAAGTAGCGGAAGGCGCGGCTTACCGAACCGCCCAGGACGACGATCTCCGGGTCGACGGCGTAGCAGACGGCCTTGACCGCCTCGCCGAGGTGGCCCCCGAACTCCGCGAAAATCGCCAGCGCCCTGGTGTCTCCCCGCCCTGCCCGCTCGAAGGCCTCCCGCCCCGTCGTGCCGTGCACGCTGCGGAAGAACTGCCCGCTGGCGTAGGCCTCGAAGTTGCGGTCCCGGTACGGGAGCATGCCGAATTCGCCCGCCCCGCAGTTGGCCCCCGAATAGAGCCGGCCGTTGGCGATGATGCCGGCCCCCAGCCCCGTGCCCACGATGAGCCCCACGGCGTGGTCGTAGGGCTTGGCCGCCCCGAAGTATTTCTCGCCGGCCGCGAAGCAGTTGGCGTCGTTGTTGACATAGACCGGCAGCCCGTAGCGTTCCTCCAGGACCGCCTTGAGCGGGACTTTTTGCCAGGACGGGATGTTCTGGACGTCGTAAACGACCCCCGCCTTGAGGTCGATGACGGACGGGACCCCGGCCCCGAGCCCGGCCGCGCCGTCTCCGATGACGGCGTCGACCGCCCTCCAAAGGTCCTCCATGACCTCGCCTTCCGTCCCCCCGCTCCGGACGGCGACGGAATGGACGGCCGTCAGCCTGCCGCCCTCGACCCGCCCGGCCCGGACGTTGGTCCCGCCGAGGTCGACGCCGACGACGGCCGTCCCGCTCATTCCGTCCGCCTCCGTCTCTTCATGGCCAGGGTCTCGTTCGTGATTAGCGGCCGGGCCCATACGCCGATGCTCAGGATGTAGCCCAGCGTCACGTAGAGGAAGAACATCCCCTGCCGGAGCCCGAAGGCGTCGCCCAGCCAACCGACGACGAGCGGCACCAGGGCCCCGCCGATGATGCCCGTGCACAGGATGCCCGAGAACGAGCCGTGATGGCGGTCGACCGAATTGAGGGCCAAGGAGAAGATGACCGGCCACATGACCGCGGCGGCGAAGCCCACGAGAGGGAACATGACCAGGGCCAGCGGGCCCGGCCCGAACAAGGCCAGGGTCAGGAAGACAAGGGCCGCCCCGGTGAAGCCCAGGAGGACCTTGCGGCTGTCGATGAGCTTGAGGAGCACGAGGCCGAGCAGGCCGCCGACCGTCATCAGGCCCCAGAACAGAGCGACCTTGGCGGCCCCGACCGTCTGGGGATCGTACCCGTGGTAAGTCACGAGGAACTGGGAGAGCCAATTGGCGACCCCCTGCTCGGTCCCGACGTAGGCGAAGATGCCGAGGAAGTAAAGGACGACGATCCTGTTCTTGAAGAGCTCCCTGTGGGTGGCCCAGGCCCCGGCCCGCTCCTCTTCTTTCCTGACCACGAGCGGGAACCGGGCCAGGGCGATGACGGCGACCATGACCAGGACGAGGGCGGCGAAGATCCAATACACGGCGACCCAGGGAAGCTCCGCCGGCACGAGCCTGGTCATCAGGCCGATGAGGGGCTTGCCCTCGGAGCCGGCCTGCCCGATATTGCGGACGAAGTAGGAGTAGATGAACGGGCTGAGGAACGAGGCCCCGCCGAAGATGAGCTGGGCGAGGACCGAATTGAACGCGTAGTGCTCCTCGCCGCCCGAGACCCGCAGGAGGGGGTTGATGGCCACCTGGAGGGCGGCCATGCCGCAGCCGATGAGGAACAGCGACAGGATAGCCGTCGGGTAGCGGGGGAGGAGCGAGAAGAGCAGGGCCCCCCCGAAGGCCACGGCGAAGGCTGCGATCATCACCGGCTTCTCCCGGGTGCGCTCGAGGAGCATCCCGGCCGGGATGGACATGACGCCGTAGGCGATGAAGAACGCGAAGGGCAGGAGGGCGACGAGCGTCAGGCTCAGGTCGAAGCTGCGGATGATGTCGGGCACCAGCGGCCCGATGATGTTCGTCAGGAGTGAGATGACGAAGAAGGTCAGGAAGACCAGCCCGACCATGCCGGCGCTCCGGCGCGACGCGGACGTTCCCGCGGTCCCGGTCCGATCGACGCTCATGGGTGCCTCCTTTCTCGGATTCCCTGCCTTTTCTATAACAAATCGCGGCCGAAAAAAAGGGCGGGCTTCTCGGAGCCCCCCGGAACGATCGCGAAACGGCCTACCGGTTCCGCCGAGCCCCCGTCTGCTCCTTCTCGCGCTGGAGCTCGATGAGATCGACGCTCCGCGAGTCGTCGCCGATGAGATGCCGGCAGAAGTAGTCGGCCCGGATCCAGAACCAGTAGTCGTTCATGTCCCCGAAGCCGTGCCGCTGGCCGGGGAAGATGAAGAAGTCGAAGCGCTTGCCGGCCTTGATGAGGGCCGCCGCGACCCGAAGGGTGTTGGCCGGGTGGACGTTGTTGTCCATGTCCCCCGTCGTCAGGAGGAGGCGGCCCTTGAGCTGGGCGGCCAGCTCCGAGTTCTTGGCGATGTCGTACTCGAACTTGACCTTGCCGTCCTTGTCGACGACCTCCTTGACCCCGTGGTGCTTCTCGCTCCACCAGCGGTTGTAGATGTTGTTCTCGTGGTTGCCGGCCGAGGACACGGCGACCTTGAAGAAGTCGGGGTAGACGAGCATGGCCGCCGTCGACATGAAGCCGCCGCCCGAGTGGCCGTAGATGCCGACCCGCTCGATGTCGATGAACGGGTGCCACATGGCCAGCTGCTCGATGGCCCGCTTCTTGTCGGCCAGGCCGTAGTCGCGGAGGTTCCCGTAGCCGAAGTTGTGGTACCACTTGGAGCGCTGGGGGTGCCCGCCGCGGTTGCCGACCTCGATGACGATGAACCCGAGCTGGGCCAGGGCGACGTTGGCGTTGCGCGGCGAGAAGGTCTTGGAGACGCTCTCGGTCTGCGGCCCCGGATAGACGTAGGCGATGATGGGGTACTTGAGCCCGGGGTCGAAGTTGAACGGCTTGTACATCACGCCGTAGAGGTCGGTGATGCCGTCGTCGGCCTTGACCTTGAAGGGCTCGGGGTACTTGAACCCGGCCTCGAGCAGGGCCGAGACGTCGACCGTCTCGAGCTCGAGGACCAACCCGCCGTTGGCGTCCCGCAGCTGGGACTTGGGCGCCGTGTCGATCCGGGAGTACGTGTCGATGAACCAGCGGGCCGAATCGCTCATGTCCGCCGAGTGCATCGCGTCGCCCGGATTGAGGAGCCGGAGCCCCGTGCCGTCGAGATTGACCCGGTAGAGGTGCATGTAGTAGGGGTCCTCGCCGGGCTCGCGGCCGCAGGCGTTGAAGAACAGCACGCGGCCCTTCTCGTCGAGGCCTTCGATGCCCTGGCACGTGAATTCGCCGGAGGTCAGCTGCGCCTTGAGCTTCCCGGAGCCGTCGTAGAGATAGTAGTGGCCCCAGCCGTCGCGCTCCGACCACCAGATCATCTCCTTGCCGCCGTCGACGAGCCGCAGGGGCTCGACATCGACGTACGTGTTGAGCCGCTCCTCGATGAGGACCCTGACCTCGCCCGTCTTGAGGTCGGCCAGGCAGACGTCGTAGCGGTGCAGGTCGCGGCTCTGGCGCCCGAAGTAGAGCCTGTCGGCCGTCTCGGCCAGCCACTGGGGCGGGACCGGTTCCTCCCGCTCGCGGTCGAGGGCCTTGCGGGGGGCGCTGAAGATCGAGACCGTCTGGTCCTTGAAGGCCTCGGCCTGGAGGACGCTCTTGGCCTTCCCGGCCAGGTCGAAGGTGAACAGCTCCGCCTGGGGCTGGTGCTCCTCGCCCGGCATGCCGTACCGGTAGGTCTCGAGCGTCGGCCGCGGGTTGGCCAGGGAGTTGATGACCCACAGGTCGCCGACCTTGCGCTCGTCCTGGCGGACGGCGGCGAACTTCGAGGAGTCCCGGGACCAGATGAGGCCGATGGCCGGCGCCCGGTAGTCCTGGCGGTCCTTCTCGTCCTTCTGGTACTGCTTCTTGTCCTCCTCGTTCAACCGGCGGGCGTAGCTGAAGTGCTCCTCGCCGTCGGTCGTCAGCTGGATCTCCTTGATGGCCTTGTCGTCGGCCTTTTTCTTGGCCAGCTCATAGCCCTCGGCGTCCATCATGAACAGGTTGTGGCCGCGGGCGAAGACGACCGTCTTGCCGTCCGGCGCAAGCTGCGCCCAGCGGGGCCTGTCCTTGGGCTTCTGGTAGTCCTTGAGCAGGGTCAATTTGGCCGTGGCCAGCTCGTACTCGAAGCCGAGGGTCTTGGTCTTGGGCTCCTCCTCCTTGGGCTTCTCGGCCTCCTTCCTCTTCTCCTTGTCCTGCTCGGTGTCCTGTTCTTTCTCCTTTTCCTTCTCCTTGTCCTCGATCTCCTTGCCGATCTCCCCGGCCTTCATCCAGGCGCCATCGACGGCGACAGTGTTGTCCTTGGGGACCTCGACCTCGAACTGGATGGCCGTGTCCTTCTTGACGAACTTGATGACCCGGATGGGCAGGTGCTGGGCGTCGTAAGGGACGAGAAGGATCTTGGTCAGCGCGGCCGCCATGCGGGCGTTGTCGAAAAGCGGCTTCTTCGTCTTGGCCGCGGGGTCGACGATGACCCACTTCCGCCCGCCGGGCGTTTCGTAGCTGTACCAGAAACGGTCCCCCGTCTGGAGCCAGCGGGGGTTGACGGCCGTGTCGAAGACGAGCTTGCCGACCTTGGCCGACGTCCAGCGCGAGGCCATTTCGTAGTCGGCCTTGTCGACCTTCTTCATCTCGGCGCCGGCGGCGGCGGCCGCAAAGACAGCGAGGACGGTCATGAACGCGGCAACCGCGGTCAGGCCGCCGGCTTTTCTCAGGGTCTTCCTGTCGAACATCGAAGCGGTCTCCTTATCGGGGCCTCAACGGCCCTCTCAGTTCGAGAACCGCTCGGCGGGCCGGGCCGGCCTGTTGTTGACGGCTTCCGCGTTGAGGACCCACATCCCCCGCCCGTGGGTGGCGATGACGATGACGTTGTCGCGCGGGTGGATGATGAGGTCGTGGACGTACGTGGACGGGAGCCCTGCGCCCAGGGTCATCCAGGTCGCCCCGGCGTCGAGGGAGACGTAGGCCCCCATGTCCGTGCCGACGTAGAGGACGTTCCGGTTGAAGGGGTCCTCGCGGATGACGTTGACCGGGCCGACGGGGATGCCCTTGGAGAGGTCGGTCCAGGTCCGCCCGAAGTTCGTCGACTTCCAGACGTAAGGCGTGAAGTCGTCGTCGTGCTTGCCGTTCTGGGCGAGGTAGACGGTGGCCAGGTCGAAGGCCGAGGCCGCGACCCGCGACATCCACTTGCCCGGGGCCAGGCCGGCCGTGATCTCGGTCCAGGCCTTGCCGCCGTCCCGCGTCACCCACAGCCGGCCGTCGTCCGTGCCGGCGTAGATGAGCCCGGACTTGAGGGGAGACTCGGAGATGGTGAACAGCGTTTGGTAGCGGACGTCGCCCATCTCGGCCGGGTTGTTGGTCGTCAGGTCGGGGCTGATGCGCTCGAACGTGTCGCCCCGGTCGAGGGACCGGAAGACATACTGCATGCCGTGGTAGACGATGTTCGGGTTGTGCGGGGAGAGGATCGTCGGGGCCAGCCACTGGCCGCGAAGCCTGGGCTCCTCCGGGTAGGTCCGGGGGAGGATCATTTTGCGGCCCTCGCGGCCGGGCAGCGAAAGGTCCGTCCGGGACAGCGTCCCATAGAATCCGGACGAGTAGACGATGTCGGGGTTGGTCGGGTCGATGGCGTGGGTCGTGCCCTCGCCGCCCGGGGCCCTCTCGAAGCTCTGGGCGGGGATCCGGTCGCGTCCCCGGCTGAGGTCGACGACGGCCCGGAAGCTGCCGTGGTCCTGCATCGAGCCGTAGACCCGGAAGGGCGTCGCCATGTCGTGGGAGATGTTGAAGAACTGGCAGACGGGGATGCCGTCCTGGAAGAAGCGCCAGTTCAGGCCCTTGTCGTAGGACACGGCCAGCCCCTGGTCGAAGCCGAGGACCAGGTAGTTCGAGTTGTCGGGATCGATCCATAGGGCGTGATGGTCGACGCCCGGCACGCGGAGGGACCGGAAGGTCTTGCCGCCGTCGGCCGAGACGCTGAACGGCACGCCCATGATGTAGACCGTGTTCTCGTCGTTGGGGTCGACCCGGATCTGGCCGAAGACCCAGCCGAAGGTGCCGGAATGGCGTTCCATGAGGGTCTTCTGGGCCGGGGTCAGGCCGCTCTGCTGGGCCCAGGAGGCGCCGCCGTCGCCGGAGCGGTAGACCGTGGCGCCCTTGATGAAGCCGCTCGAGGGCACGCCGTAGGCGTCCTCGAGCTCGGCCTGGGTCGGCTCGCGGGAGATCTCGTAGTTGTCGACGAGGGCGTAGAGCGTGTCGGGCTTCGCGAGGCAGAGATCGAGCCCGATGCGGCCCCGGAGCTTGGCCTCGGGCAGGCCGGTGTTGACCGCCGTCCAGGTCTTGCCGCCGTCGGTCGTCTTGTGGATGCCGCTCCCCGTGTGGGTGGCGAGCGTCCTGGGGTCGTTCCATTTCCGGCGGGTCCGCTGCCAGGTGGCGGCGTAAAGGGTGTCGCTCGAGCGGGGGTCCATGAGCAGGTCGATGGCCCCTGTCTCGTTGTTGACGAACAGGATCCTCTCCCAGGTCTTGCCGCCGTCGGTCGTCTTGTAGACGCCGCGGTCGGGGTTCGTCGTCCATTCGTTCCCGGAGGCCGCGACGTAGACGATGTCGGGGTTCGCGGGATGGACGAGGATGCGGGCGATGGTGTTCGTGGCGGCCAGGCCCATGTGCGTCCAGGTCTTGCCGGCGTCGGTCGACTTGTAGATGCCGCACCCGGCCTGGGAGCTGCGGAAGATGTTGGCCTCGCCGGTCCCGGCCCAGATGATGTCCGGGTTCGAGGGGGCCAGGGCGATGTCGCCGAGGGTCGTCGTGACCTCGTTCTCGAAGATCGGGGCCCAGGTCGTGCCCTCGTTCTCCGTCTTCCAGAGGCCGCCCGAGGCCGCGGCGGCGTAGATCGTGTAGTTCTTGCCCTTGGGGGCCAGGACCGCCACGTCCGTGATCCGGCCGCTGACGTTCACCGGCCCGAGGAACTGCCACTTGAGGTCCTTGAACTTCGACTCGGCCAGCATGGCCTTGTGCTTCTCGAAGCCCTGGAGCCGGAGCTCGGGGTCCGTCGATTGCAGGACCCGGGCCCGTCTCGCCTGCTGGGCGAAGGGCAGGGCGGCCAGCACGAGCAGCGCGGCCGCGGCGAGGAAGACGGGCTTCCTCAGGGGGGATTTACGGGAAAGCGCCATCGGATATCTCCTTATGAGGGATGATGAAGCCTTACTATAATGAAATCGTTCGCGGGCTGTCAAGAAAACGGACGGGTTCGAGTGGCTGACGGATTCTGATATAATTGAACGCTCATGCGCATCCGCCGGGCAGAACCGAGGGACTTCGACGCCATCGTCGATCTGGCCCGCCGCCTCGAGCTGGACCACGCCGGGATGGACGAGGACCTCTTCTGGGTCGCCGAGGAATCGGGGGAGGTGGTCGGGATCGTCGCTCTCAGGAAGCACCCCGACTGCCTGGAGCTGGGCTCGCTGGGCGTCGATCCGGCCTTGCGGGAGCGGGGTGTCGGCCGGGCCCTGGTCGAAGCCCTGACGGCCGAGGCTCCGGGCGACGTCCACCTGGCCACCGTCATCCCCGAATACTTCGAGGCCCTCGGTTTCGTTCGCGCGCCCGCCGTCCCGGCTTCGTTCATCGAGAAGCGCAAGGCCCCTTGGTGCGAGGGCTGCCGCCGGGACCTCTGTGCGGTCATGGTCAGGGAGAAGGCGTGAGCCCCCCGGAATTCCCCGATCTCAAGCCCGTCTCGCTCGAGGACCGGGCGGTCTTCGACGAATATTTCGGCCGGGCGGCCCTCGGCCCCTGCGAGATGAGCTTCGCCAACATCTTCATCTGGCGCGGTTCGGAGCGTCCCCGCTGGGCGATGCACAACGGGAGCCTCTGTGTTCTTGTCGAGCCGGACTTCGAGCCGCCCTACGTCCTGCCCCCGGCCGGAGGCGCCGCCCTCGAGCGGACCGTCGAGGCCTGCCTGGACCTCGCACCGCGCGTCTCGCGGGTGCCGGAAGAGACCGCCCGGTCCCTGGCCGCCACCTTCCGCGTCGAGGAAGACCCCGACAACTTCGACTATATCTACCGGGTTGAGGATCTGGCCGGGCTCAAGGGCAAGCGCTACGACGGCAAGCGCAACCGGATCCGGAAATTCGAGTCGACGTTCGCCCACGAATACCACCCCCTGACGCCGGCCGAAGTCCCGGGCTGCGTGCGCCTGCTCGAAGATTGGTTCGAGGAGAAGCGCAACGGCGACCCTTATATGCGGGCGGAAAAGCTGGCTATCCACGAGGCCCTCGACGCGTTCGAGATCCTCGGGCTCAAAGGCGGCGTTGTCAAGGTCGGCGGCCGGGTCGAGGCTTTCACCCTCGGGGGCCCGCTGACCGCCGATACGGCCGTCATCCCCATCGAGATCGCCAACCCGGGCCTCGCCGGCCTGGCCCAGTGGATCAACCGCGAGTTCGTGCGCCGCGAATGGTCGGGCTTCTGCTGCGTCAACCGGGAGCAGGACATGGGCGTCGAAGGCCTGCGCCGGGCCAAGCTTTCCTATCAGCCCGAGCGCCTGCTCAAGAAATACAACGTGTTCCGCCAAGCCTAGATCGTCACGGCTTCGCCCAGGACGAAACGTCCCTTGTCGTCGACCGCCACGCGGCCGGCGGCGACCGCCATGTCATGCGGGAATACGACGATCCATCCGCCGGCCGCGGCCCGCTTCAGGAATGCCGTCTTCTCCTCGAGCAGCAGCTCCGCCGACATGTCGTAGGCCATGCCGCAGGTGAGCGGCAGATGGTGCGAGGTCGGGATGAGGTCGGAGGGGAAGGCGACGGCGCGGTCGCCGTCGCGGACCTCGACCCACTGGAGACCGCGGGTGTGGCCGTCGCTTTGGTGGACCTGGATGCCAGGGTGGATCTCATGCGAGCCGCGGGTCAGGACGAGGGGCGATCTCTTGAGGGCCTGGACGTTCTCCCGCAGGTAGCTGGCCCGTTCCCGCGGGCCGGGGTCGCGGGCCAGCTCGTAGTTGTCGGCCTGGACATAGAGCGTGGCCTTGGGGAAACGGATCTCGGGGAGGCCGCCTTCCGCCCGGGCGCGGGTGATGCCGCCTGAATGGTCGAAGTGCAGGTGGGTCAAGATGATGTCGGTGATCGACCCCGGGTCCCGGCCGCTCTCCTCGATGGGGAAATTCCGGATGTCGTAGATGCGGCGCAGCTTCTCGGGCCAAACGTCGGGATTGCCGGCGTCGACCATGAAGGCCCGATCCCCGGTCTCGATGATCAGGGAGCGGGTGGCCAGCTCGATGCGGTTCTCGTCATCGGCCGGGACGAGGTTCGACCAGATAGCCTTGGGGAGGGTGCCGAACATTCCCCCGCCGTCGAGGCGCAGGGTGCCATGGTTGTGCAGGGAGAGTTCGAAGGGGCCGAGTTTCATGGCGCGTCGGAAGTCTAGCACAGGGGCACCGCCTCCGTCCAGACGGCCTCCCGGGCGCCGCGGAGCGCCTTTCCCTGGGCGTCGAGCCCTTGCCCGCGGCCCGGATATTGGCTATCATGGAGCCTTCACATAGAGGAGCCGCCCCATGTCCGATCAACCGACCGCCATCACCCTGAAGCAGCTTCCCGAGATCCTTTCCCGGGAGTTTAAGGACAAAGACGTCATCACCTGTTACCTGGGCTCGAACGCCGCGACCCCGACGGCCGTCATCGACGCCCTGACGGACGCGATCAGGGCCCGCACGCCCCGATTGCCCTTCCTCCGCATGGCCCACATCCTGCTCCAGGGCCCGGTGGGCTACGTCCAGCCGGGGCTCCAGGACCGGATCATGACCTATTCCATCTTCTCATCCGGCGAGGTCCGGCACGCGGCCAACGAGGGCCGGGCCTACTACCTGCCGTGCACGCTGGCCAACCTCGACAGCCTCCTCGGCAAAGGCAAGCCCTTCGCCCCGGACCTGGCCATCTTCAAGGTCCGGCCCCACGAGATAACGGGCGAGTACAGCCTGGGGCTGTCGGTCGAGGCCATGCACACGGCCATCGACCAGGCCCGCTGCGTCATCGGCGAGCTCGACTTCAGCATGCCCTTCACCGAGGGCCAGTCGATCATCGATCACCAGTCGATCGACTATCTCATCGACGACGACGGCGTCAAGCCCGTCTACGCCTTCCCCGGGCCGGACTTCGACAACCTGCCGCCCGCCGAGGCCCGCATCGGCGAGCTCGTCGCCGAGCACTTCGTCCGTGACGGGGCGACCCTTCAGGCCGGCATCGGCCAGATCCCCGACGCCGTCGTCGGCTCCATCCGCAAGGCCGGCTACAAGGACTTGGGCATCCAGACCGAGCTCTACGGTGACGGCCTGATGATGCTCCAGAAGTCGGGCATCGTCACCAACCGCAAGAAGAAGCAGCACAAGGGCTACAGCACGACCTCGCTCATCATGGGCTCCCAGGAGCTCTACGAGTTCGTCCACATGCGGGCCGGGGTCCAGATGAGGCCCTGCACGATCACCAACGCCGCCCACATCATCCGCGTCAACAACCCGTTCGTCTCGGTCAACACGGCCATGGGCGTCGACCTGTTCGGCAACGTCTGGGCCGACTACATCGACGCCCGCCGCTACTACAGCGGGGTCGGCGGCCAGCCCGACTTCGTCCGGGCCTTGAACGATTCGGCCTACGGAGTGCCGATCATCGCCTTCAAGAGCGTCACCGACAAGGGCGAATCCAAGATCGTCAAGGTCCACCCGCCAGGGGTCAGCCTGACGGCCTCGGCCTACGACCCGGTGGTCATCGTCACCGAGTACGGGGCCGCCGACCTGCGCGGCCTGACGGCGGGGGAGAAGGCCCTGGCCATCGCCAGCGTCGCCCACCCCAAGTTCCGGGACACGTACCTCCGCGAGCTCTACGACGACCCGATGTTCACCAAGCCCATCGGCTTCACCCTCGACAAGACCCCGCGAGGCGTCATCCCCTACAAGGGCCAGATCACGCTCGACTGAGCCCGCGCTTCTCCCGCCTACACCTTCGCCCGCCGCCTTGACTTCGCCGCCGAGATATGGAAGGATGAATCCGCATTTTTTTTTGCGGAAGATCATATCGGACATGTCGCGCGTACTCATCTCATAGCCGGAAGGGGAGTCCTTTTCTGTCCCGAAAGGAGGTCAGGCGGATGGCTGGAATCATCGGTTACGGGGCCTACATCCCGCGCAACCGCATCAAGGTCGAGGAGATCGCCAAGGTCTGGGGGGCCGACGCCCCGAGCTACAAGAAGGGTCTCATGCTCGAGGAGAAAGCCGTGCCCTCTCCCGACCAGGACACGATCACCATGTCCGTCGAGAGCGCCCGGAGCGCGCTCAAGCGGGCGGGCATCGATCCTCGCGAGATCGGGGCCGTCTACGTCGGCTCCGAGTCCCATCCCTACGCCGTCAAGCCCAGCGGCACGGTCGTCGCCGAGGCCCTCGACGCCACCCCCGCGGTCCACACGGCCGACCTCGAGTTTGCCTGCAAGGCCGGCACCGAGGGCATGTTCATCGCCTTGAGCCTGGTCCAGGCCGGGGCCGTCAAGTACGCGCTGGCCGTCGGGGCCGACACCTCCCAGGGGGCGCCCGGCGACGCCCTCGAGTACTCGGCCGCGGCCGGGGCCGCCGCCTTCATCTTCGGGAAAGAGAACCTCATCGCCGAGGCCCTGGAGACCTTCTCCTTCACCACGGACACGCCGGACTTCTGGCGCCGCGAGTACATGCACTATCCCCAGCACGGCGGCCGCTTCACGGGCGAGCCGGCCTATTTCAAGCACATCACGGGCTCGGCCGAGGGCATCATGAAGAAGGCCGGCCTCAAGCCCGCCGACTTCACGTACGTCATCTTCCACCAGCCCAACGGCAAGTTCCCGTTCCGGGTCGGCGAGATGCTGGGCTTCGAGAAAAAGCAGATCGAGCCCGGGTGGCTGGTCAACAAGCTCGGCAACACCTACTCGGGCTCCTCGCCGCTCGGGCTGACGGCGACCCTCGACATCGCCGCGCCGGGCGACCTCGTCCTGCTCGTCTCCTACGGTTCCGGGGCCGGGAGCGACTCGTTCGTCTTCCGGGTCACGGAGCGCATCGAGGAGGTCCGCGACCGGGCCCCCCGGACGAGGGCCCAGCTCGACGGGAACAAGACCTATATCGACTACGGCGTGTACGCCAAGTACCGCCGCAAGATCCGGAAGGCGGAATAGGAGGCCGGCATGAGAGACGTCGCCGTCATCGGCGTGGGCATGACGAAGTGGGGAGAGCTCTGGGAGAAGTCCCTGCGGACGATCTTCGTCGAATCGGCTCTCCTGGCCATCGACGACGCGGGGGTCGAGAAGATCGATTCGATGGTCGTCGGCTGCATGTCCTCGGGCCTGTTCGCGGGCCAGGAGCACATCGGCTCGCTGTTCGCCGACTATCTGGGCCGGAAGCCCGTTCCGGCGACCCGCGTCGAATCCGCCTGCTGCTCGGGCGGCCTGGCCCTGCGCCAGGGTTTCATCGAGGTCGCCTCCGGCATGAGCGACGTCGTCCTGGTCGGCGGCATCGAGAAGATGACCGACGTCGGCGGCAA
This sequence comes from Candidatus Aminicenantota bacterium, assembly GCA_037447475.1. Classification (GTDB taxonomy): domain Bacteria; phylum Acidobacteriota; class Aminicenantia; order Aminicenantales; family Saccharicenantaceae; genus RBG-16-66-30. The sequence goes on from JBBIGP010000025.1 coordinate 26,240, forward strand.
CGAGGCGACCTACGCCTTGGGCACCGCGGCCGACCAGGAGTACGAGGGCTTCCACGGCCTGACCTTCCCCGCGCTCTACGCCATGATGGCCGTCGACCACATGCACCGCCACGGAACGACCCGGGAGCAGCTGGCCATGGTCGCCGTCAAGAACCACGAGAACGGCTCGCGCAACCCGCTGGCCCAGTTCCCGTTCAAAGTTACGGTCGACATGGTCCTCAAGTCGGTCCTGGTGGCCGATCCCTTGCGGATCCTCGACTGCTCCCCGATCACGGACGGGGCCGCGGCCGTCATCCTCTGTCCTGCGGACATGGCCCGCAAATTGAAAAAGCCCGTCGTCCGGATCGCGGGATGCGGCCAAGCCACCGATACGGTCGCCCTCAGCTCGCGGAAGGACCTTTCGTGGATGGAGTCCACCCACCTGGCCGCCAAGGCCGCCCTGGCCCAGGCCAAGCGCAAGATCGAGGACATGGACCTGTTCGAGGTCCACGACTGCTTCACGATCGCCGAGATCATGATCATCGAGGCCCTCGGGCTGGTCAAGAAGGGGCAGGGCGGCAAGGCCGTCGAGGACGGCCTGACCGCGGCCGGGGGCAAGTTCCCGGTCAACGCGAGCGGCGGGCTGAAGGCCAAGGGCCATCCGGTCGGGGCCACGGGCGTCGCCCAGGCCGTGGAGGTCGTCGAGCAGCTCCGCGGCCACGCCGGGGAGCGGCAGGTCAAGGGCGCCAAGCGCGGCCTGACCCAGAACATGGGCGGGACGGGCGGCAGCGCCGTCGTCCACGTCTTCGAGGCGGAGTGAGAGGAGGACACCATGCAGTCACCGGCGAGATCATGGCGTGAGATCCCCCAGAGGTACCGGCTCGAGGCCGCCAAGTGCGCGAAGTGCGGCTTCATCTGCTTCCCTCCCCGCCTCGTCTGCCCCCAATGCGGGGCCCGGGAATTCGGCCCCCACAAGCTGGCCGAAAGCGGCAAGATCCTGACCTACACGGTCATCCGGGTCGCGCCCCAGCCGTTCTGCGACCAGAGCCCCTACGCGGTGGGCATCGCCGAGCTCGACGACGGCGTCAAGCTGACCGCCCAGATCGTCGACTGCGACCCGGCCGCCCTCAAGGTCGGCCTGCGGGTGCGCATCGAATTCCGCAAAGTCTCCGAGGAAGGCGAGCCCGGCGTCATCTATTACGGCTACAAGCTCGTTCCGGAATAAGGCGGGACATGTTCAGGATCGAATCCAAGGTCGACACGAAAAGCCCCGACTACCTGCGCAACGTCGAGGCCATGGAGCGGGTCCTGGCCGAGTACCGGCAGCGGCTGGCCAAGGCCCGCGAAGGCGGCCCGCCCAAGGCCCGCGAGCTGCACACCTCGCGCGGCAAGCTCCTCGTCCGCGACCGGCTCGACCGGCTGTTCGATCCGAACACGCCCTTCCTCGAGCTCAGCCCCCTGGCGGCCAACGGCATGTACGACGACGAGGCCCCGGCGGCCGGCATGGTCACCGGCGTCGGGGTCGTCCACGGCCGCGAGGTCCTGGTCGTGGCCAACGACGCCACGGTCAAGGGCGGCACCTATTTCCCGATGACCATCAAGAAGCACCTCCGCGCCCAGGAGGTGGCCCTCGAGAACCGTCTGCCCTGCATCTATCTCGTCGACTCCGGCGGCATCTTCCTGCCCCACCAGTCGGGGACCTTCCCCGACAAGGAGCACTTCGGCCGCATCTTCTACAACCAGGCCCGCCTGTCGGCCCTGGGCATCCCCCAGATCTCGATCGTCATGGGCTCGTGCACGGCCGGGGGGGCCTACGTCCCGGCCATGAGCGACGAGACGGTCATCGTCCGCCGTCAGGGAACGATCTTCATCGGCGGGCCGCCGCTCGTCAAGGCGGCCACGGGCGAAGAGGTCTCCGACGAGGACCTCGGCGGGGCCGACGTCCACTGCCGCATCTCCGGCGTTTCGGACTACTACGCCGTGAACGACGAGCACGCCCTGGAGATGGCCCGCAACATCGTCGAGACCCTCGATCCGCCGCGGCGCTTCGAGCTGGACATGGCCGCCCCCGAGGAACCCCACTACGATCCCCGCGAGATGTACGGCATCCTGCCCGCGGACCTGCGCAAGGCCTTCGACATCAAGGAAATAATCGCCCGCCTCGTCGACGGCAGCCGCTTCCAGGAGTTCAAGGCCCTCTACGCGCCGACCATCGTCTGCGGCTTCGCCCGGATCATGGGCTATCCCGTCGGCATCCTGGCCAACAACGGGGTCCTGTTCTCGGAGAGCTCCCTCAAGGGGGCCCACTTCGTGACCCTCTGCGCCATGCGCAAGGTCCCCCTCGTCTTCCTTCAGAACATCACCGGCTTCATCGTCGGCAAGCAGTACGAGCACCGGGGCATCGCGAAAGACGGCGCCAAGCTCGTCCACGCCGTGGCCAACGCCGACGTCCCCAAGCTGACGGTCATCGTCGGCGGCTCCTACGGGGCCGGCAACTACGCCATGTGCGGACGGGCCTACGGTCCGCGCCTGCTCTGGATGTGGCCCAACGGCCGCATCTGCGTCATGGGCGGCGAGCAGGCGGCCAACGTCCTGGTCACGGTCAAGATCAAAAAGATGGAGGCCGAGGGCGTCAAGATGACCGACGAGGAGAAGGCGGCCATGATGAAGCCCATCCTCGACAAGTACGAGGGCGAGGCCAGCCCCTATTACAGCTCGGCCCGGCTTTGGGACGACGGCATCCTCGACCCCCTCGAGACCCGCCGGGCCCTGGCCCTGGGCATCGCCACGAGCCTCAACGCGCCCATCCCGGACTATAAAGTCGGCATCTTCCGGATGTGAGGGGGAGGGGGAGCGATGTGCGCCAAGAGCTTCGAGACCCTCCAGGTCGAGCGCGACGGACGGGTCGTCCGCCTGTGGCTCAACCGGCCCGCGGTCCGCAACGCCTTCAACGCCGACATGGTCCGCGAGCTGCGGCGGGCCCTCGGGGACGTCCGTCTCGACGACGATGTCCGGGTCGTCGTCCTCTCGGGCCGCGGCCCGTCCTTCTGCTCGGGCGCCGACCTGAACTGGATGCGGGAGATCGTCGACTTCACCTACGAGCAGAATCTCGGCGAGACGCAGGAGCTCGCCGAAGTCCTCCACGAGCTCTACTCCCTGCCCAAGCCGACCGTGGCCCGGGTCAACGGCCCGGCCATCGGCGGCGGCACGGGCTTCGTCTCGGCCTGTGACATCGTCGTCGCCTCGACCGAGGCCCGCTTCGGGCTCAGCGAGGTCAAGATCGGCGTCGTGCCGGCGGCCATCTCGCCCTACGTCGTGCGGAGGATGGGCGAGAGCCGGGCCCGGCAGTACTTCCTGACCGGCGAGCGGTTCGACGGCCGGCGGGCCGCGGAGATCGGATTGGCCAACATCGTCGCCGAGCCGGCCGGGCTCGACGGGGCCGTCGAAGCCGTCGTCAGCTCGCTTCTTTCGTCGGGGCCCGAGGCCCTGGCCTGCGCCAAGGAGCTCCTACGCCGGGTGCCGGGCATGTCCTTCGAGGACGCCAAGCGCTTCACGGCCGAGATGATCGCCCGGCTGCGGGTTTCCGCCGAGGCCCAGGAGGGCATGGCCGCCTTCCTGGAGAAGCGGAAGCCGAGGTGGGCGGGATGAGTTTCACAAAGATCCTGGTCGCCAACCGCGGCGAGATCGCGGTGCGGGTCATCCGGGCCTGCCGCGAGTTGGGCATCCCGACGGTGGCCGTCTATTCGGAGTGCGACCGGCGGGGCCTCCACGTCCTGCTGGCCGACGAGGCCGTCCCCATCGGGCCGCCTCCCGCCGTCGAGAGCTATCTCCGCCAGGACACGATCATCGAGGCCGCCCGAAAGACGGGGGCCGAGGCCGTCCATCCCGGCTACGGGTTCCTGGCCGAGAACGCCGCCTTCGCCCGGGCTTGCGCGGAGGCCGGCCTGGTCTTCATCGGCCCCAACGCCGGCGCCCTGGAGCTCGTCGGCGACAAGGTCCGGGCCCGGAGGACGATGGAGAAGGCGGGGGTGCCGATCATCCCGGGCATGAGCGCCGTGCCCTCGGACAAGGCCGAGTTCGCGTCCGCGGCCAAGCAGCTCGGCTACCCGGTCATCGTCAAGGCCTCGGCCGGGGGCGGCGGCAAGGGGATGCGCATCGTCCAGGACGAGAAGGACCTCCAGGCGGCCGTCGAGGCCGGGATGCGCGAGGCCGGGTCCGCCTTCGGGGACTCTTCGGTCTATCTCGAGAAATACATCGCCGAGCCGCGCCACGTCGAGTTCCAGGTCCTGGCCGACGGGCACGGCGGGATCGTCCACCTCTTCGAACGCGAGTGCTCGATCCAGAGGCGCCACCAGAAGATCGTCGAGGAGTCGCCCTCGCCGGCCCTCAACCCCGTGCTCCGGTCCCGGATGGGCGAGACGGCCAAGCGGGCCATGCTCGCGGCGGGCTACACGAACGCCGGGACGGTGGAGTTCCTGCTCGACGCCGACGGGCGGTTCTATTTCATGGAGGTCAACGCCCGCCTTCAGGTCGAGCACCCGGTGACGGAGCTCGTCACCGGCGTCGACCTCGTCCGCCAGCAGATCCTCGTCGCGGCCGGGGAGAGGCTCGCCTTCGACCAGGGCGATCTCCATCAACGCGGCCAGGCCATTGAGTGCCGCATTTATGCCGAGGACCCCTCGCGAAATTTCCTTCCGTCGTCCGGCCGGGTCCTGTTCCTCAAGGAACCCTGCGGGCCCGGGATACGGAACGACAGCGGCATCTACGGCGGCTGGGAGGTCCCAGTCCACTACGATCCCATCCTGGCCAAGCTCATCGTCTGGGCCGAGGACCGGGAGACGGCCTGCCGGCGGATGGGCGCCGCGCTCGACGATTACGTCGTCCTGGGCATCCGGACGACCATCCCCTTCCTGCGGGACGTCGTCCGTCATCCGGAGTTCGCGGCCGGCCGGACGACGACGGCCTTCATCGGCAGGCATTTCGCCGAATGGAAGGAGGGCGGGGCCGGCGAGGAGGAGTTGCGGCTGGCTTTGGCCGCCGCGGCCTACGCCGAGTCGGACCGTCCGGCCCGGGCGGCGGGGGCGGCCGGCAAGGGCGCCGCGAAACAGGTTGAGACGCCCTGGACGTCCCTCGGCGGCTGGAGGATCGGAGGGTCCGGCGAATGAAGCTCGAATATCTCGTCGACGGCGCCGTCCAGGCCGTCTCGCTGGACAAGAAGGACGGGACGTGGAAGATCACCGCGGCGGAGAGGACCCTCGAGGCCGAGATATTGAGGATATCGGAGAACGAGATCGTTCTCGTCGCGGGCGGCCGGGCCCGCCGGGTCTTCCTCGTCCGGGACGGCGACCGCTGGCTCGTCTCCGCCGGCGGCCGGGAGTTCGTCCTCGCGCCGGCCCGTGCCGATGCGGGGCGCTTCCACAAGGGCGACGAACGCACGCCCGACGGGGGCCGCGGCGTGCGCTCGCCCATGCCGGGCAAGGTCATCAAGATCTGCGCCGCCGAGGGCGACGAGTGCCGCAAGAACCAGACCCTGGTCATCGTCGAGGCCATGAAGATGGAGAACGAGGTCCAAGCGGGGCTCGAGGGCATCGTCAGGAAGGTCCACGTCGCGGTCGGCGAACTGGTCGACGCCGAGAAGGTCCTCGTCGACGTCGAGCCGAAGGCCGCTTAGATCCCCAATTTGCGGGCGATGACCAGCCGCTGGATCTCGCTCGTCCCTTCCCCGATCTCGAGCAGCCGCTGGTCCCGGTAGAACTTGGCGACCGGGTATTCCTCCATCAGCCCGTAGCCGCCGTAGATCTGGACGGCCTCATGAGCCACTCGCTTCATGACCTCGCTCGCGTAGAGCTTGGCCATGGCCGCCTCTTTGCCGAAGGGCTTCTTGGTGTCCTTGAGCCAGCACGCCTTGTAGAGGAGGTTGCGGGCGGCCTCGATCTCGGTGGCCATGTCGGCCAGCTTGAAAGCCGTGCTCTGGAAGCCGCTGATGGGCCTGCCGAACTGGGTGCGTTCCTGGGAGTACTTCAAGGCCGCTTCGAAGGCCCCCTGGGCCCCCCCGACGCCCATGGCGGCGATGGCCAGCCGGCCGTTGTCGAGGGTCTCCAGCATCTGATGGAAGCCCTCGCCGCGCTTGCCGAGAATGTCCTCGTCGGCCACCTCGACGTCCTCGAGGTAGATCTCCGACGTGTTGCTGGAGCGCCAGGTCATCTTCTTGTGCATGGGCTTGGCCGTATAGCCGGGCCGGTCCTGCCGGACGAGGAAGCAGGTGTACTCCTTCTTGCCGCCCTCCCGCTCGCCGGTGACGGCCTGGATGATCGAGCCCATGGTGATCTTCGTCGAGGCGTTGGTGATGAAGATCTTCGAGCCGTTGATGATCCACTGGCCGTCCTTGCGGATGGCCTTGGTCTTGGTGCCGCCGGCGTCGGAGCCGGCGTCGGGCTCGGTCAGACCGAAACCCCAGAGCTTGCCCTTGAGGATCTCGGGCAGCAGCTCCCGACGCTGTTTTTCGCTGCCGTAATAATAGATGGGGGCGGCGCCCAGGGAGGTGCCGGCGGCGACCGTTGCCGCCTGGCAGGCGTCCACCCGGGCCAGCTCCTCGACGACCAGGATGTAGGACTGGTAGTCCATGCCCATGCCGCCGTATTCCTCGGGGATGAGGACGCTGAAGAAGCCCAGATCGAACATCTTCTTGGTGATGTCGTATCCGAACTCCTCCTTTTCGTCCAATTCCTCGCGGACCGGCAGGATCTCCTTTTCGGCGAAGGTGCGGACCGCCTGTTTCAGCATTTCCTGTTCTTCGGTCAGGGAGAAATCCATGGTCGTCCTCCTCGCGGGATCTTCTTCACTCAAGCGGCATATTAGCACGAATCATGACGGGAGTTCCAACCCGTGCTCGGCCGAGCGGATGTTCGACGACAGGTCAGGACGAGAGGTTCATTTGAGCTGGAACCGGACCGTGACGGTGAAGATGACGGGCCGGGGACGGCCGTTGATGATCATCGGCTCGTAGACCCACTGCCGCACGGCGTCGACGGCCG
>JBBIGP010000026.1:0-6531 GCA_037447475.1 Candidatus Aminicenantota bacterium
GCCTCTATGCGAAACGCCCCGGGGCCGTCGCGCCGTCGGGCTTCCAGACGATGATCGGTTTCGTCGAACGGACGACCTGGACGGACTGGCTGCCGAGCGGCGCTTCGGTCTGGCGCCGGGACGTCTTCAAGCTTCACAAGTTCGACGAGTGGTTCGGCGGATACAGCTATCTCGAGGACCTCGAATTCAGCTACCGCGTCGCCAACCGCTTCCGGCTGGCTGTCGTGGCCGAGGCCCGATATCGCCATCTCCAGGCGGCCGGGGGCCGGGGGAGCGGGTATGCGTTCGGCCTGCGCGAGGCCCTCCATCGCATCCATTTCGTTCGCGGGAACCCGAAATTGTCCATCGCCCGATGCCGCATGGCCCTGGGGCTGAGGATGCTGATGAGCGTAGCCTTCGCGGCGAAGACGGCGGACCCCGCTTTTTTCGGACGGGCCTTGGGGAATGCCGTGGGGCTGGTCCGCTCGGCCATGGCCGAGCAGGCGGGGGGTTCCAAGGAGGGCCGTCCGTGAGGAGACTGAAGGCCCTCGTTTCGGCGTACGCGTGCAATCCTTTGGGCTCGCAAGCCCTGCACCCCGGAGAGGACCTGACGGGGTGGCGGCTCGTCAACCAGGTCGCCCGGTTCCACGAGGTCTGGGTCCTGACCCATGCGTATAACCGGCCGGGCGTCGAACAGGCCCTGGGCGCCGTGCGCGAACCCGGCCGCCTTCATTTCCACTATCTCGATCTGCCTCGTCCCCTCGGCCTCCTCTATAAGGTCGCGTTCGGCGAGCGGATCTATTATTATCTCTGGCAGATCCGGGCGTGGCGGGCCGCCCGCGGCCTCCACCGGAAAGTCGGGTTCGATATCGCCCACCATGCGACCTTCGGCAACGACTGGATCCCGAGCTATATAGGGGCGTTCCTGCCAGTCCCCTATGTTCACGGTCCGGTGGGCGGCGGCCAGAGAACGCCCAAGGGACTTCTGGCGGAATATACCCTCGCCGGGCGGCTCGCCGAGCGTGGCCGGAACGCGGCCCAATGGCTCGGCAGAAGGGATCCCGTGCGAAGACGAAGCCTCCGCCGGGCCCGGGCCATCCTGGTCTGCAACAAAGAGACCCGGGCCAAGGTCCCCGGGAAGTTCGTCGACAAGGCCGTGTTCTTCCCCGTCAACGGGATCTCCTGGGAGGACCTGGGCCCAGAACTCCTCGAAGGGAGGGCCGCCGGGCCGCTCCGCGTCTTCACCGCCGGGCGGTTCCATCGTCTCAAGGGATTCGCCCTTGCTATCCGCGGATTCGCCGCTTTCTTGGAGGACCATCCCGGGGCGTCATTCGTCATCGTCGGCAGCGGGGACGAAGAGAAAAGCCTCAGGCGGCTCGTCCGGGAGCTCGGCGTCGGAGCCTCCGTCCGCATCGAGCCGTGGCTTCCCCGGGCCGACCTCCTGCGGGAGATGAGGGCGTCGGACGCTTTCCTTTTCCCGAGCTTCCGGGACGGCGGAGGGGCCGTCGTCGTCGAGGCCATGGCTTCGTCACTTCCGGTCGTGGCCCTCGATTCCGGCGGCCCGGGGGTCCATGTCGAACCGGAATGGGGGTTCAAGATCGAGCCCCGGGACCCGGCTTTCGTAGCCTCCGAGATCGCCCGGGCCCTGGCTTTGCTGGCCGACAGCCCGGGATTGATCGGGAATCTGGGCCGAGCCGGGAGACGGAGAGCCGAGGAATTCTACTTATGGGACAGGCACGGCGAGCGCTTGCGGGACATTTACGCGAGAGCGGCCGCCGGCAAGGATTGAGAACGCCCGATGCCGATTGCCGCCACTCTGATCTGGCTCATGGTCTGGGGAGGCATGTACAGCGAGGTCTCCGCCATCAGGTGGGACAGGGTCCTCGAGGGGCCGATGGGCTTCGCCTTGACGCTGCGCCCCTTCCTGCCTATGCTGGCCGCCGCGGCCTGCCTAGTGGTCCTGGCCCGCTCCGGCCGGATCACCCTGTCGTTCGGCGGCGGGCCCGTGCTGGCCATGTCCGCCTACGGTCTCACCGGCATGTTCTTCTTCTTCCTGTCTCCCGAACCGTTCGTCTCCTTGTACTGGGCGGGCCTGTTCCTGTCGTCGGTGTTCGCGGCTTGGGCGCTCGTCAACCGGGAGGAGCCCGAGCGGCAGGCCGGGGCCCTAATGGCCGTGAACATCGCCTTCATCTCGGTCATGGTCCTCTTCTATTTCGCGGGACCGCTCTGGCCCATCCTCATGGGCGCCCCCAATCCGCGCCTCTACCAGCTGCCGTTCGGCTTGGGCGTCCAGACGGCCAACGGGGTCGGCCGGTTCGCGGGCGTCCTGGCCCTGGTCGGCCTTTCCCGCATCCGGCACCGGGAACCTTATCTCAAGGCCCCGTGGGCCGTCCTGCTGGCCGTCGCTCTCGTCTCGCTGGCCTTGTCCCAGTCGAGGACGGCCATCCTGGGCTTCGTGGCCGGATCCCTGCTCATCGTCCTCTTCAACCGGAAGCTCTCGTGGCTCGTCCTGGTCATCCCGGGGATCTTCTATTACCTCTACAACGCCTGGTTCGTCTGGAGGTTCAAAGGGAGCTTCGAGGCGGCCCTTGTCCTGACCGGGCGCGAGACGACCTGGCGCAAGGTCCTGGCCATTTCCCTGAAGTCGCCGCTCGCCGGCCACGGCTTCCACGCTGACCGGCTGATGGTCGAGGGGGAGCACGTCCACATGGCCTATCTTCATTCCCTCATCCAGAGCGGCGTCCTGGGGGCCCTGTTCTTCACCGCGGCCATGGCCGGGCTGTGGTGGGTGTTGATCAAGAACCGCGTTCCGCAGCGGCTCGCGGCCGTCGGGGGCGAGTCCAACTTCCTGTTGACCGAATCCGTGGCCGTCATCGGCTTCATGACCGCCCGGAGCTTCTTCGAGTCGACGGCCGCCTTCTACGGCGTCGACCTGCTGCTGCTCCTGCCCTGCATGGCCTACGTCCAAGTCTGGTGCCGAAGGAACCCGCCGGCATGAGGATCCTCCTCCACACGATGTACTTCCTGCCGGACTTCGGCAGCGCGCCCATCCTCATGAACGAGCTGGCCGCGTCCCTGGCGGCCGCCGGTCACGAGGTCGAGGTCGTGACGACCCTCCCGCGAGCAAGGTCGGCCGGCTTCCCTGCCCGTCTCTATTCCCGGAGCCGGAGCGGCGGCTTCACGGTCAAGAGGTTCTGGACGAACGCGACGCCGCACCCGCTCGGCCGGCTGCTGGCCTGGAACATCTATACGGCCGGGGCCCTCGTCAACCTACTTTCCGTCGGCCGGGGGGACATCCTGTTCCTGAGGACCCCGCCGCTCCAGATCGGCGTGCCGGCCTTCTGGGCCCGGGCCCTGCGCGGGACGCGGACGCTCGTCAACGTCCAGGACATCCATCCCGATCTGGCCATCGAGTCCGGGATCCTGAGGAACCCGGCGGGGATCCGCTTCGCCAAGGCCCTGGAGCGGTGGGTCTACGGACTGGCCGACCGCGTCGTCGTCATCAGCGAGGGATTCAAGAGGAACCTGATGGCCAAGGGCGTGCCGGAGCCCAAGCTCGAGGTCATCCCGAACTGGGTGGATACCGATTTCCTGAAGCCCCTGCCCAAGGACAATCCCCTGGCCCGGCAACTCGGTCTCCACGACAAGTTCGTCGTCATGTACTCCGGGACGATCAGCATCAGCAGCAACTTGGCCCTAGAGCGGGTCCTCGAGGCCGCCAAGGCCCTGGCGGCCGAGCGGGATATCCTCTTCGTCATCGTCGGCGAGGGGCTGAAGAAGGCAGCGCTCATGGCCAAGGCCTCGTCCCTGGGCTTGGACAACGTGGTCTTCCTGCCCTTCCAGCCGTACCCGGACCTGCCGGCGCTGCTGGCCTCGAGTGACGTCCTGCTCGTGCCGCTCGACGAGCGGAAGTCCCAGCTGTCGGTCCCGTCCAAGCTTTACAACTTCATGGCCGCGGGCCGGCCCATCCTGGGCCTGGCGACGGAGGGCTCCGAGGTCGCCTCGCTTCTCGGGACAACGGGCGGCGGCATATCCGTCCCGCCCGGGGACCTGGCCGGCTTCGAGCGGGCCGTCCTCGAGCTCAAGCGTTCGCCCGACGCCCGCAGGGCGGCGGGGGAGAAGGCCCGGGAGTTCGTCGTCCGGACCTTCGCCAAGGACCGGGTCCTGGCCCGCTTCGACAGAACGTTGAGGGGAATGGCCCGATGACCTCGAGGCTCGCGTTGAAGAAGTTCGTCGCCTACGTCCTGCCGCCTCTTCTGTGGATGGCGTTCATCTTTCCGCTGGGCAACCGGGCCCTCGGTTCGAGCAAGATCCACGAGGTCTTCATGGCGGTCGTCTCGTGGGCCTTCCCCCGGCTTTCCGCCGCGACGCTCGAAGTCGCCTACATCGTCTTCCGGAAGGCCCTCCACTTCGTTGAGTACGGGCTGCTGGCCTTTCTCCTCTACCGGGCGTTCCGCGCGGTCCGGGGGACCGAGAGGCCCCCCCGGCCCTTGGTCCTGGCCGGCTTCGTGTCCGTGGCCTACGGTCTCCTCGACGAATTCCTGCAGACTTTCGTCCCGACACGGACGGGAAGCCTCCTGGACTGGGCCGTCGACGTCGCCGGCATCGTCACAATCCTCGCCGTGATCGACTGGAGAGAGCGGGCCCGGCGCCGGGTCCCGGCCGCGCCGGCCGTCCGGAACGCCTTGCTCCGCGGTCTGTTCCTGAAGCGGCCCTTCGATGTCGCCCTCTCGGGCCTCGGGCTGATCCTGTCCGCGCCGCTTTGGGCGGCCATCGCCGCGGCGGTCAAGCTCCAGGACCGCGGCCCCGTGTTCTACGCCCAGGAGCGCGTCGGACGCGGCGGCCGCCCCTTCAAGGCCCTGAAGTTCCGGTCGATGATCAAGGACGCCGAAGCGGACCGGCGTCCCGTCCAGGCGGTCGAGAACGACCCGAGGGTGACGCCCGTCGGGCGCCTCCTGCGGGCGACGGCCATGGACGAGCTGCCCCAGCTCCTCAACATCTTCAAGGGCGACATGAGCTTCGTCGGGCCCCGGGCCCTCAGGCCGAACGAGCTCGAGACCGGCGGCGGCCCGGCCTCCGGGGCCATCGCCGACATCCCCGGATACGCCCGGCGCCATGAGGTGCGGCCCGGCTTGACCGGCCTGACCCAGGTATACCTTCCCGGCGACACGCCCCGGAGAAAGAAGTTCCGGTTCGACGTCCTGTACATCCGCAAGCGCAGCTTCTGCCTCGACCTCAAGCTCATCGCGCTTTCGTTCTGGATCACGTTCCGCGGGAAGTGGGAGTCGCGGGAACCGAAGGTCTGATCCCGCCGGCAAATTGACTCGGCGGGGGTCTTGATAGAGAATGGCCCCATGAGAACGAAGCGAGCCGACGTCGTCGTCGTCGGGGGCGGGCCGAGCGGCCTGCGGGTGGCCGGACGCCTGGCCGCCGAAGGCCGCGACGTCCGCGTCCTGGAGCGCAAGCCCCGCGTCGGAACGAACGTCATCTGCACGGGGATCGTCGGACGGGAGACGTTCGACGACTTCGGGCTGGACCGCGGAGCGGTCATCGGCGAGATCCGCACGGTCCGGCTCGTCTCGCCGCGGGCCACGGTCCTGACCTACGAGCACCCGAGGTCCTTCGCGTGCGTCGTGGACAGGGAGCGGTTCGACGGCGGGCTGGCCGAGTCGGCCCGGGCGGCCGGGGCCGGGCTCGAGTTCGGGACCTCGGTCGAGAGGATCGAGATCGGGCCCGAAGGCGTTGTCGTCGAGGCCCGGGACGCGGCCGGCGGGCCCGTCCGCCTCGCCGCCGCGATGGCCGTCGTCGCTTCGGGCGTCGACGCACGGCTGCAGAAGAGGGCCGGTCTCGGCCGGGCCCGGGACTTCCTCAACGGGGCCCAGGTCGAGGTCCCCGCCCGCGACGGCCCGGACCCGACGACCATCGTCTTCGGCCGGGATCTCGTCCCGGGCGGCTTCGGCTGGGCGGTCCCGGCCGGGGAAGGCAAGGTCCGGATCGGCCTGTTGACGAGCGAGGAGCCGGCCGCCGCCTTGAAGAGGATGATGGAGACGAGCTTCGGCGATCTCGCCCGCGAGGCCCAGGGAATGCCGGTCAGGACCAAGCCCGTCGCCCAGGGTCTGATCACGCCGACGTTCGCGGACCGCGTCCTGTCCGTCGGCGAGGCGGCGGGCCAGACGAAGACGACGACCGGCGGCGGGATCAGCTACGGCCTCCTCTGCGCGGACCTGGCCGCGGAGGTCATCCTGGAGGCCTTCCGGACATCGGCCTTCGGGGCCGGCGGCCTGGCCGAGTACGAGCGCCGCTGGCGAAGGGCCCTCGAGAGGGAGATCGTCGTCGGCTACTACACCCGCAAGATGTGCGCCCGCCTGAGCGACGGGCAGATCGAAGGGCTGTTCCAGCTGGCCAGAACCGACGGCATCGTCCCGCTCATCCGGGAAAAGGCCGACTTCGAATGGCACAGCGGGCTCATTTTCGCCCTTCTCCAGCGACTCTCTTTCATGAGGCCCTTCCGGGCCGCGAAAGACCGGCTCCTCCCGCGGGACGAAAGCCTGT
>JBBIGP010000026.1:6631-32980 GCA_037447475.1 Candidatus Aminicenantota bacterium
GGACACGGGCCCCGAGACACGGATACGAGAGACCCGCACATGACGAGATCACGGCTCGCAGGCGTTCTCCTGCTCTTCGCCCTCCTCTGCGGGAGCAGTCTCGCCGGCCAGTCCTACAGGACCTTCATGGACGAGTGGACCAGCATCCGCCAAGGCCCGGGCTTCCGCTTCGGGCCGCTGAAGATCGTGCCGGCCTTGCGCCTCCTCGACGTCGGGTACGATTCCAACATCTACTACCGGGCCGTCGAGAACGAGGTCGTCGCCGACTACACGGCCGTGCTCTCGCCGGAGGTCAAGGCCTACTGGCCGGTCGGGAATTCCCTCTTCCTGTACGTCACCGAGAACCCCGAATACCTGTTCCTGCTCAACGAGACCGGCCTGCGGACCTTCACGAACAACCTCTCGTCCGGGCTCCGTCTGCTCGCCCTCCGGCGGTTCTCGCTGTCGGCCGATTATCACGCCCGCAAGCACGTCCGCCGGTCCACGAGCGAATTCGAGCGGCCCGTCGAGTCCGCCGCCAAAGGCTGGGACGGCGGCCTCTTCTTCGAGACCGCCCGCGGGACATCCATCGGGGTCCGGGCCGCGTCGGAGGACTTACGGCACCGGGACATCGCCGCGCCGGGACCGGAGGACTATTTCGCCCGGACGCTCGACCGTCGGGAAGCGTCGGCGGCCTTCGAGCTCTATTACCGCGTCTTTGCGGAGAGCCGGCTCTTCGCGTCCGTCCGCATGTCGCGGGACGAGTTCCGCGACCCGGCCTCGGCCTGGCGCAACGCGCGTTCGGTCCGGGCGATGGCCGGCATCCGTTTCCCGCTCCTCGGCCGGGCCACGGGGCAGGTCTCGCTGGGCTGGAAGGCCTTTGCGCCCGAGTCGCCCGACCGCGAGCCGTTCTCGGGCCTGGTCTCGGCCACCGACGTCCGCCTGCGTCTCTGGAGGCTCGGGATCGACCTCGGTTATGTCCGGGACAACTACTACTCCTACCTCGAGAACGCCTATTATTATGTCGAGGACCGGTTCCGGGGCGGCGTGTCGTTCTACCTCCTGCCGTTCCTGCGTCTGGACGCCGGATTCCAGGGCGGGACGCTCGATTACCCGGAGCCCCAGATCGTCTGGCACCAGGGCCAGCCCGTTCTCGTCCCGGACCGCCGGGACACCCACCGGACCTGGTCCGCGGGCCTGGTCGTTCGTCTGGCCGGAAATGCGGGGCTCGGGCTCAGCTATAATCTCTACGGACGGACCTCGAACGCCCCGGGATACGACATCGACCGCGGCTTCCTCGGGGCCTCGCTGACCTACGATTTCTAAGGAGTCGGACATGAGAAAGACACGCATCCTCCTCGCATGCATCGGTCTCGCGCTGGCCGCGGCGGGGCCCGCGGCGGGCGGGGGCCAGTCCGCGAGCGACTACCGGATCGGGGCCAGGGACCTCCTCGAGATCACCGTCCTCGGCGTCGCCGAGATCAACAAGCTCGTCGTCCGCGTCTCGGAGGAGGGCCTGATCACCCTGCCTCTCCTCGGCGAAGTGGATGTCAACAACCTGACCCGGTCCGAAGTCGAACGGGAGCTGACCCGCAGGGTCGGCGAGAAGTACGTCCGGAACCCCCAGGTCACGGTCTTCATCCAGGAATACCTGAGCAAGAGGGTCTCGGTCCTCGGCGCCGTGGAGAGGCCCGGGCCGTTCGAGCTTTTGGGCCGCCAGACCGTGCTGTCTGTCATCTCCCAGGCCGGCGGACTGACCCGGGACGCCGGCAAAGAGATCATCGTCATCCGCCAGATCGAGGGCGGGGACAGTACGACGATCCGCATCCCGATCGACGACTTGTTCATCAAGGGCGACGCCAAGCTCAACATCCCGCTGGAGCCGGACGACGTCGTCACCGTGCCCGTCGACAAGCTCGTGCCCATCTACGTCTTCGGGCAGGTCCGCAACCCGGGGGCCCTGCAGGTCCGCAAGTCCAGCCTGCCGTCCCTGACCCAGGCCATCGCCCAGGCCGGCGGGTTCTCCGACCGGGCCGTCAAGAGCAAGGTCAGAATCCGGAGGAAAGACGCCTCCGGCAAGGAGCTGGAGATCACGGTCAACGTCAAGAACATCCTCAGGGGAAAGCTCAGGGACATCCCGCTCCAGGAAAACGACACCGTCTACGTCCCGGAAAGCCTGTTCTAGGCCGGGGCGGGGGAGTTCGAGCCATGAATGCAGCGACAGGAAGAACGGACAGGAAGGAGATCGACCTCCTCGAATACGGGAGGATCGTCGTCAAGCGCCGGTGGGTCCTGGTGACGACGGCGGCCGTCCTGGTCGCCCTCGCCGCGGTCCTGTCCTTCACGAGGACGCCGCTCTACCGGGCCACGGCGACCCTGCTCATCGACGAGCCGGGGTCGAGCATGCTCAACATCCAGGACATCCTGAACACCGGCGCGTATTACCGGACCGACTACCTCGGCACGTATTTTAACACCCAGCTGCGCCTGCTCACGAGCCGGTCGCTCGCCGAGCGTGTGGCCCGCAAGATGAACCTGGCCGGCCGGCCCGAGATGCGCTCGGAGCAGGAGGCGCGCTCGGCGGCCGCCCGTAAAAGGGCGGCCAGCGGGCCCGGCGGGGCGCCCGAAGCGCCGCTCTCCCAGGCCGGCTACGCGTTCGTCGTCCTGGGCGGCCTCGCCGTCCAGCCCGTCGAGGAAACGCGCCTCGTTTACGTGAGCTACACGTCGCCCCATCAGCTCCTGGCCGCCGACATCGTCAACACCGTCGTCGAGGAATTCGTCGACTTCTCCGTCGAGACCCGCTACGAGGCCACCAAGCAGACCTCGGAGTTCCTGACGGAGCAGATCGCCCAGCTCCGGGAGGACCTCAAGCGCAAGGAGCAGGACCTCCAGAAGTACGGCCAGGAGAAGAACCTCCTCTACCTCAGCGACAACGAGAGCTCCATCGTCGACAAGTTCTCCGACGTCAACACGGCCTTCACCGAGGCCCAGATCGACCGCTACGCCAAGGAGGCCGTCTACCTCGAGCTCCGCAACCTCAACGTCGACGCCCTGCCCCAGTCCGTCAGCAGCCCCTCCATCCAGGCCCTCAAGAACATTTACGCCCAGGTCAAGTCCGAGTTCGAGGAGAAAGGGCAGTTCTACAAGCCGGACTACCCGGAGATGGTCAAGCTCAGGGCCCGGCTGGACTCCACGAAGAGCGCCCTCGAGGACGAGATCCGCAAGGCCGTCGATTCGGCCGAGGCCGCCTACCGCGCGGCCTTGAAGAAGGAAAGCTCTTTCGCCGGCCTCCTCGAGGCCCAAAGGGCGGACGTCGCCCGGATGAACAGCAACGCGATCTTCTACAGGACCCTGAGGAGCGAGGTCGAGAATCTGCGGACCCTCCTGAGCACGCTCGTCGCCAAGCAGAACGAGATCCAGGTGTCGAGCCAGCTCGGCGGCCTGCGGACGAGCAACATCAAGGTCGTCGACCGGGCGCTCGTCCCGGCCAAGCCGTTCACCCCCAACATCCGCCGGAACATCATGACGGCCCTCCTCCTGGGCCTGTTCGCGGGCCTCGGGCTCGTCTTCCTCGCCGAGTTCCTCGACAACACCGTCAAGGGCCCGGAGGACGTCGACAAGCTGACCGGGCTGCCCTCCCTCGGCATCATCCCTTACCTTTCGGCGGACGGCCTCAAGAAAAGGTCCGATCCGTACGGCGGCTACCGGTCGTACGGGGCGGAAGCGGAGCGGCCCGAGGAGACGCTCCCGGAGACGAGCGAGATCGAGCTCGTCAACCATCTCTACCCGAAGTTCTCGATCGCCGAGGATTACCGGACGGTCCGGACCTCGATCCTGTTCTCGCACGCAGACAGCGCTCCGAAGACCATCTGCTTCACGAGCACCCTGCCGCAGGAAGGCAAGACGGCCACGGTCTCCAACATGGCCGTCTCGTTCTCCCAGCTCGAAGGCAAGGTCCTGCTCATCGACGCCGACCTCCGCAAGCCGCGCCTGCACAAGGTCTTCAAGCTGAGGAACAACATCGGGCTCAGCTCGTTCCTGACGGGCAACAATTCCTTCGACGAGGTCGTCCAGAAGACCGGCATCGAGAACGTCTGGGCCGTGCCGTCCGGGCCCCATCCGCCCAATCCGGCCGAGCTCCTGAACTCGAGGCGGATGCGGGAGCTGATGTCCCTCGTCAAGGACCGCTTCACGACCGTCCTGCTCGACACGCCGCCCGTCCTGGCCGTCATCGACCCGGTCATCGTCAGCTCGCTCGCGGACTCGACGGTGTTCGTCGTCAGGGCCGGCAAGACGGCCCGCAGGCCGCTCGCCCGGGCCGTCGAAGAGGTCCGGAAATCCAAGGCGGACATCATCGGCGTCGTCTTCAACGAGGTCAGGATGGGGCGTCAGGCCGGCGGGTATTATCATTATTATCAGTACGAATACCGGGCGGAGACGGGCGCCGGGGAGACCGGCGCCGGGCCCGCGCGGGCCGGCAAGTCCGGCGGGGAAGGGCAGGCGTGAGCACCGGCCTCGACCGGGCCCGGGCCGTCCGGACCCCGGCCGGAGGCCGGCCCCGGCCCCGACGGATCATCGAAGCCGGCCTGGCCGGGCTCCTCGTCGCGAGCCCGCTGCCGGCCGCTTCGGTCGGCGAGTGGCCGCTCCTCGCTCTCGAGCTGACGATCGCCCTGATGGCCGCCGCCTACGTCATCCTGGACCCGAAGCCGGCCCTGAACGCCCATCTGCCGCCCGTGCTGAAGGGTCTGAGGCCCTTTGTCGCCGGCTTCTTCGGATTCCTCGCCTTCCAGATCCTGCCGCTGCCGGCCGGCGTCGTCCGCGTCCTTTCTCCCGCGGCCTACGGGTTCCGCAAGCTCAACGTCCCCGATTTCGCTGACATGAAGGTCATGAGCCTGTCGCTCGCCCCCTCCCAGACGCTCAAGGAAGGACTGGAGCTGGCCGCCTATTTCCTGCTGGGCTTCCTCGTCGTCCGGACGGTCACCGAGGGGCGCTTGATCCGGACCGTCATCCTCGTCCTGGCCTGCTCGGGCGTCTTCCAGGCCCTGTACGGGCTCTACGAGCTGACGACCGGGAGCCCCCGTCTCTTATTCTACCCGAAGCTCTTCAACATCGACTCCGTGACCGGGACGTTCGTCAACCGGAACCACCTGTCAGGCTACCTGGAGATGATCATCCCCCTCGTCGTCGGATTGGCCGCGGCCCGGATGAATCTCCTGACGTTCGGGGCCAAGGGATTCCGGGAGAGGGTCCTCCTGTGGGCCTCCAAGGGCGCCCTCCAGAACGTCCTCCTCATGGCCTCCGTCGTGGTCATGTCCTTGGGGATCGTCCTGTCGCGCTCGCGGTCGGGGCTGTTCGTCCTGGTCTTCTCCTTTTTCCTCTTCCTCGGCTTTTCGGCGATGGTCTACGGCCGGACCGGCCGCCGGCGGCGGTGGGTCCTGAACTCCATCCGGGCGACGTTCGTCGTCCTGACGCTCATCGCCCTTTATGTCGGCGTCGGGTCGACCATCCAGCGCTTCGCCCTCGACGACCTTCTGCACGAGGACAGGCCGCAATACTGGGCCAATGCGACGGGCATGATCAAGGATTTTCCGCTCTTCGGGACGGGGCTGGGGACGTTCGCGTCCGTCTACCCGGCCTACGAGAAGAAGCCGGGGACCGAAATGCACCTCGCCCATGCCCACAACGACTGGCTCGAGTACGCGACCGAGCTGGGCCTCGTCGGGACGTCGCTTCTTCTGGGGTGCGTCCTGCTCGTCGTCGTCCGCTCCTATCTCGCCTGGCGCGGACGCCGGGACCCGGAAGCCAGGGGCCTGGCCCTAGGCGGCCTGGTGTCGCTCGCCGGGGCGGGAGTTCACGCGATGACGGATTTCAATCTTCACATCCCGGCCAATGCGCTCCTGTTCACCGTCGTCCTGTCGCTGACCCTGGTCATGGCCTATAACCGCAAGACCTGAAGAACGACCATGAAAAAGCTCGCGACGCTGATTGCCCTGGCCCTCCTGGCCGTCCTCCAGGCCGCCGTGGCCTGGAACGCCCATCTTCTCGCGGTGGCTCAGGAAGGGCGGAGGGGGCCCGGCGAGGCCGTCAGGACGCTCAAGCTCGCCAACCGCGTCTATCCCTGGAACGACCTCGTCCATCTCGAGCTCGGCCGGGCCCTCTTCGAACAGGCCGCGGAGACCCTGGGCGATCCCGGAGCCCGCGACGAGGCGCTCCTCAGGTCCTCCAAGGCTTTCATGACGGCCCTCCGCCTCAATCCCGGCTCGGCGGCCGGGCATTTCCATTTCGCCCAGACGCTCCTCTACATGAACTACCTGTCGCTCCCGGTGCCGATGCCGCCGTTCGAGGGATACAAGCGGGCGGCCGCATTGACCGGGCACAACACCCAGATCTTTTTCGAGGTCGGCCGGGTCCTGCTCGCCCGCTGGGAGGAGCTTTCCGCCGAGGAGAAGGACTTCACGCTGGGCATCCTGGAAAAGGCCATGTCCGGAAGGAGCGAGGACAGGCTGTCGGTCCTGCTCGAGGCTTGGGGGCTCGGTGCGGAACGGGACCCCGCCGTCATCGAGCGGATCCTGCCCGAGGACCCGTCGCTGTTTAGGAGCTACGCCCGGTTCCTGGGCGAGAGATCGACGCGGCTCGCAGCCCGGCACGGCGCCTTGGCCAAGGCCGAGCACCTCGAGTTCCTGAAGGCCAAGGACGACCTGGCCCGGGCCGAGCGGGCCATCGATTACTTCCAGGGGGAGGAAGCCGAGGCGCGTCTGCGCTCAGGCCTCCGGGCCCTGGACTCCGTCCTGTTCTATCAGTCCCTGGCCGGGATCGAGCTCATCGACCAGGGCGAGTTCGAGACGGTCCGCAAGACGGTCCTGAGGCTTCTCGTCCAGGACCGCATCGACCGGACCCGGAGCCTCGACGACCCGGACGGGATGCTCGACCGGTATCTCGACCTGGAGGACCGGATCCCGGTCCTCGGCGAGTTCGAAGCTTTCCTCAGGGAACGAGGGCTGCCCGGCGAGGGCGGCCTGGCGGCGGGCGGGATCGGCGACCTGCGGGTCCTGGCCTTCCGGACGGCTCTGGACTTCAAGCAGAACAGATACCGGGACATCGTCAGGGCGGGCGACGCGCTCGCCTCGAGCTATCTGGTCGTCCCCGACTCCGGACGGCCGGACTATGTCCGGGTCCTCGTCCTGATCGGGGAATCCTGCCTCAAGCTCGACTTCGTCTACGAGGCGGAAAACCACTTCCGCAAGGCTTTGGAGATCGCTCCCGGCGACCTGGGGGCCTTGTTGGGCATCGAACGATGCTACGAGCGCCTGAACGACGGGCCCAAGGCGGCCGCGGTCCGGAGGACGATCGAGGGCCTCCTCGCCCCGCGCCGGCTCGATCTCGACTTGCCTCCCGTCGGCAAAGGCCGGGCGTTTTCCGTGGATCTCGTCCTCGACGGCCGTCCGCAGCTCATCCGGATCGAGTTCGAAGGCCCCAGGCCGGAGGCGGTCCCCCTGATCACGGCCGTCTTCAACGGCCGCGTGGCCTGGGAAGGTCGCCTCGAAGAGGGGGCCGTCACTTTCCGGACGGCCGCCCGGACGGGGTCGAACGCCCTCCGGGTCGAGGTCCTCGGCGGGCCCGTCCGCCCCGTCAGGATCACCCGGGAGACGAACGAGCGCTAGAAAGGCCGCCGGACCACGGAATTTCTTGACATTTCCCTGGTCAGGCGCATATCATAGGCATGGCTAAGGAGGCGTCTATGAGCAAAGATGCCAAAGTCTTCATTGGAGGAGCGGTCTGTCTGGCCTTCATCCTGACCCTGTCCCCTCCCGCCGCGACTTCCCAGACGCCGGTCACGGGGAACCTCATCGGGTTCGTCTTCGAGGCCGACGGCGCGACGCCCGTTGATGGGGTCGTCGTTTTCGTCAAGAACGTGACGACGGGGACGGTCCGGGAGAGCACGGCCTCAGATACCCTGGGCATTTTCAAGGTCGAGGGGCTCGACGCCGGCATCTACGCCCTGGCGGCCAGATCCGGGCGCGGCAGCTACAATTCCCAGGATTTCTTCGGGGTCAATCCCGGCGAGACCGCCAAGATCTCGATCGCCCTCAGCCCCTACGAGACGGAAGCCGCGGCGGCGGCGGCCGCGGCCGTCATCAAGGAGCAGAGGGACAAGGGCGAGGCCTTCATCGGCCGGATCGCCCGCTACCTGCCCCAGACCCGGGAGGTGGAAATGGAGGTCGTGGTCGGCCTCCTGCAGTCCGAGGACAGGCTCCACATCAAAGGCGACGTGACGGACTTCTATATGGATGTCAGGAACCTGAGGGCCTACGGGGCCAAGGCCAAGCGGGTCCTTTCGGGTCAGACGGCCCGGCTGGCGTCCTCGAAGGCCTGCGTTCCCGGCGATTTCGTCTATGTCGTCTGCAAGAGGGGCATCCCGCCCTTCTTCCTGGCCCCTCTCGGCGTCGCCGCCATCGTCGCCGGGAGCGTGCCGCTGAGCGCGATCTACAAGGAAGAGGATATCTCCCAGTTCAGGATCAAGAAATAGCCGGGCCGCACGCCGCCGCCCCGGGCCCTTGAGCGGAGGGCGCCCGCATTGCCTCCCTCATCCGTGAACCGCCTTCTCTTGCTCGCGTCCCGCCTCGAGCCGGGGCCGGCGGAGCTCCGGGAGACGGCCGATATCCTGGCCGGGGACCTCGACTGGGACGGCCTGATCGGCGGCGCGGAGCGGGAGGGCGTCCTGCCGCTCCTCTACCGGAACCTCAAGAGGCTCGCCTCCGCCGTGCCCGGCCCGGTCCTGGACGCGCTCCAAGCGGGGTACTTGAGGAACCTGGCCCGCAATACCCGTCTCTATAAAAGCCTCGAGCCGTTCCTCGAGGCCGTGAGAAGGCGGGGCTTGAGGACGGCCCTGACCAAGGGCAGCCGGCTGGCCCTGACCCTTTATCCCGACATCGCCCTGCGGTCCTTCTGGGATGTGGATGTCATCGTCCATCCCTCGGACTGGCCCGCCGTGAGGAATGTCCTTGCGGACCTCGGATACGAAGAAGCCTCCGGCGATGCCCGGATCTTCGACCCCGAGAAGACCGCCCTTCACTGGGCCTATTGCCCGTATTTCAAGAAAGACGGCGTCTTCCTGGAGTTCCATCTGACCTGCCTTGGGCTACATGTTCCCTGCCCGCCGGATGAGGACGTCTGGGCGGGCGTCAGGCCGGTCGCCGTCGGGCGGACGGAGGCCGCCGTCCTGGCGCCCGAACACGAGCTCTGCCATCTCTGCATCCATGCCCAGCAGCATTCCTATCAGCGGCTCTTCTGGCTGACCGATATCGCCGAGCTCGCCCTGCGCGGGGGTCTCGACTGGGACCGGGCCGCCGTCTTCTGCCGACGGGCCGGGATCAGGGCGCCCGTCTATCATGCCCTCCGGCTGGTCAACGTCCTCTGGCCCGGGACGCTGCCCCGCGGCCTCGCCGCCGGGTTCGAGCCGGGCCCCCTCACCCGGGCCGGGCTCCGCCGCCTGTGGCCGGGCCCCGCCGTGGCCGGCCGGTCCATGACCCATGTCTGGCCCTTTTATATGCCTTCGCTGTTCTCCCTGTGGGAGCGGAAGGATATCGCCGGCGCCCTGCGGTCCCTGCCAGGCATCCTTTTCCCGCCCCGGGCCTGGATGGACCAGCTCCCCGGAGGCGCGGGCGAGAGGCGCCGCAGCCTGTTCGAACGATATGGCGGACGGCTCCTGCGGCCGGTGATCACGGCCGCGAAAAGGCTGGTGACCAAGCCATGACCGACGCGCCGGCGATCCTGGCCGAAGACCTCGTCAAGAGGTACCCGGTCTTCGGCGGCTTCCGGGAGATCGTCCGCCGCCCCTTCCGGCGGCCGACGACCACGGCCCTGGACGGATTGAGCCTGAAGGTAGCCAGGGGCCGCGCCTTCTGCCTGCTCGGTCCGAACGGCGCGGGAAAGACGACCCTGATCAAGGTCCTGACGACCCTCGTCCTCCCCGACGGCGGCCGGGCGTTCGTCAACGGGCATGACGTCGTCCGGCGGCCCGGCCCCGTCAAGGACGCCGTCGGCTACGCCATCAACGACGAGCGAAGCTTCTACTGGAGGCTCACGGGACGCCAGAACCTGGCGTTCTTCGGGTCCCTGGTCGGGCTGCGCGGCGCCGGCCGGGACGCCAAGATCGGCGAGGTCCTGAAGCTGACCGGCCTCGAGGCCGCCGCGGACATGAGGTTCAACGCCTATTCCACGGGCATGCGCCAGATGCTGGCCTTCGCCCGGGCCCTGTTGACCGACGCCGACCTCCTGTTCGTCGACGAGCCGACGCGCTCGCTCGATCCCCTGGCCGCCGACAAAGTCCGCTCTTTCCTCCGCCATGAGCTCGTGGACGGGAGGGGAAAGACCGTGTTCTGGGCGACCCACGACCTCGCCGAGGCCGCCTCCGTGGCCCACGAGATCGCCGTCATCGACCGCGGCCGGATCAAGCTCCAAGGAGCGCCCCGGGCCCTGGCGGACCGCGCCGGAGCCACGATGCGGGAGATCTACGAGCGCGCCCTGGCGGCGGGAAACGGAAAGGACCCGCGGCGGGAGACATCGGTCACGCCGGAAGGGGAGGGATCGTGAGCGGGGCTCCGGGCGCCGCCGGGTTCGCCGCCAAGCTCCTGGCCTTTCTGCGCCGGGACTTCCTCGAGGCCCTGACCTACCGGTTCACCTTCGTCTCCTCGCTCGTCGGCATCCTCATGTCGTCCGCGACCTTCTACTTCGTCGCCAAGCTCGTCCCGCCCGGCGCGCGGTCGCTCGAGGCCTACGGCGGAGACTACTTTTCGTTCGCCGTCGTCGGCATCGCTTTTTCGAGCCTCCTCGGCATCTTCCAGGAAGGCCTGCCCTCGGTCATCCGCGGCGCCCAGGTCGCGGGCACGCTCGAGGCCCTGCTCGTGACCCGGACGTCGGTTCCCGCGATCCTTCTGGGATCGTCGCTGTACTCGCTCCTCTTCCAGGCGCTCCGGACGGGCCTTCACATCGGCCTGGCCGCGGCCGTTTTCGGGCTCGCGTTCGGCCGGGTCAACGGGCCGGGCTTCCTCGCCGTCCTGGCCCTGACGGCGCTCTGCTTTTTGAGCATCGGCGTCCTCTCGGCCAGCTTCATCCTCGTCTACAAATCGGGCAATCCCTTCGGGTGGGTCTTCGGCAGCGTCTCGGGGCTGCTGGGAGGGGTCGTCTTCCCGGTCTCCCTCCTGCCGGACTGGATCCGTTGGGTCTCCGCGCTGCTGCCCGTCACCCACGCCCTCAACGGCATGAGGAAGAGCCTGCTGGCCTCGGCGCCCTTCGCCGACATCCTGCCCTCCGTGCTCGCCTTGGCGGCCTTCAACGCCGTCCTCCTGCCCCTCAGTCTGGTCGCGTTCCGTCTGGCCCTCCGCAAGGCCAAAAAGGACGGGACGCTGACCCATTACTGATCCCCTCCCGCCGATATTCCCCCGGGCGGAGCCTTGCGTCCGGCCGGGATTCTGATAACATGGAGGCGGGATGTCCACCATGGCGAGGAAGATCACCCTGCCGGCCCTCGCGGCCGTTCTCGCGTTCGGGCCCCTTCTCGGAGGCGAGCTGAGCCCCGAGGTCCGGGCGCGGGCCGAAAAGGTCGCGGCCGCGCTGAGGACGATCGAAGCCGGGCAAGGCCGGGCCGATGCGGGGCCAAGGTCCGTGACCTTCACCGAAGCCGAGTTCAACGCCTGGATCGCCTACCGGCTGGAAGAGGAGAACGAAACCGCCGTCAGGAGCGCCGAGATGAAGCTCCTCGCGGACGACAGGGTCGAAGGCCGCATCGTTCTCGACCTCGGCAAGGGCCAAGGCGGAGGCCTCCTCTCCCCGCGCCAGGACCTGTTCTTTTCGGCCCGGTTCGAGACCCGCGAAGGGCGGATCAAGATCGACATGGACAGCCTGTTCCTCGGCACCCAGAAGATGTCCCCGGCGGTCATCGACGTCGTCATCGCCGTCGTCGCCCGGCTCCAGGGGGCCGAGCCGACCAGCCTCCGCGACTGGTACGACCTCCCTCCGGGGGTCCTGAAGCTCGCGACGGAGCCGGGCCGGCTCGTCGTCTTCCATTAGGGAAAAGGGGCCTGCGCAAGGGACATGATCCGGATCATCAGCGGGATCTACAAAGGCCGGCGGCTGAAGCTCGTGCCCAGCCCGGCGGTCCGTCCCATGCAGGACAAGGTCAAAGGGGCCCTGTTCAGCATCATCCGGGACCGGCTCGCGGGAAGCGTCTGCCTCGACGGCTTCTCCGGGACCGGCTCGGTGGGGCTCGAGGCCCTCAGCCGGGGCGCGGAGAAGGTCGTCTTCGTCGACGAGCTCTATCCGGCCGTCAAGGTCATCCGGGCGAACGTCGACAAGTGCGGGGCGGGGGACAACGCCGTCGTCGTCCATCGCGAGTTCAACCGGGCGGTCATCGACCTGGCCAAAAAGAAGGTCCGTTTCGACCTCATCTTCCTGGACCCTCCCTACAAGCTCCTCGAGGAGCGGAACCCGCTCAAGGTCCTGCGCAAGAGGGGCCTGTTGAAGCCCGGGGGGCTCATCGTCATGCGCCATCATGTCAAGGCCCGGCCCGCCGAAGGGGACTTCCGGCTCCGTCGCCGGGCGGTCCTGGGCGACGACGTCCTGTCCTTCTACGTCCGGGAAGAGGAGGGAGAGAAGCCATGAAGAAGAGCGCCAAGGCCCGGCCCTTCTGGACGGAGACGCCGCTCGTCGACGAGGGGGAGATCTTCACCGAGCTCGCGGCGAAGAAGGGCAGCTCGCTGTTCCTGGGCCGCTACTCGATGCCCGAGGTCATGGCCGTCCTCGACAAGAGGAGCTTCTTCAAGGAGGCCCGCAAGCGGTTCCTTTGGCCGCTGGCCTTTGACCTCGACTCGTCGGAGTACCCGCTCCAGAGGCTGCAGATCTTCCTCCGCGAGGCCCGGCCGGAGAACATGATCGTCGACATAAAGATCAAAGAGGCCGATTTCGTCCCCCGCCATGCTCTTGAAGGCCTGCCGCCGTTCCCGCCGCAGAGAGCCCTGGCCTTCGAGTGGCTGACGCTCCAGAACCCGGTCCAGAAGTTCTCCGAGCAATTCGTGCCCCTGCCGGGCCAGGCCCGTCCGGGCCTGAGCCTGGGGCCGAAGATCATGAAGCTTTTCATGTACGTCGGCCGGGTCACCCACAAGGACTGTCTCCTGGCCTTCCCGGCCTATTTCCACAACGCCCTGCTCTTCTCCCGGTACTTCCGGTTCTGGAACCCCCTCAAGGAAGGGGAGGTCCTGGCCATCCGGGGCTCGTTCCGTCATGCGCCGCTCAAGCAGCTGGCCTGGATCGTCCACCTGAACTGCCTGAAGAACGAGGACGGGACGGCCTACGAGTGGACCGCCGAGGAGCAGGTCCTGCCGCTCAACCGGGCCCTCAAGGCCTATTTCGACTCCCGGGAATACCGGGACGCGGTCAGGGCGGCCCGGGAGGCCCGGTCCTATTCCGTGGATTGGGCGGAATTCGAGCGGAAGTCGAAGGACGTCCCCGCGCTTTGCGGCGGGCTCTCGAATCTGCTATAATCCCGGCTCGAGGAGACAGCCCCATGAAGAAAGACATCCACCCCCCGTACCAGGAGTGCGTCGTGACCTGCGCCTGCGGGAACACCTTCAAGACCCGCTCGACCAAGAAGGAGATCCGGGTCGAGATCTGCTCCCAGTGCCACCCCTTCTTCACTGGAAAGCAGAAGTTCATCGACAGCGCCGGCCGCGTCGAGAAGTTCAAGAAGAAGTTCGGCGACGCCGAGGCCATCAAGCGGGCCAAGGCCGCCGCCAAGGCCAAGCCCGTCAAGTCCGCCAAGCCCAAAAAACCCGTCAAGTCCGCCAAGCCCAAGAAGATCCTCAAGGCGCCCAGAAAATCCGCCTGATGATCCCGGAGCTCCAGGCGATCGAGGACAAGTTCCGACGCCTGACCCTCTCGCTGGCCGATCCGGCCCTGGCCTCGAGCCCCCAGAAGATCCGCGAGCTGGCCAAGGAACGGGCGGAGCTCGAGCCCGTCGTCCGCAAGTTCGAGGACTACAAGAAGGTCCTCAAGGACCTGGCCGAGGCCAGACAGATGGCCTCCGACCCCCGCGCGGAGACCGACCTCCGCCGCCTGGCCGAGGCCGAAGCGGACGAGCTCGGCCGGCGGGAGAAAGATCTCGAGGCCGAGCTCCGGACGATGCTCCTGCCCAAGGACCCCTACGACGACAAGAACGTCATCCTCGAGATCCGGGCCGGCGCCGGCGGCGACGAGGCCTCGCTCTTCGCCCAGGACCTGTTCCGGATGTACTCCCGGTTCGCCGAGGCCCGCGGCTGGAAGCACGAGGTCCTGGACACGAGCTTCTCTCCCATCGGCGGGCTCAAGGAGGCCGTGGGGAACATCCGCGGCCGGGGCGCGTATTCGCTGCTGAAATACGAGAGCGGCGTCCATCGCGTCCAGCGGGTGCCGAGGACGGAGGCCTCCGGCCGCATCCACACGTCCACGGCGACGGTCGCCGTCCTCCCGGAGGCCGACGAGATCGACGTCAGGCTCGATTCCAAGGACCTCAAGGTCGAAGCCTTCGGCTCGTCGGGGCCCGGCGGGCAGAGCGTCAACCGGAACTACACGGCCATCCGCGTCACCCACAAGCCCTCGGGACTGGTCGTCTCCTGCCAGGACGAGAAATCCCAGCACCGGAACAAGGAGAAGGCCCTCCGCGTCCTGCGCTCGCGGCTGATGGACATCGCCCGGAGCGAGCAGAGGGACGCCATCGCCCGGGACCGGAGGTCGCAGGTCGGGACGGGGGAGAGGAGCGAGAAGATCCGGACCTACAATTTCCCTCAGTCCCGGATCACGGACCATCGCTTGAACCGCAGCTTCCACAACGTCGAAGCCGTCCTGGACGGGGACCTCGAAGAGATCCTGGAAGCGCTGGTCCGCCAGGCTCAGGCGCAGGCCCTCGGGAGCGCGTCGCGTGAGCCCGACTGACGCCGGGGCCCGGCCGTCCCGGTCCCTTCTCGACCTCTACCGGCTCGGGGTGTCCCTCCTCGAAGACCGGCCCCAGGCGGGCCTGGAGGCCAAGGTCCTTCTCCTGAAGGCCGCGGCGCTCCCGGAGGAGAGGTTCTTCGCGGCCCCCGAAGCCCCCTGCCCGGCGAGGGTCGAAGCTTCGTTCCTCCGTCTTGTCGAGAAGAGGAGAAGCGGGGTCCCGCTCTCCTATCTGACGAAGGTCAAGGAGTTCTGGTCCCTGCCGTTCGCGGTCACCCCGTCCGTGCTGGTGCCGCGCCCGGAGACCGAGGTCCTCGTCGAGAAGGTCCTCGAGCTCGCCACCCGCGAGCGGGAGTCCATCCTGGACCTCGGCACGGGGAGCGGCAACATCGCCGTCGCCCTGGCCAGCGAGCTGCCGCGGGCCCGGATCGTGGCCGTCGACGTCTCGGAACGGGCCCTCCGGGTGGCCCGGCGGAACGCGGCCCTTCACAAGGTCCGGAGGATCGAGTTCCGCCGGAGCGATCTGTTCTCGGCGTTCCGGGGAACGGGGGACCGGTTCGACTTCATCGTCTGCAACCCGCCCTACGTCTCGCGCGCGGAATGGGACGCCCTGCCCGCCGAGGTCCGCGGTTTCGAGCCGCGCAGGGCCCTCGTCGCGGGCGAGTCCGGCCTGGAGACGATCGGACGGCTCGTCCGCAGGGCCGGATCGTTCCTGAATCCGGGCGGCCACCTCATCTTCGAGATCGGCGACGGCCAGCGGGACAAGGTCCTCTCGCTCTTCGGACGGCGCTGGACGGAGATCGAGACGGCCTGGGACCTGGCCGGCAGGCCCCGGGTCATCACGGCCCGCCGCGGGCAGCCAGGGGACGGTCGAGCCAAAGACCGGATCGGCTGAAGCCGCGCGCTATTTCCCAGGGACAAGCGATCGGAGGTCCTCGAATGGAGGCAGGATCCGGGTCGTCTCGAAGCGGATCTTCTCCCAGACGGCGAGATCGAGGCCGCAGAACGCGTCCACGACCCTCGGGTCGAACTGGCCCCCGGCGTTCGCCGTCATCTCCCGGCGGGCCGCGCAGAAATCCCGCGGCGCCCGGTAGGGCCGGTGGGAGGTCACGGCGTCCAGGGTATCGGCCACGGCGAAGATCCGGGCCTCGAGGGGAATGGCCTCACCCCTGAGCCCTTTCGGGTAGCCCGTCCCGTCGTAGCGCTCGTGGTGGCAGAGGATGATGTTCCCCACTTCGGGAACGAGCTTGACGTCCCGGACGAGCCCGTAGCCCAGGGCCGGATGCCGCCTGATGACCTCCCACTCCTTGGGCGTCAACGGCCCCGGCTTCTTCAGCACGGAATCCGGGACGGCCATCTTTCCCGAGTCGTGGAGCAGGGCGCCTTTGCGGACGCTCTCGAGCTTCCGGGGGTCGCGGATGCCCAGGGCCTCGGCCAGGACGTGGGTGTAGCGGGCCACCGTCTTGGAATGTCCGTACGTCTCGACGTCGCGGAGGTCCAGGGCGGCCATGAAGTTCTCCAGGGTCGCATCGTAGGCGTCCTCGAGTTCGCGCGACCTGCGAAGGTGAAAGGCCAGCTCCTTCTTGAGACGTTTGACTTCCAGGCGCAGCGTCTCTTCGCTCATGCCGCTCTATATACCCCTTTCCCCGCTCCGGTTCAAGGCCGAATTCGCCGATGGGGCCCGCTTCTTTCGGGAATTCCCGCGGCCCGGTCCCGGGGATTTCTTCTCTTGACAGGGCCGCGCCGCACGCCCATAATATGGGCGCTAAGGTCAAGGAGCCGCCATGGAAAACGACAGCGATTTTGTGCGGGAATCCACGCGCGTCATCGACGAGGTCGAAGGCCAGCTCGAACGCCTGCTCCACAAGCGGTTCGTGGACGTCGACAGGGACCTCGAGGAGCGCATCAGCCGGGAGCGGGACGCCGCCCGCCGGCGCAAGGAAGAGATCGAGAACGAATTCCAGAAGGAACGGGCCACCCTCGGCGAATACCGGACCATGGTCCGGGAATTCGAGGAGGAGCGCGGCCGGCTCCTCGGCGAGGCCCGCGAGCGCTTCGAGAAGGTCGTCCGGTTCCAGGAGGAGATCGAGAGCCTGGCCCGGGCCACGGTCGAGGAGATCAAGCGGGTCAACGAGATCCAGGGCCGCCTCGAGGACCTGCGGAAGAGGACGTCGGAGAAAGCGGCCTTCCTCAAGAACGACCTCCGGGAGCGGTTCGGGATCGTCGCCGAGGTCGTCGAGGAGGAGCCGGCGCCCCTGGACCTGGACCTCGACCAGGAGCTCGAGAAGCTGAAGAGGATCAAGGACCTCCTGGCCATGGAATCGGCCGCCGCCGACCTGGGCATGCCGGGCGGAGAGCCCGCCGGCCGGGAGGGCCTGGCCGAGATGGAAGCCGAGGCCGCCGCTTCGGACCTTCCGATCCCCGAGATCCAGGACCTCATCGCCGGCCCGTCCGGGCCGGAAGAGGCCGTCGCCGCCCCTCCGCCGGAAGCCATCCCTGAGCCCGTCGCGGAGGAGGGGACCGCAGAGGAAGCCGAAGAGGCCCTGGCCGCAGAGCTCGAAGCCGGGCGGAGGACGGAGCCGGCCAACGGAAGCGGGGAGATCTATTATTTTCAGAAGGACAGGACGGTCGTCGTCGACCTGGAGAAGCTCTTCGAGTCCGTCGACAGGACGCTCGAGGAGGCCCAGCGGATCTCCTTGAAGCTCGGTCAGACCGAGTCGCCCAAGGACCAGTTCTTCCTCAAGCAGGAGCTCATCAATTGGCAGGAAGGACTGAGGGGCCTGTTCCTGAGGATCATCAAGATGTGCGAGAAGAGCGCCTGGAGCCTGCCCCGCTACACGCAGGGGATCCTCAGCCCGCAGACGCTTCGAAGCCTCCTCGAACGGCTGAGCATGGAGAACTGGAGCAATCCCGAGGAATTCGCCTCCTTCGCCAAGGCCATGGCGGACATGAAAAAGGCCTTCCTCGCGCGCATCGAACCCCGGCTGCCCTATCTTCGGTCCATTCTCCAAGAGCTCGAAACCGAGTAGCGGCCGCGGGCCGGCTCAGGGGAGAGGGAATTCTTTTTTCTGAAAGCGGGAGAGGTAGCTTTCCAGGCCTTGGATGTCCCCCGCCCTCATGTCCCGGAACCGCAGTCCCGAATAATAGAGGCCCTCGTCGCCCTCGGCCTGTTCCGAGTAGATGACGTCGCTGCGGATGAGGTTGGCCTTGTCCTCGAGAACGAGGATGGTGTCCAGCGTCCGGGCCGCGGGGAGCCTCGTGTCCGAGACGATCCGCACCCCTCCCAGGCTGATGTTGATCGTCTTGGCCACCCGGTACCCGCCGTTCTCCCGGAACATCACGACCGTCGAGGCGGGGAACCGCTCGTGGCGCCTCTTCTCCCGGAAGAACCGCCCGGGCGCCGGACGGACGGGCGGTCTCCCGGCCTCCTCGTCCGTCTCCCACAGATAGCTGCAGACGCGGTTCTTGGTCGCCGGAGCCGGCTCGGCCGCCGGCGATCTCAGGTCCGGCCGTCGCTTGCCCTTGGCCTCGGCCAGGGCCAGGTCCGCCTCCCCGGCCAGGCGCTTGAGGTCGATTTTGGACAGGGGCTGTTCGCTCGGCTTGCGGGGGAAGACCGTCACGCCGAAAGACATCGTCAGGTTGTTGCGGGGCTGGAACTCCTGGAACTCGAAGTAGTGATCCTCGACGTTCTTGCGGATCCGCTCGGTCAGCTGGGCGGCCTCCTCCCGGTTCTTGACGCCGGTCAGGAAGACCAGGAACTCCTCGCCCCCGTAGCGGCAGAGGAGGTCTTCCTCGCGGATCGACATCTTGAGGACCCCGGCCAGCTCCCGGAGAAGCTTGTTCCCGGCCTCTTGGCCGTTGCGGTCGTTGTAGTTCTTGAACCAGTCGACATCGCCCATGACCAGGGCCATGGGGCCTTCTTCCCGGCGGCGCTTGCCGATGGCGTTGACCCGCTGGAGGACCTTCTCGAAGAACGGCTCGGGGCGGAGCAGCCCCGTCAGGGCGTCGTACTGGATGAGGTCGAGCTTGGTCATGGCGATGGCCATGTGCTCCGAGAGGCCCTGGAGGATCTGCACGTCGTCCCGGCTGAAGCCGTCCGGGCCGATCTTGCCGCCGACCGTCTTGTTGTAGACCTCGACGACGCCGATGACCTTGTGGTCGTGGCGGATGGGCACGCCCAGCAGGCTCTTCAGCGGGGATTTGAGGTAGGCCTGGTAGCGCCGGCTCAGCCGCTTGTCGAAACCCAGGGCGGGGATATTGATCTCGTGGCCGAAGCGGGCCACGGAGGCCGCGAAGTCCGGAGCGTCGAGGGGCGCGATGTATCGCTGGAACTCGGAATGGGTCAGGAACGCGTTGTCCCAGACGAGAGGCTTGAGGAAGCTGCCGATGGCTTCGTTCTCCTCGAGGATGTAGACCGTCACGCTCGCGGCCTGGACGATGTCCCGGATGTCGGGGACGATGTCGAGGAGGCTGCTGACGTCGTCCGCCCCGTAGATCTTGCGGAGGACGGCCTCGACCCGCAGCCGCTCCTTTTGGGACCAGACGTACTTGGCCTCGATGGCCAGCCTTCTTTCGACCTCGCGGATGAAGTTCGCGTTGAGCAGGCTCTTGATCTCCCGGATCTCCTGGCAGACGTCCCGGACCTTGGCCTGGTGGTGGCGGAGGGCCTGCTTGAGGCCGGCCGACTCGGCCGCGAGGCCGGCATGAGAGCAGGCCCGGCCGAGGGCCTGCAGGAAGGGTGCTTCGCGGGGGTCTTCCGGCGAGGTCAGGGTCCCGTCGACATAGGCGCCTGTCGGGAACGCGGCGGCCGCCCGGTCGAGCGTGCCGGCGTCGGCCGAGGTCAGGAGGACGGCGACGGCCGGATCGATCCGCGGAGGACGGGCCAGGACGAGATCGGCGTCCAGGACGGCGACCGCGAACGCCCCCCCCGCGAGCTCCTCGAGCGGCTTTTCGAGGTCCGACCCGACGGTCGCCGGGCCGAACTTCCGGGCCAGGCGGGCCAGACGTTCGGCCTCGGGTGAAGACGGGTTGATGATGAGAATGCTTGTCCGGGTCATTGCCCTCGCCGCCTGACGATCGAAACCTTGGCTTCCTCCATGATACCAATTTCCGGGCCCGCGTCAACACCTTTTTTCGGCCGGTTTCTTTGAATCCGCCTCGAAGGATATGGTATATTCCCGGATGGGCCCGCGACCCGGCGGATGGAGGCGGGACCGGCCCAAGGAGGTCGAGCATGGTCCCCAAGAGCGCAGACGCCCCGGCGACGATCCGCGCCCCCCGCGGCCCCCGCCTGAACACCAAAGGGTGGTCCCAGGAAGGCGCCCTCCGGATGCTGATGAACAACCTCGATCCCCAGGTCGCGGAATGCCCCGGGGAGCTCATCGTCTACGGAGGGACCGGCAAAGCCGCCAGGAACTGGGGCTCCTTCCGGGCCATCGCGGCCGCCCTCAAGAAGCTCGAGAACGACGAGACGCTCGTCGTCCAGTCCGGAAAGCCGGTGGCCGTCTTCAGGACGCACGCCGACGCGCCGCGGGTCCTTATCGCCAACGCCCTGGTCGTGCCTAAGTGGGCGACCTGGGACGAGTTCAGGCGCCTGGAGGCCTTGGGCCTGACGATGTACGGCCAGATGACGGCCGGAAGCTGGATCTACATCGGGACCCAGGGCATCCTGCAGGGGACCTACGAGACTTTGGCGGCGGCGGCCGGCCGCCATTTCGGGGGCACGCTCGAGGGGACGCTGACCCTGACCGCGGGTTTGGGCGGGATGGGCGGGGCCCAGCCCCTGGCCGTGACCATGAACGAGGGCGTGGCCATCGTCGTCGAGGTCGATCCGCAGCGCATCCGGAGGAGGCTCGATACGAAATACGTGGACATGATGACCTCGAGCATCGACGAGGCCCTGCGCCTGGCCGATGAGGCGATGAACAAGAAGCGGCCGCTGTCGATCGCCCTGCTCGGGAACGCCGCCGATGTCCTTCCCGAATTCGTCCGCCGAGGCGTGACGCCGGACATCCTGACCGATCAGACCTCGGCCCACGACGAGCTCAACGGCTACGTGCCCCACGGGATTGCCTTCGAAGAGGCCCTGGCCCTCCGGAAAAAGGACCCGGAGGCCTATATCCGCCGGGCCTACGAGTCGATGGCCGCCCACGTCGAGGCCATGCTCGAGCTGCGGAAGAGAGGGGCCCGGGCCTTCGACTACGGCAACAACATCCGCGGCCAGGCTCAAAAGGCCGGGGTCGCGGCGGCCTTCGACATCCCGGGGTTCGTCCCGGAATACATCCGGCCGCTGTTCTGCCTGGGCAAGGGCCCCTTCCGCTGGGCGGCCCTCTCGGGAAAGGCGCGGGACATCTACGCGACCGACGAGGCCGTGCTCCGGGAATTCCCGGAGGACGAGGCCCTGGCCCGCTGGATCCGCAAGGCCCGCGACCAGGTCAAGTTCCAGGGGCTCCCGGCGCGCATCTGCTGGCTGGGATACGGCGAGCGGGCCCGCTTCGGGGCGGTTATCAACCGGCTCGTGAGGAAGGGGACGATCAGCGCGCCCATCGTCATCGGCCGGGACCATCTCGACACGGGGTCCGTGGCCTCGCCGAACCGGGAGACCGAAGGGATGCGGGACGGCTCGGACGCCATCGCCGACTGGCCCGTCCTCAACGCCCTCCTCAACGCCGTCTGCGGGGCCTCGTGGGTCTCCGTCCACCACGGCGGGGGCGTGGGCATCGGGCTTTCGATCCATGCCGGCATGGTCATCGTCGCCGACGGGACGCCGGGCATGGGCCGCCGCCTGGAGCGGGTCCTGACCGTGGACCCTGGGCTCGGCGTCGCCCGCCACGCCGATGCCGGCTACCCCGAGGCCGTCGCCTGCGCCAAGGAAAAAGGCATCAAGATCCCGCTGCTGAAATAGGTGTCCGCGGGCCCGTCGTCAATGGCCAGCGACGCGAGCCGCAGCTCGCCCCGCGCGATTGTCAACGGCCCTTTCCCGGCTCCGCCGGCCGCCGTCGCTAAACCCCTTGGTCTCAACCTGTTGGCCCGCGGTCCCGGCGTTCGTCTGCTGGCACGCCTCTTGCTCTAGGAAGGGCGAAAGGAGGTTGCCATGAAAAAGCTGGCAGTTGTCGCCCTGGCCGGCCTCATCCTCGTCACACCGGCCCTTTTTTTCCCCGAGAACGCCGCCGCCGAGGCCTCCGGGGAGTGCTTCCGGGACCACATGACGTGCCGCGAGAACGCCCTGAACTTGGACGCTCCGTGGTATCAAGTCATGCTGTTCCTGACGCTCTGCGACCTGGCGCTGGCCAAATGCATCTTGGCCGTCTGAACGGGCGGGGGCCCTCGGGTTCGAGGGCCCCTCATTCTTACACCCGCGAAACCGGAAGGAAGGGTACGTCATGACACATCGCAAACCCGCGCTTCTCATCCTCGTCGCGTCGCTGGCCCTGGTCCCGCTCGTGCCGGACATGCCGGCGGTCGCGTCTCCGGATGCGGCCGTCCGGAGCCTCAAGGCCGTCGAAACGACCGCGACGCCGGCGGCGGACAGGCCCGACGAGGCCGTTCTGGCGAGGCCCGTGGCCCTGGCGTACGACGACGGGACGGTCTTCGTCGCCGACGCCCAGGATTGCGCGATCAAGGTCTTCACGAAGGACGGAGGATTCGTCAGGTCCTTCGGGCGGAAAGGCCCCGGCCCGGGGGAGTTCTCCTTTCCGTCGGGCGTCTGCGTCTCCGGCGGCCGGATCTTCGTCGCCGACAAGTTCAATTTCCGCGTCCATGTCCTCGACGCGGAGGGCCGTCCGGCGGGCGGGGGAGGGTTCCGGACCGGCTTCGCGCCGGACAAGATCCATGCGATCGGCGAGGGGAAGGTCCTTGTCACCAGCAATCCGAGCGGCCGTCCCGTCCGGGAGAGCATGCTCCACCTTTTCGACGAGACCGGGACGCTCCTCTGGGAGGGTCTCGAGAGCCGGGCGTTCGGCGATCCCGTCTACGATTCGTTCCGCAACATGTTCCTCGTCTGCCCGGACGGGCCGGACGGCTTCTACATCGTCTTCCGGAGCGAGGAGCGGGCCGTCCTGCATTTCGATTCCGGCGGGCAGGCGCTCGGCCGGGTCCCCGTGGACGACCGCTACGTCTTCAAGCCGGTCGACCTGCCGTTCAAGGGCCCGAGGAAGACCCTCCTGGGATTCTGCTGGGCGGCGGCCTCCGATGCGGGGCGGCTCTACTTGCTCGAGCCCGAGGCCGTCGAGGGCCGGGATCTCGGCCCCGGCCGCCGGCTGTCGATCATCGGCCGGGACGGACGGCTCGAAGCGGTCATCGATCTGCCCCGCCGCGTCCACCGCTTCGCCGTCGACGGACGGCGGATCTACGCCCTCGACGAAGAGGGGGAGCTCGGCATTTTCGAGGTCGTGGGATGATCCGGCCGGCTTTGGCCTTCCTGCTCGCGACGGGCTTGGGCGGGCCCCTTCCGGGCGACGGCCGGGCGAGGCCCGCGGGCCGCATCTGCGCCTCGCTCGAAGAGGCCGTGCCTCCCGGCGGCCGGACCGCTCTGCTCGTCTTCTTCTCGACCGGGTGCGCGATCTGCTACGACGACCTTTTCGAGTCGCGGCTCCTCGTCGAGCGGAACGGCTGGCCGGTCGCCGTCGTCGGCGTCCATCTCGGGCCGTACGAGGAGCTGAAGGAGTTCCTCGACAAGTACCGCTGGGACCTGCCGGTCGTGCTCGACCGGCGGAAGCTTCTGTTCCGGCGATACCGGGTGACGGCCGTGCCCGACACCGTCCTTCTTCTCACCGGGGGCGAGATCGCCCACCGCTCCGACCCCTATCACGATCATGGCCGGCGCCGGGAGGCGCTGCGGATGTCGCTCGAGCGGATCTTCGGCCGCGGAGCCGATCGCCAGGCTATCCCTCCTACTTGAGCGCCTCCTGGACGGGCCCGATGTCGTCGATGATCCACATCCCCCGGCCGTTCGTGGCGATGACCAGGGCATTGTCCCTGGGATGGATGGCGATGTCCCACACGTAGCTCGTCGGCAGTCCGACGCCCAGCACGTTCCAGGCCTTGCCGCCGTCGAGCGTCACGTAGACGCCCGTGTCCGTCCCGGCGTAGAGGATGCCCTGCATCTTGGGGTCCTCCCGGACGACGTTGACCGGACCGCCGGGGATGTTGGCCGCGATGCTCGTCCAGGTCCGGCCGTAGTCGGTGGACTTGAAGATGTAGGGATTGAAGTCGTCGTCGTGGCGGCCGACGAGGGTGATGTAGACGGTGGCCGCATCGTACTTCGAGGCGACGATCTTCCAGACGTGCTTGTTGAAGGGCAGGCCGGCGGTGATCTCGGTCCAGTTCACGCCGCCGTCGCGGGTGACCCAGGCGCGGCCGTCGTCGGTCCCGGCATAGACGACGCCGAACTTGAACGGCGACTCGTCGATGGCCGTGATCGTGGCGAACGGGATGGCGTAAGGCCACTTTCCCTGCTGGGCCGGATTGTTGGCGGTCAGGTCGGGGCTGATGCGGTCCCAGCCGTCGCCGCGGTTCATGGACCGGAACAGGTACTGGAAGCCGTGGTAGATGACCTGGGGGTTGTGCGGCGAGAGGGCCAGGCCCGCCAGCCACTGGCCGCGGTACTCGGCCTCGCCTTCGGCCGGCTTGGGGAAGATCCGGGCGCTCGTCCAGCGGCCGTCCTTGAGCTCGGCCCTTTCCAGGCGGCCGTAGAAAGACGACGAATAGACGATGCTCGGGTCGGTCGGATCGATCGCGTGGAGCGTGCCCTCGCCGCCGGGCGCGGTCTCCCAGCTGGGCTGCGTCGCGGCCCGGCCGCGGCGGCCGGTCGCGGCGGCGGCGCCCCGGACGAGCGGGACCCGGCCGCGGTACGAGCCCTGGTCCTGGACCGAGCCGTAGGCCCAGAACGGCGTTGAATTGTCCAGGGACACGTTATAGAACTGGACGCAGGGGATTCCCTTGTGGAAGTCCCGCCAGGTCTTGCCGCCGTCGTAGGAGACGTTGGCCCCGCCGTCGTTGACGTTGATGAGGTGGTCGGAGTCGAAGGGATCGATCCACAGACCGTGATGGTCGATGTGCAGGCCTTCCCAGTAGAGGTTGGTGAAGGTCTGGCCGGCGTCGGTCGATTTGGCCAGTCCCAACCCCATGAGGTAGACGGTGTTCTCGTCGTTGGGATCGACCCGGATCTGGCCGAAGACCCAGCCGTAGGTGCCGCCGAAGCGCTCGAAGTACTCCGTGGCCGGGTTCATCTTGCGCCAGGTCTCGCCCTGGTCGTCCGAGCGGTAGACCTCGGCGCCGATGATGCCCCGCTGGCGGGGACGGCCGTAGGAGTCGAGCTCGCCGGCGCGGGCCTCGCGGCCCGGGGTGTGGTTGTCGACGAAGGCGTAGACGACGTTCGGTTTCGTCCGGCAGAGGGCCAGGCCCGTGCGCCCGGTGAGCTCCGTGTCGGGCAGGCCGGCCGTCAGCAGCTTCCACGTCTTGCCGCCGTCTGTCGTCTTGTGGAGGCCGTCCTCGCCGCCGGGCATGGGGTCGCTCCAGCGCCGCCGGATGCGGTTCCAGCTCGAGGCGATCAGGGTGTCGGGTTTCGCGGGATCCATGACGACGTCGATGACCCCGACCCGTTCATTGACATACAGG
Organism: Candidatus Aminicenantota bacterium; assembly: GCA_037447475.1. GTDB lineage: Bacteria > Acidobacteriota > Aminicenantia > Aminicenantales > Saccharicenantaceae > RBG-16-66-30. The sequence goes on from JBBIGP010000026.1 coordinate 32,189, forward strand.
ACCTTCTGCCAGGTCCGGCCCCCGTCGGTCGTCTTGTAGAGCCCGCGCTCGGGATTGGTCGTCCACTCGTGGCCCGAGGCCGCGACATAGACGATATCGGGGTTCGTCGGATGGATGAGGATGCGGCCGATGGTGTAGGTCGCCTCGAGGCCCATGTGGGTCCAGGTCTTGCCGGCGTCGAGCGACTTGTAGACGCCGGTCCCGGCCGTCGAGGCCCGGAAGATGTTGGCCTCGCCCGTGCCGACCCAGACGATGTCGGAGTTGGATTCGGAAATGGCGATGTCGCCGATGGACTGAGTGGGCATGTCGTCGAAGATCGGCTCCCAGGTCGTGCCGGCGTTCACGGTCTTCCAGAGGCCGCCCGTGGCCGCGCCGACGTAGAAAACGGTCCGGCTGCCCTTGGGGACCTCGACGTCCGTGCAGCGGCCTCCGAGGTCGAAGGGGCCGATGAAGCGCCACCGGATATCCTTGAACGGCGACGACTCCCGCATCGCCTGGTGCTCGCCGAACCATTTCAGGCGCTGGACGGGGTCGGTGTTCTCGATCTTTTTCTGGGCCTTGGCCGCCGCCCTTTGGGCGAGGGCCTGGTGGCCTGTCGCGAGAAGTCCGAGCAGGCCGATGACGGCGACGAGCGCCGCGGCCGTCCGTCGGGTCGAATGCATGGGCTGCCTCCTCGAAGGTTTGGTGAAACCAGAAAATATTAGATTTCAGCGGGCCTGTCAACAAAAACCTGGCTAGCCTGATCTATTCACGAGTCGAGGCGGCTGCAGATGCAAGGCGCGGAGGGTGAAG
>JBBIGP010000027.1:0-19165 GCA_037447475.1 Candidatus Aminicenantota bacterium
GCGGCCGCCGCCGGCATCGCGGGCATCGTCCGCCCGGGCGACCTCGTTCTGGTCAAGGGGTCGCGGGGCATGAGGACGGACAAGGTCGTCGCCGGCTTGAGAACGAGAGGAAAGGAGTAGCCCGTGCTGTACTGGCTCCTCGTCCCGCTGCGGGAGGACTTCTTCTTCTTCAACGTGTTCCGCTACATCACGGTCCGCACGGCCCTGGCCGGCATCACCGCCCTCGCCCTGAGCTTCCTCCTCGGCCCCCGGCTGATCCGCCTTCTCCAGAAACGCCAGATCGGCCAGGAGATCCGGGCCGACGGCCCCCGGTCGCACTACGCCAAGAAGGGGACGCCATCGATGGGCGGGCTGCTGATCATCGTCGCCACCCTCGTCCCGACCCTCGTCTGGGGGAACCTCGGGAACCTCTACGTCTGGGTGGCCGTCCTGTCGATGCTCTTCTTCGGGCTCATCGGCCTCTGGGACGATGTCCTCAAGGTCCGCCGGAAGCAGTCCCTGGGCCTGCGCTTCGGGCAGAAGATCGCCCTGCAGTTCGTTCTGGCCGCGGCCATCGGCCTCGTGTTCATCTGGATGGGGACGAGCGGCCGGTTCAGCCTGAACCTGGCCTTCCCGTTCCTCAAGGAGTGGGCCCCGTATCTCGGCTGGTTCTACCTGCCGTGGATCGTCTTCATCCTCGTCGGGTCCTCCAACGCCGTCAATCTCGCCGACGGCCTCGACGGGCTGGCCATCGGCCTGACCCTCATCGGGGCCGCGGCCCTCACGGCGCTGACCTACGTGGCCGGGCACGCCCTCTGGTCGCAGTACCTCAACATCCCGCACGTTCCCCTGGCCGCGGAGCTGACCGTCTTCGCCGGGGCGCTCGCGGGGGCCTGCCTCGGGTTCCTGTGGTTCAACTGCCATCCCGCCCAGGTTTTCATGGGCGACGTCGGGGCCCTGGCGCTCGGCGGGACGGTGGCCGTCGTCGCCCTGCTCATCAAGCAGGAGTTCCTGCTGTTCGCCGTGGCCGGGGTCTTCATCCTGGAGGCGGTGTCGGTCCTCCTCCAGGTCTCCTATTTCAAGATGAGCGGCGGGAAACGCCTCTTCAAGATGGCCCCGCTCCACCATCATTTCGAGCTCTCCGGCTGGCCCGAGGGCAAGATCGTCATCCGCTTCTGGATCCTGGCCATCATCTTCGCCCTCTTCAGCCTATCGACCCTGAAACTGAGATAGCCATGGAACTCAAAGACCGCAGAGTCCTCATCGTCGGCTTCGAGCGGACGGGCGAGGCCCTTTGCGAATTCCTGATCGGGCGGGGCGCCCGGGTCCGGGTGACCGAGAAGAAGGCGGGCGCCGCCCTCGCCGGCAGGATCGGGCCCTGGCGGGAGCGCGGCGTCGACTTCGAGACCGGCGGCCACACCCCTGGAGCCTTCCTCGAGGCCGACCTCATCGTCCCCAGCCCCGGCGTCCCTCCCCTGCCGGAGATCCTGGCCGCCCGGGCGAAAGGGGTGCCGGTCCTCTCCGAGATCGAGCTCGCTTTCCGGTTCCTCAAGGGACGGGTCGTCGCCGTCACCGGCACGAACGGCAAGTCGACGACCGTGACCCTCGCCCACAAGATCCTGAAGGAGGCCGGCCTCAAGGCGCGCCTGGCGGGCAATATCGGCCTCCCGCTCGTCTCCTTCGTCGAGCGGAGCCGGGACGACCACGTCTATGTCACCGAGGTCTCCAGCTTCCAGCTCGAATACACGGAGCGCTTCAAGCCGGAGGTCTCGGCCTTCCTCAACATCTCGGAGAACCACCTCGACTGGCACGGGACGTTCGACGGCTATTTCCGGGCCAAGGCGAAGCTCGTCCTCCGCCAGGGTCCCGAGGACCTGGCCATCCTCAACAGGGACGATCCGCGGGTCTGGAGCCTGGCCGGGGAAGCCGCGGCCGCCGTCCTCGGCTTCAGCCGTAAAAGGCGCGTCCGGGGCGGCGCGTTCGTCGAGGACGGCTGGATCGTGCTCGACGGGCGGCGGACCGAGAAGCTCCTGCGGACCAGCCGAGTCCCTCTGCCCGGCGCGCACAATCTCGAGAACGTCATGGCCGCGGCCCTCATCGGGCGGGCGTTCGGGGTCCCCGCCGCCTCCATCCGCCGTTCCGTCCCGGCCTTCCGCGGGCTCGAGCACCGGCTGGAGGACGTCCTGACGGTCCGCGGCGTGCGCTTCGTCAACGACTCCAAGGCCACGACCGTGGACGCCACGCTCAAGGCCCTGGCCAGCTTCGACCGTCCCGTCGTGCTCATCCTGGGCGGCCGGGGGAAAGGCGGCGATTTTTCGCCTCTCCGGCTGGAGGTCCGGCGAAAGGCGAGGTCCGTCATCCTCCTCGGCGAGGCCGCGGGCAGGATCCGGGAGGCCCTCGGCGGGGTCGTGCCCGTCGAGCCGGCGGCCGACTACCGGGAGGTCGTCCGCAAGGCCTTTGAAGCGGCCGCCCCGGGGGACGTCGTCCTCCTGGCCCCGGCCTGCACGAGCTGGGACATGTTCCGGGACTTCGAGGAGCGCGGACGGACCTTCAAGCGCGAAGTGCGCCGGCTGGCCGCCCGCGTCCGGGGGAAGAGGGGCTGAAGGATGAGCGCGCCCCGACGGCTCGGCTTCGATCTTCCCCTCTTCGCGGTCACGGTCGTCCTGGTGACCATCGGCGTCGTCATCGTCTTCAGCTCCTCGGGCTTCCTGGCCGGGGAGAGATACAGCCACCCGTTCCACTTCATGGTCCAGCAGCTCCTGGGGGCGGCGGCCGGCTTCGCCCTGGTCGTCTTCCTCCTGTCGGTCAAGAGGTCCTTCTTCCTCAACCCGTATTTCGTCTACGGCCTGCTGGCCGTGACCGTCCTGCTCCTGATGCTCTGCCTGACCATGCCGGCCGTGGCCAGGACCAACCGCTGGATCATGCTCTTCGGGGTCCGCTTCCAGCCGTCGGAGCTGGCCAAGGTCAGCCTCATCCTGTTCCTCGCCTCGTGGATCGAGAGCCGCAAGGACCGGCTAAACGAGCCGAAGGTCCTGGCCGTCCCGCTGGGCGTGCTCTTCCTGACCGTGCTCCTCGTCCTCATGGAGCCCGATTTCGGCACGGCCGTCCTGCTGTTCGTCCTGGCCGCGATGATGCTCTTCGTCGGCGGCGTCAAGCTCCGCTATTTCGTCGCGGCGGGAGGGCTGTTCGCGGCCCTCTTCGCCTTCTACCTCGTCCAGGGCGACTACCGGATGGACCGCATTCACGGCTTCCTCTCGCCGGACAAGGACCCCCTGGGACAATCGTATCAGGTCACGCAGTCGAAGCTGGCCGTGGGCTCGGGCGGGCTCCTCGGCGTCGGCCTCGGCCAGAGCACCCAGAAGCTGTACTTCCTGCCGTCGGCGCACACCGACTTCATCTACGCGATCTGGGGGGAAGAGACCGGTCTCGTGGGCACGCTGGCCGTCCTGGCCCTTTATCTCCTTCTCCTGTGGAGAGGCTTGAAGATCTCCATGGCCGCTCCCGATCCGGCCTCGCGGATGGTGGCCGCCGGATTGACCCTGGCCGTCGTCGCCCAGGCCTTGTTGAACATCACGGTCGTCCTGGGGCTCGGCCCGGCGAAAGGCCTCCCCCTGCCCCTCGTCTCCTACGGGCGGTCGTCGCTCGTCTGCACGCTGGCCGCGATCGGCATCCTCCTCCACATCAGCCGGAAAAGAAGCCTGGGCGAGACCAAGGTGCGGATATGAGAGGGCGCGACATCATCATCTGCGGCGGCGGGACGGGCGGCCACCTCTACCCCGCCCTCGTCGTGGGCCGCACGCTCCTCGAACGCCGTCCGGAATTGCGGCTGACCTACGCGGGGACCCACCGCGATGTCGAGAAGCGCATCATGGAGGAGCACAGGGTCCGCTTCGTCCCCATGCGGATCGAGGGCCTCAAGGCCCGGGGCCTGAAGACGCTGCGCGGGCTGATCCTTCTGCCCCTGGCCTTCGTTCAGTCGTTGGCCCTTCTCCTGCGGACCAAGCCCGGGCTGGTCGTCGGCGCCGGCGGCTACAGCTCCGGGCCCCTCGTCCTGCTGGCTTCGTGGCTCGGGATCCCGACGCTCATCCTGGAGCAGAACGCCCGGCCGGGGCTCACCAACCGCCTCCTCGTCCGTTGGGTCCGCAAGGCCGTCGTTTCCTTCCCCTCGACCCTCCCCTATTTCAAGGGAAAAGGCGTCCTGTTGGGGAACCCGGTCCGGGAGGACTTTTACACCCTGCCGCCGAAGGCCCGGACTCCGGAGCTCTCCGTTCTCATCTTCGGCGGCAGCCAAGGGTCCCGGTTCCTCAACGAGAGGATCACGGCCGCCCTCCCTCTCCTGGCGCCGAAGAAGGGCCGCCTGAGGATCGCCCACCAGACGGGCCCCCGGGACCTCGAGGCCGTCGCCGCGGCCTACCGGGCGAACGGCTTCGGGACGAGCGAGATCGCCGCCTATTTCCCCGGGATGGCCGCCCGCTTCGGGCGGGCCGATCTCGTCGTCTGCCGGGCCGGAGCGACGACCCTGGCCGAGCTCATCGCCGCCCGCAAGGCGGCCGTTCTCGTGCCTTTCGCCGGCGCCTCGGAGGACCACCAGACGGCGAACGCCCGCGAGCTCGAGGCGGCCGGCGGGGCCGAGGCCGTCCCCGAAAGCCACGCCGCCCCGGAGGTCCTGGCCGCCCGCATCCTTCATTTCCTCGACCGGCCCGGGGATCTCGACGCCATGGAGAGAAAGCTGACCTCGCTCCGGCCCGACGATCCCGCCGGCCGGATCGCCGGGCTTTGCCTGACGCTCATGGCCGGGACCCCCAAGGAGACGCGCGCGTGACGAAAAAAAGCTATCGCAAGCTCAACCACATCCACATGGTCGGCATCGGCGGGACGGGCATGAACGGGATCGCCGAGGTCCTCCTCAACCTCGGGTACCGGGTCTCGGGGTCGGACATCCAGGAGAACGACGCCACGCAGCGGCTGGCCCGGCTCGGGGCCGTCGTCTCCATCGGCCACCGGGCCGAGAACGTCCGGGCCGCCGACGTCGTCGTCATCTCCTCGGCCGTCCATGAGGACAACGTCGAGGTCCGCCAGGCCCGGGCCGATCTCATCCCGGTCATCCCCCGGGCCGAGATGCTGGCCGAGCTCATGCGCATGAAATACGGCATCGCCGTGGCCGGCTCGCACGGCAAGACGACGGCGACCTCGATGACCGCGGTCGTCCTCGAGGCCGGCGGCTACGACCCGACGTTCATCGTCGGCGGGCGGCTGAACGCCTTGGGGGCCAACGCCAAGCTCGGCGCCGGCGACTTCATCGTCGCCGAGGCCGACGAGAGCGACCGTTCCTTCCTCTGCCTGTCCCCCTTCATCGCCGTCCTGACCAACATCGACGAGGAGCACCTCGACCAGTACCACAGCCTCGACGACATCAAGAAGACGTTCGTCGACTTCGCCAACAAGGTCCCCTTCTACTGTCCCGTCATCCTCTGCCTCGACAACCCCCATCTCCAGAGCATCATCCCCGACCTCGAGCGCAAGATCATCACCTACGGCTTCTCGGCCCAGTCCGACGTCACGGCCCGCGACCCCTCGTTCGACGGCTTCCGGAGCCGGTCGGACCTGTTCCTCAAGGGCCGGCGGCTCGGCGAGCTGAGGCTCCAAGTCCCGGGCCTGCACAACATCCTCAACGCCATGGCCGCCGCCGCCGTGGGGCTCGACCTGGGCATCCCCGCGGAGACCATCCTGGCGGCCCTCGAGAGCTACGCGGGGACGGGCCGCCGCTTCGAGCTCCGCAAGACCGTCCGCGACGTCATGGTCGTCGAGGACTACGCCCACCACCCGACCGAGATCAGGGCGACGCTCGAGGCGGCCAAGAAGGGCTGGACGCGGCGGGTCGTGGCCGTCTTCCAGCCCCACCGCTACACGAGGCTGGCCAAGCTCATGGCGGGGTTCGCCACGTCCTTCAACCAGGCCGACGTCCTCGTCCTGACCGAGGTCTATCCGGCCGGAGAGGAGCCCGTGCCCGGCGTGACCGGCCGGGCCCTGTTCGAGGAGGTCCGCCAGTTCGGGCACAAGGGCGCCCGCTTCGAGCCCGACATGAGGAAGGTTCCGGCCCTCCTGAGGACCCTCCTGGCCCCGAACGACATCCTGCTCGTTCTCGGGGCCGGCAACATCAACCGGATCATCCCGGACATCATTGCCTCCCTGGAGGCCGGGAGCTGACATGGCGACCTGCGCCGAACGCCTGGACCGGGGCAAGAAAGGCCCCTGGATCGCCCGGACCAGGCCCTTTCAGCGGGGCGCGAGGGACGCGTCCCTCCAGAAGAGCCGCCGGCGCCGGGCCCTCAGCCTCGGACACGTCCTCGCCCTGTTCCTGCTCCAGGCCGGCCTGTTCGCAGGTCTCCGCGAAGCTTATCTTTTTCTCATCACCTGGGACGAGCTGACGATCCGGACGGTCGAGGTCCACTGCGCCAAGGACGGGCTCCGCCGGGCCCTCGAGGGCCATTTCGCCCCGCCGCGGCTGGGCAATCTCCTGCTCTGCGACATCCGGGACCTGCGAGGGCAGATCCGGCGGCTGGCCTGGGTCAAGGACGTCAGGATCCAGAAGGTGTTCCCCTCGGCCCTGCGGATCGAGATCGTCGAACGGGTCCCCTTCGCCGTCCTCGAGCGCGACGGCCTCGGCCTGGCCGACGAATCCGGAGTGGTCATGGAGAAGGCCGATCCCGCGGCCGACTACGGGCTTCCCGTCATCTCGGACGAGGGCGGCTTCTCGTCCCGCTTCCTCGAGAAGTGGGCGCAGGCCAAGGACTGCCTCCTGAGCCTCCCGCCGGCCGAGAGGGCCCGCCTGGCCGGGATCCGGTGCTCGGACTTCGGCCGCCTGGAGCTCGGGTTCAAGGACGATCCCGTGCGGGTCACCGTGGCGGCCGGCTCGGCCGCCGCCGGACTGGCGCTGTTCCGCAGCCGCCGCGGGGAGTGGGAGCGGCGGCTGGGGCCGCTCGCGGCCGCCAACCTCGGCTACGAGGGCCGCGTCTACCTGCGGGCCGCGGGCCCGGGGGCCGCCGGCGCCGGCCCCGACTCTCCGAAGGAGATGGAATGATGCCCAAGAACAGCTACATCGTCGGGTTCGACATCGGCACGAGAAAGGTCGTGGCCGTCATCGGCGAGATCACCGAGGAGCGCAAGATCGAGATCATCGGCATCGGCACGGCCGACTCCCGCGGCCTGAGGAAGGGCGTCGTCATCGGCCTCGACGAGACGACCTCGGCCATCAAGAAGGCTCAGGAGGAGGCCGAGCTCATGGCCGGGGTCGAGATCGATTCGGCCTTCTTCGGCATCTCCGGGTCCCACATCAAGAGCTTCAACAGCCGCGGGGTCGTCGCCGTCTCCGGCAAGAACCGCCAGATCTCCCGCGAGGACGTCAAGCGGGTCATCGACCAGTCCAAGGCCATCCCCATCCCCCCGGACCGCGACATCATCCACATCATCCCCCAGGAGTTCATCGTCGACGACCAGGACGGCATCAAGGACCCGGTCGGCATGAGCGGCATCAAGCTCGAGGTCGCCGTCCACATCATCACGGCCGCCCTGACCTCGCTCCAGAACCTGCGCAGCTGCGTCGGCCGGGCCGGGATCGGGATCGAGGAGATCGTCCTCAACCAGATCGCCACGGCCCACTCCGTCCTGACCCACGACGAGCGCGAGCTCGGCGTCGGGCAGATCGACATCGGCGCCGGGACGACCGAGGTCGCCATCTACGAGCGGGGCAGCCTGTGGTACACCGCGACCATCCCCATCGGCGGAGACAACTTCACGAACGACATCGCCGTCGGCCTGCGGACGCCCATCCCCGAGGCCGAGCGGATCAAGAAGAAGTTCGGCTGCATCGCCGGCCCGCCTATCGAGGAGCACGAGACGATCGAGGTCCCCTCGGTCGGCAAGGGCCGCAAGCCGCGGGTCCTGTCGCGCCAGCTGCTGGCCGACATCATCCAGCCGCGGGCGGAGGAGATCTTCCGGCTCGTCGATTCCGACATCAAGCGGATGGGCTACGACAAGTCGCTGAACTCGGGGATCGTCCTGACGGGCGGCACGGCCCTCCTCGAGGGGCTGGAGGAGGTCGCCGAGGAGATCTTCGACCTGCCCGTGCGGCGGGGCGACCCGTCGGGCGTCGGCGGCCTCGTCGACCGCGTCTCGACCCCGGACTTCGCGACCTCGGTCGGGCTCATTCTCTACGGCTTTCGCGCCTGGCAGGACAAGGGCCTGTCCAGGGACAGGAAAAAAGGTCCTTGGGCCAAGTTCAAGGACTGGTTCAAGGAAGGATAAGGAGGCAACATGAGCGACGAATCCAGCCGGCTGAAATTCCATCTCGTCGAGGAGCACCTGGGGGCCAAGATCAAGGTCATCGGCCTCGGCGGCGGCGGCGGCAACGCCGTCAACCGCATGATCGAGCACGGCGTCCAGGGCGTCGAGTTCATCGCCGTCAACACCGACGTCCAGGCCCTCAACAGCAACCGGGCCCGGACCAAGCTCCAGATCGGGGGCCAGCTGACCAAGGGCCTGGGCTCCGGGGGCCGGCCGGAGGTCGGCAAGCAGGCGGCCATGGAGGACACGGAGCGCCTCCTCGAGGTCCTCCAAGGCGCGGACATGGTCTTCCTGACGACGGGCCTCGGCGGCGGGACGGGCACGGGCTCGACGCCGATCATCGCCAACTTGGCCACGGAGCTGGACATCCTGGTCATCGCCATCGTCACCCTGCCCTTCGAGTTCGAGGGCCGGGTCCGGGCCCGGCAGGCCGAGGAGGGCCTTCGGGAGCTCAAGTCGGCCGTCGACACGGTCATCGCCATTCCCAACGAGCGTCTGCTGACGACGGTCAACCTCAATACCTCCATCCAGGACGCGTTCCGTCTGGCCGACGACATCCTGCGCCAGGCGGCCCAGGGCATCTCCGACCTCATCACCAAGCCCGGCCTCATCAACCTCGACTTCGCCGACGTCAAATCGGTCATGAAGGGCATGGGCGTCGCCTTCATGGGCACGGGCATCGCCTCGGGCGAGAGCCGGGCCGTCGACGCCGCCCAGAAGGCCATCTCCAGCCCGCTGCTCGTCGACACGTCCATCGAGGGCGCCCACGGCGTCCTCATCAACATCACGGGCGGCAGGGACATGACCCTCCACGAGGTCTCCACGGCGTCCCAGCTCATCCACGGCCTGGCCGACCCGGACGCCAACATCATCTTCGGCACGGTCATCGACGAAAGCCTCAAGGACACGGTCAAGGTCACGGTCATCGCCACGGGCTTCGATCAGAAGCCCGACAAGGTCGCGGTGCCGGCCGGCGGGCCCGTCCGGCGCCCGGTCCGGGCCAAGGCCCCGGCCCCCTTCCCGGTCTTCCAGGACACTCCCGCGTACATCTTCGAGCCCAAGGGAACGGCCGCCCCGGTCTGGGAGCCGTCGATCTCCGACAAGCAATGGGAGTCGTTCGAGACGCCGTCTTTCATCCGCCGGACGAAGCACTCGTCCATGAGAAAGACCCCTCATGATCTCGGCTGACGTCGTCGTCGCCGGCTGCCGGCAGCTGCTGACGTGCGCGGGGCCGCTGCCTAAAAGAAAAGAGGCCCTGAGCGATGTGGGCCTCGTCGAGAACGGCTGGGTGGCCTCGTCGAAGGGCGTCATCGTCTACGCCGGGAACGAGGACGGCTTCCTGGCCGCGGTCGCGCCCGAGCCTGGGGCCGTCACGGTCGACGGGCGGGGCCTCGTCGCCCTGCCCGGATTCGTCGACGCCCACACCCACCTGCCCTTCGCCGGGAACCGCGAGCGCGAGTTCGGGCTCCGGCTGCAGGGCTGGACCTACCAGCGGCTGGCGGCCGAAGGCATGGGCATCCAGACGACCGTCCGGGCGACGAGGGCCGCGACCTCCGACGAGCTGGACCGGCTCTGCCTCGAGCGCCTGGACCGCATGCTCCTTTCGGGGACGACCACGGTCGAAGCCAAAAGCGGCTACGGGCTCAACCTCGAGGACGAGATCAAGCAGCTCGAGGTCCTGCGCGGCCTCGCCGGCCGGCATCCCGTGGACGTCGTGCCGACCTTCATGGGCGCCCACGAGATCCCGCCCGAGCATCGCTCCCGCCGGGAGGACTACATCCGCCTGCTCATCGATACCCTGATCCCGGAGGTCCGCCGCCGCGGCCTGGCCGAGTTCTTCGACGTCTTCTGCGAGGAAGGCGTCTTCTCGCTCGCGGAGACGCGGGCCCTGGTCGAAGCGGCCCAGGCCGCCGGTTTCCGGATCAAGATCCACGCCGAGGAGTTCGCCGCCCTGGGCGGGGCCGGGCTCGCGGCGGAGGTCGGGGCCGCTTCGGCCGAACACCTCATCGCCATCTCGGACCGGGGCATCGGCCGCATGGCCGCGAGCGGCACGGCGGCCATCCTCCTGCCGGGCGTGCCGTTCTTCCTGATGCTCGATAATAAGGCCCCCGCCCGCCGCCTCATCGACGCCGGGGCCGTGGTCGCCCTGGCCACGGACTTCAATCCGGGGAGCTCGCATATCTTCTCGATGCCGTTCATTCTCCAGCTCGGGGTCTTCACCCTCAAGATGAGCGTCGAGGAGGCCCTCAACGCCTGCACCGGGAACGCGGCCTACGCGATCGACCGCCACCGCGTTGTCGGCAGCCTCGAGCCCGGAAAGAAGATGGACCTCGTCCTCTGCGACATCCCCGATTACGTGTCCCTGGCGTACGAGCCCGGCCGGAATCCCGTGCGCACGGTGATCAAGAACGGCAAGGTCGCGGTCAGGGACGGCCGGATGGTCGAAGGTCGATCCCGTCCCTGACGTCCTCCGCCGGCGGCTTGTTTCCTTCGTTCGTTGCTGTTAGGATAACCCCGTGAATATCAAGGACATCCTGGCCAAGATCGCGGCGACCGATTCCCCCCTGGCCCGCCAAATGCTGATGACCGGTCTGATCACCAGGCGGCTCGCGGACAAGGGCAAGCCGCCGCCCGTCCTCATCGGGGGGCTCGCCCTGTCCTATTACACGCGCGACGTCTATTTCACCGCCGACATCGACCTGGCCTACGCCGATCGGGAAGCGCTCGGGGAGGTCCTCTCGGAGCTCGGATTCGCCGCGAGAGGGCGATACTGGGTCCATCCCGAGGCAGACGTGGCCGTGGAGGTCCCCGCCTCCGGCTTGGCCGGCGTGAAACGAGCTCCGGCCTCCTCGCTCGAGATGCTTCTCCTCCGCGACCGCCTGGGGCTGAAGAGGTATCGAAAGACGGCTCGGCGAGATCCCGAGAAAAAGAAGATCCTCCTCGAGCTCGCCTTGAAGAGGATCATGAAGGCCGAACGGTCGGATTACATCCCCCTCGGCTTCCGCAAGCGCCGGGTCCGTTTCGCCGGGTGACGGCCGCGGCGGGCCGCGGGCCTCAGGTGCTCTTCGTCCTTTCCTTGCCCGACTTTCTCCTCCAATACAGATAAGCCGGAACGCCTGCGCCGATGATGCACAGGCCGAAGAGGGCGTTGGTGAAGGCGCTTTTCAGCGAGAAAACGGCCACGTAAAGGGCGGCCAGGATGAACAAAACGGGAGTCACCGGATAACCCCACGTTTTGTAAGGCCGTTCGAGGCGGGGATACTTGCGGCGCAGGATGATGACCGCGGCCACCGTCAGCCCGAAGAAGATCCACTGGCCGAAGATGACGTAGGTGAACAGCTGGCGGAACGTCCCGGTCAGGGTCAGGACGATGCTCCAGAGACTGATGGCGATGATGGAGACGTGGGGCGTCAGGAACCGGGGGTGGCACTCGGCGACCTTCTTGAAGAACAGGCCGTCGCGGGCCATGGCGAAATAGACGCGGGGCGAGCAGAGGATGGTCTGGTTGGCCGCGCCGAGGATCGAGAACAGGATGAGGAAGGCGATGAGCGAGGCCCCGAACGGGCCGGTGACGATCTCCATGGCGTCGAGGGCCACCCGGCCCTCGGAGGCGGCGATCCGGCCGGCGGGGAGAACATACAAATAGGCGAGGTTGGCCAGGACGTAGATGCCGATGATCGCCAGGAGGCCGATGAGGATGCCCAGCGGCAGGTTGCGCCTGGCATCCTTGACCTCTCCGGCGCTGTAGGTCGCCGCTTCCCAGCCCTTGTAGGCCCAGAGCGAGGCGATGAGCCCGACCCCGAAGGCCCCGAGCAGGCCGAGGTTGAGAGGCCCGGGGGACGGTTCGACGAAGTTCGCCGGGTTGCCCCGGCCCTTGGCGAAGAAGAAGACGGCGACGACGACGAGGCCGATCGCGGCCGTCTTGACGTAGGTCAGCAGGTTCTGGAGCCGGGAGCCCCAGCGGACGCCGATATAATTGACGGCCCCGAGAAAGGCGATGAAGCCCGCCGCGACGAGCTTTTTCTCGAGCCCGGTCATCTCGACGAACCGGGGCAGGATGTTGTAGGAGAAGGCCACGGCCAGGGTGGCCGCGGCGCCGGAATCGATGACCAGGAAGAGCGTCCAGCCGAAGAGGAACGACAGGAGCGGACCGTAGGCCTCCCGGAGATAGACGTAGACGCCGCCGGCTTCGGGCATGGCCGCGCCCAGCTCGGCGAAGGCCAGGGCCCCGAAGAAGCTGAACAGGCCGCCGACGACCCAGACCGCCAGTATGAAGAGGGGCGCGGGCAGGACCGCCGCGATCTCCGACGGCGACAGGAAGATGCCCGAGCCGATGACCCCGCCGACGACGATCATGACGACGTCCCACAGGCTGAGGACGCGGGGCAGGCCGATCTTGGTCTTGTCGACGGCGGGCGGGCTTTCGGGGGCTCGGTCCATGGGCGTTGGCTCCTTTCCTGCGGGCGCGGGGGCACGGCCCGCCCGGCGCTCGGGGCATTCTATCAAGGCCCGCCGAAAAGGGCAATCGAAACCGCCGTGGCCCCCCCTCTCGCGCCGGAAGCTCACCGCAGCCGGTCCAGCATCCGGTACTGGATGGCCTCGGAGACGTGGGCGGGGCCGATGCCGTCGTCGCCGGCGAGGTCGGCGATCGTCCGGGCGACCTTGAGGACCCGGTCGTAGGCCCGGGCGCTGAAGCCCAGCTTGGCCACGGCCGCCTCCAGGAGCGCCTCGGCCTCGGCCGGGATGGGGCAGAGCTGCCGGACGTCCCGAGGCTTCATCTGGGCGTTGGCGTGGATCTTCCGGCCCGCGAACCGGGCCGCCTGCCTCTCCCGGGCCAAGGTCACGCGGCCGCGGATGGCCGCCGAGCTCTCGGCCGGCCGTTTCGAGACGATGTCCCGGAACGGGACCTCGGGGACCTCGACCTGGATGTCGATGCGGTCGAGGAGAGGCCCGGAGATCTTGGCGTAGTAGCGGGCTTTCTCACTGTCGGTGCAGTCCCGCTTGCTCCCGGCCGGCCCCCGGAACACGTCCTCGCAGGGATTCATGGCCGCGACGAGCATGACCGAAGCCGGGAAGGAAACGGAGTAGCCGAAGCGGGAGACCGTGATCCGGCCGTCCTCGAGAGGCTGGCGAAGGTCCTCGAGGACTTTCCTCTTGAACTCGGGGAGCTCGTCGAGGAACAGGATCCCGTAGTGGGCCAGGCTGACCTCTCCTGGCCTGGGGACCAGCCCGCCGCCGACCATCCCGGCGTCCGTCACCGTGTGGTGGGGGGCGCGGAAAGGGCGGGTGCCGACCATCCCCGAGCCGGCCAGCAGTCCGGCGGCGCTGTAGATGCGGGTCGCCTCGATCATCTCCTCGTAGGACATCTCGGGGAGGATGGACGGCAGGCGGCGGGCGAGCATCGTCTTGCCGGCCCCGGGCGGCCCGACGAGGAGGATGTTATGGGCCCCGGCCGCGGCGACCTCGAGGGCCCGCTTGACGTGCGGTTGGCCCTTGACGTCCTCGAAGTCGACGGGGTCCGGCGACGGCGCGAGCCGTGCGGCGGGATCGACCCGGCTCGGGACGACTTCGTCCGGCGAACGCAGGAGACGGACGACCTGGACGATATCGGCCAGCCCGTAGACGTCCAGGTCCCGGACGAGCCCGGCCTCCCCGGCGTTGGCCTTGGGCACGACGAGCCCCCGGAACCCCCTGTCCTTGGCCATCAGGGCGATCGGCAGGGCCCCGCGGACGGGCTTCAGGCGGCCGTCGAGGGCCAGTTCGCCGGCGAAGAGGTGACGGCGGAGCCCCTCGGCGGGGATGACCTCCATGTAGGCCAGGAATCCCAGGGCGATGGGCAGGTCGAAGGCCGATCCCTCCTTCTTCCTGTCGGCCGGGGCCAGGTTGATGGTCACCCGCCGGGACTCCAGGTCGTACCCGCAGTTTTTGAGGGCCGCCCGGACCCGCTCCTTGCTCTCCCGGACGGCCGCGTCGGGCAGGCCGACGGTGACGAAGTTGGGAAAGCCCGGGGATATGTCGACCTCGACCTCCACGGGATAGGCCTCGATCCCGAAGAGGGCGGCGCTCGCGATCTTGACCAGCACGGGGCCCTCCCGATAAGAAAGACGCCGGGAACGGCCGATTGTCTCAGTCCCGGAAAAAGTGTATAAAATCCCCTATGATCCTGACCATCAACTGCGGCAGCTCGACCATCAAGTACCGGCTCTTCACGACCGACGTCCGGGAGGTCGTCGCCAAGGGCATCGTCAGCCGGATCGGGGAGCCGGGCTCCTACGTCGAGCACGAGGCCAGCGGCCGCCGGGTCCGGGAGGAGCGGCCCGTCCCCTCCCATCACGAGGCTTTCGAGGCGGCCATCGAGTTCCTCCTCGACCCCGGCCACGGGGCCATCCGGAGCGTCGCGGAGATCGAGGCCGTCGGCCACCGGGCCGTTCACGGCGGCGACTTCTTCTTCGAGTCGACCCTGATCACCGACGAGGTCGTCGCAAGGCTCGAGGAGCTCGTCCCCCTGGCCCCGCTCCACAACCCTCCCAACCTCATCGGCATCCGCGAGGCCCGGGCCCTGCTTCCCGGCGTGCCCCACGTCGCGGCCTTCGACACATCCTTCCACCAGACCATGCCGCCCGAGGCCTACGTCTATCCCCTCCCCTACGACTACTACCGGAAGCACCGCATCCGGCGCTACGGCTTCCACGGCACCTCCTGCCGGTACGTCAGCCGCCGGGCCGCCGAAGTCCTGGGGCGCGACCTCGCCGGGCTGAAGATCGTCGTCTGCCACCTGGGCAACGGCGTGACGATGACGGCCGTGAAGGAGGGGCGGTCGGTCGATACGAGCATCGGCTTCGCGACCTTCTCGGGGGTCATGATGGGCACCCGCTCCGGCGACATCGACCCCGGCCTCGTCTTCTATCTCCATCGCCGGCTGGGGATGAGCCCCGAGGCCATCGAGAACGTTCTCTACAAGGAAAGCGGGCTTCTCGGCGTCTCGGGGGTCAGCAACGACATGCGGGTCATCGAAGAGAAGGCCCGGGAGGGGAGCGAGCGCTGCCGGCTGGCCATGGAGATGTTCGCCTACATGGTCAAGAAATACGTCGGGGCCTACGCCGCGGCCATGGGCGGGATGGACGCCCTGGTCTTCACGGCCGGCATCGGCGAGAACAGCCCGGCCATTCGCGGCCTGGTCTGCTCCGGCCTGGCGTTCCTGGGCGTCGAGCTGGACGCCGCCGCGAACGACGGCGCGATGGGGAAGGAATCGGTCATCAGCCGGGCCGGGGCCCGGACCCCCGTCCTGGTCGTGCCCACCGACGAGGAGAGGATGATCGCCCTGGACACGATGCGCCTGGCCGGCCTCGGCCGGAACCGGGATTGATCCGCCGCCCTATTTCTCTTTGTCGATGAATTCCCTGGACAGCTTCTCGAGCTCGTCCTCGATCTCCCGCACGGACTTGAGCCGGACCTTGGTGACCCGGAAGAGGGCCGCCCGTTCCGGGGCGAGGAAGTCGGGCTCGTCCAGGGCGGGCGGTGTCACGTCCGGACCGCGTCCGAGTTCCCGGTCGGACAGGCCGGCCTCGCCGCGCCCTCCCGGGGGGGCCTGCCCGAAGAGCATTTCCCGGACGGCGGGCACCGTCAGCTTGGAGATCTCGCGCAGGGACTCGAAGACGCCGACCCCGCTGACGGCCACGGCCTCCACCCACGGGGACTTGCGGGGGTTGAGGAGGTTGTTGAAGGTCTCGACGGGGATGAGATAGGGCAGGTCCCGCTTGTTGTACTGGAAGACGAGGGGGATCCGGTTGAGATCGATGTCGTGCTGAAGGCAGTTGCGGCGCAGGCCGTCGAAGCATTCGAGGTTGGCGTCGAGCAGCGGGATCTGGGAGTCGGCGACGAAGACGATGCCGTCCGCGCCCCGCAGGACGCTCTTGCGGGAAGCCTCGTAGAAGACCTGCCCGGGGACCGTCATCAGCTGGAAGTGGACGATGAAGTCGCCGATCATCCCGGCCCGGATGGGCAGGAGGTCGAAGAAATAGGTCCGTTCGGCCTCCGTCTCCAGGCAGATGAGCTCGCCCCGGGTGGCCGGATCGAGCATGAGATAGATGTAGCGGAGGTTGGTCGTCTTGCCGCTCAGACCGGGACCGTAGTAGACGATCTTGATGGCGATCGTTTTGGTGGCATGGTTGATGAGCGGCATGTCCCTGGCAACCCGATGATCCTATCTTGATTAGCATAGCCGCCCCATGAAGTCAATTCCGCCGGCGCGGCACGGCTCCCGCCGCCCGGGGCCCCGCCGGCCCGTCTTCTGTGCTAAAATGGGCCCCGAAGCGGAGGACGAAAGGACCTGCCATGAAGGACATCCGGACAAGGAGACGCGTGGCCGTCATCGGCGGCGGCCGCGCCGGCCGCAAGGCCCTGGACGAGGCCCGCGAGGTCGGCCGCCTCATCGCCCGGGCCGGCGCGGTCCTCGTCTGCGGCGGCCTCGGCGGCGTCATGGAAGCGGCCGCCGGCGGCGCCCGGGAAGAGGGCGGCCTGACCGTGGGCATCCTGCCCGGCGGCAACCCCGCCGACGCCAATCCCGCGATCGACGTCCCCGTCGCCACGGGCCTCGGTTACGCCCGCAACGCCCTGGTCGTCATGAACGCCGACGCCGTCGTCGCCGTGGACGGCGAGTACGGGACGCTCTCGGAGATCGCCTATGCCGTGATCTACGGCAAGCGCGTCGTCGGCCTCGGGACCTGGGACGTCCGGGGCGTCCTGGCCGCCGCGGGCCCGGAGGAGGCCGTCCGGCTGGCCCTCGAGTAACCCGTTCCCATGAAGAACTACAGGGTGGTCCTCAGCTACGACGGAACGGACTTCCACGGCTGGCAGCGCCAGCCCGACCGCCGGACCGTCCAGGGCGTCGTCGAGGCCGCCCTTCAGCGCATCACGCGGAAGAGGATCACGGTCCACGGGGCCGGGCGGACCGACGCCGGCGTCCACGCCCTCGCCCAAGTGGCCGGGTTCCGGGGGGCGTTCAAGCTGGCCGACGCCGACCTCTTCCGGGCCCTCAACGCCGTGCTGCCCGAGGACGTCCGCGTCCTGTCGCTCGAGCCGGCGGCGCCGGACTTCCACGCCCGCAAGTCGGCCCGCTCCAAGGTCTACAGGTACCGCATCGTCCGCGCCCCGCAGATCAGCCCCTTCGACCGGCGCTACGCGCTCCACCACCCTTGCCCCCTCAACCTCCGCGCCATGCGGGAGGCGGCGCGCCTCATCCTCCGGCGCGGGGACTTCTCGGGCTTCTCCTCCAATCGCGACCGCTCCCCCGTCCGGACGGTCCGGCGGTCGGAGCTCCGCAAGACGGGCGACGAGATCGTCTACACGATCGAGGCCGAGGGCTTCCTCCGCTACATGGTCCGGACGATCGTCGGGACGCTCGTCGAGATCGGGCGGGGCAAGTGCCCGCCGGAGAGGATCGAGGAGATCTTCGCCCGCAAGGACCGCTCGCTCGCCGGCCCGACGGCCCCGGCCAAGGGCCTGTGCCTGGTCCGCGTGGACTACTGATCGAGGACGAGCCCCAGGACGAGGGCGTCCTCGTCGGGCTTCGTGTAGTAGTTCTTGCGCGTCCCGAGGACCTCGAACCCCAGCTTCCTGTAGAGGGCGCCGGCGGCCTCGTTGGACCGCCGGACCTCGAGGGTCAGGAAGGTCGCCCCCTCCCGCCGGACCTTGTCGATGACGAAGCGCATCAGCGCCTCGGCGATCCCCCGCCCCCGGAAATCGGGGTGGACGGCGATATTGTTGACCTGGACGTCGTCCCGGACGTGCCAGAAGACGATATAGCCGATGATCCTCTCGCCCGGCTTGCGGACGACGACCAGCGGGAAGGAGACCGGCCTGTTCTGGATCTCTCCCCGGAACGTCTCGTCGCTCCACGGGTTGGAGAAGGACGAGCCCTCGATGGCCCGGACATCGGGGAGGTCGCCCTCTCTCATCCGCCGGACGAAGTATCGCTCCTCTTCCGTACTCAAGGCCCGCCTTTCTCTTCGGCCTGCGACCTCCGGAAATAGACCGGCTCGAGATCGGCGGCCGCGACCCCTTTCCCCTCGTCGAGCAGCCGCCGGCCGGCCCGGCCGACCTCGGCCGCGATGAACGGGGAGCGGACGGAGATGCGGGCCCTTTCGCCCACGGCGCGCTCAAGCCGGCCGCGATAGGCCTCGACCCCGTTGCCGACGAAGGAAATGACGCGGCGCGCCGGCAGGCGGGCGAAGAACGCGTCGGGCGGGTAGGCGCCCTGGGGGATGATCTCGACGAGGTCCTCCCGGCGGCGCTCGAACAGGGCCGCGTAGATCTCGCCCTTTTTGGCGTCGAGGACCGGACAGACCAGGCGGGCGCCCTCGGCGGCCGGCTTCATGGCCAGGGCGAAGAGCGCCGAGACCGGGGCCACGGGCTTGCCCGAGGCGAAGGCCAGGGCCTTGACAGCGCCCAGGCCGATGCGGATGCCGGTGAACGATCCCGGCCCTGCGGCCACGGCGAAGGCGTCGATTCCTTCGAGGCCGATGCCGTCGGCCTCGACAAGGGCATCGACGGCCCGGAACAGCCGGGCCGAATGCGTCCCGGGGGATTCGAGACAGAACTCCCCGACGAGCCGGCCTTCGTCGAGCAGGGCCACGGAACCGCTCGGCGCCGTGGTGTCTACGGCGAGGACGCGCACGGGCGCTCAAATCTTGGCGGCGACGGCCCGTCCGACGTCGAGGCTCGTCGACGTCCCGCCCATGTCGTACGTCCGGACCTTCCCCTCCCGGATGACCTCGGCGACCGCGTTTTCGATGGACTTGGCCCTCCCGGTCTCCCCGATCCAGTCGAGCATCATCTTGGCGGA
>JBBIGP010000027.1:19265-32180 GCA_037447475.1 Candidatus Aminicenantota bacterium
CGATGGACTTGGCCCTCCCGGTCTCCCCGATCCAGTCGAGCATCATCTTGGCGGACAGGATGGTGGCGATGGGATTGACCTTGTATTGCCCGGCGTATTTCGGCGCCGAGCCGTGGGTCGGTTCGAAGACGGCATAGGCCTCGCCGATGTTGCCGCTGCAGGCGAAGCCCAATCCTCCGACGAGCTGGGCCGCCAGATCGGAGATGATGTCGCCGAATTGGTTCTCGGCCACGAGGACGTCGTAGTCGAAGGGGTTCTTGAGGAGCCACATGCAGATGGCGTCGATGTTGACGTCCCAGAAATGGATGTCCGGATATTCCTTGGCGACGCGGCGGGCGGCGTCGAGCATCAGGCCGCCGGTCTCCCGAAGGACGTTGGGCTTCTCGACGAGGGTCACGGATTTCCTGCCGTTCTTGCGGGCGAACTCGAAGGCCGCCCGGACGATGCGCGCGCAGGCGGACTTGGTCATGATGCGGGTCGAGACGGCGATGTCGTCGGCCGGGACGTCCTTGAAGCGCTTCATCTTGGTGTGCGTGAGAAGGGCCTCGCGGACGATCGGGGGCAAGGGGTGGAATTCGACGCCCGAGTACATCCCTTCCGTATTCTCCCGAAAAATGACCAGGTCGATGCCGTCCTTGAAGTTCAACGGGTTCCCGGCATAGGCCTTGCAGGGACGAAGGGCCTGGTAGAGGTCGAACTCCTGGCGCAGGCGGACGATGGGGCTGAAATAGGACAGCCCCTTGCCCTTGAGGGCCGGTTCGAGATCCCGTTCCGCGTCCTCCTTGGGCTTCGAGGTGATGGCCCCGAAGAGGCAGGCGTCGGTCTCCCTGAGCATCCGCAGGGTCCGGTCGGGCAGGGCATTGCCCTCCCGGCACCAGAAATCCCAGCCGATGTCGCCGTAGACGTACTGGGCGTCGAGCCCCGTCCGATCGAGGACGATCATCGCCGCTTCGATGACGTCCTTGCCGACGCCGTCGCCGGGCAGGATGGCGATCTTGTGCTTGGCCATGGTCACTCCTTTGTATCGAGTCCGAGCTTTTTCCTCGTGTATTCGAGCAGGCCGCCCGCTTCGAGGATGCCGAGCACGGAGTCCGGCAGGGGCAGGAAGGGGAACGTGCCCTTCGAGGACCTGATCTCGCCGGCGGCGTAATCGACCTCGGCTTTGTCCCCCTGCTCAAGGGCGTCGACGGCTTCGTCGCACTGCAGGACGGCCAGGCCGAGGTTGATGGCGTTGCGGAAATAGATGCGGGCGAAGGACCGGGCCACGACGGCCTGGACGCCGGCGGCCTTCAGGCAGGCCGCGGCCTGCTCCCGTGAGCTGCCGCAGCCGAAGTTCTTGCCGGCGACGACGACGTCCCCGGGACGGACCCCGGCGGCGAACGCCGGATCGAGGTCCTCCATCGCGTGCGCGGCCATCTCCTCGGGCGGCATGATCTGATAGGTATAACGTCCGGGGAAGATGACGTCCGTGTTGACGTTGTCGCCGTATTTCCAGACTTTGCCGCGGCTCATGCGCAGGACCTCGGGTCGGCGATGCGGCCCTCGATCGCGGTGGCCGCGGCCGTGGCCGGAGAGGCCAGGTAGATCTCGGAGTCGCGGTGGCCCATGCGGCCCCGGAAATTGCGGTTCGAGGTGCTGAGGCAGACCTCTCCCGCGGCCAGGATGCCTTCGTGCGCGCCGAGGCATGGCCCGCAGCCCGAGTTGAGTACGACGCAGCCGGCGTCGGCCAGGACGGCCAGGGCCCCGCTCTTGAGGGCTTCCCGGTAGACCTCCCAGGAGGCCGGAATGACGAGGCAGCGGACGGACCGGTGGACCTTGCGGCCCTCGAGGATGCGGGCCGCGGCCTCCAGGTCCTCCAGCCGTCCGTTGGTGCAGGTCCCGATGAGGACCTGGTCGACCGGCTTGCCGGCTACGGCGGAGACCGGCTTGACGTTGTCGACCGTGTGCGGGCAGGCGATCTGGGGCTCGAGCGACCCGAGCTCGTAGGCCAGGACGGATTCGTAACCGGCGTCGGGATCGGAGGCCGCGACCTCGTAGGGCCCCCGGGCCCGGGCTTCGAGCCACGCGAAGGTCTTGACATCGGGCGCGAAATAGCCGTTCTTGGCCCCCATCTCGGCGGACATATTGGCCAGGGTCAGACGGGCCCCGATGCCGAGCCCCCCGGCCGCCGGGCCGGCGAACTCAACGGCCTTGTAGTTGGCCGCCTCCGCCCCGTGGTCGCCGATGATCTTGAGGATGAGGTCCTTGGCGGAGACGCCCGGCCCGAATCCGCCCGCGAGGTCGATGCGGACGGTCTCGGGGACGCGGAGCCAGATCTCGTCGGTCGCCCAGACCGAGGCCGCCTCGGTCCGGCCGATGCCGGCCGCGAAGGCCCCGAACGCGCCGTAGCTCGGCGTGTGGGAGTCGCTGCCGACGATGACCCGGCCGGGCAGGGCGAATCCCTGCTCGGGCAGGACCTGGTGGCAGATGCCGGCGTTGATGTCGAAGAAATGGGGGATGCCCTGTTCGGCGACGAACTCCCGGATGGACTTGTGGTTCTGGGCGTACTTTTCGTCGGCGGCCGGGACGATATGGTCGAGGACGATGACGATCTTCTCGGGCGCCCTGACCTTCGCGACGCCGAGCTTGCGGAACTCCTGGATGATGGCCGCGGCGTTGTCGTGGGACAGGATGATGTCGGGCGACACGGTGACGACCTCACCCGCCTGGACGGGCTTGCCCGCCTTGCGGCCGAGGACCTTCTCCGTAAAGGTCTTTCCCAACGCGCGCCTCCTGGCCCCCCCATTCTAAGGAAGCCGGGAGGCGCTGTCAACATCATCCAACACTCATCCAAGGACGCCTTCCCCGGCCTTTAGGCCGGGGAAAGCGCCATGGATCTTCGTCTTACTTTTTCTTAATCTTCACTTCCCCCTGGTCGATGATCTGGATCGTCCGGATGACTGGCACGACCCTGATCGTGATCTCCTCTTTCGCGCCGGGCGTGAGATCGAACTCGAACGCGTCCTGCTCGAAGACATGAAGCTCGGGCAAATGGTCGTCAAAGACTTTGAGGGTGTATGTCCCGGCCCTCAGGCCTTTAAAAAGGAATCGCCCCTGTTCGTCCGTGATCTGCTGGAAGATCTCGTCCTCTCCCCGGAGCTCGACCTCCGCCCCGGCGTGCGGCGCGCCTTCGGCCAACTGGAGCTTGACGTCGTCACCGGATCCTTTTCCCCCTGGGCCGGCTTCCGACGGATCTTGCGTTTCTGTTTCCATCCTGACAAGCTGACGCGACCCGTTGTTTTCGAAACTATAAACGACGACGCGGCCGCCGATGCTCGATCCCGCCGTCAATCCGATCGGGACATCGAGCCTCTTCCCGCCCTCGACGGCCAGGCTCAACGGCATCTTCTCAACGGTGACCATGTCGGAGCCCTCCCGGCGGTCATCGAGCGTCAAGACATACGAGCCGGGGCTGAGGCCATTGAAGACGTATTCGCCTTTCGGATTCGTCACGGCGGCGAGATCGTTCACCTTGAGGATCACGCCCGGCACGCCTTGCCGGCCTTTTTCGGTGTCATAGACCATGCCTCGGAGCATTCCGACCGTCATCTTCCGGCTGACCGGGAATCCCACCGGGATGGAGTACTCAATGAGGCCGATGGTTGATTTGGCGGGCAGGCCGTCCATGAAGGGATTGGCCACCCTTTGCACCCGGAACCCCAGGGAATGATCGTTCCTGAAACGGCACTTCAGGCTCATCCCGAACATGTCACGGGTGTTGAGCAAGAAGACCGGGTCCTCGAAGTCCTCCCTGGACAACGCGCTCTGGTAGAGGTCCTGGAGGATGGCCGTGCGGAAGAACGCATTCACGTCGATCCGGCCCATCCGGAGCCCGGCGCTGAAATTCATGTCCAGCCGCCGTATCTTGTCTCCCGTGAATGATTCGTTCTGGCCGCGGTAATGGAGATAAGCGGTTAAAGAGATCTTGTTGATGGCCAGGTAGCTCGCCGATACGCTGTATTCGGTCAGCTTCTCGGATTCGCGCGTCAATCTGTTGTAAGTCCTGCCGATGTCCACGAAGTTCTGAAAGCTGAACGTCCCGAAATAGGTGAATGCGCCCAAGCGGAGAGACGTATCGCGATAGTCGAAAACCGCCTCCCCGGAGAGGTCCTGACGTTCATGAACACGCTGATCCAAGGAAAAGCACAACCGTCGAAAGGCTTGATAATATGCGCCGGCCTGGATCGTCCGGCCATAAAAAGCTTTCAAATAGGGTTCGATCGCCGTGTGCCTTTTCTGGGCGAGAAAGGAAGCCCGCAATCCCCATCTCTCTGAGTTCGCGTAGGAAACTCCGGCCGCAGTGTAGTCCAGATTATTATAGTAGCCGTGGTATTCCGGGCCTGAACGGATGATATTGACCTGGAAATTGAATTTTTTGTGGGTTTGGCCGGCTTCCACCCAGAGGGCGCTGTTGGCCGGCCGGAATCCCCTGAGACCCGCCCAATCCCATGAATATTCCAGGTTCAAGTGGAAGCTTTTATGAATGAGCTGAGACTGAAGGCTGAAGATCCGGCTGGCGGCCGGGCGCTCCGGATCTTTTCGCGTCAGATAGCTCAAGTTGAACTTCATCTTTTCGCCGGGCTTGTAGCCGAGCTGAAAGGCTTTTTCGTTCCCGGTCTCGTCCAGGAGCAGGATGCGCTCAAAGTACCCTCGGACGGACCATTTGTCGGACGCCGCTTCGGCTTCAAGACCGCGGCCGTAGTTTCCGGTTTCGGTCAACGGAGTCAGCGAAAAAACCCTGTCTCCCACATGGACATTCACATGCGGAGAACGATAACTCAGCCGGTATTCCTCGCGCTGCAGCCCGAACTGATAGAACGCCTCCCGCCCGGGGCCGCGCCCGGGGCCGCGCAGGAGGAAGTCCAATTGATGGTTGCCTTCACGATCGAGCGAGCCGGCGCCGGACAATTTGAACTGGCCGTATTTTTGGGCGCCGCCCGTCGCTAACGCCAGGAGCCCGATCTCGGCCGGGAGCTTGTTGAAATAGTCGCCTTTTCCTGAGACGCGGGGAATGACCTCGAATTCGGTCATCGCGGTGGCGGCGATCGCCCCCTTCTCCGGGACTTTCGCTTCCGCCCTCAGTTGAACGTGCTGGTTCAATTTCCGGCTGAGACCCGGGTCCGTCGACACAGCAATTCCGACAGAGCGCGATTCGCCGGCCTCGAGCCGCATTTTTTTTACATCTTGGCTGACGTGGGGGCCGTTGCTCTTCAGGTCCAAATCCACGTCCAGGGGGGCGTTGCTCCGGTTGGTGACGAGAAACTCGGCCCGGCCTATATCCCCCGCGACGACGAGATGGTGAACATCCATCGCTTCGACGGCGAGGCGGACCTCGAGGAGGACTCTGACCTCGGCTTCAGCCCGGCCCGCGAGCGCCGGATCGTCCAAAGCGCTGACTGCATAGCCGACTCGGTAGTCCCCCGTCATCGCCCGGTCGGGCACGAAAACGGACACCAGGCGGATCGTCTCTTCGCCGCCTTCCAATTTGAACGCCGGTTCTTTGACGACGAGATTCCAGCCTTCGGGGAGCTCCACATGCGGGGAAAAATAGTGCGGTTCTTCGGTTCGGTTGATCGCGCGAAAAACGAGGGTGAGGGGGTTCAGCGGCTTGGTTTCGATGACGCCGGGGCGGATGGCTTGGACCCGGACTCCGCTTTCAGAGGTCTGCGAAAAGGCCGGCCAGAGGCAAACGATGAGCAGGACGGCCACGCTCATCAGGGCTCCGGCCGACCGATGCGCTGGCATGTCCCCTCCTTCTGTCCCCCATCATGACCTAGGGATCCCTCGCTTTTTCCCCGGCCGGAACGAAATCGACCGTGTATTGGGCGCCGAAGACATGGGAATCCTTGTTGTCGAGCACGACCAGGGCCTTGTATCGGCCTTCGGCGACACAGCTGACGTCGAACTTGAAGCGAACGGACGTCTCTGGGAAGATCCTCAACCGCTCCCCCTCGTACTTTCCTGCCAACTCTCCTGTGGGGCTGTAAAGCTCCAGAGATGAGTAGGGCCGCAGCCACCGCTCGCCGGTGTTTTCGACGTCGACTTCGAATGTTCTCCGGCCTTTGTCCTGGAGGAGTTCAGTACGGAGGAACTTGATCTTGCGCGAGCCGGTGTCCCCTATGTGGGTCACGATCTGAACGGCGTAGCGCATGACCTGGGCGATGCCGAGGTTGGCTTCTTTTTTCGGAGCGTCCGCTTCGGCGGCCGGCGCCTTCAGGACGCCCTCGACCATGATGACGCTCCAATAGGTTCCGATGAGGCTCGCGTCGTTGGGGACTTTGACCGCATAGCGGAGGTCGACCTGCGACGAGCCCGGGACGGTCAACTGAGATCGGCCTAGCGTGATCCAACCAGCATTGGAGCGGGCCGCCTTTCCCGGCGGGTCATAGGAGCTCTTGCCGTCGAAGGTGAAGGCGTAATCCGTCTGATAGATCCGGACATTCTCGACCGTCGAGCCAAAGTTCCTGATCGCGATGGAGCTTTGAAAAGCCTCCCCGGGCTTGCAAATTTTTTCCTGCGTCAGGCCGTTGACGATCCCGACCTGAGCCCGGCCCATGAGAGGGAAGAGCACGAAGGCCAATAAAAGAACGGCTCCGGCTTTCTTTTTCGTTTTCATGGACACCCTCCTCAAATCTGCCTCCGGTGCTTTCTCATGTTTCGACCAGCGTGTATTCGATTGTCGTCGTGTAGGCCATCACGGGGATAGAGACCGAAACCCCGCCCAGCCGCTCCTGCAGGGCGATTCCACTCCGATTGCGTCTTCCCGTCACGAAGGTCTGGCTCGTCGTCGTGATTTGAAGGTACGTCGTCCCTCCGGACACGCTTCCGCTACCGCCGCTTCCGTTATTGGTCCGTCTGATCGAGAGAACAAAATCGGCGTGCCAGTTGGAGTCGACCCTGCGGACATCGACCCTCCAAGTTGTGGCAGAACCGGCCCCGGTCACGCTCAGACTGACCTGGTCTGCCGCGCTCTCGTAGGTCGAAGCGAGGCTGCTGCCGGCCCCTCCTTGGAGGTCGCCGGCTCCGATCACCCGGAACCAGCTTCCGGAGATATTGATGTTGGCCGCCAAGGCGAGGTTCCACGCGACGGAGGCCGCGAGCAGGAAACGAACGGCTTTCCCGGCGACCCGGCGCAAGAATCTTCGCTTTCTCACGGTCCCTCCTTCTGAACACCTCGGGCGCGTTCGACGACAGCCCTCCCCGAGGCCTCAGTTATCGGTCAAGGTCAGGGTGATCGTTACGGTGCGGCTGTCGCCGGCGACGAGAGCCGTCATGGTGTCGATCGATAGCACATAGGCGAGTTGGGCTCCGCTTGTGGGGCCTGTGCCAGTCGCGCAGCTTCCGATTCCCGTCACGATATTCGTCGCCGTGGATGTCATCGTGATCGGCCCCGCGCTCGAGCCCTGGTTCGGCAAGCCCGACGGTGTCGCGGTTAGCCGGAGTGAGCAGCCGGACGGCGCTCCGTCCGCCACGCCCCAGTTGGCCTGAAGCCTCCGCGTCACTCCCGCCGCCACGGTCGATGTGTACCGGGCATAGGTCGTGTCGTCCGTCGGATTGGAGGGCGTATCGCCTCCCAGTGCTGGTGCGGTCACGGCCAGCGGCGCGGGGTTCCCAGAAACTCCCAAGACGGAGATCGCGCTGATCTGCATGGTCACCGTTTGGGTCGCTGTGGATTGGGCGAACGTCAGCCCGGCGAGGCCGAGGGCGATGAGGGTCCCTGCGAGAAACGATTTCATCGTCTTCATGACGAACCTCCTCAATTGATCTATCCAGGTTTATCACCTGAATTGTAATGGGCTTTAAGGCCGGTCCGTTTTGGCGTGAATCGCCTTTGAGAGTGAACCCGGCAATGATTTTTTCCCTTCCGCCTAGCCGAAGATGTCTAGCCTAAAAGGGGAGTAGTGTCTCACCTTCTGCGGCTAGGACATAACAAGATGGAGCTGGAGATTGACAAAACCCTGCCCGGCGCGTTAATGTGATCTCTAGGAAATCTCTAGGGAGGTACCCATGACAGCGCGATGGCGGAACGCCTTTCTCTGTCTCTTGGCCTTGAGCATCATGGCTTGGAGCGTGTTCTCCTTTCCGGGCCAGGTACAGGTCCAGGCCCAGGCCCAGAAAGAGCGCTTGCGTCTGCGGGAGCTCAGCGCTCCGCCGGCCATCAAGCAGACTCTGGCCCGCATGCGGACGGAGATCCAACAGAGGTCGCTGCGGTACAAAGTCGGCTACACGACGGCCCTGGACAAGCCGAGGACGAAGCTCCTGGGAGACGTCGACGACCCAAAGCTCACGGTGGCCTGGCGGAGCGCCGTCAACCAACGGTCGGTCACGCTTTTGAAAACCGACCTGGAAGCGAGGACGGCCGCCCTCAAGGCCGACCCCGCTCTCCAGGCTAAGATGCCTGAATTCAAGCTGCCCGTCTGTTCGGCCACGTATAGGGCCTTCAACTGGCGCGACCTGGGCAAGGTGACGCCGGTCAAGGAACAGAACTGTGACAACTGCTGGGCCTTCGCGGCCGTGGGGGCTTACGAAGCCAGCTACCTCCTGCGCAACGCCGTCACCCTGGACGTCTCCGAGCAATACATCAACGACTGCGCGGTCACGGACGCCAACCTGGACGCGGGCAGCTGCAGCGGCGGCTTGGCGGCCAAGGCCCTGGAACACATGGTCCGGGAGGGGAACGTCAGCGAGACGACCGTTCCCTACACGGCCACCAACCGGGGCTGCACGAACCCGGACACCCCCCTCGACGCCGTGGCTTGGGGGTTCGTCGATGCTTCGGTCGAACATCCGACGACCCAGCAGATCAAGCAGGCCATCTGCACCTACGGCCCCGTGACCACGCGGATGAGGGTCGTCTCCGACAACTTCTTCGCTTATGCGGAGGGCGTGTACGAAGAGACGGTCGCTTCGGACACGAGCGGAGGGGGCCATGCGGTGGTGCTGGTCGGATGGGACGATGATCGCGGGGCGTGGCTGATGAAGAACTCGTGGGGCGAAGATTGGGGCGAGAACGGCTATTGCTGGATCGCTTACGGCAGCAACCGCATCGGCCGTCAGACGGCCTGGATCAGGGCGGCGAGCCGCTTTTATAACATCGCCCCCGTGAAGATCTCTCCCCTCATCAAGAAATAAGGCAGGATCCGCTATTCGAGCCAGATCTTGACGATCTCGTCGTCCTCGAAGATCTCGATGAGGGCCATCGGGCCGAGCTTTTTGAGCTCCGCGAAGAGGGCGCCGAGATCGATGTCCCGGTGGGAGTCGCCGAGCTTGAGGTGCTTCCCCTCGGTGTGCCGGACGACGATCTCCACGAGGGCCAGGGGCAGCGTGATCCTGACCCGGTCCTTGTTGGTCTTGGCGTCCGTGACAAGGACCTTGAACCACTTGACTTCCTTGCCCGCCTCGAAGGCCGGGTTGTCCTTGACGGCCTTTTTGATGGCCTGGAAGTCGTTCTGGGGGCCTGCCGGCCGGGAGGGGGCGGCCGCAAGGATCGCGGCCAGCGCCACGACCACGGCGACGGCGAGGGTGGCTTTCTTGATCATGTCTTTTCTCCTTTATGGTGTCAGTCTATCCAGATCTCGATGACCGAGTCGTCTTCCTCGATCCTCAGGATGGATTCCTTGGATTTGGCCAGCTCGGCCATGATCTTGTTGAGGTCGTAGCCCTTCTTGCGGATGGCGGCTTTTTCCTCGTCGGGGATGGCCTGCAGGGCCAGGTCGGCCAGCGCCCAGGGGATGTTGAGGGACAGCGAGGGGCTTTTTTGGCCCTTCTTCCAGACCCGGATGCGGAGCATGCGGGCCGTCTCCCGGGACGGCCCCCTCTCCTCGGCCGCCTTCAGGCTCTCGGGCGAGACGCGGAGGAGGGCGATCCGGGCCCGGTCCCGGAGCTCCAGGTCCTTTTCGGTCTCGATGATCCGCTCGAGCACGGGCACGGCCTTCGAAGCGATTCTCTTGTCGGCGACGAGGCTGAGCTTGTAGGCGGCGTAGTACCGGACGGCTTTGCCCGGGTGCTGGAGCCGGCTTTCGACCTCGCCGATGGCCGACCTGTCCTTTCTCTCGTAGAGGGCGTAAGCGAGGTCGATGATCCGGGCCTCGGCCTCCTCGGCGAGACTGGGATTGCCCCCCGGCAGCCGGAGATAGTCCTTGTAGGCCCGCAGGGCGTCCCTCTCCCGGCCGCCGAGGCCGTTGAGGCACTCCCCCTCGTAGAAAAGGGCCTGTCCGGCCCAGGGGCTGTCCGGGTGCTTGTCGCGGAGCTCGTCGATCTTGTCCAGGGCGGCCCGCCAATCCTTGTCGAAGATCAGGAGCTTGGCCTCCTGGAACAGTCGTTCGTCCCCCGCCCTCTGGGCGGACAGGACCGGTCCCGCGGCCGAGAGGGCCAGCAGGGCCAGGACGATCGAAGCGGCGATGGTTCTTTTCATGTCAGATCTCGCTTTCGCGCTGCAATTCCCGCCTCACGAGGCTGATCTTCAGGAGGATCTGGCGCTCCTCGACGAAGCTCTGGATCCTTTGAAGCTCGGCCGCGGCGAGGTCCTCGCTGACCTGGGCCAGCTCCAGGAAGAGCATCTCGATCTGGTCGCAGATGGCCTTGGCCTTGGCCATCCGGAACTTCTCGAGCTGGGGATTGAGGTACCTTTTCGTCTGGAGCAGGTCCCGGGCCCGTTCCGAGCCGAGCGCGACGAGGCTCCCATAGGGCCCGGCCGGCGCCTGGACGATATCGCGCAGGACGTGCTGGCTCTTTTCGAGATAGTCGAGGGTCTGCCGGCGGGCCAGCTCGACCTCGATGCGCTCGAGGAACTCGCCGGAGGCGTAGAAGCCCTCGGGAAGCCCCGGCCCGGGCCCGGGCGCCCTCAGGGCGAAATACATGACGGCGGCCCCGACGGTCAAACCGAGGAGGAGGCCCGCCAGCACCGGCTTCAACGTCCACGAGCCGGTCCAGGCCCGAAGCCGATCGGCGAAATGAATCCTGTCCGGCTCGCGAATGGTCCGGAAGACGTGGTCCGTGATGCGGGCCGGCAAGGCCTCCCAATCCACGGATCCGACGGCTTCCCGGATCTCGGCCTTGATGCCCTCCGCGCCCTCGAGCAGGCGGCGGATCTCCTCGGCCTCGTTCCGGCATTCCGGACATTTTTCGAGGTGCTCGTCCATCGACGTCCTCCCGGCCTCCCCGGGCCTTCCCGAGAGCAAGGCCGCCCGATCCTCCGCGGCCATCGGACATTTATTCATGGCTGCATTCCTAGATGGGGGACCAGCCATTTCCGGAGATTGCGGACCGCCTTGAAGTGGAGCGATTTGGCCGTCCCCACGGAGATATCCATTGCTTCCGAGATCTCGTTGAACGGAAGCTCGTTGTAGTGTCTCATGACGAAGACCATCCTCTGGCGCTCGGCCAGCTTGTCGACGCAGAGGGCGAGCGCGCTGCGCAGGTCGGAGGCCCCCGAGTCGGCGTCTCGGTCCTCGACGGCCGCCGGGATCTCGTCGATCGGCATCGAGGTCTCGAACTCCCGGCGTTTCCGCCGGTTCTTCCGGTAGTGGTCGATGCTGAGGTTCTTGGCGATCTGGATGAGCCATCCCTGAAAGGGGCTGCCCGGCTTGAACTGCCCGATCTTCTGGTAGAGCCTCAGGAAGGTCTCCTGGACGATGTCGAGGGCGTCCTCCTTGTCGCGCAGGATGGAATAGGCCATGACGAAGACCTTCTGCTGGTACAGCCGGACGACCGTCATGAACGCCTCCCGGTCCCCCGCCTTGATCCGCTCGACGAGAGAGGAGACTTCGGCCGCGTCCGTCCCGGCCTCGATGTCCGCTCGGCCCTCCACCTGTCCGGCCCTCCGGGTTCGCCGTCCGGCCCTATTTGAGCCGGGATCGGGACTTTTTTCGAACGCGCACCGGTCAGCTTCTCCTCTCAGGGGGACTTCACCGCTTACTACGACCGGTCTTCCCGAAAGGTTCACTCTTCCGTCCCGGGACGTTCCTCTCGCAGAGCCCCCCCTCCGTGCTCACCGCCCCGAAGGGCTCTCCGGCCTCAGCCGCTGCGCGCGGACGGAGAGCATATCCCCGAGTCCCCTCGGCTGCCGATGGGATCTATTCGATGAAGGCGAAACGAAGGATTTCTTCAGAACCTCGAGA
Source organism: Candidatus Aminicenantota bacterium (assembly GCA_037447475.1). Classification (GTDB taxonomy): domain Bacteria; phylum Acidobacteriota; class Aminicenantia; order Aminicenantales; family Saccharicenantaceae; genus RBG-16-66-30. The sequence goes on from JBBIGP010000027.1 coordinate 31,424, forward strand.
ACCCTCTGCGGTCCCCGCCGCCCGGCCGCCGGTCGTTCCGGGGCTTGTCCGTTCGGGGACGGGCGTCGTTGACGATGAGCTTGCGGCCGTCGAACTCGGAGCCGTTCAACTTGCCCTTGGCATCCTGGGCCGCTTCCGGCGTGGCCATCTCGACGAACCCGAAGCCGCGGCCTTGCAGGATGTTGACCGAGGTAACCTCGCCGTACTGGGCGAACAAGTCCTTGAGCGACACTTCCGTGGTCTTGTAGTTGAGGTTACCGACGTAAAGCTTTTGGAAGGACATTCAGAATACCTCCTGACTCTCCCGTCGTTGCCGGGCCCGGGGCCGGACGCGCCGGGAGGCGCACTTATTCTCCACGAATCGGGAATGCAAATCAAGTCCGGTCTTTCTCCCGGGCCCGCGTTTCTGGTATAGTTGACGCGCCTCCGGCCGGCGCCGACGCCCGGCCGAGGCGTGAGGAGTAGCCATGAAGAAAGGGACCTACGTCGTCCTCATCCTCTTGTTCTTCGCCCTGCTGGCCGCGGCCGGCCTCTTCTCGCTCTTCGTCCTGGAGCTCGGCCGTCCGCAGGCCGACGTCCCGGCCCGCGCCTACCTCGACGTCACTTTGTCCGGCCCGGTCGCCGAAACCGCGCCTCCGGACGTGTTCTGGACCGTCTTTTACGGCCGGCCTCCGCTCGCCCTCCACGACCTCTGGATGAACCTCCGCAAGGCCCGGAACGACAACCGCATCCAGGCGGTTCTCCTCCGGCTCGGCTT
>JBBIGP010000028.1:0-32009 GCA_037447475.1 Candidatus Aminicenantota bacterium
TTGCGGGGGTTTTCGGCGATCTGGCCCGTGAGGAAGACCTCGGGGTGTTTGACGAGGATCTCTTCGATGACGTACTCCTCGACGGCCCGCGCGCTGCCGAGCTTGAGGGTCTCCTCGACGATCTTCTCGGCCGTCCGGACCTCGACCGACCGGAGCGCCTTCTTGATCCGGGGGATGAAGATGGGGTTCATGCTGAACGTCCTCAGGCCGAATCCCAGGAGGACGACGGCCGACAGCGGATCGGCGGCCATTTCCCCGCACACGGCGGCCTCCTTGCCCGCCTTCCGCGCGGCCAGCAGGACCGAGCGGGTCAATCGCAGCACGGCGGGATGGAGGGGCTTGAAGAGGTAGGACACGGGCTCGTTCGAACGGTCGACGGCCAGGTAATACTGGATGAGGTCGTTCGTCCCGATGCTGACGAAATCGACCTCCTTGAGCAGCAGGTCGGTCAGGACCGCGGCCGCCGGGACCTCGATCATGACCCCGACGGGGATCGTCTCGTCGAAGGGCTCCCCTTCCCGGCGCAGGCCGGCCTTGACCTCCTCGAAGAGGTCCTTGAACTCGGCGATCTCCTCGACCTCGGTGACCATCGGCAGGAGGATCCGGACGTTCTTCCGGCCGCTGGCCCGCAGGACGGCCCGGAGCTGGGTCCGGAACAGGCCCTTGTTCTTCAGCGAAAAGCGCAGGCCCCGCAGGCCCAGGGCGGGGTTGGGCTCCTTTTCGATGTTCAAGCGGGGCAGGCTCTTCTCGCCGCCGATGTCGACGGTCCGGATGACGACCGGGTGGGGAAAGGCCCCGCGGGCGATCTTGGAGTAGATCTCGAAGTGGTCCTCCTCGGACGGCAGGGTCTCGCGCTGGAGATAGATGAACTCGGACCGGAACAGGCCGATCCCTTCCGCGCCCATCGACACGGCCATCGGGACTTCCTCGGGCAGCTCGATGTTGGCCATCGGCGTGAAGCGGACGCCGTCGAGGGTCACGGCCTTCAGCCGGGCCGTCTTCCGCAGCTCCCGCCCGTAGGCCTCGTACTTCTCCTTCTTGGCCTGGAACTCCCTGCGGACGGCGGGCGGCGGGTTGATGATGATCTCCCCCTCGCTGCCGTCGACGATGACGAAGTCGCCTTCGCGGACCGCGCGGGTGACGTCCCTCAGCCCGAGGACGGCCGGGATGTTCAGGGACCGGGCCAGGATGGCCGTATGGGACGTCGGACCGCCCATGTCGAGGGCGATGCCCAGCGTCATCTTCTTGCTCAGGCGCAGGGCGGCCTCGGACGGCAGCAGCTCGCGGGCGACGAGGATGTGCTGCTTCAGCGGGGATTCCTCCCGGCCGCGTCCGGTCTCGAGGTTCCGGTAGACGCGGGTCAGGACGTCGGAGACGTCCGATTTCCGCTGCCGGAAGTAGTCGTCGTTGAGGGATTCGAAGAGCTGTTCGTAGCGGAGGTTGGCCTGGGACAGGGCCCATTCGGCGCGGACCTTCTCCTCGCGGATGGCGGCCTCGATGCCGGAGACGAGGGACGCGTCTTCCAGGATCAGGAGGTGGGCGTCGAAGATGAAGGCGCTCTCCCGGCCCATCTTCTCCCGGATGTTGTCCTTGATCCGGACGAGGTCGCCCCGGGTCCGGTCGACGGCCCGGCGCACGCGCATCAGCTCGTCCTCGACCTGGGATTCCGAGATGGCCTCTTTCCGGGAGGTGAAGACGAGGCGGCGGGGCAGGAGGACCTCGCCCATGGCGATGCCCGGCGACACGCCCGTTCCCCTCAGCCGGATGATGTCCACGATCCTCACTCACTCTCGTCGAAGCGGTTGTCGATGAGCTCGACGAGGGCCCCCATGGCGGCCGCCTCGTCCTTGCCCGAGACGACGAGCCGGATCGGCGTCCCCTTGGTCGCGGCCAGGGTCAGGATCCCGAGGATGCTCTTGCCGTCGATCTCGGTGCCGTCCTTGACGATCTTCACGGACGAGCTGAAGCGGTGGGAGAGGTTGACGAACTTGACGGCCGCCCGGGCGTGAAGGCCCAGCTTGTTCTTGATCGTGACGTCCTTCCCGATCATGGCCGCCTCACTTGGCGCGCGAGCTGAGCAGGGCGCCGACGAGGTGGATGTTCTTCTTGCCCTGGTCCACGACCTTGCGGGCCACGTCATTGAGATTGTTGCTCCTCTGGAGGGAGACGAACTTGATGAGCATGGGCAGGTTGATCCCGGTGATGACCTCGACGCGGTTGTCCTTGAGGAAGCTGAAGCTCAGGTTCGACGGCGTCCCGCCGAACATGTCCGTGAAGATGATGACCCCGTTCTTCTGGTCCACCCGCTTGAGGCTCTGGTTGATCTTCCGCTTCGAGTCCTCGACGTCGTCGTACCAGCCGATGGAGATGGCCTCGATGTTGGGGGCCTCGCCGAGGATGATGGCCAGGGCCCCGAGGAGCTCCTCGGCCATCTTCCCGTGGCAAACGATGATCCCGCCGATCATGATGACGGACCCTTTCCGGTCCGGCCCTTATTGTAGCGGAAAGGCGGTCATTTAAAAAGGTCCCGGTGATAAATCTTGACGACGCACCCCCGGGCCTTGAGATGCGCGCGGAGCTCTTCGGCGATGACGACCGAGCGGTGGCGGCCTCCCGTGCACCCGACGGACACGGTCAGGGTGCTCTTGCCCTCCCGGGCGAACCGCGGGACGGCGTCGGCGGCGAACCGGAAGAGCTCCCGGAGATACCCCCGGGCCCCCGGCGAGCCGAGGACGAACTCCCGGACGCTCCGGGTCTTGCCGGACCTGTTTCTCAGGCGGTCGACGTAGAAGGGGTTCGGCAGGAACCGGGTGTCGAAGACGAGGTCGGAGTCGAGGGGCAGCCCGTGCTTGTACCCGAAGCTGACGAGGAGGACCTGGAGCGGCCGAGGCTTCCGGCGCAGGACCTTCCCGGTGATGACGTCCCGGAGCTGGGTGATGTTCAGGTTCGAGGTGTCGACGATGTCGTCGGCCATCTTCCGGATGCCGGCCAGCCGCTTCCGTTCGAGCCGGACCCCTTCCAGGATGGGCTTGCGGCGGGTCAAGGGGTGAGGGCGGCGGGTCTCGCTGAACCTCTTGACCAGCGTCTCGTTGGAGGCCTCGAGGAAGATGAGGCGCGCCGGGGCCCTTTTCCGGATCTCGCGGAAGACCCGGGGGAACTCCGAGAGGAAGCGGGGCTCCCGGATGTCGATGACCAGGGCCACCCGCTCGATCTCGACCTTCTTCTTCAGCCAGAGGTCGACGAGGTCCGGGATGAGCTTGGCCGGGAGGTTGTCGATGCAGTAGTAGCCGAGGTCCTCCAGGGCCCTGCTGACGACGGTCTTCCCCGAGCCGGAGAGGCCGGTGACGATCAGGAAGCGGTTGTCCTTGGCCGCGGTCTTCATGTCTCGCCTCAAGTCATGGCCTTGTCGAGCCGGCGGACGATCTCGTCGGGGGCGCTGTAGCCCTTGGCCCGCAGCTTGTGGACCTTGCAGGCCACCTCGATCAGCGTCGCGATGTTGCGGCCCGGGGCGACGGGGATGGCCAGCTGGGGGACCCTCTTGTCGAGGATGGGGACGCTCTCGTCCGCCTTGAGCCCCAGGCGGTCGACCTCGAAGCCCTGCTGCCACTTCCTCAGCCGGATGACGAGGTCGATCCTCGATTCCCGGACGATCGACCGGGGCCCGAAGATGGCCTTGATGTTGATGATCCCCAGGCCGCGGATCTCCATGAAATTCCGGCTGAGGGCCGGCGCCGAGCCGACGAGCAGGCCTTTGGCCGTTTTACGGACCTCGACGATGTCGTCGGCGATGAACTTGTGGCCCCGGGCGATGAGCTCCAGGGCGCTTTCGCTCTTGCCGATGCCGCTGTCGCCCAGGACGAGGACGCCGACCTCGAAGATCCTCAGGAAACCGGCCGAGATCGTCGTCCGCGCCGAAGTGGGCCCGGCAGGGTCCTTCTCAGGCACGGATCTTCTCCTCCTCCGCCCTGAGGATCTCCAGGACCCGGGCCGGCCCGTCGGCCCGCAGGAGCTTCGAAGCCAGCCCTCGCGACCCGCGGGTCAAGGAGGCGATGGCGGCCAGGATGCGGAGGCTGACGCTCGGATCGTCCTGCGGGGACACGAGCAGGAAGAACGCGTGCGCTGGCTTGCCGTCGGTGGACCCGAAGGCCACGCCCTCCTCCGACAGGCCCAGCAGGAGGACGGGGGCCTTGACGCCGCCGGCCCGGCAGTGAGGGACGGCCACGCCCCGTCCGATGGCCGTCGTGCCCATCTCCTCCCGCTTGAGGAGCTTGTCGAGGACGGCTTCCCCATGCGAGACCTTCGACCCGTTCTCCAAACGGGAGACCATTTCCGCCAGGACGCCCGCGCGGTCCCGGGCCTCGAGCCGCGAAAGGACCATGTCCTCTTCGAGCAGCGAATGGAGCTTCACGTCGCGCTCTCTCCCGGTCAATCCGGCTCGACGAGCCCGTAATGGCCGTCCTTGCGGCGGAAGACCACGGCCCATTCCTCCGATCCCCGGCGGCGGAACATGAAGACCTCCTTGGACCTGATGTCGAGCTGGATGACGGCCTCCTCCAGGGTCATGGGCTTGAGGGAATAGTGGGCGCTGCGGATGATCCTCTTCTCGTCCTCGGGAGCCTCGAGGGCGGGGGCCAGGGCCTTCCGCTCCCGCCCGCCCCGCCGCTTCTTCTCCCGCCACTTGTCCCGCTCCTTCTTGATCTTCCGCTCCAGGTTGTCGAAGGCCCGGTTGAGGGAGTCCATCATGTCCATGGTCTCCTCGGCGACGACGATGCCGCCGCCCGCGGCCCGGACATGGATCTCGGCCCGGTTCCGGTTCTTCTGGACGCCGAGGACGATCGTGACCTCGAGGACGTCCCGGACGAGCTTCTTGAGCCGGCCCAGCCGCTTCTCGCAGTAGGCCCGGATCTCGGGGGTCAGCTCCGCCTGGCGCGCCGTGTAATGGACGTTCATGGCCTCTCCTCCACGATGGACTTCCGTTTCCGGATGTGGGACGGCTCGATCTTGAGCTGCTGGCGGTACTTGGCGACCGTGCGGCGGGCGATCCGCAGGCCCTCCTTGGCCAGCAGCTCCCCGATCTCGATGTCGCTCATCGGGTTGGCCCGGTCCTCGCCCTCGACGATCTTGCGGATCTTCTCCTTGACCTTGAGAGAGGAGACGTCCTCGCCGTAGCTGCCCGGGAGCGATTTGTGGAAAAAGTATTTCAGGGGATAGACCCCCTGGGGGGTCTGCATGAACTTGTTGGCGACGACCCGTCCGACGGTCGACTCGTGGACGCCGATGTCCTGGGCGATCTCCATGAGGGTCATGGGCCGGATGTGGTCCATGCCCTTCTCGAAGAAGTCCTTCTGCCGGTCGACGATGTGACGGGCGACCTTGTGGATGGTCTGGTTCCTCTGGTCCAGGCTGCGCATGAACCAGAGGGCTTTCTTCAGGCTGTCCCTGAGGAAGGCTTGGGCCTCGGGCTGCCGCTCGGCGGCCTGGGCCAGCATGGCCCGGTAATGGGGGCTGATCTTCAACCGCGGCAATCCCTCGTCGTTGACCGTGATGGCCCACTCGTCGCCTTCCTTGGTGACGAGGATGTCCGGCACGACATAGGCCGCCTTCTCCTCGGTGTACTTGCGGCCCGGGGCGGGATCGAGGCTGCGGATGACGTCGATGTGGACTTTGACCTCGGACAGGGGGATGCCGAGAAGCCTCGACAGCTGGGCATAATCCGACCTCTCGAGGAGCGGGAGGTGGCGGGAGACGATGGCCCGGGCCGTCGGGTCCTCGATCTGGAGGTGGTCCATCTGGGCCAGGAGCGCCTCGCGGAGATCGAGGCTGCCGCATCCGACGGGGTCGAAGGTCCTGATCTTTTCGCGGACGGTCTCCACCCTCTCGGCCGTCGTCCTGTTGAGGCGGGCCAGCTCCTCGACGGAGGAGGTCAGGCGGCCGTCCTCGTCGATGTCGCCGATGATCCTCTCGGCGAGCTCCAGGTCCCCGGCTCCCGTGAAGGTCAGGGTGGCCTGCCAGTTCAGATGGTCCCAGAGCGAGGGCGTCCGGGACAGGGTGTTCTCGAGGGACAGGGATTCCTTGTTCTCATAAAAATGGGGCCGGAACCCCTCGTCGAGATATTCCTGGAAGCTGGCCTCGAACTGTCCGTCGGCGTCCGGGTCGGATTTCGGCCCGTCGGCCCCGGGCGCCAGGCCTTCGAGGACGTTCTCGGGGGGTTTGGGCCCGCCTTCCTCCTCGGCGGCCTCGCGCTCGCGGGCGGCCCGGTCGAGGGCCTCCCCTTCGATCTCGATCATCGGGTTCTCGGCCAGCTCGGCGTCGATGACCTCGATGAGCTCCAGGTTCGTCAGCGGCAGGAGCTTGATGGCCTGCTGCAGGGCGGGGGCCAGGATGAGCTTCTGGACCTGCCTCTGGTCGAGCCTCTGGCGGAGGGTCATCGGGCCTGTCTCCTCATCTCGAAGCGGTCCTCCTCACCTATTATAGACGGAACTGGTCTCCCAAATAACTCTTGCGGACGTCCTCCGAAGCGACGATGTCCCCGGGCGCCCCCTCCTTGAGGATCCGGCCGCCGTCGAGGATATAGGCCCGGTCCGTGGCCTCGAGGGCCTCGCGGACGGAGTGGTCGGTCAGCAGGATGCCGAGCCCCTTGTCCCGGAGCTTGCGGATAATCGTCTGGAGGTCGCGGACCGACAAGGGATCGATCCCCGTGAACGGCTCGTCGAGCAGGAGGAACTCGGGATCGGTGATCATCGCCCGGGCGATCTCCAGGCGCCGCCGCTCCCCTCCCGAAAGGGTCACGGCCCGGGCCCCGGCCAAATGTTCGAGCCCGAACTCGGCCAGCGTCTCGGCCACCCTGGACCTCCTCGAAGCCGCTCCCCTCGGCCGGGTCTCGAGTACGGCCAGGAGATTGGCCTCCACGCTCAGCTTGCGGAAGGCGGACGGCTCCTGCGGCAGGAGCACGAGCCCCTTGCGGGCCCGCCGGTACATCGGCCAGTCCGTGATGTCCTCGTCCCGCAGGTAAACGCGGCCGCCGTCCTGAGGGACGAGGCCCAGGATCATCGAGAACGTAGTGGTCTTGCCCGCCCCGTTGGGGCCCAGAAGCCCGACGACTTCCCCCTCCCCGACTTCGATCGACACGCCGTCGACGGCCTTTTTCGTCCCGTAACGCTTTTTCAGGTCGACCGCTCGCAGGAACCCTCTCATCGTTCGCGATTTGATGACGGTCGTGGACCTTCCTTGTCCCTCGTTTTCGAGCCGGATTCTATCATCGGCCAGGTCAAATGTCAATTTGCTCCCCCTGGAGACGCGGCCGTCGCCGTCGACGAGGACGGGATTCCCGCCGATCTCGATCCGGTCCGCGGCCGCGTCGTAGCGGGCCTCCCCGCCACGCCCTTCATACCGGCCCCGCGAGACGACGACCCCCGTCCGGGCGGTCAGCGTATCGAGGCCCCGGCCGCTCTCTCCAAGGACGCCGGCGATCTCCTCGGCGGCCAGCGCCGCGCCGCGCATCCGGACGAAGCCCTTTCCCCGGAGAGAGAGGAGCCGGTCCGGGGGTGAATAGCTCAAGGCGTCTCCTCCCGCCTCGACGGCCTCCCCGTCCGCTCCGCGTCCCGGCCCGTGCGGGAAACGGGCCGCGGCCCTTCCCCGGGCCCGGACTTCTCCAGTCCCCTCATCCACGCTCAGGTCCCCGGCCTCGATCCTGCGATCGCCCTGCCGGATGCGGGCCGTCCCTTCGAACCGCGCTTGCCCCGTCCGCCCGCTCCTCTCCATGCGTTCCGCCGAGACGAGGATAGGCGCCTCGCTCGAAAAGAACCCCAGAGGAACGTCGGGCCGGGACCGGAAAAGTCCCTCGAGGCCGCCTTCCGCCCTGACCTCGCGGCCTTCGTCCGCAAGCTCCAAGGCCGCGGCCGCGACCCGGAAGCGGGCGGACTCGAGGGCGGCCTCCCGCCCGGCCCCCGCCGCCGCCCGGAGCGAACGAAGCCCGCCGTCGCCTTCGCCGGCTGCGCCTTCGAGCGTCCAATCCCGCTCCGGCTCTCCGGCATATTCCATCCGGAAACCCTCCGACGCGGCCCAGCGCCGGACCTCGCCAGACCCCTCGAGACGGACCTGGATCCTCCCGGCTGTGAGAAGGACCCGCCACTCGGCCGGAGAGAAGAGCGACAGCCGCGCCCCGCCCCGGGCCTCCAGGGTCTCGATCCTCCCGTCATCGGAGGAGAAAGACGCTGAGATCGTGTCGGACCGCAGCGTCAGGCCCGCGGCGCCATCCCCCGCCGGCCCATCGAGCGTGATGGACGGCTCCCCGTCAAGGTCCATGGAACGGAAGGACCGCCCCTCGTCGTCGAGGGCGAACGTCATGGCCTCCGCCGCGCCCTCGATCCGGCCGTGGGCGAAGCGGACCCGGCCGCCGGCCTCCCCGCGGCCCGGGACACGGAGAAAACGGAGGCTCTCCCCGGTCAGGACGGGGCCTCCGGCGCCGGGGTCCCGGGCCCCGATCGCGATCCGGAAACCGCCGGACAGGAGGACTTCCTCGCTTTCCCGCGCATAGGAGATCCCGGCGGCCTCTCCGGACATCCTCTCCGAGAGGAACGCGCCGCCTTGCCCGGTCCGGAAGGCGCCGCCGGCCTGATCGTATTCGAAACGAGGGCCCTCGAGAACGACGTTCTCGACGGAGATCCGGGCCCGGCCGGAGATGCGGAAAAAGCTCCGGTCCTCGTCGTACAGGATCTCGTCGGCGGAAATGCGGGAGACGACGGCGCCGTCCGGGCCGTACTCGGCGACCTCCACCGCTCCTTCCAGATGGCGGAGGCCGTCAGGCCCCAGAAAATAGCGGTCGGCCATGATCTCGGCCGATGTCCTGCCTTCGAGGAATTCGCGGTGCCGGACCTTCTCCTTCCTGTCGACCGGCCCGCTTGCGGCGGGCGCCCGGGCGTCCTCGGACCGGGCCGGACGCTCCCGGCGGCCGGCGAGGTGGAGGATGACGGCCCCTGTCAGAAGGGCGGCCGTCATGACGGCCGCCCAGCCCGCGAGGCGCGCCGCCGGGGACGCTTTTTGAGCGGTCATCTCTTCAGACCCTGATGTCCTCCACGGACACGCGGACCTTTGGGACCCCCAGGTATTCGGACAGCATCAGTGAATAGACGATGCTGACGCGGGAGCCGCGGCGGAGGACATGCCGCCAGTCCGCCTTGTCCCAGCCGAGGACCTCCAGGACCCTCCCGTTCTGCCGGCCCAGGAACTTGATGTGCTTCCTCTGGAGGACCTGGGGCTCGCCGGCGACCTCGACGTCCTCGGCCAGGAAGACGGGCTTGGGATTGCCGATCCCGAACGGGAAGAGGAGGGCGAAGGCGTCGAGGAACCGGCCGTCGATATCCGGGAAGCCGAGAGGCCCGTCGACGCGGATCTTTCTCTTCAAGCTGTCCTCGGCGATGCGGGCCTCGGCCAGCGGGTTGAGGACGCTCTTGAACTCGGCCATCCTGTCCCTTGATAACGTGCATCCTACGGCGTACTTGTGCCCCCCATAGCTCAGGAATAGGTGGCGGCACTCGTCCAGGATGTCGATGAGCGGGACGTCGGACAGGCTCCGTCCGGAGCCGTGGGCCCGGCCGTCCTCGTAGGCGAAGAGCAGGACGGGCCGGTGGAAGTGGTCCTTGAGCTTGGAGGCCACGATGCCGATGACCCCGCGGTGCCAGGCCTCGCTGCCGAGGACCAGGCACTTGTATCTCCCGTCGAGGCCCTTGTCCTCGATCCTGTCCCGGGCCTCGTTGAAGATCCGCTCCTCGGTCCTCTGACGCTGCGAGTTGAGCTCGTCGAGCTCCCGGACGAGCGCCTCGGATTCCTCCGGGGTCTCCGCGAAGAAGAGACGGACGGCCAGGTCGGTCATGCCCATCCGGCCGGCGGCGTTGATGCGCGGCCCGAGGCGGAAACCGAGGTCGCTCTCGGAGATCTTCCTGTTGGCCAGGCCGCAGGCCTCGATCAGGCTGCGGAGCCCGGTGTTGGCGACGCTCGAGAGCCCCTTCATCCCGTGCTTGACGAACAGCCGGTTCTCGCCCTTGAGCGCGGCGACGTCGGCCACGGTCCCGATCGAGACGAGCTTCATATAATGCGGCAGGAGCGCGCCCTTGCCGGCCCTCTCGAGGAGGGCCTGGATGAGCTTGAAGGCCACTCCGACGCCGGCCAGGCCGGGTTCCGGATACCCCGAGTCCTCGAGGACGGGATTGAGGACGGCCACGGCCTCGGGCAGGGACTCGCCAGGGCGGTGATGGTCGGTGACGATGACGTCGATGCCCTTCTCCCGGGCCAGGGCCGTGAACTCGACGGCCTTGATCCCGCAGTCCACGCTGATGACCAGCCCCGCCCCGCGCTCGACGGGGACGCCGACATGGGCGGCTTTGAGCCCGTAGCCGTCCGTCAGCCGCTCGGGGATGAAGTAATCGACCCGGGCGCCGAGGGACCGCAGGGCCCTGAGGAGCATGACGACCGACAGCACGCCGTCCACGTCGTAATCGCCGAAGATGAGGATCTTCTCGCTCTTGCCGATGGCCTCGTGGATCCTCTCGACGGCCCTGGCCATGCCCTTCATCAGGTAGGGATCGTGCATCGAATCCAGGCCGCCGAACAGGAACGAGCGGGCCTCCTCTTCGGTCAGGATCTTCCTGTTGACGAGAACGCGGCCGATGACCGCCGGCACGCCCAGGGCCTGGGCCAGAGCGTCGGCCTCGGCGCTCGGGGGGCTGACGGCCCAGATCGACGTGTTCATCCCGGCCTCAATCTAGCACATTCGCCCGGGGGCCCTCAACAGAATCCGCCGTCCCTTGGAGCACAGCGACGGCACTAGTCAACGCTAAGCGAGATGGGTCCGCCCTTCCTCTTAAAACAAACCTAATTTAATCCCTACCCTTATCGAATACCCGCTCAGATCCAATCTCGCTTTTCTAATTCCATCTGGGCATCGAAGATCGATATCCGGAGGTCTTTCCCAGACCTCCAGCCCCCTATAGCTAAGTCCGGTCCGCCAGTCAAACATCCAGAAATGATACAGATATCCGATAGTCGAATATTTCTGCCCAAAGTTATTTTCCCAATCCATTACGCCTTTAAAGTTACTAATTCTGACAAAGCTTCCGCGCATGTCTATTACTAAAGCCAGATTCTTAAGAAGAGCATATTCCAGACTTGCGCCGGCGTGAAAGCCGGGAGAAGACTTAGCCTGTGTCTTGCAGTCGATCTCTTCCACATAGAAGCCGCCGGCCGGATAGAACTGCTCATAATTGAGGTACACTGACATCTTTCCTGAATAGTGGCCGATTCCTGCATTGACGAAAACAGTCCGCCTGGCCCCCGCGTTCATGGAATAATAGAAATTGAAAATCAGCGGTGACGAAACCGTGAACTCCGGCCTGTAAGTCCAGGTCGTGACTTGTGGACCGAATGCCCCCACATATGTATAAGTGAGCGAGCTTTCATACTCCCTGTGAATGGGAGAAAGCGTGGAAATGCCGAACCCCAGCCGCGGGGACAGGTCGAGCCTCAGTTCGGCCTCCCAAGTCGTGTAGGTATTGCGTAAAGCTTTGAGATACCCTTCGACATGACTCCGGTCCGGATCGTTATCCGGATTATCTTTTCTCAGATTTCGTAACACTTGGTTATCGCTGAGGCTTTTCAGCACCTTGTTGATATCCCCGACGTTCAAAATCCCCGGTCCGCCCGACAACTTGAAGCTGACTCTCGGAAAGCGTTCCTCGGAAGCCATGGACAGATTGGCCCCGAAAACGGTCAACAAGAGGAATATGCCAATCCTTTTCATTCCCAGCCTCTTTTCATGTGTATCATCAACAAGTAGCGCAACAAAGGCAAGGGAATTCCTGCGAGTCAGCATATTCGGCCGGGGAGGACGTGTCTTGCTCATTTGGAACCTGTTCCCCCTCAGCCGGGAGGCCGTCGAGAAGACCAGGCCATCTCTCAATACTGCGGAACGTAGACTTGGACGATATCCGAATACGCGTCGCCTATGGGATTCGCCACCTTGACGCGGTAAGAATAGAACGTGTCCCCCGCCACACCGCTATCATAGTGAGAAACATAGTTCTGGCCGAGCTCGGCGATCTGGGTCCATAGAGATTCCCATTCGGATTTCCTCTCGACGTAGAAGTGCTCCTCATTATTCGACATGTCCATCCACGTGAGCTGCACCGCACCCTGCCCCCAGTCCCAGAAGGCATTGAGTCCGGACGGAGGCTGGGGAGAGCCGATCGGGATCGTAGCGCTCACCTCATTGGCGAAGCCCGAGAGACCGGCCATGTTGTAGGCCCTGAGCTTGTAGAAAAAGGCTTGACCTGCCACAGCGGCCCAATCCTCGATAGCTGTCTGGTTGGCCTCGTCGCTTTTCAGATAAGCATGGTCGGGCATTCCCGGGGCCTTTCTCTGCAACTCGAATCCGATCTCGTTCGTGGAATTGTCGGTCCAGGTCAATCTGATGGCCGTCCAGCCCGTAGGAACCGCCCCCGGATTGCCCGGCGCATTGGGAGCTGCAGGGTCATAAATGACCTTATGGGCGTTGACCCGTCCGTTGGAGACGCACTTGTTGTTGAGGGACGCGAGGACATCCACTTTGGCCAGCAGTCTCAACTTCAGCTGAGAAAACGTGATAGGCGGGCATTTCCCAATGCCCAGCGCCGCCACCCCGGCCACATGAGGCGCGGCCATGGATGTTCCATTGCTATACCCATAAGTACCGCCGATTATGGTGCTGTAGATGTCTTTAATAGATCCGTCGCCTGTTCCTCCCGGCGCTCCTATGTCTACGCTTGTCTTCCCATAGTGAGAAAAAGATGACAGGTTGTCGTTGTGATCGGTTGACAGCACAGCCAGGACACTATTGAGGCTGTAAGAAGCCGGATATACGGGTTTCTTGTCGTTGTCATACCACTGAATTGGCGGTCGATAATTACCTGCAGCAGCGACAAAAAGGACCCCTTTGCCCTGGGATCTCTGAATTGCATTGTAAAGCGATTGATTGTAGGTAGGCCCACTCCAACTTGCGTTGATGACTCTGGCGTTCATGTCTTTCGCGTAATCTATCGCGTTTATGGCGCTGGCAATGTCAATTCCAGGGCCGGGTCCGACCCTCAAGGCCATGAGCTTTACGGTCCAGCACACCCCGGTCACGCCGGCTCCGTTGTTCCCCTTCGCCCCGATTGTGCCGGCAACGTGGGTTCCATGACCATAGGTGTCCATAGGATCGTTGTCCCCGGAAAAGAAATCCCATCCCCGGCAGTCATCGATATAACCGTTGCCGTCATCATCGATGCCGTTGCCGGGGATCTCGTTTGGATTTGTCCAGATGTTATCCTGCAGGTCGGTATGGTCATACTGAATGCCGGAATCCAATACGGCTACGACGACATCCGGGCTCCCGATGAAAATGTCCCAGACCTCAGGCGCGTCAATATCGGCATCCACTATCCCACCGGTCTGGCCGATGTTCCGCATTCCCCATAGCTTAGGAAAATGCTGATCGTTTGGGACAACGCAGAAACGGAGTATTCCATTCTTCTCAGCGTATTCCACATTCGACTTCATCTTGAGAATGGAGATAGCCCGCTCCGTGCCGATATGTTCCGGGACTCTGATATGAAGCAAGTATGGGTCGCCTAGGAACGACCTTTTGGCCCTGATGTCCGGGTCCCACTCGGCTAAAGGGACCTCTTTGCCAAGATAGGTAGCAACCTTGGCCTGAAGCGATTCGATTGCTTCTATGGCCATGGCCCGTCCGGCCTCCGGTTTGACTTTGACCAGGACTTCGTGAGGAACGAATTCGTCCATTTCGGCGTCTTGATCGTTCGTCGCCCCCGTCAATAAAAACAGAGAAATCAAAAAGACAAAAGCTGATCCCATCGTAAAAAACGATTCTTTCATTTGAACCCCCCCACATCAATATTTTTTATGTAAAAACCCGTCGTGGACAGCTGGCTAGATCATATCAACCACCTCCCTCGCCTGAACATGATGAGACATATAGATTCCGACCGGTCTAAATTTCCTGAGATGGTGGTCTTAGAATAGGCATTACGCAGGACAATCCGCCTTTTGAGGCACACCCAAAAAACGGAACCATTTGAGTCCCCCCCCAACTGAAAGCAGGATAACCGAAAAAAAATGAATGTCAAGCAGAATTTTCGATGTGTCAAGGCAACGTGAAAATGTTCGTGGCGTTGACAATTAACCGATTGAAAAATATAATCCTTAAGCTGTGCCTGTCGACCTGCGCGAAAAGCTCTCCAAGACCCGCGGCGTCTTCAAGAGAATAGGGGACGTTTTCCGGAGCGGCCGTCGCCGCGAGGAGATCCTCGACGACCTCGAGGAGGCCCTCATCCTGGCCGACGTCGGAACGGCCGCGGCCTCCCGGATCCTCGATTCCCTTCGCGCCCGGACGGCCAAAGACGAGCCCGAGGCCGGCTTGCGGCAGGCCCTCAAGGAGGAGCTCGAAACCGCCCTCGGCCGCCGCTCCGGCGCCTTCGACTTCGACTCTTCCCCGGTCGTCATCCTGATGGTCGGGGTCAATGGCGGCGGGAAGACGACCTCGACGGCCAAGCTCGGGCTGCGCTTCACACAGGGCGGGAAGCGGGTCATGATGGCCGCCGCCGACACCTTCCGGGCGGCCGCCCAGGAGCAGCTCGCCCTGTGGGGGAAGAAGCTCGACGTCCCGGTGTTCAAGGGTCAATACGGCGCCGACCCGGCCTCGGTCGTCTTCGACGCCCTGCAGGCCTTCAAGGCCCGGGGCACGGACGTGCTCCTCGTGGACACGGCCGGGCGGGTCCACACCAACGCCAACCTCATGAACGAGCTCGAAAAGGTCAAGCGCGTCATCGGTCGCGAAGCCCCGTCGGCCCGCCTCGAATCCCTTCTCGTCCTGGACGCGAGCGTCGGCCAGAACGCCCTCGTCCAGGCCCGGGAGTTCCTGAAGTTCTCGGGATTGACGGGCATCGTCCTGACCAAGGTCGACGGCACGGCCAAAGGCGGCACGGTCATCGGCATCGCCGGCGAGCTCGTCCTGCCCATCCTGTTCCTCGGCGTCGGCGAGGGCGAGAACGATCTCGTCGATTTCGCGCCCCGGGACTTCGTCGAGGCCCTGCTGTCATGAACCGCGCAAAGGACCTCGCCTACATGGAAATGGCCTACGGCCTGGCCGGCAAGGCCCGCGGCCGCTCGAGCCCCAACCCGCTCGTCGGCGCCGTCGTCGTCCGCGGGGACCGCATCGTCGGCCTCGGCTGCCACGAGGAGGCCGGCAAGCCCCACGCCGAGATCCTGGCCCTCGGCGCCGCCGGAAAGAGGGCCAGGGGCGCGACGCTCTATCTGACCCTCGAGCCGTGCGTCCACTGGGGTCGGACCCCGCCCTGCGTCGACCGGGTCATCGCCGCCGGGCCCGCGCGGGTCGTCGTCTCCGCCCTCGACCCCAATCCCCTCGTCCACGCCCGGGGCGTCCGGCGCCTGAGGACCGCGGGCATCGCCGTCTCCGTCGGTCTTCTCGCCCACCGGGCGGCCGCGATGAACGAGGCTTACTTCAAGTACATCACCCGCCGGGTCCCGTTCGTGACCCTCAAGGCGGCCCTGACCATGGACGGCAAGATCGCCTGCCGGAGCGGCGATTCCAAGTGGATCTCGTCGGCGGGAACGAGGGATTACGTCCATCTGCTGCGGGGCGAGCACGACGCGCTGATGATCGGCGTCAACACGATACTCGCCGACGACCCCCGCCTGACCGTGCGTCACGCCAACTGGCCGGGCAAGAGGATCGCCCGCGTCGTCCTCGATCCCCGGCTGCGCTTCCCCCTCGGCGCAAGGGTCCTGTCGACCCTCCGCGGGGGGCCCGTCCTCGTCTTCGCCGGGAGCGGGGCGCCGGCGGCCAACGCCCGGGCCCTCGAGCGGCGGGGCGCGGAAGTCGTCCGGCCGGGCGGCGGACGGAAGGAATGGACGCTCGACGCGATCCTCGCCGAGCTCGGCCGGCGCGAGATCGCCGCCCTGCTCGTCGAGGGCGGGAGCCGCCTGTTCACCGGGTTCATCGAGAGCAAGCTGGCCGACAAGGCCGTTCTGACCTACTCGCCCAAGCTCGTCGGCGGCCGGGACGCCCCCGGCCTCTACGGCGGGCGGGGCGCGGAGAAGGTCCGGAACGCCCTGCCGCTCAAGCGCCTGCGGTCCTTTTCGCTCGAGGACGACATCATCCTGGAGGGATACTTCTGATGTTCACAGGCCTCATCACCCATCAAGGCGTTTTCCGGGGCTTCCTCCGCGGCCGCCGGGAGCTCGTCGTCGAGGCGCCGGGCCTTTCGCCGGTCCCTCCCCCGGGCGGGAGCCTGGCCGTCAACGGCGTCTGCCTGAGCCTTCTCGGGGCGGGCCGGGACGGGCTCCGCTTCGACCTGTCCCGGGAGACCCTCGAGAGGACGACGCTCGGAAGCCTCAAGTCCGGAGACCGGCTCAATCTCGAGCCCCCGCTGACCCTCTCGACCCCTCTCGGCGGACACCTCGTCACCGGGCACGTCGATGCCGTCGGCCGGGTCCTCAAGGCCTCGGCGCGGCTTCCGGGCAGGAGGCTGACCGTCTCCTATCCCGCCGCCCTCCGCCCGTACTTCATCCCCAAGGGCTCGGTGGCCGTCGACGGGGTGAGCCTGACGATCGCCGCGCTCGGCCCGTCGTCCTTCGAGGTCGAGCTCATCCCCCTGACCCTCGAGGGCTCGAACCTCGGCGGCCTCCGGGCCGGGGCGAAGGTCAACATCGAATGTGACATGATCGGCAAATACGTGTATAATTGGCTGTCTCAAAGGCGCCGGCCGGGCTGACCGGGCCCCCGCGCGCCGCTGTGAACACCTGGCGAAAGACCCATGACCGAAGAGCACAAGATGGTTCCCGTCGAACAGGCCATCGAGGACGTCCGGGCCGGCCGGATGATCATCATCGTCGACGACGAGGACCGCGAGAACGAGGGCGACCTGATGGTCGCCGCCGAGAAGGTCACCCCCGCGATCATCAACTTCATGGCCCGCCACGGGCGCGGTCTCGTCTGCCTGCCCCTGACCCGCGAACGGCTCGAAGAGCTCCATCTCCCGCTCATGGTCAACGAGAACACGGCCCGCTACCAGACGGCTTTCACCGTCTCGATCGACGCCCGTGAAGGGATCTCGACCGGGATATCCGCCGCCGACAGGGCCCGGACCATCCTGGTCGCCGTCGACCCCGCGGCCCGGCCCGCCGACCTGGCCCGGCCGGGGCACGTGTTCCCCCTGCAGGCCCGCGAGGGGGGCGTCCTCGCCCGGGCCGGACAGACCGAGGCCGCCGTGGACCTGGCCCGCCTGGCCGGGCTGAGGCCGGCCGGCGTCATCTGCGAGATCATGAACGAGGACGGCACGATGGCCCGGATGCCGGAACTCGAGCAGGTCAGCCGCGAGCACGGCATCCCCATCCTGACCATCGCCGACCTCATCCGCTACCGGATGAAGCACGAGACCCTGGTCCGCAAGCTCGAGGAGACCGACCTGCCCACCCGCTTCGGCCGTTTCCGCCTGCTCGTTTTCGAGGACACCATCCGGGCCGAGCACCACGTCGCATTGGTCAAGGGCGAGATCGATCCGGACCGGCCGGCCCTCGTCCGCGCCCATTCCCAATGCCTGACCGGCGACACCTTCGGCTCCGAGCGCTGCGACTGCGGCGACCAGCTCCACAAGTCCATGGAGATGATCGAGAAGGAAGGCCGGGGCATCGTCCTCTACATCATGACCCACGAGGGCCGGGGCATCGGCCTGGCCAACAAGATCAAGGCCTACGCCATCCAGGACGAGGGGGCCGATACCGTCGAGGCCAACCGCCGGCTGGGCTTCCTGCCCGACCAGCGGGACTACGGCGTCGGGGCCCAGATCCTGGTCGCCCTGGGGGTCCGCCGCATCCGGCTCATCACCAACAACCCCCGCAAGTTCGTCGGCCTCGAGGGCTACGGGCTGGAGATCGTCGACCGGGTCCCTCTCGAGGTCCCGCCCAACGCCTGCAATCTCCGCTACCTCAAGGCCAAGAAAGAGAAGATGGGCCACATCCTCGACCTCGTATAAATAAGGCGCCGCGTGGAGAGCCGCGACGAACGACATTCCCTGATCTGCCGGCGGTTCCTGGCCAAGCTCGGCCGGACGCCCGACATCCCTCAGCGCCTGGCCATTCTCGCGGCCTGCGCCAAGGTCCGCTCCCCGTGGGTCGAAGAGCTTCTGTGGGAGGCCCTCGAGGACGGGTCCGAGATCGTTCGCGACGCGGTTCTCCGGGAGCTCTGCGGGCGGGAGCCCTTCGCTCTGAGACATGCCCTCAGGCGCCTGACGCGACCGCCATGGTTCGCGAAGAGCGCGGCCTTGAAGCTCCTCGGCCGGCGGCGGGTCAGGGAAGCCTTGCCCGAGATGCGGCGCGTCGTCCGGGACCCGAACGCCGATGTCCGGCGCTCGGCCGCCGAGGCCCTCGGCGAGATCGGGGGCGAGGACGCCCTTCGGCTCCTCGTCGGCTTGAAACAGGACCCCAGTCAGTTCGTCCGGGCGGCGGCCGAAGAGGCCATCCTCAAAGCCAGCCCGGTCCGCTTCACGTGACCTTTCTCAGGACGGCCCCGCCTCGCGGGCCGTCGCCGGGCAGGGTCAGCGCGACGACCTCGAACCCGGCCTCCAGGAATTCCGACCGGACATCCTCGCCCGTCTCGAAGTAGTGGGCGAACTCGGAGTTCCCGGCCAGCCTGTCGCCCCGTTCGTATGACAGGTTCCCGAGCGTGAGCCGGGAGAACGCTTTCCTCACGAGCTCCCACCCCGCGCTGAACTCCGGCTCCCTGTCGAACAGGAACTGGCAGAGGAAGTGGCCGCCCGGCTCGAGCGCCCGGCGGATGCGCCGCAGCATCTCGATCCGCAGGCGGCGGGTCGGGACCGAGGAATACGTCCCGGAGGTCAGCCAGGCCGCGGCGTAATGCGACGCCGGGACCTCGAGGCGTGAGATGTCCTGGACGAGGACCGGCATGATGAACCCCCGCCGGCGGAGGTTCTCTGAGGCCCTCGCGGCGAGCGCCGGGATGAAGTCGACTCCGGTGACCTCGAAGCCCATCGCGGCGAGCGGCGCCGCTTCGCGGCCGCCGCCGACGCCGAGGAGCAGGAGCCGGCCGCCGCGGAACGGGACGCGTTCGAGAAGGGCCTTTTCCTCGGGCCACAGCCCGGCGTCGACGAGCTTGTCCTCGGCCCAGCCTTCGACGGACTGCGGTCGGGAATAAGCCCGGCGGTTGAATTCGATGAGGTCGGACGGCCTCATGGCCATCACGGACAGGGAGCGGATGAACCGGCCGGCGCGGACGAGGAATTCCCCCCCAGCGATACGGACGCTCATGGCCCTGGACAGGAGTCCGCCGCGTCAGCTGGAGTTCTTGTTGGACTGACAGGCCCCGCAGATCCCCGGGTGGGTGTTGCAATCGTCATGATGGGCCCCGGGGGCGACGGGGGGGATGTTCTTGTGCTTGCAATGGGTCAGAACCGACTCTTCGGGCCGTCCCCGGAACAGGACGACCAATTCCGGTGTTTGCCACGTCTTATTCATGAAACCTGCTCCTTGGCCGCTTCCTCTATTAAGAATATAATCAAGGGGCTAGCCTTTGTCAATCTTTATCAGAGCCGCCTCCCGGGCCCGGGCCACCCGGCAGAAGGCGTCCACCGGGGCATCCAGCTCCCCCGTTTCCAGGTGGGCGGTCGCCGGGCACCAGAGGCAGAGATTGACGATCGGGCACCGGGCGCATCGCTCCAGGTATTCGGCCCGATCGGACGTCCGCTCCAGGGCCTTCGGCGCCAGGTCCCTCCAGATATCGGCCAGGCTCAGGGTCCGCAGATCGAAGAGAAAATCCTCGTGGACCAGGCTCAGGCAGGGCCTGAGCAGGCCGTCGGGCCCGATGACGAAGTTCCTTTTCCCCGCCCCGCACCGGAACAGATGCCGGCACGATGTCCCTTCGAGCTCCGGGACGATGAGCTCCCCGCAGCGCCCTTCCAAGGCGCCGAACCGCTCGCGGTCGCCCCGCTCCAGTCCGACGATCTCTTCCGGCGTCAGCCGCTCGCTCCCGATCTCTTCGTTCCGGGCGGGGTCCCGGTCAAGGCGGTAATGGAGGAAGGGATCGAAGCGGAAGTAATCCTTGGTCCGCGCCCGGCAGAGCCCGGCGATCGCCTCGAGCTCGCCGAGGTTCGACCTCAGGGCCATGGCTTTGAGACGGAGCCTGATCCCGCTTTCGGCAAGACGCGCCATGCCCCGCTCGAAAGCTTCGAAGGACCCGGGGACCCGGGTGACCCGTTCGTAGGTCTCCCGGGTCACGCCGTAGACCGTGACCTCGATGTCGCGCGGCGGATATTCGCGGAACAGCCGGATGTGTTCGTCGTTGACGAGGGTCGCGTTCGTATAGACCGAAACGAGAAGGCCTTGTTCCCGTAGCGCGCGATAGACGTCGGGGAAATCGGGCCGGAGAAGAGGCTCGCCTCCCGTGACGAGGCACCAGACGGCGCCGAGACCGGCGGCCTCCGCCGCCACCCTGCCGATCTCTGCGGCCGTCATCTCTCGCCGGCGCGCCTCGCGGTGGCCCGCCG
Organism: Candidatus Aminicenantota bacterium; assembly: GCA_037447475.1. Lineage (GTDB taxonomy): Bacteria > Acidobacteriota > Aminicenantia > Aminicenantales > Saccharicenantaceae > RBG-16-66-30. The sequence goes on from JBBIGP010000028.1 coordinate 20,610, forward strand.
GGATGTTGATGTAGCAGTGGCGGCAGTCGAGATTGCATCGGGCCGTGAGCTCGAGGTCGAAGCCAAGGACCGCCCGCCTCTCCTTGAGCCTGTCCCAGACCGGCAGCTCCGGGAGCGCCTTGCGGGAAACGTGCTTGCCGGTCCTCATGGCGTCCTTTGCGGCGTCCGGCCGGCCAGCCGGCGAACAAGGGCCAGCCCCCGGTCAAGCCAGCCCACCCGGGACAGGAAGGCCAGGGCCGGGCCGGACCGGCGGCCTGACGGCCCGACCTTGCGGCCGCCCCGCTCGACGGACGTCACGACGCCCAGGATCCGGTCTGCGGGAAGCGTCCCGTCCTCCATGTCGGCGTTGTCGCCCCGGGCGGCGAACCGGCCGCCCGCCCGCCGGACGAGCCGGTGAACGGCGACGTTCCCCGTCGCCGGATGGACGAAGGCCACGATCTCGCCGGGCCGCGGCCCGGCCTCGCCCGGAGGGGCGATCGTCACGACGTCGCCGTCCTTGATCAGCGGCGACATGCTGGCGCCACGGGCCCGGAAGCGGAACGGACGGCCCTTGGCCAGGACGGCGATCAGGAGCCCGGTCAGGGAACGTCCCGACAAGGGGAGCTCCCCGCCCCGCCTGACCATGACCGCAGGTTTCATGTTCGGCGCCCTCAGCGGATCCGGACCACCATTTTCCTCGAGGCCAACTCCCCGACGAGCCCGGCGACGTCCTGCTCGACGGTCTCTATCGGGGCCCCGAACTCCGCGGCCAATTCGGCGGCCGCCTCGCGGAGGGAGCGGGCCCCGTCGAGCTTGCGCCAGATGGCCCGCCCGGTCTCGTTGAGCGTGTAGAGCTCGTCCTCCATGTCCCCGATGCCCGAAGTCAAGGGCACGATGATGATCTCGCCCTCGATCTCCCTGGCCACGATCTCTCCGGACGGCCCGTAGATCGAATCGAGACGGATCTTGTCGTTCACGTCGGTCCTCCTCTCATCCTCCCGGGCACGGGCCGCTCTCTTCCCCGCGCCCCGTCCTCGTGCTCGCGGCTTGCCCGACCCTGGGCCCCCAGTCGGCGACCGTCCAGGCTTTTTCTCCTGCGGCGAGAAGGCCCAGGGCTTCGGCCTGGGCATGGGCGATCTCGCAGAAGTAGCCCACGGGCGTGTCGAGGGTCCCGTGTTCGGCCCAAGACTTGGCCGGGCATTGCAGGCAGAGGGTCTTGAGAAAGCAGCGGCCGCAGCGCCGAAGATACTCCGGGTCCCTGGCCCTCAGCCTTCGGAGCCGGGGCGGCATCTCCCGGACGGCTTCCCGGAGAGAGCCCCGTTTCAGGTCATAGACGGTGTCCGGATGCCTCAGGGTGAGACAGTATTGGAAACGGCCGTAGGCGTCGACGGCCCCTCCCCCTCCGCCCTCGAGGCAGGTGAAGAGCCGGCCGCCCCGGGCCCCTCCGTGCTCGGCGACGAACCGCCGGCGCTCTTCCCCTCCGTCCCGGTCCATGCCGGTCATGTATCCGGCGGCTTCTCGCGGGGGCAGTCGAAGGCCGCGGATGAGGCCGCTTCGGACCGGGTCCGGCCGGGACCGGAGATCGAGGGCGACGGCGAATGCCGGGGCCGCCGCTACTCCCGTGAGCCCGGCCGCCCAGGCTCCGAGCTCCTCGCGCTCGTTCCGGTTCGAGGGCAGGACGACGCTCTTCAGGACGAAGGGGAGGCGATGGTCCGCGAGCAGCCGGAGGCCGCGGCGGGCGGCTTCGAAGGCGCCCGGGTTCCTGGTGACGGCCAACGAGGTCCGTTCGCTCATCCCGTAGACCGAGACCTCCATCTTCTCGAGCGGCGGCACCCGCGAGAGGAGCCCGGCCAGGCGCGGAGTGACGAGCGTGGCGTTGGTGAAGATCATCACCCGCATTCCCCGGTTGCGGGCCCGAAGGTAGAGGTCCTCGAAGTCGCTCCTCAAGAGGGGCTCGCCGCCGGTGAAGCGCACGGTCAGGCATCCGAGGGCGGCGGCCTGGTCGAGGAGGTCCTTGATGAATCCGGTGTCCATTTCCCGGCTTCGAGCATCCTCGTCCCCGGCCGGCCGGTTGATGCTGCAGTGGAGGCAATCGTTGTTGCAGCGCTCGGTCAGCTCGATGTCGAGCCGGCTCAGGAGGGGTCTCCGTCCCTTCCACAGCGGGCTCAGGTCCGAACGGACCCTTGTCGCATAGGCCTTCTTCATCGGCGTCATCCGGCGAGCTCCTCGAGGGCCGCGACGGCCGCGCCGCTTGTGTCGAAATGGAGCTCGTAGAACGGGACCTCCCGGACCATCTCGCCCGCCAGATCCAGGACGTCCTCCCACCAGTCGGCGGTCAGCAGGGGACGGACGAACCGGGGGAGCAGATCCCGGAGGACGGCCTCGGGGCCTCGAACCCTGACCAAGCGGTTCTCCTTCGCCTGCCGGAGGAACAGGACGGCCCGCAGCGGCGCGGACGACGCCGACACCAGGGGGACCTCGCCGTGGCTCCAAGTCCCGTGGATGTCGAAGCCGCCAGGGGTCCGGCGGACGATGATCCGGTCGTCGCAGAGGATCTCGGCCCGGTCCCGGAGCATCTTGACGATGGTCGACTTGCCGGCCTCGGACGGCCCGGCGAAGAGCAGGCCATGGCCCCTCAGGGAAACGCCGGCCGCATGGACGAACGCGCCGCCCCATCGCGGCAGGGCCCGGGCCAGGAAGATCTGGTCCGACGACAGGAGCATGAGCGAATCATGGGACCCCTGAAGGAAGAGGTCGGGAGACGGGTGGAAGACGCGGGCCCTCGTATGGGTCTCGTCGAACACGACGACGCGGTGGACCCGGCCGTCGTCCGGGCCGGGGTAGATGCCCTTGTAGATCCACGCCCGGTCCTTCCGGTAGATCGCCCACGGCGGCGTCCGGTAGACCTCCTCGCCGAGGTCCTCTCCGTCGAGGTCGGGGAGCGAGAAGTGGTGATGGATGGAGATCGTCTCCGGCCCGGCGCCGGACGCCCGGAAGAGGTCGAACTTCGGACGGAACGTCCCGTCCGCGAATGGCATGTCGGAGTCGAGCTGGATGGTGACGCCCCCGATCCGGTAGGAGCGGCGGCGGGTCACGGCCCATTCGTCCCTGGCCTTCCGGGTCTGCCCGGCGACCCGGCAGAGATACTCCACGGGGGCCGAGTGGTCGCCGCGCTCGAGGTAGGCGTAGACGGGGCACCACCGGCAATCGCCGCGGAGCCGGCAGGCGCCGCAGCGGGCGTGATAGCCCGGGCCGGCCTTGACCTTGCCGGCCATGGCCGGCAGGGCGGTCGTCCAGGCCTCCTCGAAGCTCGTCTTTCTCAGATCGCACCGGTGGACGGGGTCCTTGGCGAACGCGCAGAAGCTCAGGCCGCCGTAGGGGTCGATATGGAAATCCCGCCGGGCCGCGATGCAGTCGGCGTAAAGGTCGCCGGCCGAACCGCCGGGGCCGGCCGGGCGGTCGCCGTCGAGGTCCCCGATCGCCGGCGGAGCGAAGGGCTCGAGCTCGAGGACCTGGCCTGGATCCAGGCGCTGGGCCCTGATCTCCCGGTTCTTGGCCTCGTCCCTGTCCGCAGAAAGGTAGAGCCACACGGCCCCGAGGCGCCAGCTCGGGCTCCAGGACTCGGCAAGACGGATCATGTCGCGGTACTGATGGAAATTGTCCTTCATCGGCACGATCTGGACGGTGAAGCCGGCCCCGGCTTCGCGAAGGAGCGCTATCCCCCGGCCGAGGGCCTCGAAGGACCCGGGCGTTCGGGTGATCCCGTCGTGGACCTCGGCCGTCGCCCCGTAGAGGGCGATGAGCTTGGCTCCCCGCCGCCTCATGAGCCGGGCGACGGCCGGCGTGATCAGCGTGCCGTTGGTGTTCAGCGTATAACCGGCCGACCGGGCGGTCAGATAGTCGAAGATCTCGGTGAAATCCGGACGCAGCAGGGGCTCGCCGCCGGACACGGACCATTCCCGGCAGCCCATGGCCCGGGCCTCGCCGGCGATCCTCCGGATGTCGTCGAACGAAAGCTCGCGCGCCTTCTCCGGGCCGCCGGGAGCGATCCTCAGCCAGCAGTGCCGGCAGTCGTTGTTGCACCGGTAGGTCAGGTCGATCGTGCCGCGGAGCGGAAGGCGGGGCAGGGCGCTCACGTTCTTGAGGCTGACGAAACGGCTCATGTCCTTTCTTTCCGGGCACGGCCCGTCTCCCCGGACGGGCCCTCTCCTCCAAGGCATTATACCTGACCTATTCATGAAAATGCCGATGTGTTCTTTAAGTCCTGCGATATCTGCAGGATCTCCAACTTTCCGATTTTTGCCAGGGCTTTTTACAAGCGCCTCTCAGAAAGACCGGCATTTTCACCCTCCGGGCGAGCCGATCCGGCCGCATCTGCTGTGTTGTGAAGGGATGGCATCTGCAGCCGCCTCGACTCGTGAATAAATCAGGTATACCCAAATCAACGGACCGGGCGACGCCCATCGGCTCTGCGGCGCCCGTCCGGGCGGACGACCGCCCTCCAGATATCTTACGAGGCTCCGGAGGCCTGGAAATATCGCCAGGCCCGGGGAATCGGGGGGTGATTCTGGCCGTCCCCCCCTCCCCTCTCGAGGCGAGGCAAAGCGGCCGTTCTCACCCCCGGCCGGCCGCTCCGTCCGGCCGGGAATCGAGGATGAAGGTCACCGGACCGTCGTTGACGATGTGGACCTCCATGACGGCCTGGAAGACGCCGATCTCGACGGTCACGCCGAGCGCCTGGAGGGCCCCGACGAAATGGTCGAACAGGCCAGCCGCCCGGCCGGGTTCCTCGGCGCCGTCGAAGCTCGGCCGTCGTCCCTTGCGCAGGGAGGCCGCGAGCGTGAACTGGGAGACGGCCAGGACCTCGCCGCCCACCTCGGGCAACGCGAGGTTCATCTTGCCTTCCGCGTCGGGGAAGACCCGCAGCTCGACGGTCTTGCGGGCCAGCCGCTCGGCGTCCTCTTCCCCGTCGCCTTTCTCGACCCCGACGAGCAGGCAGAGGCCGCGCCCGATCCGGGCCGAGGTCCGGCCGTCGACGTCGACGCGAGCTTCTTTAACTCTCTGGAGGACGATCTTCATTGGGCCTCCTCCCCCTCTTCGGCTTCCCGGCCTTCGGGGGTTTTCCCCGCATCCCGTTCCCGGCGGGCGAACGCCGCCTCCCGCAACAGCTCGAAAAGGCTCTTGAAATCCCTTGGCCCGAGCACCCAAGCGAGCCCGGCATAAAGGAGAATGCCCGCGAGGATCGCTCCGGCCAGAGCCGCGGCCTGGAGGGCGAAGGGCGCCCCTTCGACGCCGAGGGCCGGCCGGGCCAGGCGCAGGGCGGCGCCCATGACCGCGGCCGCGGCCAGGGACCTCGCCGCGGCGGCCAGGAGCGGGGCCTTGTCCAGGGGCCCGATCCGCCTGTTCAGCCAGACGAAAAGCAGGACGAAATTGAGGATCTGGGACAGCGACAGGGCCAGGGCCAGCCCGCCTACCCGGAGCCGGCCCATCAGGAGGAGGGCGCCGGCGACGTTGGCGGCCATGACGATGATCCCGGCTATGACGGGGGTCCGGGTGTCCTTGAGCGAGAAGAAGACCGGCGCCAGGACCTTGACGCCGGAGACGAACGGCAGCCCGACGGCGAAGAACAGGAGGCAGGCGGCGCTCATGGCCGTCGATCCCTCGTCGAACTTGCCTCTCTCGAAGAGGACGCGGATGATGGGCTCGTTGAGGGCCGCCAGGCCGGCCGCCGCCGGGATGGCGACGGCCGAGGTCAGCTTGAGGGAGAAGCCCAGCGTCCTCTTCATCTCGCCGATGTCCCGGGCGGCCGCCTGCTCGGAGAAAGCGGGCAGGAGGACGGCGGCCAGGGCGATCGAGAACAGGCCCAGCGTCAGCTCCTCGATCCTCGACGCGTAGTAGAGGGCCGCGGCGCTGCCCGTTTCGAGCCCCGAGGCGATCATCCGGCTGAGGGCGAAATTGACCTGATAGACGCCGGCCCCGAGGATGCCGGGGACCATGAGGCGGGCGACCGTGCGGACGCCCGGGTGCCGGAAGGACAGCGCGGGACGGAAGCGCATGCCCTCTCTCCGCAGGAAGGGGACCTGGAGGGCCAGCTGGAGGACCCCGCCGGCCGCGACGCCGGCGGCGAAGACGACGGCCGGCTCCCCGGCTGTCCGGCCCCAGACGGCCGCGGCGGTGATGACGGCCACGTTGAACAGGATGGGGGTCGAGGCCGGGACGAAGAAGCGCCGGAACGAATTGAGGAGGCCGGCGGCCAGGGCGGCCAGGGCGACGAAGAAGAGATAGGGGAACATGATCCGGGTCATCAGGATCGTCAGGTCCCATTTCCCCTGGACGTCCCTGAAGCCGTAAGCGATGACCTTGACCAGCCCCGGGGCCGCGGCGATGCCGAGGCCGGTGATCGCGGCCATGATCAGCACGAGGTCCCAGAGAACGAGGTTCCCGAACCGCCAGGCTTCCGCGCTCCCCTTGTCGCGCCGGATCTCGGTGAAGGTCGGGATGAAGGCCGGCGTCAGGGCCCCCTCGCCCGTCAGCCGGCGGAAAAGATTGGGGATGGCGAAGGCGATGGTGAAGGCGTCGGCGGCATGCCCCGTGCCCAGGAAGTACGCCTGGAGCAGGTCCCGGACGTACCCCAGGACGCGGCTGGCGAGGGTCGGCGCGGCCACCGAGGCCGTCGACCTCAGGAGCCGGCTTCGCGGGTCGTCCTGTCCCATGATGAGCGAGCCTCCGGCGGCCCGCCGGGGCCGTTTGGCTGTTTGACTTCGGAGACGGGATATTCTATCATAGGACTTTTCAGAGGAGAAAAGAATGGCCCGTCACAAGTCCGCGATCCGGCAGCACCGCCGCAGCCTGCGCAGAAAGTCCGTCAATACCCAGAACAAGTCCGTCCTCCGGACCAAGGTCCGCAAGATCCGTGAAGCGATCAAGGCCAAGGATGCCGAGGCCGCCGGCCGGCTCCTCCCCGGGGTTTTCTCGGCCATCGACAAGGCCGTCAAGAAGGCCGTCATCAAGAAGAACACGGGCAGCCGCTACAAATCCCGGCTCAGCCGTCAGGTCGCTCTCCTGAAGGCTCCCCTCCCGCAATAAGCGTCTTTCTCTTTCTCGCCGCGCAGTATTCCCAGAGGAACGCCTCGAGCAGGGGCTGGGGCTTGGCGTCCGTCGTCTTGAGCCGCTTGTCGGCCTGCCGGAGCCTGACGAGCAGGGCGCCGAGGTGGGCCGGGGACAGGCCATCGACGGCGGCGAAGAAGGCGTTGTACTTGTCCTTGTAGAACCAATAGGCCTTTTGAACGTAGGGGAAAGCTTCCCGGAAGATCTCCTCCCGGCTCTTCGTCCTCTCCCGGAGCCGCGCCTGGGCCGTGAGGACCGTCCGGAGATGCCCGGCCAGCCTGGCGACGATGCTCTCGGGCCGCTCGCCCTCCGCCAGGAGGACGCCGAGGACGGTCACGGCTTTCCCGAGGTCCGCGGCCGCGAGCGCGTCGTCGAGCTCGAAGGACTCGAAGCTCCTCTGCCAGGCCGTCGCCTGGTCGACGTCGTCGGCCTCGATGCCCTTCTTGTCGCCGACGAAGACGGCCAATTTCTCGATCTCGTTCATCAGCAGGCGCAGGTCGGGGCCGACGATCTCGCGGAGCCGGGCGTTGGCTTCCGCCGTCAAGGTCTTGCCGAGGGATCGGGCCTTCTCGTCGATCCGCCTCGCCAGGGCCTCGCCCTTGAGCGGCTTGACCTCGGTGACCGCGACGGCGGACTTGGGCAGCGCGGAGAAGAAACGGACCTGGCCGTCGCTTTTCTTGAGCCGCCCGGGCAGGACGACGACGAGGACCGTCCTCGACGGCGGGTCCTCGAAGTGGCCGCGGATGAGGTCCTGGTCCTGGTCCGCCAGGAGCTTCGGGGCCCGGCCCTCTTCCCCGGACGCGGCGCCCGCCCGGCCACCTCCCCGGTCGGCGTTCGTCCGCCGCTCCGGGAACCTGACGACGATCGCCCGCCAGGGCTCGAAGAGGAACGGCGCCGTCCGGGCCGTGTCGATGATCTCCGCCCATTTCGACTCGCCCAGCTCGAACCGGGTCAAGTGGAAATCGCCTTCCGACGACGCGGCCAGCGTCCTCGCGAGCTCCGCGACGAATTCGTCGGCGAGATAGGTCTCCTCCCCGAAGAAGACGTAGCCGGGGAGGAGCTTGCCCTCCCGGAGCTCGCCGAGGACGGTCGGGCCGGCCAACTCAGAAGCCCTCCAGGATGCTGACGACGAGGCTGCGGGCGAAGCGCTCGGCGATCTTGTCGATGGCCTCCGACTGGACCGATTCGAAGTCCCGGCCCACGGGGACCGGGTACTCCTGGTTGTAGACGAACGAGGGGTTGGAGAAGAGGGTCGTCTCCCCCGAGCGGTCCTTCAGGACGACCGACGCCGTGACCGTGATGTTGTAACGGTCGGCCTGGCCCTGGCCGCTGAACCCGATGGGCCTCGCCGAGAACGACGTGATGACCCCCTCGAGGACGGCGTCCGCCCCGGACGGGTCGGCGGCGACCGCGACCCGGCCCCGGGCGACGAGCTCGTCGATGACGGCCCGGGTCAGCTTGACATCGAGCTCGTAGCGGGTCGTCTGGTTCCGGAAGACGGGGACGCTGACGGTCTTGATCGACGGCGGCAGGGAGCTGCCCGTGCCCCTCAGGCGGTAGCCGCAGGACGAAACCGCGATGACGGCCAGGGAGGCGGCGAGCAGGGCCCGGAGACGGTCGCGTCCGCTTCGGCCCTTCGCCCGCGCGGCCCCGGCCGGCGGACGGCGCCGGCCGCCGGGCGGCCATCTCAATATCAAGTCGATCATCCGGCCTTGTTCCCTCGGCTCAGGCGACGATGTTGACGAGCTTGTCCTTGACGGCGATGACCTTGCGCGGGGCCTTCCCCGCGAGCGCGGCCCGGACCTTCGGCAGGGCCAGGGCGGCGGTCTCGAGCTCGGCCTCCGGCGTTCCCGGCGCCGTCTCGAACCTGTCGCGGAGCTTGCCGTTGACCTGGACGACGATCGTGGCCATCTCCTCCCGGGCCAAGTCCGGGTCGAAGGAGGGCCAGGCCGAGCGCATGAGGAGGCCTTTATGGCCCGTTCGTTCCCAGAGCTCCTCGGCCAGGTGGGGGGTGAAGGGCGAGAGGAGCATGACGAGCGATCCGAGCGCGCTTTTCAAGGCCGCCCGGCCGGCGGGCGTCGCGCGCAGGCCGTCGCGTTCCTTCTTGATGAGATTGCTGAGCTCCATGATCGAGCTGACGGCCGTATTGAGGTGGAAGCGGACGCAGATGTCCTCGGTCACTTTGCGGATCGTCCGGTGGGTCTTGCGGACGAGCCGGGAGGCCGCCTCGCCGGAGGCATCCTCGTCAGCCGCATCGGACGGCCCTTCGGCGCCGCCGGCGAAGAGATCGAGGTTCTCGTGGACCATGCCCCGGACCCGGAGCAGGAACCGGTGGCATCCCTCGAGGCCGTCCTCGGACCAGGCGAACTCGCGGTCGGGAGGCGAGGCGAACAGAATGAAGAGCCGCAGCGTGTCGGCGCCGTACTTGGCCAGGATCTCGTCGGGGTCGACGATGTTGCCCTTGGACTTGGACATCGCCGAACCGTCCTTGGTGACCATTCCCTGGGCCAGGTAGTGGGGGAACGGCTCGGAAACGTCCGTCAGTCCGAGGTCGCGGAGGACTTTCGTGAAGAACCGCGAATAGATGAGGTGCATGATGGCGTGCTCGACGCCGCCGATGTAGAGGTCGACGGGCAGCCATCGCCGGGCTTCCTCAGGGCGGAACGGGAGCGTCTCCTCGCGGGGCGAGCAGTAGCGGAAGAAATACCACGACGAGTCGACGAACGTGTCCATGGTGTCGGTCTCGCGCCGGGCCGGGCCGCCGCACGCCGGGCAGGACGTCCGGACGAAGCCCTCGTGGCGGGCCAGGGGCGAGCCCTCCTCGCCGGTCAGCTTGACGTCGAGGGGCAGCTCGACGGGCAGGTCCTTGTCGGGGACCCCGACGATGCCGCAGGCCTCGCAATAGACGACCGGGATGGGTGTGCCCCAGTAGCGCTGGCGGGAGATGCCCCAATCGCGCAGGCGGAAGGTCGTGCTCCGGCGCCCGAGGCCCTCCCGCTCGGCATGGAGGCCCATGGCCTCCATGGCCTCGGCCGATGTGAGGCCGTTGAACGGGCCGGAGTTGACGAGCGTCCCGAGGCCCTCGAAGACCTCCGCGGGCTCGCCGTCGAACGGCCCGGGAGCGCCCGGCGGGGCGATGACCGTCCGGATGGGGATGCCGTAGGTTTTGGCGAACTCGAAGTCGCGGGCGTCGTGGGCCGGCACCCCCATGATGGCCCCCGTGCCGTAGTCCATCAGGACATAGTTGGCGATCCAGACCGGGACGCGCTCGCCTGTGAAGGGATTGACGGCCTTGCGGCCCGTGTCGCGGCCGTCCTTCTCGGTCTCGCCGGCTTCGCGCCGGCGGCGCATCTCGGCCGCGGTCCGCTCGACCCAGGGCCGGAGCTCTTTTTCGCGGGGGCCGGCGACGAGCTCGGCGACGACGGGGTGCTCGGCCGAGACGACGAGGAAGGTCGCCCCGCAGATCGTGTCGAGGCGGGTTGTGAAGACCTCGATCGTCCGCGACGGGCCGTCGAGGGGAAAATGGACGTGGGCCCCACGGCTCCGGCCGATCCAGTTCTTCTGCATCTCGAGGACGTGGGGCGGCCATTTTTCGAGGCCGGCGTGGCCGGTGAGGAGCTCGTCGGCGTAGTCGGTGATCTTGAGGAACCACTGCTCCATCTTCTTCTGGGCGACGGCCGTGTCGCAGCGCCAGCAGCCGCCCCCGACGACCTGCTCGTTGGCCAGCACGGTCCGGCACTGGGCGCACCAGTTGACCCAGCTTTCTTTGCGGAAGGCCAGGCCCCGCTCGAGCATGCGCAGGAAGATCCACTGGTTCCACTTGTAGTAGCCGGGCAGGCAGGTGTTGACCTCCCGGTCCCAGTCGTAGCTGATGCCCATCCGCTGGAGCTGGGCCCGCATGTGGTCGATGTTGTCGAGGGTCCAGTCGCGGGGGTGCGTGCCGTGCTTGATGGCCGCGTTCTCGGCGGGCATGCCCAGGGCGTCCCAGCCGATGGGGTGGAGGACGTCGTAGCCGGCCATGATCTTCTGGCGGGCGATGACGTCGCCGATCGAGTAGTTGCGGACGTGGCCCATGTGGATGCGGCCCGAGGGATAGGGGTACATCTCGAGGAGATAGAACTTCGGGCGGGAGGCGTCGCCGGCGGCCTCGAAGGCCCGGGCCTCCTCCCAGGCGCGCTGCCACTTGCGATCGACGGCGGCGAAATCGTAGGTCTCGGCCATGGTCGTTATCGTCCTTGAATACGCGGGTTCCGGGCTCTGCGGGTCGCGAAGATCAAGACTCATCTTAGATTTGCCCCCCCGAAAAGTCAAGAA
>JBBIGP010000029.1:0-30170 GCA_037447475.1 Candidatus Aminicenantota bacterium
GATATCGCAGGACTTAGAGAACACATCGGCATTTTCATGAATAGGTCAGGATAAATGGGCTAGAACCGGTAGCTGGCCTGCTTGGCCATCTTGCGGTAATCGTCGCCTTCCATCTCGACGACCTTGCACATCTCGTAGATCCGCGACCGGAGGCGGACGCCGATGCGGTCGACGAGCGTCTCTCCGCCCTTCTTGTAGAAGGAGTCCCGGGTGTCCTCGGGGGCGTCGGTGTCCGGGTAGTTCGTCGTGAACAGGGTCATCTTTGTGTGGTTGTAGCGGTGGTTGATGATGTAAAAGACGGTCTCCTCGACCCAGGCCGTCGTCCGCTTGGCCCCGAGCTCGTCGAGGACCAGGACGTCCGACTGGAAGACGGGGGCCAGGACGTCCGATTCCGAGAGGGTCGAATCGGGGGTGAACGTGCTCTGGATCTCGCGGATGAGCTCCCGGAAGTCGTAGAACAGGCAGGCGGCCCTTTTCTTTTCGATGAGCTCCCGGATGACGGCCACGGCCAGGTGGGTCTTCCCCACTCCGCAGGGACCGATGAACACGAGCCCGACGTCCTGGGCCGGGTAGTTCTTGACGAACTGGCGGGAGATTTTCAGGGCGTCCTTGTGGGAGTCGTTGTGGACCTCGAAGTTATCGAGGCGGCAGGTCTGGTAGCGCCGGGGGATATTGGCCTGTTCGAGGAGGGCCTGCTTCCGGCGGTCGTCGAAGCAGCCGCAGCGCCGGGCCAGCTGGGCCCCGCCCGCGTCCTCCAGGAGCCACCCCGTGCCCTGGCAGCGCCCGCAGACCCGCTCGTCGCTCAATTCAGATATCCTCTCAGCTGCTGGAGCTTCCGCGACCGGCCAAGCTTCCTCATGGCCTTCTGCTCGATCTGACGGACCCGCTCGCGGCTCAGGCCGAGCCGGTCGCCGATCTCCTGCAAGGTCCGGGCCCGGTCGTCGTCCAGCCCAAACCGTAATTTTAACACAAGGGCCTCTTTCTCATCCAGCTCCCCGAGGATCGTCCGGATCTGCTGCTGGATGGCGGTCTTGATGACCTGGTACTCGACGGGCGGGGCGCCGGGGTCGCTGATCCGGTCCTCGAACTCGAAGTCGTCATCGTGGAATTTGTCGCTCAGGGACAGGTTGCGCTCGGCGAGGATCTCCAGGTCTTCGACCTCGGATTCCTCGATGCCCATGGCCCGGGCGGTCTCCTCGCGCGTCGGCTCCCGCCCGAGCCCGGTCTTCAGCTCGGCCGCCTTCCTTTTCATGTGCGAGATCTGGTCGGACAGCTTCTGGGGAATGTGATAGATGCGCGAGTACCGGGACAGCGCGTGGACGATGGCCTGCCGGATCCACCAGACGGCGTAGGAGACGAACCTGACGTTCCTCGAGGGGTCGAACCGCTTGGCCGCCTCGATCAGCCCGACGTTCCCCTCGTTGATGAGGTCCAGGATGCTCAGGCCCATGCCCCGGTACTTCTTGACGTAGGAGACGACGAACCGGAGATTGGCCTTGACGAGGCTCTCGAGGGCCTCCCCCTCGCCCCTCCGGATCCTCTCCCCGAGTTTCTTCTCCTCGTCCTCGTTGAACGTCGGGAACTTGGAGATCTCCTCGAGATAGTGCCGGAGGCTCCGGGAATCGAGGTAATCCTGGGAATCCATCCTCAACCGTCCGCCTTCCCGACCTTGACGACCCCCCCGGGGCGCAGGCGTACGAGGGCTTTCTTGCGGGCCTCGAACTCGTCCTCCCGGCCCCGAAAGAATTCCCGGCGGACCTCCTCGAGGAACTCGTTGATTTCGGCCTCGATCTGTTCGATCTTCTCCCTCATGTTCAGGATGACCTCGACGCCGGCCAGGTTCACCCCGAGCTCCCGGATGAGATTGAGGATGAGCTCCAGCCGCCTGAGGTCCTCGGCCGAATACAGGCGGGTGTTGCCCTCGCTCCGAGAGGGCGTCAACAGGCCTTCCCGCTCGTAGAGCCGGAGCGTCTGGGGATGGATGTTGTATATCTGGGCGACGCTGCTGATATGATAGAAATGCCGCGGTTCCTTTTTCGTTTCCTTCCGTGACTTCTTCACTTCACTTATTCCCCAGGTCCTCCCGCGGCCCCGGGCCGGAGAGCGCCTCGAGCTCCTTCATCAATTCCCGGACCCTCTGGTCCTCGAACGGGGGCGGGACGATGAACACTTCCACGAACTCGTCGCCTTTGGCCTTTTTGCCTGGCACGGGCGCGCCCTCCCCCTTGATCCGGAACTTCTGCCCGGACCTGGTCCCGGGAGGGATGCGAATGGTCGTCCTCCCCCACAGGGTGGGGACCTCGATCTTGGACCCCAGCGTGGCTTCGGGGACGGTGACCGGCACCTTGAGATGGATGTGGGAGCCCTGGCGTTTGAAGAGAGGGTGCGGCGTGACCTCGATGGTGATGAACAGGTCGCCGGTCGGGCCGCCGCCCCGGCCGGCGTTGCCGCGGCCCGGGACACGGACCTTGGACCCGCTGTCGACGCCCGGCGGGATGCGAACGGCGACGAGGTCCGAGACCTGAACGGCCCCGGCGCCCCGGCAGACCGGGCATTCCTCGCCGGGGGCCTGGCCCCGGCCGCCGCAGGCGGGACAGGTCCCGGAGAACTTCATGAAGCCGCGCTGGGCATAGCTCCGCCCGGTGCCGCCGCAGGCGGCGCAGCTCGACCTCTTGGCCCCGGCGATATAGCCACGCCCCCCGCACGCTCCGCAGGGAGAGAGGCGATTCGCCCGGATGCGCGTTTTGACCCCGTGAATGGCGTCCTCGAAGCCGATCGTCATCGCATAGTGGAGGTCCTCGCCGCGGACGGGGCCAGCGGCGTCCGGCCCGGCCGCCCGGACCCCCGCTCCGCCGAAGAGGTTCTCGAAGAAGTCCCGGAAGGAGGACGACCCGTAGTCGGAGAAATCGAAGCCCTCGAACCCCGGCCCGCCCGGCCGCCCGGCGTCCGCCCCGGGAGGGAAATCGCCGGCCGAGCCGAACTGGTCGTACCGGGACCGCTTCTTCGGGTCGCTGAGGACGGCGTAAGCTTCCTGGATCTCCTTGAACCGGGCTTCGGCGGCCTTGTCCCCCGGGTTCAGGTCGGGGTGGTGCTTGCGGGCGAGCTTCCGGTAGGCCTTCTTGATGTCCGCCAGGGCCGCCCCCCGGGCCACGCCCAGCACCTGATAGTAATCTTTCGCCATGGCCGTCCCTCAGCGACCGGGATCCTGTCAGGCCCTATTCTAAGCCGTCAAAGGCCCTCGGGCCTAGTTCTTTTTTTCGTCGTCCACGACCTCGGCGTCGATGACCTCCTCTTCGGGGCCGCCGGACGCGGTCCGTTCCCGGCCGTCGCCTCCTTGATCCGGAGGGGGCTGGGGCCCCGCCTGCCCGGCCTGGGCTTGCCCGGCCTGCCGATACAGGGTCTCGGTCAGCTTGTGAGAGGCGCGGGACAGCTCTTCGGCGGCCTTGCGGATCCTGTCCGGATCATCGCTCTCGATGGCCTTCTTGGTGTTGTCGATCTCCCGCTGGACCTTTTCAGCCTCGTCCGCAGGGACCTTGTCCTTGTTGTCCCGGAGGAGTTTTTCGAGGCTGTAGACGAGCTGGTCGGCCTGGTTCCTGGCATCGATGGTCTCCCGGCGCTTGCGGTCCTCGGCGGCATTGGCCTCGGCGTCCTTGACCATGCGGTCGATCTCCTTGTCGTCGAGGCCGCTGTGACCGGTGATGGTGATGGCCTGCTGCTTGCCGGTGCCCATGTCCTTGGCCGAGACGTGGAGGATGCCGTTAGCGTCGATGTCGAAGGTCACCTCGACCTTGGGAATGCCGCGGGGGGCCGGGGGGATGCCGTCCAAGTGGAAGCGGCCGAGGGTCCGGTTGTTGGCGGCCATCTCGCGCTCGCCCTGCAGGACGTGGATCTCGACGCTCGGCTGGTTGTCGGAGGCCGTCGAGAAGATCTCGGTCTTCTTGGTCGGGATGGTCGTGTTGCGGGTGATCATCCGGGTGAAGACGCCGCCCAGGGTCTCTATGCCCAGCGTCAAGGGCGTGACGTCGAGCAGGAGAACGTCCTTGACGTCGCCCGAAAGGACGGCGCCCTGGATGGCCGCGCCGACGGCGACGACCTCGTCCGGATTGACGCCTTTGTGGGGCTCCTTGCCGAAGAGCTCCTTGACCAGCTGCTGGATGCGCGGCATCCGGGTCTGGCCGCCCACGAGGACGACCTCGTCGATCTTGTCGGCCTTGAGGCCGGCGTCGGCCAGGGCCTGACGGACGGGCGGGACGGACCGCTGGATGAGGTCTTCGCAGAGCTGTTCGAGCTTGGCCCGGCTCATCTTCATGAGGAGATGCTTGGGCCCCGAAGCGTCGGCCGTGATGAACGGAAGGTTGATCTCCGTCTCCATGGTCGTCGACAGCTCGACCTTGGCCTTCTCGGCCGCTTCCTTGAGCCTCTGGAGGGCCATCTTGTCGCGGGTCAGGTCGATGCCCGATTCCCGGCGGAACTCCTCGACGATCCAGTCCTGGACCTTCTGGTCCAAGTCGTCGCCGCCGAGGTGGGTGTCCCCGTTGGTGGCCTTGACCTCAACGACCCCCTCCCCGACCTCGAGGATGGAGATGTCGAACGTCCCTCCGCCGAAGTCATAGACGGCGATCGTCTGGTCCTTCTTCTTGTCCATGCCGTAGGCCAGGGCCGCCGCCGTCGGCTCGTTGATGATGCGGACGACGTCGAGGCCGGCGATCTTGCCGGCGTCCTTGGTCGCCTTGCGCTGGCTGTCGTTGAAGTACGCGGGGACGGTGATGACGGCCTTCTCGACCTTCTCGCCGAGATAATCCTCGGCCGCCTTTTTCAGCTTCTGGATGATGAAGGCGGAGATCTCGGGCGGGGCATACTTTTTCGAGAGAGCCTCGACCCTTACATCGCCGTTCTGGGCCTCGGTGACCTTGAACGGGACCTGCTTGATCTCCTTGCCGACCTCGCCGAACCGCCGGCCCATGAACCTCTTGATGGAGTAGATCGTGTTCTCGGGATTGGTTACCCGCTGTCTTTTCGCGACCTGGCCGACGAGGATCTCACCTTTGGGAGTGAAGGCGACGACGGACGGCGTCGTCCGGCCGCCTTCCTCGTTCGGGATGACGGTCGTCTTCTCGCCTTCCTGGATGGCGACGACGGAGTTCGTCGTTCCGAGATCGATGCCGATGATCTTTGCCATGTATGGGTCCTCCTATTGATCTTTATTTAGCAGATAATTATTATAAAAGTTGAGCATATATTTGTCAAGTTTAAAGAGAAATATATCTATTTTCTATAAGTTGCTGATTGTAATAAATTTGTATCTAGAAGATGAGACCGCGGATGCCTTCCGTAAAGTGCCAGTATATCGCCTGGGCGTCCTTCCTTTCTTCAAAGACGACCTCGAGCCAGGCCTTCGTCTCGTCCGTGCCGAGGCCCAAGTAGCTCCTGATAGGCAGCGCGATGTGCCATCTCCAGGCATTCACCGCCATGCCGACGAGGCCTCTCCGTGCGGCTCGGGCCGACCTCACGGCGACATGGAACCCGTTGTCGAACTCGAGCTCGAAGCTCTCGGGCATGTCCTTGAGCTCCAACGCTTCGACCTCG
Organism: Candidatus Aminicenantota bacterium; assembly: GCA_037447475.1. GTDB lineage: Bacteria > Acidobacteriota > Aminicenantia > Aminicenantales > Saccharicenantaceae > RBG-16-66-30. The sequence goes on from JBBIGP010000029.1 coordinate 5,587, forward strand.
AACCCGTCCGAGACGCTCTCGGCGGACGCGGTGGCGGGCTCGCCCTCGCCCGGCGGTCTGACGACGGCCCTCTCGGGGACCCGGAGCGTGCTTTTCCTCTTCAGCTCGACCGCCCCTTGGAACGCCGGGTGCCCCCAGAACCGCATGGAGCGCAGGGGCCAGGATTTCAGGACCATCCCCCGGGCCCGGAGATCGAGGGTCTTTCCGGGAACGTCGAGCACGAAGTAGAATCCCGGCGCCCTGGCCAACCCATATTCGGCGGCCAAGACCGCCTGGTCCCTGAGCGTCTCGTCGCTTCCGGCCGGGCAAAGGACGGCGGTCCCGAGCGAGGTCAGGGCGATGAATGCCAGGATGCGCGCGGTCCTCATGGTCGCTCAGTAGATGGTGATCCTCGCTCCGATCGGGACCGTCCGGAAGACCTCTTTGAGGTCCTCATCCCCGACCCTTACGCAGCCATGGGTCACGTTCCTTCCGAGAAGCCGCGTGTAGAGCGTTCCGTGGATGAAATAACCGTCCCCGAAGCCCAGGGCGTAATCCCCGAGGGTGCCCGCTTCGATCCTGTCGTCCCGCTTCTTGGGGACGGGCTCGCCTTCTTCGATGAACGCCCAATCCGGCTTGACCCAGTACGGGTTCGTGATCTTGGATTTGACCGAGAACTCGCCCCTCGGGGTGTCGAACACCCACGAGCGGTTCTTTCCGCCGGGCTCCTCGAGGACGACGCCGCTGCCGCAGGAAACGACGGCCGTCCGGAGGATGTCCGGTCCGCGCATCAGATACAGCTTGTTCTCGGCCGTATCGATGACGATCGAGGCGCCCTTCGGCCGCAGGGCCTCCATCCGCCGGCGGAGCTGCTGGACGCTCTTCAGCGCCTTGGCCCGGTCCGCTTCGGTGAGGGCCTGTCGATCGCCCTCGGGGTCCCACGCGGAGATCCCCTTGAGGCCGGAGTAATGGCCCGCCCCGACGAGAACGAGGGTCCCCAGGTGCGCCGCAGCGGCCAAGGCGATGATCGAGCGGGCCGCTCTCATCTCAATCCCTCCGGATGGCCTTGAGGATCTCGTGGTCGCCGTCCGCGGCGCCGACGATCGTCACCGCCGTCCCGACCGGGATGCGCGCATACAGGTCGTCCATGTCACCGTCGTCGAGCGACACGCATCCCCGGGTCAGGCTGTCCCGGCCGCCGCCGTGGATCTCGATCTGGCCGCCGATCGCGGCCGCCCGCGGGATGGTCCCCTTCTGCTTCTCCCGGGCGAACGACCTCCGGTCCTCTTCGTTGGGGTAGTTGATGAGCAGGGCCTTGTGATACTGGCTCACGGGCAATTTCCTGATGACGGAATACCGGCCCTCGGGCGTCGCATTGTCGCCCGCATGGCGCTTGTCGGCCAGCCCGTTGAAACCGAGGCCGACGGCGTACGTCCGGTCCAGCGATCCGTTCTTGAAGACCATCAGTTTCCTTTCGAGCTTGCTGACGACGATGACCGTGGCGCCTTTCCGTTTGGACTCGGCGACCGTCTCATCGACCAGCCTTTTCCAGGCCCCGACCTGTTCCGGATCAAGATACCGTCCCATGACCGAGGCCAGGGCCTTCTCGGCCTCCCCGATCAGGCCGTCGGCCGAGCTCAGCCTCTCCGAGGCCGCCGCGAAGTCCTCCCTCTCGATGAGCCGTTCGCCCTCCGTGAGACGCAGGGCGGCCCGGGTCAGATCCTCCCTCGCCCGCCCGCGGATGGCCAGAGAGGCCGTGATCCTGTCGAGGGTCTCGAGCTTTCCACGGACCGTCGCCGCCGCTTCGGTCAGCGCCGCCCTCCTCCTCTCCTTCAGGGAACGGACTTTGTGGTCCAAGGCGGCCCCCGCCTCGAGCACGGCCCTGAGATCGCGTCTCGCCGGCCCGTGGTCGCGAAGCCAGCCCAGTTTGAGGTTCTCCCGTTCGACCTTTCGACGGGCATCCGTCAGGGACCGGAGGTAGTCCTCATGTTCTCGGGCGGCGAGAAATGACGCATCGGCCCCCCGGAGGTCCCGCTCCTGCCTTTCGGCTTCGAGGACCTCCGGAGGGACCGGAGCGGCTCGGCAACCCTGAAGAACAACGGCCAGGACGAACAGGGCGGTTGTTCGCGCGAGCTTCAAAACGCTTCGGTCAGGCTCTGGCGCCCTATCGTCTGACCTTCGCGATGGCCGCCTGGACCTGTTCGGAGATGGCGGCGGCCTTGTCCTTGACGGCCGCGGCCTTGTCCTTGGCCCCGAAATAATCACCGGCCTCGAAGGCGCCCTGGACCTCGGCCATCACCGTCTCGAGGCCCGCCAGGTCGGACTTCATGGCCTCGATGTCGGCTTTCGTGCCTTTGCCGGTCGGGGCCTTGCCTAAGAGAGCTTTGGCCTGCTCCCAGGCGGCCTTGGCCTCGCCGATGACGGTCTCGGCCTCCGCCCGGGCCGCTTCGATCCGCCCGGGGATCAGGGCCTTGACGCTCTCGGCGTCGGCGGCGACCCGGGCCAGCATCTCCTTGGCCGGGCCGTACTTCTTGAAGAACTTCTTGGACTGGGCGTTGACCTCGTCCATGGCGGTCTGCAGGTCGGCCTTGAGCTTGCCCAGCTCCTCGGCCGCGTAGACCTGCCCCTTGCCGTCGACGACGGCCTGGATGGCCGATTTGGCGGCGTCCATCAGCTCGGTGGGCTGCTTGGCGCAGCTCGTGAAGGCCAGCGCGGCCACGAGGGCCAGGGCCAGTCCTTTGATCGCGTTTTTCATGTCATGACCTCCTTGTTCGCATTCATCGATGACCTATGCTATGACGATAAGCCTTGTCGAACGGGACTCTCTGATTTCCACCTCCTCTCTTGTTCGGAGCGTTCGCCGCTCCTGTCAAGGCAAACGGGACGGGCGGCTTCTTTCGGGCGGATCAGGGGGGATGGAGAAAGTCGGAAAACGAGGCGTCGATCGTTTCGCTCATGGGTTCTGGACCAGTCTCACTCATGGCGCCGAGGACCACTGCGACATGGATAATCTATTAGCACAACCTCCGCCTTGTGTCAAGGCCGCGGTCCTCCGTGTCCTCCGTGTTGTCCACGACCGAAAAGTGACAATGACTCCCGGCAGCGGAGGAATAAAGAGGGGAACCCGTGCTCCCCTCTCGTCAGAAGCTTCGTGAGCCTCGCCTCTATCCGGGCGAGGCCGCGGCCGGGCCTTACTTGTCCGGATCGATGATGAAGCCTTCCTTCATCATCCACTGGACCTCGGTCCGGGCCTTCTTGATGGTCTCCTCGGCCATCTTGAAGCGGACGTCGGCCGGGAAATCGAAGCGGGCGACGCCCTGCTCGATGGCCTTTGTCCCGACGGCCACGGCCTCGCGCGGGAAGACCTCCCACTCGTCCATGTTGGGGATGATGTACTCTTCGTGGATCCCCTTGTCCTCGGCGACCTTGGCCAGCTCCATGGCCGCGGCGATGCACATCTCGTCCGTGATGGTCTTGGCCCGGACGTCGAGCGCCCCCCGGAAGATGCCGGGGAAGCCGAGGGAGTTGTTGACCTGGTTGGGGAAGTCGGAACGGCCGGTGGCCACGATCCGGGCCCCCGCCTCCTTGGCCTCCCACGGCCAGATCTCGGGGATGGGGTTGGCTTCGGAGAAGACGATGGAATCCTTGGCCATGCTCGCCACCCATTCCGGCTTGATCGTGCCCGGTCCGGGGGTCGACACGCAGACGAGCACGTCTGAGCCTTTGATGGCGTCGGGGATCCCTCCCTGCTTGTTCTTGGGGTTCGTCTTCAGGCACATCTCCCACTTTTCCTTGAACTTCTTCTGCAGGGTCTCCCGGTCGGCCCGGTCGCGGGACAGGATTCCTTTGGAATCGACGAGGAGCATGTGTTCTGGCGTGACCCCGGCCAGCATCATCAGCCGGGAGATGGCAATGCCCGAGGCCCCGGAGCCGATGACGGCGCACTGGACCTCACGGATGTCCTTCTTGACGAGCTTGAGGGCGTTGACGAGCCCGGCCACGGTCACGCAGGCCGTGCCCTGCTGGTCGTCGTGCCAGACGGGGATCTCACACTCCTCCCGGAGCGTGTCGAGGATCTTGAAGCACTTGGGCTGGGAGATGTCCTCCATATTGAAGCCGCCGAAGCACGGCTGGAGGGCCTTGCAGATCTCGATGATCTTGTCCGCGTCCTTCTCGGCCAGGCAGATGGGGAAGGCGTCGACGCCGCCCAGATACTTGTAGAGCAAGCCCTTGCCTTCCATGACGGGCATGCCGGCCTCGGGACCGATGTCGCCCAAGCCGAGAACGCGGGTCCCGTCGCTGATGACGGCCACGTTGTTCCACTTGTTCGTGTACTCGTAGGCCTTGTTCTTGTCGGCGTGGATCTCCTTGCAGACCGCGGCGACGCCGGGCGTGTACCAAATCGCGAAATCGTTGAAATCGCGGACGCGGCACTTCAGGGAAACGCCCACTTTTCCCTTATAGAACTTGTGGAGCCTCGGGGCGTCCAGAGAAGGCTGCTGGGCTTTGGCCAACAGCTCTTCGACCGTAACCTTTTTCATGAATAAAACCTCCTGGAAATTATGAAGGTCCATCATAAAGAGGAGAGCCCAAAAAGTCAACCACAATATGCGGACGAGAGGGGCCCTCTCCTCATGGATTGAGGATGTGGAGGGCCCGGTTGCCGGCCTTCAGGGCGGCTTCGCCGACGGCCTCCGACAGCGTCGGATGGACGTAGACGATGGAATCCAGATCGCGGAGCGCCAGGCCTTTGGACACGGCCATTGTCAGGACGGGGATCATCTCCGAGGCGCCCGGGGCGACGACGTGAGCGCCGATGACGCGGTCCTCTCCGTCGGCCAGGACCTTGACCAAACCGTCCGCGGCGCCCATGGTCAGGGCCCTCCCGCTCGCCTGGAGGGGGAAGACGCCGCTTCGGACCTCGAGGCCCCGGGCCGCGGCCTCCTCCTGGCTCAATCCGACCGAGGCGAACTCCGGTTCTGTGAACACGGCCATGGGCATGGCATGGTCGTCGACGGTCTGTCCGCCCGCCCCGGCCGCGTTCTCGACTGCGACCAACGCATCGCGATACGCCTTGTGGGCCAGGAGCTTGCCGCCTATGACGTCGCCGATGGCGAAGATCCCGGGAACGCTCGTTTCGAGCGACGGGCCGACCTTGATGAAGCCGCGGTCCGTGTCCAGGAAAGGCCCGTCCTCGAAGAGGCCGGCCGTCATCGACCTGCGCCCGGCGGACAGAAGGACCTTCCCGGCCCGATGAGAGAACGGCTGGCCCGTCTCGAGCCGGACTCCCGTCAAGGTGACGGCTTCGTCCTCGACGACGGCCTTATCGATGCGCATCTCGGTGAAGATCTTCAGCCCCTGTTTCTTGAGGGCCCTCTCGAGCCTCGCCGCGGCCTCCTTGTCCGACCCAGGCAGGATCTGGGGCAGGATCTCGAGGACGGTCACGTCCGTTCCCAGGCGGCGATAGATCGAGCCCATCTCCAGGCCGATGGCCCCGGCCCCGATGACCAAAAGGCTTCGGGGGACCTCCGGAAGCTCGAGGGCCTCGGTGCTCGTCAGGACGTTCCGGCCGTCGGCCCTGAGGAAGGGCAGGTCGGCGGCCCGGCTGCCGGTGGCCACGATGACCTTGCCGGCTTCGAAAATCCTCTCCCCTTCCCCTGTCCGGACGACGACGGACCGGTCGGCCCTCAAGCTGCCCGGGCCCCGGACGATCTCGACCTTGCCCTTCTCGAGCAGGAAGACGAGCCCTTTGACGAGCTGGTCGACGACGGCCTGCCGGCCCTGCTGGACCTTCGCCCAGTTCAAACGGATGTCCCCGACGGGCCCCTCGATCGTTCTCGCGCCCGAGACCTCCTTGAGGATCTTCGTCTGCTGAAGAAGGTATTTCGTCGGGATGCAGCCGTAATTGATGCAGGTCCCCCCGACCCGGTCCTTCTCGACGAGCGTGACGCGCTTGCCGAGCTGGGCGCCGCGCATGGCGGCGAGGTAGCCTCCGGGTCCGCCGCCGATGATGACGAGATCGCGCGTTTCGGTCATGATCCTTCCTTTCTGTCCGTCGAAGACGCCGCCCGAATCGTCGCCGGGCGGCCGGCTCAGCCGGCCGCCAGGACCTCCCGGAAAGCCTTGACGGCCCGGTCGACGTCCTCGTCGCCGACATCCTTGTGGGTGACCATGCGGATGCCGCCGCCCACGGACAGGGCCAGGACGCCCTTGTCCCGGAGCTTGGCCAGCATGTCCGGGACAGTCAGGCTCGGATGCTCGAATCCGAAGATGACGATGTCCGTCTCGACGGTCGCCGGATCGAGCGCGATCCCCGGCAGACCGGCGATCCCCGCGGCCAGCGCCTTGGCCCGGGCGTGGTCCTCCTTGAGGCGCTCGACCATCTCGGTCAAGGCGATGATGCCGGGAGCGGCCAGCACGCCGACCTGCCGCATCCCCCCGCCCAGGACCTTCCTCAGGCGTCGGCCGAATTCGATGCGCTCCCGGTCCGCCACGAGCATGGAGCCGGCCGGCGCGGACAGGCCCTTCGAGAGGCAGAACATCAGGGAATCGACGCACCGGGCGTACTCCTTGACGGGCACTCCCGACGCCTGGCTGGCGTTGAAGATGCGGGCCCCGTCGAGATGGACCTTGAGCCCGAGGTCGTCGGCGATCTTGCGGATGGCCTTGAAGTTGTCCAGGGGCACGACGGCGCCGCCCCATACGTTGTGGGTGTTCTCCAGGCAGATGAGAGACGTCCTGGGCGTGTGAACGTTGGGCTTGCGGATGTTGGCCAGGACGTCCGCCGGGGCCATGGTCCCGCGGGCCGACCGGACCGGCCGCGGCGTGACGCCGGAAATGAGGGTCATGTGGGTCGATTCGAGATTGTAGATGTGGGAGCGCTCCTCGACGATGACCTCCTCCAAGGCGTTCGTCCACATCTTGACGGCGATCGAATTGGCCATCGTCCCGGACGGACAGAAGAGGGCGGCTTCCTTGCCCATGGCCCCGGCGGCCAGGGCTTCGAGCCTCTGGACGGTCGGGTCGTCGCCGAGGACGTCGTCACCGACCTCGGCTTCGGCCATCGCCCGGCGCATCTTCTCCGTGGGCTTCGTGACCGTATCGCTTCGGAAATCGGAATAGGGCGGCATCGGGGCTTCTCCTTTGCGGGCCTCATTATATGGAAAAGGGGGCCTGGCGGCAACGGCCACTATCGCCGAATGAACGGAGCGGGGCAACCGCGGGCCGATTTACTAAGTTCGGGAACTATGGTAATAATAGTGACCGGACCGTTGGCTCCGACGACTGCCCATGCCGAAGAACCTGCTTCATGATATCGCGTTCTATGCGATGCTTTTCTTCATCGTTTTTTTCCTGAGCGCCGTCGTCATCTCCCAGGTCGTCCTCAAGGGCGAAGCGGTCACTGTCCCCGACCTGACCGGGAAGACCGTGACCCAGGCCCGGGCCGAGCTGGCCAAGAAGGACCTCTCGGTCGCCCTGCGGGGGACGGAGTTCGACGACCGCTGGGAAAAGGGCCTCATCGTCCGCCAGGACCCGGCTCCGGGGTCCCGCATCCGGGTGACCAAGCTCGTCCAGGTCGTCACGAGCCTGGGAAGTGAAAAGGTGACCGTTCCCGATCTCCAGGGCAAGAGTCTCGACAACGTCCTGACGCTGCTCCGGGAGGCCGGACTGGTCAGGGGAAAGCTGTCCCAGGTCCACACGCCGGCGCTGGCGGCCGGCCGGATCATCGCCCAGAGACCCGCCCCGGATTCGATCGTCGAGCGGAACTCCTCCGTCGGCCTGCTGATCAGCCAGGGCGGCCAGGAGCGCCGGTACCTCATGCCCGACCTCATCTACCGCCGGGCCGACCGCGTCCTGGCCCGGCTGCAGGCCTGGGACTTCAAGGTCGCCGATATCCGCTACGTGTACTACCCCGGCCTGGCCCCGGGCATCATCGTCAAGCAGGATCCGCCGAACGGCTTCAGGATCCAGAAAAGGAACAGGATCTCCTTGGAGGTCAGCCGATGAACGTCCGGATCGCCCCGTCCATCCTCTCCGCGGACTTCGCCAAGCTCGCCGACGCCGTGGCCCTCGCCGAGCGGGCCGGCGCCGACCTCATCCACGTCGACGTCATGGACGGGCACTTCGTCCCCAATCTGACCATCGGACCCCCGGTCGTGGCCGCGCTGCGCAAGGCGACCCGCCTGCCTCTCGACATCCACCTCATGGTCGAGAACCCCCGCGCGTTCGTCCCCTGGTTCCATGACGCCGGGGCTGACTGGATCTCCCTCCATGTCGAAGCCACGAGCCATCTCCACAAGGACCTGACGATGATCCGGGACCTCGGCCGGAAGGCGGGGGCCGCCCTCAACCCGGGGACCCCCATCCAGACCTTGGACGAGGTCCTGGGGGAGCTCGATTATGTCCTGGTGATGTCGGTCAACCCCGGCTGGGGAGGCCAGTCGTTCATCCCGTCCTGCCTGGACAAGATCCGCGATCTCCGCGAACGGATAAGGTCGCGCGGCCTCGACGTGCCCATCGAGGTCGACGGCGGGATCAAGCTCGACAACGTGGAGACGATCATCGGCGCCGGGATGGAGATCGTCGTCGCCGGCTCGGCCGTGTTCGAGGCCCCGGACCCCGCCGAGGCCATCCGCGAGCTGAGAACGATCGCGGAAAGATGCAAAGGATAGCCCATGAAAAGACATCGAACGCTCATGACGACCGCGGCGCTCCTTCCCCTCCTCGGCCTCCTCGTCCTGACCGCGGGTTGCAAGAAGAAGACCATCGATCTCTCCCCGGACATCTCCTCGTCGGACGAAGCCCTCTTCAAGCTGGGCGAGGAGGAGATCAAGAAGGACCGCGAAAAAGCCATCCTCTACCTGCGCCAGGTCATCGACAGCTTTCCCAAGAGCTTCTATGCCCAGCGGGCCAAGCTGCTCATCGCCGACGCCTACTTCCGGAAGGGCGATGAAAGCAGCCTCATTCTGGCGGCCGCGGAGTACCGGGAGTTCATCCGGACCTATCCTTACTCTCCTTCGGCCGCCTATGCCCAGCACCAGGTGGCCATGACCTTTTACAAGAAGATCCTCAAGCCCGGGCGCGACCAATCGAAAACCCACCAGGCCCTGGCCGAGCTCAGGAAGGTCGTGGCCGACTTCCCGGCCAGCGAGCAGGCCAGGGCCGCACAGGAGACGATCAAGGATTGCGAGGAGCGCCTTGCCAGGCACGCGGCGGGGATCGGCCGCCAGTACCACGACATGAAGGCCTACCCTGCGGCCGTCGACCGGCTGTCCGAGGTCATGAGGACCTACCCCGACTATCCCCGGATGGATGAGGTCTATTTCTATCTCGGAAGCTCGTTCTTCAAGATGAAGCTCTACCCCCAGGGCCTCCCCTACCTGACCAAGGTCGTTTCCGACTACCCTCAGAGCAAGCTGGTCAAGAAGGCTACCAAGCTCCTCAAGAAGTTCGAAGCCGGGAAGGCGGCCCAGGCCGAAAAGGGCAAATGAGCGGGAAAAGCCGGGAGATGCCCGCATGAGTATCCCGAGCCGGAGGTTCATGGCGGCCCTCCTTGTTTTCGGAGCTTGGGGACTGGCGGCGGTCCGAACGGCGTCCGCCGCCCCGGACCGGACGCTCGACACGGCGGGCCTGGTCTTCGAGTTCCTCGGCCGGACCCTCGCTTGGGAGGGGGAGGAAACCCCGAGCCGGATGACGGGACCCGCTCTCGCCGTCCGTCAGGACATCCGGGTCGACGACGGACTGGCCTTTTCTCTGTCGGCCGGCTTGGCTCTTTCCGGTTTCGATGAGCTCGTCTTCCGCGGACTGCCCATCTCTCTCGAGTACGGGTCCGGGACTATGCCCGGCCTCGTCTTCGGCGCCGGGGTCCGCTCCCGCTTCCTGCGGATCGGGGGCGTCGGGATCGGAGGCGTGGGCCGGCTCACGGCCGTGTACGGTCTGGCCAAGAAATGGCCCCTGGAAGGCTTCGCCGTTCCGGGAGATTCGGTGGGCCGCTTGAGCTGGGCCGAGGCCTCGGTCGGCCCCTATCTGTCCTACGACCGTTCCGGGAAATTCGTGCCAACCCTCGAGATCTCCGCCCGTTGGCTGTGGGCACGGCTCAGGATGGACCAGGACTTGGGGGACCTCTCCGGCACGGAAAGCAAAAAAGTCGCCGCCGACCCGGCCGCAGCCGTCTCCGTGGAGGGCGAATACCGGCTGTCGGGATCCGCCGCACTGAGGGTCCGCGGCGGGGTCCTCCTTCGCGGCGGCGCCACGGACATCGAGGCCGCGGCCGGCTTTCACTACCGATTCTAGCCAAGGGGGAGTGCCATGATACGTCCGGCCTCGAAGCCGTTCCGGGCGGCCCTGGCCGCGGCAGCTCTTCTCGCCCTGGCCCTGGGCCCGTCTGATGAGAGTTGGGCCCAAGCCCGGCGGCGGGTCGATCCAGCTCCTCTCAAGAAGAAGCAGGCGGCCCGGATAGAGAAACGGGCCCCGGGGACGGCGGGCCCCAAGGCCCCGGGACGCCTCCTCGTCCGCTTCAAGGAGGAAGTGCCGCCCGACACCGCGGCAGGCCTGCTCCAGGCCTTCCGGTTCCGGGATGTCCGGGAGATCGCGCCGCTCGGCATCTTCGCCGTCAAGACCCCTGAGAGCGTATCCGTCGAGGAGGCCCTGGCCGTTCTCTCCAGGAACCCCGATGTCGCACGCGCCGGCCCTGACCGGCGGGTGCGCCTGTGCGCCACGCCCAACGACCCGTATTTCGTGAGGTTCCAGTATAACCTCTCCAATCGCGGGGGGACCCTCGACATCAGCGGCAACATCCGCATCGAGATGACGGCCGGCGCGGACATCAAGGCCGGGCCCGCGTGGGACGAGACCCGGGGCGATCCGGCGGTCGTCATCGCCGTTCTCGACAGCGGCGTGGACATGACCCACGTCGAGCTCGCCGGCAAGGTCGTCTCGACGGGCCGGGATTTCGCCAATGACGACTTCGACGCGACCGACGACAACTCGCACGGCACGCACGTCGCCGGGATCGCCGCGGCCGACACCGACAACGGGCAGGGGATCGCCGGGGTGGCCTGGGACGCCGCGATCCTGCCGGTCAAGGTCGTCGAGGCCGACGGAACGGGCTTGTACAGCTGGGTCATCGAAGGCATCGTCTGGGCCGCCGACGAGGGCGCCCGGGTCATCAATCTCAGCCTGGGCGGCGACGAGCCCGACGATTTCCTGGAGGACGCCTGCAGGTACGCGTTCGAGAAGGGCGTCGTCGTCATCGCCGCGGCCGGCAACGAGAACGCGTCCGTCCTCTATCCGGCCGCCTACGACCGCTACGTGCTGGCCGTCGCCGCGACCGACGCGAAGGACCGCCGGGCACCGTTCTCCAACTTCGGGCCCGAGATCGACGCGGCCGCGCCGGGGATCTACATCCTGGGCCCCTGTCCCCAGTGGTACGCCGGAGAGGGCTATCTTCCTTACCTCTTCGTCTCCGGCACCTCCCAGGCCACGGCCCACGTCTCCGGCCTGGCCGCGCTCGTCCTGGGCGTCAAGCCCTGGCTCACGCCGGCGGAGATCATGAACATCATCCGCTACACGGCCGACGACGTCAACAAGGCCGAAAAGCCCGGCCGGGACAACGAGCTCGGCTACGGGCGCATCAACATGGAACGGGCCCTCGTCCCTTACGTCCTGAGGTAGAACGCCGAACGGCCATGCTCAAGTCGCTCCGGATCAGGAACCTGGCGACCATCGAGGACCTGCAGGTCCCCTTCGCCGGGGGCTTCACGATCCTGACCGGGGAGACGGGGGCCGGCAAGTCCATCATCATCGACGCCATCCGGCTCATCATGGGAGAGAAAGGCTCGCCGGACCTCGTCCGGACGGGGGCCAAGGAATCGTCGATCGAAGCCGTCTTCGACGTCTTCGGCCAGGCCGTCGATTGGGGCGGCCTGCCGGAGCCCGAGGACGGAGAGCTCCTCGTCCAGCGATCCATCTCCGAACAGGGACCGGGCAAGGCCTGGATCAACGGCGTCATCGTGCCCCTTCGGCGGCTGCGCGAGCTGGCCCCTTTGTTCGTCGACGTCTACGGACAGAACGACCATGTCTTCCTCCTGCATACCGACAGCCATCTCGCCTTCCTCGACGAAGCCCTGGACGACCCCGGCCTCGTCACGGACATCGCCCGCTCGGCCCGGGAGCTCCGCGGCCTCCTGCGGGAGAAAAAGGACCTCGAGGCCCTGAAGAGGGACCGGGAGCAGCGGCTCGATTTCCTCGCCTACCAGATCGGCGAGATCGAGCGGGCCGGGCTCCGGCCTGAGGAGGACGCCGAGCTCCTCCGGGAACGGGAGATGCTCAAGAACGCGGAGAGGATCGCGTCGCTTGTCGGCAAGGCCCTCGATCTGGCCGACCGCCGCGAGGACTCCCTCATCGCCATGACCGGCAAGCTCCGGGCGACGCTCGGCGAGCTGGCGGCCTTCGACCCGGCCTTCGGGGAATTCGAGCGATGCCTGGAAGAGCCGGCCATCCTTCTGCGGGAGATCTCCGACTCGCTGGTCCGCTTCGAGGACCGGCGGTCCGAAGTCCCGCAGGACCCCGAGGCCCTGGAGGAGCGGCTGAACGTCATCGAGAAGCTGAAGCGCAAGCACGGGGCGACCATCGAGGCCGTCCTCAACCGTCTCGAAGAGCTTAGGGCCGAGGCGGGTTCGATCTCGGCCGGCCAAGACAGGCTCCTGGATCTCGAAAACGGAATCCGGACGAAGTTCGAAGGATTCCTGTCCCTCGCCCGGCGGCTCGGGCGGCTCAGGGCCGAAGCGGCGGTCGAGCTCGAGCGCCTCATCGAAAAGGAGATCGCCGTTCTCGGCATGAAGAAGGCACGGTTCCAGATCGCCCTGCGCGGCACCGCGCCGGCCCTGGACGACCCCGCAACGATCCGCGACCGGGGGATGGAGGACGCCGAGTTCCTCCTTTCGCCCAACCCGGGAGAGGAGCTCCGGCCGCTCCGCCGGATCGCCTCGGGGGGCGAGCTGTCGAGGATGATGCTGGCCCTTAAGTCCGTGGGCCGGGACCGGGAAAGCCCGAAGACCCTCATCTTCGACGAGATCGACGCGGGCATCGGAGGCAGGACGGCCGAGTTCATCGCCCAGAAGCTCCTCCGGCTGGCCGCCCGGCATCAGGTCGTCTGCATCACCCACCTTCCCCAGATCGCCTCCCGCGCCGGCCATCACATTCAGGTCGAAAAAAAGATCGAGAGGCAAAGGACTTTCACGAGCGCCCGGCCCCTCGGCCGCGAGGACCGGTTGGTCGAGATCGCCCGGTTGATCGCCGGGACCCGCCTGACGGAGGCTTCTCTCCAGACGGCCCGGGAAATGCTCGACGCCGGTCCCGGGGACCCGGCCCGGTGAGAACGGGGCCCGGCCGGCCCCCCCGGCAACGACGGCTGCCGGAGAATCCAGACGAGGAGGACCCTATGACCCGGGCGGAGAAAGCTCTTGCCTTATTCCGGGAGGGATTCAGCTGTTCGCAGGCGGTCGCGGCGGCCTTTGCGGAGGACCTGGGACTCGAGAGGGAGACCGCCCTGCGCCTGGCCCAGCCCTTCGGGGGCGGGATCGGCCGGAGCGCGGACTGGTGCGGCGCCGCGACGGGCGCTTTCCTGGCCATCGGCCTGAAGCACGGCCGGTCCAAGGCCGAGGACACCGCCTCGCGGGACACAACCTACGCCCTGGTCCACGAGTTCATCAGGAGGTTCGAGGCCCGGCACGGGCACCTCAAGTGCCGGGACCTCCTCGATTGCGACATATCGACCCCCGAAGGCCGGAAGAAGGCCGACGAGCTCGACCTCCACAAGGTCCTGTGCGAGGCCTTCGTCAGGGACGCGGCGGACATCCTGGACGAGATCCTTTAGGGGCCGGAAGGCGATGACGGCCGGGTTCGAGGGTCTCAGGTATTTCGTCAGGACCTTCGGCTGTCAGATGAACGAGAGCGACTCCGAGCACATCGCCGGGGTCCTGGAGGGCATGGGCCTCGTCTCGGCCGGACGCCCCGAGGAGGCCGACGTCGTCATCGTCAACACCTGCGCCGTCCGGGAGAAATCCGAAGAGAAGCTCTATTCCTACCTCGGGCGGCTGGCCCCGCTCAAGAAGGCGGGAAGGACCCTCGTCGGGGTGACCGGATGCGTCGCCCAGCTCAGGGGGCCGGAGCTCCTCGAGAAAAGGCCCTATCTCGATCTCGTCGTCGGGCCCGACCGCTACGATGAGCTTCCCGGGATCCTGGCCAGGGCTTTCGACAAGCCCTGTGTCCGAACGGAGTGGTCGGCCGGCTGGACGGAGTTCGAGTCCGGGACGGCCGTGCGGGAAAGCCCGGTCAGCGCCTTCGTTCCCATCATGGAAGGCTGCGACAATTTCTGCGCCTACTGCGTCGTCCCCTTCGCCCGGGGCCGGGAGCGATCCCGGCCGTCCTCCGGCGTCCTTCGAGAGGTCCGCTCCCTGGCGTCGCGGGGCTACCAAGAGATCCAGCTGCTCGGCCAGAACGTCAATTCCTATCGGGACCCGGAGAAAGCCATGAGCTTCGCCGCTCTCCTCGACGGGGTCTGCTCCGTCCCGGGCATCGAATGGGTCCGCTTCCTCACCTCCCACCCGCGGGACCTCGGCGAGGACGTCATCCGGGCCATGGAGCGCAACCCCCGGATCTGTCGTCAGCTTCATCTGCCTCTCCAATCCGGCTCGACCCGAGTCCTCGAAAGGATGAACCGGGGATACAGCCGGGAGGACTACCTGTCGCTGGCAGGGCGGCTGCAGGAACGGCTGCCGGACATCCTGCTGAGCACGGACGTCATCGTCGGCTTCCCCGGCGAGACCGACGAGGACTTCGAGGGGACCTGCGATGTCCTGCGGACGGTCCGGTTCGCCAACATCTTCTCTTTCCGCTACTCGCCCCGGCCGCGGACCGCGGCGGAGAAGCTCCCCGACGACGTTCCTCTCGAGGTCAAGCGGCGAAGGCTCGTCGCCCTGCAAGGGCTCCAGAGATCCATCCAGATCGGGATCCACCGCTCGTTCGTCGGCCGCGACGTACGGGTCCTCTGTCACGGCCCGAGCGCCAAGGGGGGCGGCCGGTTCGCCGGGCGGACGGAGGGCGGCCAAGTCGTCAACTTCGAGTCCGCCGGCGACCCGGTCCACCGGTTCGTCGAGGTCCGCATCACCGGCTGCGGGCCCTACAGCCTCCACGGACGATCGAAGGCCTGAGGGACGGGATCACGCCCGAGAGGCCTTGGGGGCGGCGAGCGATGACGGGAGGAGGCCATGCGGGGAGAGCCCCGGGCCGGCCGATTGCACTCCGGGGCGATTTCCGTTATAATCCCTGCTCCTTGGATTCGCTTCGCCGGGACCCGGGAACGGAAGATGAAAGTCAACGTCTGGAATACGATCCTGCAGCTCAGCAAAGAGCGGGATGTCGAGCCCCGGGCCATCATCAGGGCCATCGAGGAATCCCTGCGGGTCGCGGCCGTCCGGTTCTTCGTCAATAACGAGGACATCCGGATACACTTCAAGCCCGAAAAGGGGGAGCTGCGGGTCTTCGTCGCCAAGCGTGTGACGGACGAACCTTCGGACCCGTCCTCGGAGATCTCCCCGGAAGAGGCCCGAAGGGTCGACCCGGAGGCCAAGCCGGGCGACACCTTGGAGATCGACCTGCCCTCGGACACTCTCGGCCGCATCGCCGCCCAGGCCGCCAAGCACGTCATCTTCCAGAAGGTCCGGGACGCCGAGCAGGAAAAGGTCTACGGGGAGTTCGCCCCTCGCCTCGGCAAGATCGTGACCGGCGCCGTCCGGCGGATCGAGGACGGGGCGGTCGTCCTCGAGGTCAACAGGACCGAAGTCGCCCTCCCTCTCCGGGACAAGCTGCCGGGCGAAGAGCCCGCCCGCGGCGACCTGGTCAAGGCCGTCATCGTCCAGGTCCTCCGCGGGAATAAGGGCCCGCAGATCGTCGTGTCCAGGACGAGCCCCCGTTTCCTGGCCCGGCTCCTGGAGACCGAGATCCCGGAGATCGCCAACCGGACGATCGAGGTCAAGGACGTCGTCCGTCAGCCCGGCGAGCGGGCCAAGGTCGCTGTGGCCTCCCGCGAGCCGGACATCGATCCGGTCGGGGCCTGCATCGGCGTCAAGGGCAACCGCATCCTGGCCATCTCCAAGGAGCTCGGCGGCGAAAAGATCGACGTCATCGAATGGTCGCCGGACCTCACGGCCTACGCCCGGGCCGCCCTCAGCCCGGCCAAGGCGGCCCGCGTCCAGATCGTCAGCCGCAGCGAGAAGACCCTCCTGGCCACGGTCCCCCCCGACCAGTTCTCCCTGGCCATCGGCAAGAAAGGCATTAATGTCAAGCTCGCATCCAGACTTGTGGGCTGGAAAATCTCCATCAAGCAAGAACAGAACAATGAGTGAAAAAGCCAAAAAAGCCCCGGTGAAGAAGACCGCCAAGCCCGTCGCCCCGAAACCGGCGGAGGCGCCGAAATCCAAGCCGGCCGTTCCCAAGCCTGCGCCGCCCCCTGCGGCCCCCAAACCCGCGGTCCCGAAGCCGGCGGCGGCTCCGGCCCCCAAGCCCCCGGCCCCGGCCGCTCCCTCGACCCCGGCACCCGCCGCTCCCAAGGCCCCGGCAGCCCCCGCCGAGCCCGTAACTCCGGCGCCTTCTTCTCCCAAGCCTCCCGCGGCCAAGGCGCGGTCCAGCGTCCGGCTCAGGGAAGGGCTGCTCCTCAGGGAAGCCGCCGAACTCATGAACATCAAGCCCAAGGCGCTCCTGGAGAAGCTGGAGGCCAAGGGCGTCGCCGCCGATCTCAACGAGTTCGTCGACGCCGGGCTGGCCGCGGCCATCACCCGCTCGACGGCCTTCGACGCCGAGCTCGTGACCCTCGAGGAGGAGATGCGGCGGCGGAGCGAGGGACGGCCCGAGGAGCTCGTCCCGCGCGCGCCCGTCGTCACCATCATGGGCCACGTCGACCACGGCAAGACGACCCTCCTCGACGCCATCCGCTCCTCCAACCTCGTCGACAAGGAATCGGGCGGCATTACCCAGCATATCGGCGCCTACCGCGTCGCCGTCAAGGACCGCTCGATCACCTTCGTCGACACCCCCGGCCACGAGGCCTTCACCCAGCTGCGGGCCCGGGGGGCGAAGGTCACGGACATCGTCGTCCTCGTCGTGGCCGCCGACGACGGCGTCATGCCCCAGACCAAGGAGGCCATCGATCACGCCAAGGCGGCCGGCGTGCCCATCATCGTGGCCATCAACAAGATCGACAAGCCCGAGGCCAACGTCGACCGGGTCAAGCAGCAGCTGTCCAAAGAGGACCTGCTCGTCGAGGACTGGGGCGGCAAGACGATCAGCGTCGAGGTCTCGGCCCGGGAAAAGAAGAACATCGGCGACCTGCTCGAGATGATCCTCCTCCTCAGCGACATCCACGAGATCAAGGCCCATCCCCGGGTTCCGGCCCAGGGCGTCATCCTCGAGGCCCGCCTCGACAGCCAGATCGGGCCCGTCGCGACGGTCATCGTCCAGCAGGGCACGCTGGCCGTCGGTCAGGCCTTCGTGTCCGGAAAGGCCATGGGCAAGGTCCGGGCCCTGTTCGACGACAACGGCCGGCCGATGAAGACCGCCGGCCCGTCCGTCCCGGCCGGGGTCATGGGCTTCTCCGAGGTCCCGGCCGCAGGCGACCTTTTCCAGGTCATGGACAGCCTGCCCGAAGCCAAACAGGTCGTCACATTCAGGCAGTCCCGGGCCGCACAGCGGGGGCCAGCGAAGCCCGAGGCCTTCACCCTCGACGAGCTGTTCAAAAGGATCGAAGGCGGCCAGGCCAAGGAGCTCATGTTGATCCTCAAGACCGACGTCCAGGGGTCCGTCGAGGTCCTGACCGACATCATCCCGCGCTTGAGCACCGAACAGGTGACCATCAAGATCGTCCACGCCGCCTCCGGGGCCGTCACCGAGGCCGACGTCCTCCTGGCCTCGGCCTCCAAAGCCGTCATCATCGGCTACAACGTCAAGACGAACGCGAAGGTCCTCGAGCTGGCCAAGAAGGAAGGCGTCGAGATCCGGGTCTACAAGGTCATCTATCAGCTGACCGACGACATCAAGAAGGCCGTGGTCGGCCTTCTCGAGCCGGTCATCAAAGAGACCTTCCAGGGCCGGGCCGAGGTCCGCAGGGTCTTCCAAATCCCCCGGATAGGGGCCATCGCCGGCTGCTACGTCCGGGACGGGAGGATCGTCAGGAGCTCCCAGGCCCGCGTCCTCCGGGGCCGCCAGGTCGTCTTCGAGGGCCGGGTCGCGTCGCTCAAGCACCTCAAGGACAACGTCACGGAAGTGAAGAAGGACTACGAATGCGGCATCGGGCTCGATCGGTTCCATGACTTCCAGCCGGGCGACGTCATCGAGACGTTCGTCCTGGAAAAGGTCAAGCCCATCTAGGGATTCGGGAGGGGCCTCATGGTCGTCGGCGTCCTGACCCTCGAGCTGTTCTTCCCTCACGCCCGGTCCCTCAAGGACAAGAGGAGGATCCTCCGGGGCTTCCAGGACCGCATCCGGACCCGGTATCACGTCGCCGTCGCCGAGGTCGGGCACCAGGACAAGTGGCAGAGGGCGATCGTCGGCGTCGCGACGCTCAACAGCCGGCCCGTGATCGTCGAAGAGCTTCTCGCCCGGGTCCTGGCCGAGGCCCGCAACCTCGAGGAGGCCGAACTGGCCGGACAGGACGTACGGTTCTTCTCGTGATGCGTCTCAGAAGCGACGCGGAAGACTTAGGATACGGATTTACGAGACGGAACGCCAGGACCGGAGGCCGCCCAAGGACATGAGACGTCCGAGCTACCGCCGCCGCCGCGTCGCCGAGCTCATCCAGGAGGAGCTCGGGCCGCTGCTCATCCGCGACGTCCAGAACGCCTCGTCGGGCCTCCTCACCGTGACGTCCGTGGACGTCTCGCCCGACCTCCTCACGGCCCGCGTCTTCCTGAGCGTCTTCGGGAGCCCGGAGCCGGAGGCCGTTGTCGAACGCCTCGAAAGGAGCGCGGGCGCCCTACGGAAGGTCCTTGCCTCCCGACTCGAATTGAAGTATAATCCGCAGCTATTTTTCGTCCTGGACGAGAGCTCGGAGCGCCAGGACCGGATCGACCGGCTGATCGACAAGGTGAGGGACCATGACGAATGACCCGAAGGCGCTCATCGCCGCCAGGATCAAGGCGTCCCGGCGCATCGCCGTGACCTCCCACCTCCGGCCGGACGGCGATTCCCTCTGCACGGCCCTGGCCCTCGCCCGCGCGGCCGAGATCCTGGGAAAGGAGACGGCCGTCATCAACCGCGACGAGACCCCCGTGCCCTTCTCGAGCTTCACCGAAGCGCGGCGGATCCTGATCGGTCAGATCGACGCCTCGGAGTTCGACACCGTCATCCTCCTCGAATGCGCGGACGTCTCGCGCTCGGGGCAGGAGGGCCTGGCGGAGGCGTTCAAAATCAACATCGACCATCACTACTCGAACACTCCCTACGCCGACATCAATTGGATCGACCCCGAGGCCCCGGCCGTCGGAGAGATGGCCTTCGAGCTTTTCCCTTTCCTCGGCGTCATCCCCACGCCGGAGATCGCCGAGCACCTCTATTGCGCCATCGTCTCGGATACGGGATCGTTCCAATTCTCCAACACCACGGCCCGGGCCCTGGCGGCCTCGACGGAGCTCGTCCGCCTCGGCGCGAGCCCCATCCGGGTCTCTGAGAAGCTGTTCAACAGCAATCCGCCCGAAAAGATCCGGCTCCTCGGCCGGGTCCTCTCGACCCTGACCATGAACGGCCCCGGCACCCTCGCCGTCATCAGCATGTTCCGAAAGGACATCGAGGACCTCCACATGAGCGCCGTCGACACCGAGGACATAACGACCCTGGCCAGGTCCATCCGGGGCGTCGAGATGGTCCTGTTCTTCAAAGAAATGGGGCCGGAGACCTTCCGAGTGAGCGTCAGGTCCAAGGGCCGGGCCAACGCCGCTTGGATCGCCGAGACCTTCGGGGGCGGAGGGCACATCCACGCCTCCGGGTTCACGGTCTATGGGCCCTATGACCGTCTCATCGAAGACGTCCCCAAGGCCGTGGAGGCGCTGCTCGCCGAAGAGCCGGGCAAAGACGGCCCGGCCTCTGGCTGACCCCTTCGAGGGACCCATGGACGGCCTGCTCATCATCGACAAGCCTGCCGGTCCCACCTCCCACGACATCGTCCAGAGGGTCCGGAAGATCCTGCGGCTCCGGAGGGTCGGCCACGGAGGCACGCTCGATCCCGGGGCCACGGGGGTCCTTCTCGTCGCGGTCGGACAAGGGACGAGGTTCTTCCCCTTCCTTTCCGAGCACGATAAATCCTATGAGGGCACGATCCGGCTCGGTTTCGCGACGGACACCTACGACGCCTCCGGCCGGGCGACGACGCCCGAAAGCCGGGACATGCCGCCTCTCAAAGACGTCGCCCGGGCCATGAAGGGCCTTCACGGAGAGATCACTCAGGCCCCCCCGCCCTACTCGGCCAAGAAGGTCGCCGGGACGCCCGGGTACCGCCTGGCCCGCGCCGGAAAGGAGTTCACCCTGAAGCCGGCCACGGTCAGGATCATGACCTTCGAGCCGGTCGCGTACGCCCCCCCTCGGCTCGATTTCCGGGCCGTCTGTTCGTCGGGAACCTACGTCCGGTCCCTGGCCCACGATCTCGGCCGGACCCTCGGGTGCGGGGCCCATCTCCGCTCCCTCCGCCGGACGTCGGTCGGTCCTTATACGGTCGCTATGGCCGTCCCTCTCGCCCGGATCGAGGAAGCGGCCGCTGCGGGCCGATCATCGGAGGTCGTCCTGCCCCTGGAGAAGCTGCTCCCCGAGGTCCCCACCGCCTGCGTCCGGCCCGAAGCCCTTCCGAGGCTCAAGAACGGCGCCCCGCTCTTCCCGGAACACCTGGCCGCCGGCGGACCCGCGGAGGAGGCCCGGCGGCCGCCGCGGACGCTCTTCCGGATGGTCGACGCGAACGGCCGGCTCCTGGCCCTGGCCAGGTTGGGCCCGGACGGAGAACGGCTCCATCCCCTGCTCGTTATCGTCTGATCTTCCAACGCGCCGGGCCGAGGCGGTGATTCTGCCGATCGTCCTTGAATTTTCGGCCGACCTATTGTATTGTATCCGGGTTATGCGGCTGAACAAGAACCAGATCGAGCATCTCGCGTCGGTCATCCTGCGGAACCTGGCCAGGGAGGGCAAGATCGTCATGGAGGACAAGGCCCGCCTCCTCGAGGAGATCACCGCCCTCCTCACGGACGAGTTCCAGAAGGAGGACCGTCTCGACCAGGAGGTCCGCGAGCTCCTCAGCCAGCACATGGAGAAGATCCGCCGGGAAAACATAGAGTACCAGCAGATGTTCAAGATGATCAAGACCAAGCTGGCCCGGGAGAAGGGGATCGTCCTGTGAGCGGACGCCTATCCCGGGAAAAGATCAACTACCTCTCCCGGCAGATCCTGAACGTCCTCGAGAAGGATGACCAGGTCGATTTCCTGGACGACCCCAACGAGATCCGGCTGGTCGTCGTCAAGTCCATCGAAGAGGAAATGAAGCTCTACGAGGCCCTGGATAGGAAGGCTGTGGAAAAGATCCAGTCCCAGAAAAAGGCCATCGAGGAGGGCTCCCGGGAGTGGGAGATCCTCTACCGGAAGTACTACAACGACGAGCTGACCAAGCTCGGCAAGCTCAGCGACTGAGGACGAGGTCCTTCTCCCGTTTCCGGGGAGCGACCGTCAGAAGTGCGGCGGAGCGGCTCGAAGCCGAACTTCTTGGAAATATCAGAAAAGTTCCGGCGATTATTTCGACTTTGGATATGGGGGGTCTTCAGGGGTGACGTCTATCGTCCCCTCTTGGCCGATCCGTTCCCTGGAAACGGGAGATGAAATAAGGGCCGAGGAGCTAGCTCCTCGGCCCTTTGAAGCCTGTGCCAGAGGCGCTCGATCAGAACACGAACCGGAAGCCGACGCCGGTCTTGTAGTTGTGCTCGAAAGACCGTCCGAGCGGCGCCCGGAACTCGAAGAAGACCGCGCCCTTGCTCGTCCATTTGTCGAACACGTTGAATCCTATCTGGCCGACCAGGTCGATCCCCGACTTGTGGTTGTCGTCGGCCGGCTGGGTCCGGGTGCTGTACCCAAACCCCGTGCCCAGGAAGTACTGCTTGTAGTGGCCGTTGAAGAGGGCTTCGGCGTTGAACACGAACTTCCAGGGGTCTCCCTTGAACGGGATGCCGCCCCCGCCGGTCACGGTCAGGCTCCACTTGTCGGGGCTGAGCCAGTAGAAGATCCCGGCCCGCAGGAAGCCGTAGAGAGCGGTGCTCCCGCCGTAGAGGCCGGGCCCGCCGGCGAATTGCCAGAAGAAAGTCCTCTGGGTCACCTCGAAGGTCAAGCGGCAGGGATCGGCGGCCGAGGACTGGGCGCCATCGTTGTCGAAGACCGTGACGTTGATGGTGTAGGTCCCCGGCTTGGAGAAGACCTTCTCCCACAGCCAGGGCTTCCTCGTCGTCACGCAGGTGTCGATGACGTTGCCCTGGTCGTCGAGGAGCTCGAAGACGACCTTGGCGATCTGGCCGTCGGGATCGCTGGACCCCGAGGCATCGAAGGTGATGGGCCGGCCCACGTAATCCTCGCAGGGCAGGCAGGACGTCCAGAGCTTGCAGATGGGCGGGAAGTTGATGGACACCTTGGCCTCGCACGGGTTCGTGGAGACGATGCCCTCCATGTTGACCGCCTTGGCCTTGAACGAATACTCGCCCGGGCGGTCGAACTTCGTCTGCCACTTGGGCGACTGGGGCGTCAGCTCCTGGGTGGCCAGACGCTGGCCCTGGGCGTTGAAGACCTCGACGGTCATGCTCTTGGCATGCTGCGTCCCGCTCATGTCGACGGTGATCGGGTCGTTGACATTGGCCCTCTCGGGGACGACGACCAGGCTGCAAACGGCGGGCGGAATGGCGTCCTCGACCCCCAGAAGGGCCAGGTTGCCGCATTCCTTGGGAATGACGAAGTGGTAGATCTTCCAGTCCTTCTTGATTTGGAATCGGAACATCGGCAGGGGCTCTTTGCCGGCCCATTCGATGTTCCGGGCGACCTTGACCTCGCCGCGGGACTTGAAGAGCATCCAGATCAGCTGGCCGCCGACCGGCAGGGCGTCTTCCGAGAACGCGGCCGCCGGCAGCTGCTCCATGAACGTCCCATAGAGCTCCGGGTTTCCGGCCAGCTCGAAGCCGGTCTTGACGTCGGCGGAATACCGGGCGAACAACGATTTCATGACCTCGGGCGTCGGGACCTGGCCCCGGACCTCGACGAAGGTGTAAAGGCCGATCCTCCTGAGCTTGGTCGTCTGGGCGAAGGACGTGGCCGAGACCAGGACCAAAGCCGCCAGGACGATAATGAGGATTTTGTTCCTTTTGGTCATCTCCTGACCCTCCTAAGGGATGTTGAGAATAGCATCTCTTTATATATGCGAGAGAGGAGCCGATTGTCAAGCAAAATCAACGGGTTCCTGGGGGCGAGCCGGGGACTTTCCCAGGAAGCCGGACACGATCCCGTGAATGAGGCCGGAATCACGCGGCTCGGAGGCCCGAGCCCGGAGAAGGAACTCCCGTCCCTTGAATCCCCGGGCAATCAGGTCCTCGAGGAAGCGTAGACCGGTGGGGATGTCGACCTCGGGATGCGGCTGGATCCCCCAGACCGGCCTCTCTCCCGCCCGGAACGCCTGGATGGGGCACGCGGCCGTCGAGGCCAGGACCACGAACGGAGCGGACAGGTCGACGACCTCGTCATAGTGCACGGAGAAGACGAAGCGCTCGCCGGGAGGCCCCAAGAGGCGGTCCTCGAGGTCCACGCGGATCCTTTCCCAGCCGATCTCGGGACGGGCGCATCGGCGAACATGCCGGGGGCCGGCCAGGGCGTACGCCAGGAGCTGATGGCCCCAGCAGCTGCCGAGGAGGCATACGCCCAGGCGGAACGCCTCCCGGACGAAGCGCGCCTCCTCATCGGCCCATGGGTCCCTGTCCAGGATGGAGGCCTCCGACCCGGTGAGGATCACGTGCGTATGGGCCCCGGGATCAGGAAACCTTCCCGTCCTGGCGACGAAGACGTCCGCGGGCCCGGGCAGGTATCGGTTCCAGTGTTCGGCCGGACGGTAGATCTCCGGATCGACGGAATTGTCGATGATGGCCACCTTCCGGTCGTTCGTCCGGGTCATCGTCCGCAGCCTCCGGTCCGTTCGCGCCGGGGCCGTTCGGAGAGCCCGCCGGCGGCGGTCCCGGTCACGTCCTACATTGTAGGACAAACCCGGCGAATTGGGAATGGGCGGCCCGCCCGCAGGAAAAAGCTTGTGTTTTCCCGGGCGGTTTCTGGTATAATTCCTCATCTCGAAGGAGAACGCGCCGTGATATCCATCAACGAGGATACCGAACTCATCGTCATCACGCCCAACGAGCCCGGCATCTTCGGCCGCGTCCTGGGCAGCCTGGCCAATGCCTGGGTCAACGTCAAGGCCCTCACGGTTTTCTCGGAAGAGAACGTCGGCCACTTCCATCTGGTGACCTCGGACCCGAAAAAGGCCGAGACCGCCCTGCGGACCC
>JBBIGP010000030.1:0-5976 GCA_037447475.1 Candidatus Aminicenantota bacterium
TGGCAGCGCTACGGGGATTCGAACCCCGGTCTGATGGCTGAGAACCACCTGTCCTAGGCCTCTAGACGATAGCGCCGCGGGGAGCACCATAAATAGCAGATTCCCTCCGGACTGTCAACTCAGCGGCGGCCGGCGAGCATGAGCTTGGCGGCCGTCTCGCCTCCGTTGATGCGATAGAGCATCGGCAGGGGCCTGTCCAGGCCCTCGACGAACTCGGGCGTCCCCTCCTCAGCGGACGACGAACTTGAAGGACTTGGTCAGGAACGTGTTCTTGAAATGGTCCTTCAGGGTGAAGGTGAACGTGTAGGCGCCGGCAGGGATGTCCCGGATGCTGTTGGTGATATAGAACGGGATCACGGGCGTCGGGAAGCCTTTGTGGTAATCCACCCAGCCGTTCCGCTGGAAGATGACGTCGCCGTCGGCGTCCTTGATCTCGACATCCTGGGTGAGCTTGATCCAATACTGGCCGTCCTGCTCGTTGACGCCGAAGCCCTCGGGTTCGATGTAGACGAGCAGGCGCTCTCCGGCCTCCAACTCGAATTCCGCCTTGGCATCGTAATCGTTGTAATCCCGGATCTCGTCGCACAGGTGGAGCTTGATAATGCTGAGCGGCATCTGCTGCCTCACCTGCATGATGGCTTTAGCCAACAGGCGGAGGGATTCGGCGGATTCGCCTCCTTTGAACTTGGCCAAGGCCAGCTTCAAAGTCTCTTCAAGGTGGGCCGGCGTGACCGTCGCCTGAGCCCCATGGACGGACCCGACGGCTTGAACGGCCAGCAGGAAAACCAGGAAACACCCAAGTCCCTTGGCACGGATCATTGCCCCTACCTCCTTCTTCGGATCAAGGCGAGAGGGTCGAACGCTCGCCGGGAGTGATCCGCGACTTGACGGTCCCCCGCGAACCTTCGTCCCGGCCCCTTTTATCACAGCCTTATTCATAAACCTTCAAGACGACGGATGTCAAGGGCCTCCGGCGTGAAGGGGCTCGTCCACGAGCCGGCGCTCTAGATGCGGCGGCCGGCGAGCATCATTTTCGTAGCGGTCTCGCCTCCGTTGATGCGATAGAGCATCGGCAGGGGCCTGTCCAGGCCCTCGACGAACTCGGGCGTCCCCTCCCAGCGGTAATTGAGGATGTCGGCGTAGTCGGAGAAGTGCTGCCAGCGGCGGCGCGGCAGGCCGGTGACCATGTGGAAGTGGTTGGCCGGCATGCCCATCTTGGCCTGGCTCGCGGGAACGTGATCGAAGGTCAGGAAGGTGTGGGGCCAGGTGTAGTCGGAGGCATGGCAGACGCGCTCGGCGAGGGGCGCGGGAAGCTCGACCGACTGGGCCTCGTCCTGGACCATGGTGAACATGCCGCTGAGGTCCGAGTAGGCGACGCGGCCGGCCAGGCCCTTGATGCCTTTCGGGGACAAGTAGCTCACGGAAAAGCCCAGCCCGGGGAAGTAATACTCGACGGCCTTGAACAGGAACCACTTTTCGCCGTAGTCGAGCGAGCCGGAGCCGGAGTTGTCGCCGTCGATGAAGCCGCGCTCCATCCAGGGCTCGTTGCGGAAGGGCCGGAGGTCGAGGCCGAGGTCGCGGGCGTTGCGCTCGATCTCCCAGGGCTCGTAGACCTTGCGGAAGTCCATGAAAAGTGTAGGTTTGCCTCCGGAGAGGAAACAGTAGGCGATCATCGTCAGCAGGGCCTGAATGTCGTTCTCGGTGGCGAAGGGGACGACGGTCTTGCGGCCGGTGTGGTCCTCGGTCGAGTTGAAGAGCGATTCGGCGATGTCGGCCGTGGCGAGCGGGATGCCGCGGCGGTCCGAGCCCCAGGCGAGCTGGCTCGTCCAGCCGCCGCCGACGGCGTTGACGTCGTTCATGAAGTTGCGGATGATGAGGTAGAGAGCCAGGCCCTCGTCGAGCTTGGCCTTGTCGGCGGCCGAGAGCGGGCGGGATTTCGCGGGCTTGCCGGTCAGGATGGCCCGGCCGTGTATCTTGATGTCCTCGGTGTCGGTGAAGATGCGGCCCTTGAACTTGCGGCTGACGACCCAGTCGCGGAGGGCCCGCAGCTCGGCCGGATCGTAGCCGCCTTTCTTGCGGAGCATGTCGGCGAAGAGCTTCATCGACTCGCGGGTGCTCTCGAGGCCGAAGAAGCGGCGGGCGGCGTGGACGTGGTTGAGGGCCGTTTCCATCTGCATGGAGTCGGTGTCGACGGCCAGGAAGCGGCGGCCCCGGAGGGCGGCGCGGGCCAGCATGGCGTAGGCCAGGTCGACGATCTCGTCCTGGGTCTTGCGGTCGAACTCGGGGCTCAGGCCGGTCTCGGGCATGGTCCCGATGACCATCGGGCAGAGGCGTCCGGTCTGGGCGTAGGCGCCGACCAGGGCGTCGATGCCGACGACGCCGGGCTTGGGGGCGTTGTTGCCGCCGACGCAGGCGATAGGCGTCGAGGGGGCGAAGTGGGCCGTGACGGCCATGGCCGTCTTGCCCGGGAAGAACCAGGTGTCGGGGACGATGAGGAGGGCGCCGGCGCCGGCGTCCTTGAGCTCGCGGGCGGCGTCGTCGGCAGTGCGCTCGCCGTCGACGAGGCGGGAGCAGGAAAAGACGTTGGGGGCGCGGCCGTCGGGCAGGCGGAGGCGCTTGGCGAGCAGGGCGGCGGTCATTTTGCCGATATTGAAAGCCCGGGCGCGCGACTCCTCGTCGATGCGGGGGTCGCAGGGGACAAAGACGCCGAGGGTCGGGGCGTCAGGGCGTTTTTTAGCGGCGAACGGCATGGCTCCTCCTTCCTCGAGGCGGGCGTTCTGGCGCGCGGGTGCGGCGGCGGGAACGGCCCTAGATGTATTCGATGGTCGCGGGCGGCTTGGCGGTCAGCTCGTAGGCCACCCGGGTGACCTCGGGGATCTCGGCGGTGATGCGCCGGGCCATATTCACGAGGACGTCGAACGGCACGGGGGTCGGCTCGGCTGTCATGGCATCGCGGCTTTCGACCGAGCGGATGATGACGATGTTCCCGAAGGCCCGCTTGCCCTCGATGATCCCCGTGCCCCTGTCGTTGAGCAGGACGGCGAAGGCCTGGAAGGGTTTGAGGGGGGCGATCTCCTCCTCGACGATGACCGTGGCGGCCCGGACCAAGGCCACGCGCTCGGGGGTGACCTCGCCGATGACCCTGGTGGCCAGGGCCGGGCCGGGGAAGGGCATGCGGGCGTAGATCGATTCGGGCAGGCCCAGCTCCTTGGCGACCAGGCGGACCTCGTGCTTGAAGAGCTCCTTGATCGGCTCGACGACCTTGAAGCCGAAGCCCTCATCGGGATCGATGCCGATCTGCTCGAGGATGTTGTGCTGGGTCTTGAGGCCTTTCTGGGTCTCGATGATGTCGGCAGCGATCGTGCCCTGGACCAGGTAGCGGGCCTGGCTGTGGAGGACTTCTCGGCCGAAGGCGCTGTAGAAGGCGTAGCGGAAGGCCTTGCGCTTCTCCTCGGGGTCGGTCTTGCCGGCCAGGGCCATGAAGAACTCCTGGGACTTGTCGACGATCTCGACGTCGATGCCCAGGCCGGCGAAGATCTTGACGACCTGCTGCGGCTCGCCGGCCCGCATGAGGCCGGTGTCGAAGAAGACGGACTTGAGGTGGGGGCCGAGGGCCCGGTGGGCCAGGACGGTGCAGGCCGAGCTGTCGACGCCTCCCGACAGGGCCGAGATGGCTTTGCCGTCGCCGACGGTCTTGCGGATCTCCTCGACCTGTGTCTCGATGAATTTCTGGACGTTCATGCCGGCCTCCCTGCCTGGATTGGCCTCATCATACCGATTTGTGCAGAGGGGGTCAAACCGCAGAGGGGGTCAAACCTTAAATCATTAAATATTCAATCGCTGGCAGACCAGAAGGAGAAACTGTTGAAAGGAATATTTAATGATTTAAGGTTTGACCCCCTCTTGTTGAGCCCTTCGGCGGGGATGGAGCATCGCCGCCGGGGGCGAGACGGGGGGAAGGAAAATCACCCGCCGGTTAACCGGGGGCGGGGATTGACCGCGCGTTCCTCCCCTGCGACGATGGGGCCATCGCAAGGAGGGCCTTCATCCAAGGCTACTGCGATCCACGGAGCGGATCAACGGGGATTCCTCTCCAGGCCCTCCTTGCATCCTTTTCCTCCTGATTCCTTTCCCGGCGGTCCCAACGGGGGCCGCTCCATTCCTGGCCCGGCGGCACGGACGGCCGGCGTGAGCTCGGCAGCCGCAGATCGAACCGCCCCGCTCCCGCGCATTGAAGACGGCTCGCCTTTGCGATAGGATAGGCCTCCGACCGACGGGAGGAGGTCCCCATGAAGACGTTTTGCCACATCCGGACGGCGCTGGCCCTGGTTCTCGCAACGATGCTCATGCCGGCCGCGCTCGCGTCCCAGACGCCGCTCGAAAAGAAGGTCCGGGCGCTCACCGACCGTCTGACCCCGGAGCTCATCGAGATCCGGCGGGACCTCCATCGCCATCCGGAGCTGGCCTACCGGGAGACACGGACCTCGGCCATCGTCGCCGACTACTTCCGCAAGCTCGGCCTCGAGGTCCGCACGGGCTACGCCGAGACAGGCGTGCTGGGCATCCTCAAAGGCGGCAAGCCCGGCCCCGTCATCGCCATGCGCGGCGACATGGACGCCCTGCCCATCACCGAGGAGACGGGCCTGCCCTTCGCCTCGAAAGCAACGGCTATGCTCGACGGCCGCGAAACGGGCGTCATGCACGCCTGCGGGCACGACATCCACACGACTCTCGTGTTGGGGGTGGCCTCGGTCCTGACCGCCCTCAAGGCCGAGATCCCCGGCACGATCGTCTTCGTCGCCCAGCCGGCCGAGGAGGTCGAGGACAGCGGGGCCAGCCGGATGATCGAGGACGGGGCCTTCAAGGACCTCGTCCCCGAGGCCTTCTTCGCTTTCCACGTCGACGACACGCTCAAGGCCGGCAAGATCGGCTACGCTTCGGGCTTCATGTCGGCCAATGTCGACGGTTTCGACCTGACCATCCTCAGCGAGGGCGGCCACGGCGCCAATCCCGATTCGTGCGTCGACCCCATCGTCGTCGGGGCGCAGATCGTCACCGCCCTGCAAGTCATGATCTCCCGGGAGATCGGCGTCCATGACCACACGGTCATCACCGTCGGCTCCTTTCACTCCGGCACGGCCCGCAACATCATCCCCCGGTCGGCCAGGCTCGAGGCGACCGTCCGGAACTACGGCGAGGAGCAGAGGTTGGTCCTGAGAGACAAGATCACCCGGCTCATCTCCGGGATCTGCGCCTCGGCCGGGGCGGATTTCGAGCTCGACTACAAGCTCGGCACGCCCTCGGTCTACAACGATCCCGCCCTGACCGCTGCCGCCCTGCGCACGGCCGAGCGCGTCCTCGGCGGCAAGCCGGCCCTCGTCGAACAGAAGCCCGAGATGGGCGGCGAGGACTTCAGCTATTTCGGCCGCATCGCGCCCGCCGTGATGTTCGGCCTGGGCGTCGTTCCGCCGCACCTCGAATCGACCTCGGTCCATTCCCCGACCTTCGTCGCCGACGAGGGGGCCATCCCCATCGGCGTCAACCTCATGGCCAACATCCTCCTCGATCATGCCTTGGCTGACATAAGTCGAACATTTAAAAAGAGATAACTGCTCAGCGGGGCCGCTTTTCCGTCCTTAACGCGCTTTTTCAAGGCCGAAAAAGCAGATTTTGCTCCGACGGCTTTGAATGACTCTTCGGAATACTCGTTATCTTTATTTATATCAATCGATTATAGCAGCCAAGGCGGGGTATTATGGACTTGAAGAAGGAACGCCTTTATGATAAGTTAAGGAGCAGGAAAATAATCCCGAGGGAGAAGCCATCATGAAAAGGTCTGTCGTTCTCATTCTCACGCTAAGCCTTGTCGCCTGGAGCGCCGGCTGCGCGAGTTGGAGCAAGACAGCCAAGGGCGCGACCATCGGCGCGGCCGGCGGCGCGGTCGTCGGCGGGGTCATCGGCAAAGCTGCCGGCAAC
>JBBIGP010000030.1:6076-28975 GCA_037447475.1 Candidatus Aminicenantota bacterium
CGGCGCGGCCGGCGGCGCGGTCGTCGGCGGGGTCATCGGCAAAGCTGCCGGCAACACCCTCCTCGGGGCCATCGCCGGCGCGGCCGTCGGCGGCGCCGCCGGGGCCTACATCGGCCGCCAGATGGACAAACAGGCCGCCGAGATGCGCCGGGACCTCGAGGGCGCCACCATCGAGCGCATCGGGGAAGGCATCAAGATCACCTTCGACTCGGGCCTGATGTTCGACATCAATAGATACGACCTCCGCGATCAGAGCCGCGACAACCTCGTCAGGCTGGCCGCCATCCTCAACAAGTACCCGGACACGAACATCCTCATCGAGGGCCACACCGACTCGACCGGCACCCGCGAGATAAACCAGCCGCTGTCCGAGAACCGGGCCAAGGCCGTCGCGGCTTTCCTGGCCAAGCAGAACGTCCTGTCGAACCGCTTCACGGTCATGGGCTACGGGCCCGACCAGCCCATCGCGCCCAACGACACGGTCGAGGGCCGGCAGCAGAACCGCCGGGTCGACCTGGCCATCATGGCCAACGAAAAGCTCAAGAGAATCGCCAAAGACCAGGGCTGACGAGCGGCCCTCCTCTCTTTGCGACCGCAACCACTCGGCGCGGGAGGACGTCGCCGCGCGCCACCCTGAGATCGCCGCCGGATCGAAAAGATCATGCTCGAAGCCCGGGAGGTCCCGGACGTCGAGGGTTTCCGCTTCGTCCGGTACCGGCGATCCGGACTTGGCCGGCCCGCCCCCTTCCGGTATAATGGATATGTCCGTACTCGATATATCCTTATTTCGGGAGGAACCATGTCGCTTCAACCCGCTTCGGCGCTCAAACCCTTCCTCCGCGGGGCCGCCCTCGCGGTCCTGTCGATATCCCTGGCCGCCCTGTCTCCGGCCGTATCCGGCCGCCTGAATCCCCAGGCCCCCCGGGAAAAACCGGAGGAGAAGCCCGTCCTGCGGGCGCCCATCGAGCGGGCCGTCGTCCTCAACGACCTGTGGAACATCCAGTCCTCCGAGAAGGCCAAAGGGACCGGGGAGCAGATCTCCCGGCCGGGCTTCCGCGTCGACGGCTGGTACCCGGCCCTCGTGCCCTCGACGGTCCTGGGGGCCCTCGTCCAGAACAACCTGTACGCCGACCTTTACGTCGGAGACAACCTGAAGTCCGTCCCGACGGAGCCCTTCCAGGCGTCCTGGTGGTACCGGAGGGAATTCATCGTTCCGATGGGCGCCGGCCTCAACCGCGCCCAGCTCGAGTTCGACGGCCTCAACTACCGGGCCGACATCTGGCTCAACGGCGCCCGCATCGCCGACGCCGCGACGACCTTCGGGCCCTTCCGGCGCTTCGCCATCGACGTGACGGAGACCGTCAGGACGACCGAGAAGAACGTCCTCGCCATAGAGGTCTTCCCGCCGAAAAAGGGCGAGCCAACCATCGGCTTCGTCGACTGGAACCCGGCCCCGCCCGACAACAACATGGGCCTCTGGCGCGAGGTCCGGATCCGGGCCACGGGGGACGTCTCGGTCGAGTTCCCGTTCGTGGTCACCAAGCTCGACCTCCAGACCCTCAAGGAGGCCCGGCTCACGGTCTCGGCCGAGCTCCGCAACCACGCCGACCGTCCCGTCTCCGGGACCCTGGAGGGCCGCCTCGAGTCCCTCCGTTTCTCCCAGGAGGTCGCGCTCGAGCCCAAGGAGACCAAGACCGTCGTCTTCAGCCCTGAGACCCATCCCGGGCTCGTCCTCAAGGACCCCCGCATCTGGTGGACCCATGACCTGGGCAAGCCCGAGCTCTACACCATGATCCTGGCCTTCGAGCCCAAGCGCGACCGGGCCCTGGAGAAAGAGGAGGCCGCCCGCCAAGCGGCCGAGAAACCCGCCGAGAAGGCCTCCCGCCGCTCCAAGACCCCCCCTCCCCCGCGCGGCTTCATCTCAGACATCCGGAGCGTCCGGTTCGGCATCCGCGAGGTCTCCGATTACGTCAACGAGGAAGGCCACCGCGGCTACATGCTCAACGGCAAGAAGATCCTCATCCGCGGCGCCGGCTGGACCGACGACCTGCTCCTCGACGTCAAGCGGCGCAAGCTCGCCGCCGAGATCCTCTATGCCCGGCACGCGAACCTCAACGCCCTCCGCCTCGAGGGCTTCTGGGGCACGAGCCGCGATCTCTACAACCTCTGCGACGAGAACGGCATCCTGCTCATGGTGGGCTGGAGCTGCCACTGGGAATGGGAGAACTACCTGGGCAAGCCGGCCGGAGAGCCCTTCGGCGGCATCACGTCCCCCGAGGACATCGCCCTCATCGCCGCGTCGTGGCGCGACCAGCTCCTCTGGCTGCGGAACCACCCCTCGATCTTCGTCTGGGCCCAGGCCAGCGACATGCTCCCCCACCCCGACCTCGAGCGCCGCTACATCGAGATCCGCAAGGAGGTCGACCCGACCCGGCCGACCCTGGCGGCGACCAAGGGCAAGACGAGCGAGTTGTCCGGGCCGACCGGGGTCAAGATGCTCGGCCCCTACGACTATGTCCCGCCCGTCTACTGGTACGTCGACACGCGCAACGGAGGCGCTTACGGGTTCAACACCGAGACCGGGCCGGGCCCCCAGGTCCCGCCCGTCGAAAGCCTGCGCCGGATGTTCCCGGAAAAGGACCTCTGGCCGCCGAACGACGTCTGGTCGTTCCGCTGCAACCGGGGCCGATTCGACAACCTCGACCGCTACAACGAGGCCATGGACCGGCGGCTCGGGCCGGCCTCGTCCGTCGAGGAATACGCCGTCAAAGCCCAGTTCCTCAACTACGAGGGGATGCGGGCCATGTTCGAGGCCTTCACGGCCAACAAGCACAAGGCGACCGGGGTCATCCAGTGGATGTACAACTCGGCCTGGCCCAACCTCTGGTGGCAGCTCTACGACCACTACCTCAACCCCAACGGCGCCTTCTACGGCGCCCGCAAGGCCGGCGAGCCCGTCCACGTCCTCTACAACTACGGGAGCGGCGAGATCGTCGCCGTCAACAACACTCTGGCCCCGGCCCCCGGCCTCAAGGCCTCGATCCGGGTCCTCGACTTCGATCTCAAGGAGGTCATCGCCAAGACCGTCGATTTCGCCCTCCGCCCCGACGAGGTCCTGGTCATCGACAAGGTCCGGTTCCCCGAGAGCATGAGCCCGGCGTTTTTCCTCGACCTCCGGCTCCTTGGGACCAAGGGCCAGCTCGTCGAGGCCAATTTCTACGCCCTGTCGTCGAGGCTCGAGACCCTCGACGAGGAGAAGACGACCTGGTATGTGACGCCGGTCAAGGATTTCGCCGACTTCAAGGCCCTCAACGACCTGAAGCCCGTCGTGCTCAAGGTCAGGGACAAGTTCTCGACGGACGGCCCGCGGACCCGGGTCACGCTGGATCTCGAGAACCCCTCCCCGCACCTGGCTTTCATGATCGAGATCCAGATCGTGCGCGCCTTGTCCGGGGAGTCGGCCCTGCCCGTCTTCCTCGACGACAACTACATCAGCCTCCTGCCCGGGGAGAAGCGCCGAGTCGCCGGGTATCTCTTCACGGAGGATCTCGGAGGAGAGGAGCCGAGGACCCGCGTCGGGGGGTGGAACGTCCGGGAGCCGTGAGAATGAGGCCCGGGCAGAGCCCTATTTTTTCTTCAGGGATTCGACCAGCTCGCGAAGCTTGGGCTGGTCCGGGTTGATCTCCAGGGACCGCTCCCAGGCCTTGAGCGCCTCGGCCCGGCTCCCCGTCCGCAGGAGGCAGGTCCCGAGGTAGTTGAGGATGTCGAGGTTGATGCCGAACCTCGACAGGTAGGCGGCATAATGGGAGGCGGCCTCCCCGAAGAGGTCCAGGGCCTGGCAGGCCTGCCCGAGAAGGGCCAGGACCTCGGCCGCCGGCTCCTCCCCTCCGGCGAACGGAAGGAGGACCTCCCTGACGCCGGCATAGTCTTCCGTCCGGAACAGGGCCTGGCTGTAGGCGACGGCGATATCGGGCCGCGCCGGGTCGCGGCCGTGGGCCTCCGCGAGCGTCCTGCGGGCGGCCTTGAATTCCCTGATGTTCATCAGCTGGATCCCGGTCACGAACAGGTCGTCCTCGGGCTTGACCGCGGGAACGACCTTGGAGACGACCATGGGCCGGGGCACGGACTTGGCCAGCGAGACCTCGAAGTTCTCCTTCGCGAAGGCCACCTCCCGCCCCTGCCCGTCGAGAACGGACACCCGGGCCTGATAGTAGCCGGGCGGGAACTCGGCGAGGGGCTGGACGTCGAGGAAGAAGCCCGGACCGGACCGGGCCTCGGAGACCCGGGCCGTGCGTGACAGGAACTCCTTGTCCTCCCTCAGGAACTGATACCGGACCGAGCCGGCGCGTTCGAGCTCTTCGGTCAACCCCTCTAGCTGGAAGAAAAGGCCGAGGGAGTCCCCGGCGGTGAACGTCTTGCGGGACTGGGTGAGGAGCTGACGGCCGCCGAGCTTGAAGGGGACGCGCTCGCCGGCCGGCGACGGCCGCGGCTCCACTCCGTAGGCGAGGATCAGCGGGCTCACGACGGCCCCCTCGCCGGGCCCGGGGACGACGATCGCCCGCCCCCCCCCGGAGAACTCCTTCGACAAGACGTTCTTCACCAGGATGTCGAACGTGTAGCGGCCGGGGACGAGGGGGAAGGCGTCCTGGAGGGAGACGGAGTTGGCCCGGGCCTCCTCGAGCTCGGCTCCCGTCAGGCTGAACGGGAAGTCCTTTTCGAACTGGTAGACCGTCCGCCCCCCATCGTCGGAGACGCGCCCCGTCAGGACGAAGCGGGCTTCGTACCTCCCGCCGGCCGGCTCGACGGAGATCTTGGCCGGCTCGACCGTGTAGTGGACGAAAAAGGCCCCGGTCTCGTCGCGGATGACCCGGGCCTCGATCTCGCTCGAGACGTAGTTGGCCGTGTACTCGACCTCGACGAAATCCTTGTATTTCAGGATGGCGTCGGCGTAGTCGATATCGACTCTCTTGTGGGGCGAGGCGAAGATCGTGGCCATCACCCGGTTGGAGGCCAGCGATTCGTAGCCCGGCTGGACGGCCTCGCCGGGGATGAGGCTCAAGGTCTGGCGGGCCAGGTTCGGCTCGAGCTCCCGGAGGGCGTTGTATGCGGCTTGGGCGTCGCTCATGGCGCCCGAGATCCGGCTGACGTCGCGGTAGTCGCCCATGGCCGAGGCGACGAGGCTCCGCGGCCCGTGCTCGGTCGGCGAATAGAGGATGTAGTCGCCATGGCCGTCCCGCTTGAAGAAGATGACGTTGAAGGCCGCAGGCAGACCGACCGACGGGTCGCCGAGGTAGAACCAGATCTCGACGGGGTGGACGCCGTTGACGTTGGCATAGCTCTCGATGTTGCGGGGGGGGCCGAGGAGGATGTGGATGCGGCCGCGGTCGGTCCTCCAGCCGGGGAGCGGGGTCGACCTCCCGTAGACCTTGTTGGCGAACTCCAGCCGGCGATAGTGCTCTTCCTGGAACTCGTTCCGCGGCGTCGTCGGGTCGGCGTCGCGATGCTTCCAGAAGGCCTCGACGAAGATGTCGCGCTCCCGGTCGGTCCGGAGCTGGAGGAAGACGTCCCGCTCCCGGGAGGTGATGATGTAGACGACCTCCTCGTCGAGCCATTTCTTATAGCGCTCGGGCAGGGCGATCTGTCTTTGGCCGGCGGCCGCGGGGGCCAGCACGGCCAGTAAAACGGACAGCGCGGTGATCTTCCTCATCGGCGGCCTCGCTCTCACTACTTTAACCGCTTTGCCCGGCGACTTCAACTCCCCCGCCCTCAAATAAAAAGCCCGGGGGGCGGCGCCCCCCGGGCGTACTCGGGCGTTCGCGGGTCTAGAACTGGTACATGAAGTTCAGGCGGAACCGGCGGGCGTCGCTGAGGCCGGTGATGCGGCCCCACAGCCCGTAGAACTCGGCGTTGGTGACGTTGGCGCTGTTGAAGACGTTGAAGACGTCGAGGATGACGTGGAAGGCCCCGTAGCGGCTGAGCTTGAAGGACTTCTCGGCCCGCAAGTCGAGGATGGCCAGCGAAGGCAGGTAGGTCGGCACCGTGCTCGAGACGATGCGGTTGAGGCCGAAGCCGGTGATGACCGAGCCCGCCGGCTGCCCCCATTGGGTGGCCACGGAGTAGCCCTCGAGCCTCCAGAGCGGGCGCCCCGTGTGGAAGCGGAAGCGGAGGCCGACATCGGCCTCGACGACCGGGACGGTGTAGGAGCCGGAGGCCTTGAACTCCCACTTGGGCACGAACGGCAGGGGGCCGTCCATGTTGTTGATGGTGTAGTTCAAGTTGCCCATCCAGGTGTCGTCGGTGATCATCGGGCCCATCATGTTGTCGTTCTGGCGCATCGTCCTCTGGGCCGTGCCGTTCGACCAGGAGTGGACGACCGAGGCCAGCCCCTGCCAGCGGTCGGAGTAGCGCTTGTTGAGGACGAGCTGAAGGGCCTGGTAGGTCCGCTGGGGCTTGAGGCCGTCATAGGTCTGCATGTTCTCGACGCGGAAGGTGCCGTTGGTCCCGATCCAGGCGATGTCGGACCCGTTGACCAAGCCGTCCTGGTTATAATCCAGCCACTTGATGCTGTAGAGCTGGACCGGGTCCCCGTAAGCGGGGCTGAACGAGACGCGGTCGTAGGTCCACTCCTGGCCCGTCACCCGGTTGATCGGCACGTTGACGAACAGGTTGGCCGATCGCTTGTAGATGTAGGTGGCGCTGAGAGAGAAGTCCTTGAAGAGCTCGCGCTCCAGGTTGAGGGAGATCTGGTCGGTGTACATGTCCTTGACGTTGTCCGCCACCTGGAGGGTCCAGGAGTAATCGGAGGTCATCGTGTACCCGCCGATCGGGGTCCGGCCGTAGATCTGCCGGACGGCCTCCCTCAGCTCGTTGACCCCGCTGACCCCGGTGCAGTCGATGTATCCGTTGTTGTCAAGGTCGGCCAGGCTCCAGGGGATCGAGTAGACCTGGTAATTGATGGTCGCCTGCGGCATGTCGGGGCCGAAGCGGCGCAGGAACTCGACGGCCAGCGGCATGTAGTAGCGGCCGTAGTTGAGCCGCAGGGCCGTCTTGCCGTCACCGGTCAGCTGGTAGGTGACGCCCAGCCGCGGCGAGAAGGTCTTGAAATCGAAGATGTTGTCGGTCCCCTCGCGGGTCCGCACGACGGCCAGGCCGGGATCGTTGATGTCGCTCGGCTCGGTCAGGAACTGGAAGACCTTGCCCTCTCCGTACTTGGTCGTCATCCGGTCGAACCGCGCGCCGAGGTTGAACGTCAGGCGCTTGGCCGGCGACCACTGGTCGTCCAGGAACAGGCCGAGGGAGTCTGCGGTCCGCACGGTCAGGAACGGATTGAGCGTCGTCTTCCGGTTGTAGAAGAGCAGCCCGTTCTGGATGGCGTTGCCGTAATACCAGGTCTGGGTCTTGAGGGCCCACAGGGCGTAGCCGAGGCCGTTGGAGTAGCCCCACCAGCCGCCCAGGGGATAGGTGAAGTTGGCGTAGTTATGGAAATAGCCGCCCATCCAGTTGCCGCGGCCCTTGGTGTACTGGACGCCGAACTTGATGTCGTGCTCGCCGAGGAACTCCTCGACATAGGTCGTGACGTCGGCCTGGAACGTCTGGCGACTCGATTTCTGGGCCTCGACATAGGGGAAGGCCCCGGCTATGCCGTACTGGGTCCGCCACTTCCACCAGTTGATGTAACCGGGGTGGTCGGGGGCGTTGTCGGGGATGAAGGGCTTGTCGTCCGTCCAGAAGCCCAGGTACTTGGCGGTCAGGATCGTCGTGCTCGAGGGCAGCCACTGCCACTGGGCCGAGAGCGTGTTGTTGCTGATCTTCTGCCCGTAGGTCATCGACGTGTCCCACTCGGGCTCGACGCCCCAGCTCCAGCCCGAGCCCCTATTCCATTCGCGGTGGTAGGCCATCCAGGCCCGGGTATGCTTGAGGGGCTCGGCCGAGATTTTGAGGTCAGCATAGCGCCCCGTCCAGGCGTTCTCGATGCTCCAGTTGACCGGCAGCGAGGCGGACTGGATGTAGTTGAAGGCCCCGTAGAACCAGACCTTGTCCTTGACGATCGGGCCGCCGAGCGTGAAGTTGGCTTCCCAGTTCTTCTTGGTCGTCCCGGCCAGCTTGTCGCCTCCGTAGTAGTAGAGCCAGTTGTCCGGCGCCGGCAGGTACTTGCGCGGATCCCCAGGGTTCGTCTGCGGGTAGTTGGGCTTGAAGAAGGTGTCGCCCCTCAGCTCGGTGTAGAAGGCCGCGTTGCCGTGGAGCTTGTTGCTCCCGGAGCGGGTCAGGACGTCGATGGCCGCCCCGCTGAAGCTGCCGTATTCGGCCCGGGAGCCCAAGGCCACGACCCGGACCTCCTCGACGGCGTTGTAGTTGACTCGGACCAGGGAGCCGAAGGCCGCGCCCCGGGGATTGGTCGTGTTGACGCCGTTGACCAGGAAGACGTTCTCCATGCTGGAGCCGCCGTAGGCCGTGGGGCTCGGCTGCCAGGAACCAACGGTCCCGACGTCGAACATGCCCGGCGTCGTCAGGGCCAGGTCATAGAACGCGTCGCGGCTGGTCGGCAGCTTGTCCAGCAGCTCCCTCTCCAGCCGGGAGTCGACCGTCGATGTCTTGACGTCGACGACCGGACTGGCCGCCAGGACCGTGATGAACTCTTCGACGGCCCCGGGCTGGAGCGCGGGATTGACCTCGACGGTGCTGCCCGCCCCCAGGTTGATGTTCTCCTGGACCCAGGTCTTGAAGCCCGGCAGGCCGGCTGTCAGGGTGAACCGGCCCGGAGGCACGTTGAGGAAGATGAAGGTCCCCCTCGCCGAGGTGACGGCGGCCCTCTTGCCCATGATCGTCGGCCCCGTGATCTCGACGCTGACCCCGGGGAGGAATTCGCCCCTCTCGTCGGTGACCGTGCCCGTGATCTTGCCTTCCATGACGGATTGGGCGAAGACGACGGTCCCCCCGAAAAAGGCGAACCCCACGATAAGGACGCCACAAACAGCGGAAAACTTACGTGTCATCGTATGGACTCTCCTCTCCAGTACATATTGCCTCGAACCCTGCCCCCTCCTCCCCCTAGGAGGGAACGGCCTTCGTCACCTCGTTCGAAATTTTCCTGATCATCCTCCTTGATCCTGACTCGAATATCGCCTCTTCGCTTGGAAATCCACTCGACCTTTCGACGCTTGACGTCCGGCCCTGGCGATCCTGCTCCCTATGTTCATATGACAATTCGAGTAACTTTGTCAAGCCTCCGGACCGGCTCCGGACCGGCTTATTTCTTGATGAGCTCCTTGAGCCTGCCGATCAGCTCGTCGAGGAACTTCGTCTTGTCCTCGTCGCCGGAGTAGCCGGCCTTCGCCTTCTCGAGATATGCGACGGCCTTCGGGAAATCCGCCTTGTGGATGTAGCAACGGCCGGCCATCTCCAGGTATGCCGGATCGTCGGGTCTCAAAGTGAGCGCCTTCTCGAAAAGGGCCAGGGCCTCGTCCACTGCGGACCGTCCGAAATGGACCAGCCCGGCGTTGTAGGCGATGTCCGCGTTGGACGGGTCGAGCTCCATGGCCCGTCCGTAGGCGGCCAGGGCCTTGTCGGTCTCGCCCGTCTGTTGGTAGCAGATGCCCGCCTGGTAGTGCCCCGCGGCGAAGCCCGGGCTGAGCTCGTTGACCTTGAGGAAGGCTTCCAGGGCCTCCTCCCAATGGCCCTTTTTCTGTTGGGCCATCCCGAGAACATACAGCGCATTGGGGTCTTCGGGGGTCTTCTCCAGGAGCGGTTTGAGCAGGGCCAGGGCCCCGTCAAAATCGCCCGAGCGGACCTTCTCGGCGGCCTCCTGGACCCCGGCCGCGGCCTTCTTCATCCTCTCGGCCTCGGCGATGACCTCCGCGGAGGCCAGGACGACCGGAGGGATCTCGACCTTGATCATCTTTTCCTGGGGCGCCTCGAACCTCCACTCGTCGATTTTCTCGGCGTAGCCCTCCTTGCGGAAGACGACCTGGTAGATGCCGCGGGGCAGGCCGACGAAGCGGAACGTGCCGTCCTTTCTCGTCTTCAAGTTGTAGCTGCGGCTCGAGATATCGTCCCGCAGACTGATCTCGACCCCGTCCAGAGGCCTTTTCTGGCTGTCGACGACCATCCCCGAGATGTTGTATTCGCGATACTGGGCCCGTCCGGGCAATGCCGCGGCCAGGACCGCGGCGGCCAGAAGGACCAGGAACTCCGCCCGGCAAGAGTGTCGGTCTCTCATGCTTCACTCCTTAGCGCGCCCGAAAGGCGTTGGCCCGTCGAAGCGCGTCGTTCATTTTCTCCGGTTCCTGCAGCCTCTTGTAGATGTCGGCCAGCAGATAGTAGCCCATGGCTTTCAGCTCGTCCGTTTCGGCCAAGGCCAGCCCCTTGTCGACGGCGGCCTTGACCTCTTCGAGAGGGGCGTCCTCGTGGAGCAGGCCCCGGGCCAGGAAAAGATGCCCTTCGGCGAGCTTGGGCACGATCCGGACGACCTCGCGCATCTGCTCCAGAGAGCCGGCCCGGTCGCCGAGCCTGAAGAGGAGGCGGCCCAGGTTGAAGCGGGCCTTGAAATGGCCGGGATAATGTTCGACCTCTCGCTCATAGGCCGCCCGGGCTTCGTCCAGGCGCCCCTTTTCCTCGTAAAGCAGGCCCAGGTTGAAATCGGCCAGAGGCCATTTCGGCGACTCCCGGAGGACCTCCAGGAGGACGGGTTCGGCCCGATCGTACTGCTTCAGGCCGATGAGGCAGGCGGCCAGGTTGAACCGGCTGCGGTCGACCTTGGGCTGGACCTCGACGGCTCTCTCGATGACGGCCAGGGCCTCGGCGAACTCGAGCCGGCCCATGTGGATCTCTCCGATGATCAGCAGGGCCTGCGTATTGCGCTCGTCCACGGACAGGGCCCGCTTGCAGAGGGCGAGGACGTCGTCGTCGCGCCGCTCCTCGAGGAGGATGTTGGCCAGGCTGATCAGGGCCTGGATGTTCTCCGGGTCGTCCTTGAGGACGATATCCAGCATGGCCTTGGACTCCTCGATCCGGCCCAGATTCTCATAGCACGTCGACAGGACGAGCAGGGCCTGGGGAATGCCCGGCTCCTCGGCCAGGGCGGCCTCGAGGAGCTCGGCCGCCTCGGCGTACTTGTCCTCGAGGACCATCTCCCCGGCCCCCGTGACCTTCTGGAAGATGGGAAACTTGTCCTTGGGGTCGGCCAGGGCCCCTCCCGAAGCCGCGGCCGTCCGGGCCCTTACGGGGGTCCCGACGTAGCCCAAGGCGGCCAACCGTTCGATGGTGTCCTTGTCGAGGTTGGCGGCCTGCGGTTCGGGCGCCCCGCGGCTCGTTTCGTCGATCAGACGGTCGAGCTCGGCCTTCATCCGCCCGCCGACGTTCTGGAGCCCCGGCAGGGCGTTGACCAGCTCCCCGGGATCGGCCGCAAGATCGTAGAGCTCGGCCTTCGGAGCGTCGATGTACTTGAAGCGGCCCGTCCTCAGGAGCCGGAGGGGGCTCCAGCCGTATTGGATGTTGGGGGCCATGGATTCGGCATAGGCGGCGGCCTCATTGCCGGACCCGGGCCGGAACATCCGGCCGACGAGCGACCGGCCGTGCGTTCCCCCCGCGGGAGAAGCGACGCCCGCGAGGTCGAGGACGGTCGGGAAGATGTCGACGACGCTGACCTGGGTCGCCACGCGCTTGCCCCGCAGCCCGTCGAGGGGGGCGACGGCGATCATGGGGACGTGGACGGCGTAGTCGTAGATGTAGTAGCCGTGGGTCCCCTCGCCGTGGCTGCCCAGGCCCTCGCCGTGGTCGCCGGCGAGGACGACGACGGTCGTCCGGTCCAGCCCCGTCCGCGAGAGCCACTCGACGACCCGGCCGATCTGCGCGTCCATGAAGGCGACCTCGCCGCCGTAGAGGCCGGCCAGCCCGTGCCCGCCGTACTCGGAGAGGTAGGGCTCGGGGGGCTCGTAGGGCGTGTGGGGGTCGTAAAGATGGATCCAGGAGAGGAGCGGCCCCTCTTTGCGGGCGTCCATCCAGCGCAGGGCCGCGTCAACGACCTCGTTCGCCGGCCTCTGGATGGCGCCGAGGTCGAGGTGTTTGTGCTTTTTCAGGTCGAATTCGTCGTCGTAGTAGTCGAATCCCTGCTTGAGGCCCCAGCGGCCG
The DNA here is from genome assembly GCA_037447475.1 of Candidatus Aminicenantota bacterium. Taxonomy (GTDB): domain Bacteria; phylum Acidobacteriota; class Aminicenantia; order Aminicenantales; family Saccharicenantaceae; genus RBG-16-66-30. Next base: position 18,203 of record JBBIGP010000030.1, read on the forward strand.
TCCAGGACGAAGGCGGCGATGAACGCCCCGCAAGCGTACCCCCGGTCCGAGAAGACCTCGGCCAGCGTCGTCAGCTCCTCGCCCAGGGCGGTGTTGCCGTTGACCCGGACGCCGTGGTAGGTCGGGTACATGCCCGTCATGATCGAGGCGTGGGCCGGCAGGGTCAGCGGCGAGACCGTGGCCGCCTGCTCGAAAAGGACGCCGCGGGCGGCCAGGCCGTCGAGGACCGGGGTCCGGACGGTGCGGCTCCCGTAGCACCCGAGGTGGTCGGCGCGGGTCGTGTCGAGAGTGATGAGGACGACGTTGGGCCGATCGACGCCCGCGGCCGTCCACATCTCCGCGACGCGGGCGGCGGGGGATTTCGGACGGGCGACGAGAATCCAGGCGGCGGCCGCGGCCGCGACCGCCGCGGCCGCGAACAGGGCCGCCCGGGGCCGCATCCTCCCGGCTCGCGCTCTAGCGGCGGTTCCCCTGCTCATGTCTCTGCAGCGCCTCGGCGAGGGCCCAGACGGCGCCGGGCCTCATGTATTTCATCGCCCGGAAGGTCTTGTCGCCGTACTTGGCCGAAGGATCGTTCCATTGTTCCTCCTCGGGGTCGAGGTAGGCTTCCGGGGTCTTGAAGAAATAGCCCTGTCCGTACGGGCTGTAGATCACGTGATAGAGGCCGTACGCCGTGCGCATGGCCTCCTCGACCATCCCGTGGAGAACGCAGTTGGCGGCGAAGGCGTAGGCCGTTCCCACCCAGACCTCGTCGCCCTGCTGGCTGTGGAGCTGGGAGCCGTCGGCCTTGCGCCCGTTGACCGCGCCCATCAGCCCGCCCCCGAAGCCGAGGACGTTCTTCTCGTGGATCGTGCCGAGGGCCCTGCGGACGCGTCCCGGATCGACGACCGCGTCCGGCCCGCCGTCCTCGAGCCCCAGCATGGAGGCGTACCAGACCCCGAAGAGCTGGTCGGTCATGATGTCGTCCGTGTGGGCGTCGATGTGGAAATAGCCGGCCCGCTCGTTCCAGAGCTTGTCGATCGACGCCCGGCCCTTCTCGAACCACGTCCTATATTTTACCAGAGTCCCGGCGATCTCCAAATCGCCGGCCGTGGACATCCCGCCGGCGACGAGCGTCTCCCCCATGCGGACCGCGGTCTTCAGGGCGGCCAGCCAGAGGAGCCCGACATAGGCGCTCTCGCCCTTCATCCGCCAGGTGTCATAGGTCTGGTCGGGAATGCCCTCGTTGAGCGGGATGTGGCTCGCCTCGTCGCCGAACCTCCGCTCCAGCGTGTCGAGGGCGGTCACGGACGCGGCGAACATGTCACGGAGGAAATCCAGGTCGCGGCCCCCCATGGCCAGGAAAGCCCTGTAGGCGCGGAGCGGGAACTTGGGATTGAGGTCTTTCCAGGAATTGCCGTTCTGCCAGTCGAACGCGTTGAGGTTCGTCCAGGGCCTCTTGCGGGGCGAGCCGAGGTCGTGGGGGACCATCCCGGCGACCTTGATCGTGTCCCAGTAGTAGTGCAGCTTGTCGGGCGGGACCTCGTGGGGGAAGACGCGCGCGTATTCGTAGGCCCGGTGGGAGGAGTCCTCGAGGGGGATGGTGCCGGCCAGGAACCGCATATGGGCCTTCTCGAGCTCCGGCCAGAGCTTGAGGACGTGCCAGCAGTAGGAGTCCACGTCCGTCGTCCCGTACATGAGGTAGTCCACGCTCTCGAGGTAGGTGTGGAGGTTCGTCGGGGCGTCCCAGATGCTCGTTTCGGCGAGGACGTAGAGCTCGTTGATGAGAGCTTGCTTGAGCCAGCCCGGAAGCTTCGGGTCGGACAGGATGGGCCTCTGCCATTCGTCGATCGTCTTCTCCCATTCCCCGGCCTTGCTCAGGGCCTCCGAGGCGATGCGGAACGCGCTCTCCCCCTCGGCGCCGAAGAAGTCCGTGTATTTTTTCCGGTGCTTGGCGCCGGCCTCGAACTCGTAATAAGGGAAGTCCCAGGCCACGGCGAAGGGGACCTCGAGCCGCTCGCCGGGCTTCAGGAGGAACTTGACGGCCAGGGCCGCTCCGTCCGAGCGCCCGGTCCCGGCCGGGGCCGAGGCCCGGACGCCCGGCAGGGTTCCGTCGGAGGAGAACGAGGCCCAGACGTCCGCGCCGTCCCCCTGCGGGTCGAAGTCCGCGTGGAAGTGGACGCGGGTTTTGCCGGGGACCTCCCGGGCGGCCACGGCCATGCTCCCAGAGAGGGCGTTGCCGCGTGTAACGTCCTGGCCCTTCTTGCGGAAAAGGAAACCCTTGTTGGCCCCGTCCTCGACGAACTCGGACCAGTTCCCGGCGCCCCGCCTGTCCCACACGAACGACGCCTGCCTCGAGGCCGGGGGCGCGGCCGCGGCCTCCCAGCCGACCATGTTCTCCCAGGTCAGGAGGATGCTGACCTCGGCGGGCCGGGACGTCGGGTTATGGGCGATCCATTTATAGACGGCCACGGGATAGCTCGTCTCCTTGTAGTTCCCGGCGATGACCGGCGAGAACTGGACGACGGCCAGCTTGACCGGCCAGGCGGGGTTCTCCTCGTAGGAGAAGCCTGACTTCGGGTAGAGGGCGAAGTAGTCCCCCCGGCCCTCGGGATAGCCCCAGGCCCAGCGCTCGAGCCCGGCCGCGGCGGGCGGTGCTTCCGTCGACAGGGTCTGGGCGATCGTCCGGCCGCCCGATCTCATGAAGACATGGAACTGGTCGGCCCAGACCGTGTCCTCGACCATCCAGCCGAGCTTGAGGAACCAGGTCGAGAAGTTCCCGTTCATCAGACGCTCGAAGCCGCCGGCCCCGAGGCCCCCGACCGGGCAGGCGCTGCCCTCGGCCCGGGCCTCGATGTTGCCCTCGGAGATCGTCCGCCCGAATCCTTCGAGCTTCGCCCCGATCGGCCGGTCGAAGGCGCATTCGGGGAACCCGGCCAGGTTGGACGGGGAATGATTCAGGGCCTCGAGAGCCCGGCCCAGGACCTCCTTGTCCGTCCGGCCGCCGGCGCTGCGGGACGCGGCCAGGAGGCGCCCCAGACGGCCGTCGATCTCCCGCCCGGCGTGGTCGACGAGGCCCTTCTCCATGAGCAGGTCGAGATAGCGGGCTTCGAGCCGGGCGCGGACCGCATCCGCGGCCCCGCCCGGGGGCGCCGGGCCCGCGGCCGGCGAGGACAGCAGGAGGGAGAATAGAGCGAGACCCATGAAAGTGACCGATTTCCAGGTGTTCATGACATCCTCCTCAGGAAAGAGTGCGCGCTCGTTTGAGCGCCTTGATGATGGGCGCCATCAGGACGAGGATCATGGCGCAGTTGACGACCGGAACGAAAAGCCCCTGGCGCAGGCCGGCGGCCTCGGCGATCCTGCCGACGAGCCAGGGCGAGAGCATCCCGCCGCAGAGCCCGACGGCGATGGCCACGCCGAAGGCCGTGCCCGTGAGGTCCGGGAACCTTTCCCCGACGATGGCCAGGGTCGTCGGATATACTGCGGCGAATCCCAATCCGGCGACGATCGCCCCCGCCGCGGCGGCCGCCCCCGACGGCGCGAAGGCCATGAGGGCCGCGCCCGCGAGGGCGACGGCGGCGCTCCCGGCGACGAGCCTCGACGCCCCCAGACGCCCGACCAGCCGGCTCGATGCGAGGCGGCCGGCCATGATGGCCGCCCAATAAGCGGCCAGGACCAGCGCGGCCGAGGCCGGCGGGGTCCCGAAGACCTTCTGGAGGTAGGTCGATATCCAGCCGCCGGCGGTGAATTCGTTGCCGGACTGGAAGAACAGGACGAAGGCGCAGAGCCAGAGGACCGGATCGCGGGCTATTCGCGAGGCCTCCTTGATCGGGAAGCCCCGGGCCTGCTTGGCCCGCGGGAAGCGGAAGGCGGCGAACAGGGCGAAGGGGACGAGGCTCAGGCCCGCGGCCAGCAGGAGGATGGTTTCGAGGCCGAGAAGCCGGCGCACGGAGCCGATGAGGAACGGGACGGTCAGGGCCCCGAAGCCGAAGAAGATGCCCAGGACGTTCATGGCCGGGCCGCGGCGCTCGCCTTCGTGGATGTCGCTCGTCAGGGCGTTGGCCCCTCCGTTGAGTCCGCCGCCGCCCAGGCCGAGGACGACGGCCGCGGCCAGCACGAGGCCGTAGCTCGAGGCGGACGAGAGGAGAAAGAACGAACCGGCGACGAGCAGCGCCGAGACCGCGAGCAGGGCCTTGAACCCGAAGCGGTCGACGAGGGGCCCGAACAGCAAGGTCATGACGAGCATGGCGAAGTTCATGGTCAGGAAGAGGTTCCCGGCCGCCCCCTCGCCGAAGCCGATCCTTTCGAAGAGCGAGGGCAGGATGGCCCCCAGGACGGCCATGACGATGCCGAAGACGAAGATGCCCGCCCAGGCGGAGGCCCTGAGCCTGGGGAAGGAAGCCGCCGGAGCGGGGACCGGGGTCGCCATGACGTCCTCTCTCCTATCCTTTCGCCTTGCCCCGGCGGGGCGCCTTGAAAGGCCGGGCGTAATAGAACTCGGTGAAGGCCGCGTAGACGCCGTCCATGTGGCCCTTGGGGACGCCCCGGATGTTGGGTGAGACGAACGTCGGAGGCACGCGGCCCGTGCTCGACAGCGCGGCCGCCGTCTCGGCGACCAAGGCCATGGCCACGGCCACGGCGGCCACCGTCGAGCCCGCGGCCACGCGCTCGAGCTGCCCGACATCGACCAGGGCGTCTTCCGGCGGGACGTGGTTGTCGATGGCCACGTCGGCGACCTCGGAGAGGACCTTGCCGGAGGAGTGGGAGCGGCGGGCGATCCCGGCGTTGGCGTGAGAGGAGACCGTGACGACCTTGAGGCCGCGGGCCTTGGCTTCGAGGGCCGTCTCGATGGGCGCGGCGTTCAGACCGCCGTGGGAGAAGACGAGCATCGTGTCGCGCTTCTCGAGGGGATAGCTTTGCAGGAAGATGCGGGCGTAGCCCTCCTGGCGCTCGAGCCAAAGCAGCTCCCGGGCCCCGCCGGGGCCGATGACGTTCGACCACATCAGCCTCGGATCGTAGAGCGGGAAGAAGCCGACGAAGCTCCCGTAGCGGGGGAAGACGTCGAGGACGGGGATGACCGAGTGGCCGCTCCCGAACATGTAGACGCGGCCCTTCTTCCGGATCGAGGCGGCCATGAGACGGGCCGCCGCGCGGATGTTCGCCGTCTCATCCGACGCGACGCGATCGAGGATCTCTCGGACCTTTTCGAAATAGATCTTCGCGGACATGGGGTGGTTCCTTTCTTCCGCCTCTCCCTATTCCTACATGCCCCCCCCGGGGGCCTTTCCCGGCCCCGCCCCGACGGAATTCCAGGCCAGCCTTCCGCAACCGAAGAGGCCGGCGTCCTCGCCCAGGGCCGAGAGCTCGATCCGGACCTTGGCCGAGGCGAGCGGCTGGGCCCAGCGCCGGAAGCCCTCCCGGACCCGGTCGAGGAAGATATCGGCGGCCTGGAACAGGCCGCCTCCGACGACGACGACCTCGGGGTTGAGAGCGCTGACGATGTTGGCCACGCCCATGGACAGGTAGGTCACGGCTGCGTCGACGATCTCGCTGGCCAGCGGGTCACCGCCGCGGGCCGCCCGGACGACGATCTCGGCCGTCACGTCCTCGGGCCGGCCGCCCGCCAGGCCGAGCATGGACGACGCCCGGCCCCCTCGGAGCTTCTCCTTGGCCTTGCGCGCCAGGGAATTGCCGGAGGCCTCGGCCTCGAAACAGCCCATCTCGGCATAGGCCGGCTTGAAATCGGGGTCCAGCCCGAACCAGCCGACCGCGCCGGCGATGGACTCGTGGCCGCGGACGACGCGGCCGCCGGCGAGAATGCCGGCGCCGATGCCCGTGCCGACGGCCAGGAAGACGGCGTCCCTGGCCCCGGCCGCGGCGCCCTTCCAGGCCTCCCCCAGGACGTAGGCGCTACGGTCGCTGTCGAGGACCAGAGGGACGGGCTCCCGTTGCGCGTCGTCTCCTTCCATCCGCTTGCCGACCTCCTCGAGGAGCGGGAACATGTCCCACAAGGGGATGTTGGGCGCCCAGACCCGGCCCGTTCCCTCGTAAGCGATGCCCGGCACGGAGATGCCGGCGGCCAGGAGCCGTCGGCCTCTCTCGCTGGCTTCGTCCCGGAGGCGCCGCACGGCGGCCGCGACCTGGCCGGCCGCGGCCCGGCCTCCGGCCGGGTCGATGGGCGCCTTTTCGCGGGCCGACATGTCCCCTTCCGGCGTGAACAGGGCCGAGGAGATCTTCGTCCCGCCGATGTCGATGCCGCCGCAGAGCCCGTCGAGAACGAGGGGCCGGACCTCCTGTCCGGGCCCCGTTTCTTTTTCCTTTTTCACGACTGCCCGGCTCGCGGCGAACTTCTTCATCTCTTCCCGCCGTCCTTGATGTGGACGACCCAGACCTCGGCCGGCTCGAGCTTCTTGCGGACGACGAGGCGGTCGCCGTCCGTCGTCGTCTCCACGGGCTCCCCGGTCTCGAGGTCGCGGGCCTCGACCGGCCCGCCGGCCGCGATGACCGCGAACCCGGCGGCGGCCGCTTTCTCGCCGCGGTTGAAGCCGAAGAGGACCAGATCGTCGCCCGCTTCGAGCAGGCGGGCCTCCAGGATGACCTCGGGGTCGGACGATGCCGTCCTGACGGGCGGGACGATCTTCAGCCATTCGGCCAGGCCGGCGAAGAACTTCCCGTTGTTGGGGTTCTTGAAGTGGTGGTAGGCCGAGCCGAGGAAGGAGCCGGCGATGACCGCCCAGCCCTCGCCGTAAGGGGCGGCCACGACCGCGGGCGCGCCGTCCGGGAACTCGGCCAGGACCCGGCTGTCCGCGCCGAAGACCTCGAAGCTTTCCTCGAAGAAGACCGTGTCGAGCTTGTCGCCCGGCTTGAGGAGAGGAAAGGCCTCGTGGGAGGCCTTGACGGTCATGGTGCTCGTCCTGGGGATGGGCATGATCCGGTCCTCGCGGCAGCCGAGGACCTCGTGGAGCCCCCCGCCGGGGATGACCGGGCTCGAAGCGCCCTTCTCGTCGACCCATCCGCAGCGGGCCTCGGTCAACAGGTTCCCGCCGCCGCGGACGAAGTCGATGAGGGCCCGGACATGGGGCTGGGACATCATGACCGGATAGGCGGCGACGATCAGCTTGTAGCCGGCCGCCCGCGGCGTCCCGAGGTCCCGGACGTGCAGGAAGTCGACGGGGATGCCCCGTTCATAGAACGCCCGGTGGACCCCCTGGAGAGATTCGCTGAGATTGTTGACGCCCACGGTCTGGCCCTCGCCGGTGAAGGACTGCTGGCCCCCCACCATGTGGGACAGGGGATTGTAGAGAATGGCGATCTCGGCCCGGGGCGGGCGGCCGTCGAGGAAGAGCTCCATGTGGTCGGTGACCGTCCGGGCGATCCGCCCCGCGGCCTCGGCCCTCTCCGTGACCTTGCCGTCGAGCTCGACGAGGCCGTAGCCCCCGGCCTCGTAGCCCGTGCTCATCGGGAAATAGGCGTAGATGTTGACGGCCCTCGCCCCGTAGGCGATCGTGCTCCACATCCAGTCCCGAAGGTCCGATCCGACGACCGGATAGCTCATCTTCATGCCGAAGACCCCGTAGCCGGCCTGCAGCTCGCCGATATAGAAGCCCCCGTTCCCGAGGCCCATGGAGCGGACGAAATCCAGGCCCGAGGACCGGTAGAACGGCGACCAGGGCCGGATGGTCCAGGCGTGCTTGGGGTAGATGGAGGCTCCGTAGAAGTCGACGCTGTCGGACATCTTGCGGTCGTCGGGCGTGCCCGACCAGTCGGGCCGGGTGAACAGGCCGGGGGCCGCCGAGTGGCTCGTGATGACCGTGCCGGGGAGGACGGACCGGACGGCCTCGGCCTTGAGACGCAGGTCCTCGGCCAGCTTGTCGGAGATGAATTCCTTCCAGTCGATGTAGTCCGTGAAGGTCAGGATGGTCCCGAAGCGCGGCGGCTGGACCTGGGCCCAGGACCGGACGGTCCGGTACCACGCCTTGTTGAGGGCGTCGAGGGTCCCGTATTTCGCCCGGAGCCAGTCCCGGAAGCGCGTCCGGGTCGAATGGCAGTAGCAGAATTGGACGTGGCGCAGGTCGCCGACATAATAGACCTCGGCCCAGTTGATGATGTGGGGCTCGCTCCAGAGGTCCCAGCCGTAAAGGGCCGGCTTGTCCTCGACGGCCAGGGCCGCCTCGCGGAAGAACCTGAGGATCCTGGCCCGGACGCCGAGGTGATCGAAGCAGAACCCCGGCGAGGCCTGGGATTCGACGGCCACGTCGTTGGAGGACACGAACTTCGCGTCGGGGTGCCGGACGCCGACCCAGTCGGGGGCCGAGTCGATGTAGACCTGGACGATGACCTTGAGCCCCATCTCGCCGGCCAGGTCGGCGAGCAGACGCAGGGCGCTGAAGTCGTACCGGCCTTCGATCTTCTCGCAGGCCGTCCACTCGACCCAGGTACGGACGGTGTTGAATCCGAGGCGCTTGATCTGCTCGAGGTCCTTTCTCCAGATCTCCCGGGACGCGGGGGTCACGGTCTCGAGCATGGGGGCCCGGGCCGTCCCGCCCGCGTACCAGACCGAGACGGGGAAGAACCCGGCCGTCCGGTCGGCGGGCGCGTCCCCGCGCGCGGGGATGGCCCCGAAAAGCAGCGCGGCGCTCGCCGCGAGGGCCGCGGACCAGGCTGTCGGGCACCGAGGTCTCATTTTCGGTCTCCTTGTCGCGATATGACACAGGCCCGCCGTCAGCGGGCGCCGAACGACCTGCCGACGACCTCCAGGAGCTCGGACGTGCCGCCCCGCCGGTCCTGGCTGAGCTCCCAGATGATGACCCCCGCCGATCCCTTGTCCTTGACGTACTGGCACTTGAGGGCGATCGACCGCATGTCATCGAAGGAGATGATCATGGTCGCGTCATTTCGGCGGAGATAGGGGACCTGGGCCGTTCCGTCCCAGATCAGGCTCCACTCCGTCTCCGCGAGCTTCATGACCTCGGAATAGGGCCAGGCTTCGCTCGTCGTGAACGGCAGGGACAGCCCGCCGCAATCGAAGGAGCGGCCCATGAAATGAAGTCCGACCAGGAGCTTCTCCGGCGGGACCCGGCGGCCCAGGGCGTACCGGAAAGTCTCGTCGAGCGAGCCGCAGTCGTCACCGGGCCACGCATAGAGAGGCGAGTCGTGGCCGGAATGGGCGGACCAGGAGCCGTGATAGTCGTAGGTCATGAAGCCGATGAAGTCGAACGTGCCGGCCAGCCGCTCGTATTCGATCCACCGGCCGTAATAATTGTTGGAGGGGGCGGCCATGCTCAGGAGAAGGGGCGGGTTCAGGGCCTTGAGGGCCGCCCCGAGCTCCTCGACGAGCGACGTGAAGTTCGCCCTCTGCTCCTCGTTGGAGACGAACTCCCAGTCGAGGTCGACCCCGTCGTAGGCGTTCGCCCGGCAGAAATCGACGAGCTGGCCGATGAACCGGGCCCGGTTGGCGGCGGTCGCGCTCGTCCCGGGGAATCCGTCGCTTTGACCCCAGCCGCCCAGGCTGAGGACCATCTTGACGCCGTTGGCGCGGGCCGCGGCGTTCAACTCGGGATAGAGGAACCCCGGCGGGACGACGAGGTTCCCCGAGGCGTCGGGCCAGGCGAAGGCGTGGGCGAGGTGCGTCAGGCGGTCATAGCGGACCATGGTGTGATCGAATTGGGCCCTTTTCCACGAGGCGTAGTAGCCCATGACGACCTTCGAGGGCCGGGACGGGACGGTCGGGACGTGCGACACCTCGCACACGGCGGCGACGAGCAGGGCCGCAACGACGGTCAGGGCGGGCAGAGCAGCGACGACCGGCCGTCGCCGCACCGGCTCCTTCCGGACGCCGCTGATCGTCAGTTTCACGCGACCTTTTTACCCCATCGGGCGCTTTTTTTCAATCGGTCCCCGGCTCCCGCGTCACGGGATCTCGGGAAGGCAAAAGGCCATGGCGTGGGCATTGCCGCAGGAGCCGCACCGCACCGAGGCCTCGAGCCGTTCGCACTTCGTCCCCTTGTCCGTCTTCAGGGCGATCTCCCACTTGCCGCCGCAGGCGCCGCAGGAGACGGGCGCCGCGAACGAGATCTTGACGCGCTTGGCGCGCGGGCCCGGCCGCGGAAGCTCGGCCGTGCGGATGCGGAAATCCATGCCGTGGCTTTCCTTGAGCTCGGCCAGGAAGGACCGGTAGAAACGGAGGGTGTCGGCCGACTTCCGGACGGCCAGGCGCCGGGCCGAAGGGGTCCTCATGTTCTGGGGCAGGACGGCCGCGTAGGTCAGCTCCTTGCCGAGAAAATCCATGACGGCCGCCTCAAGGTTGCGCCCCCTGAGCGTGGATTTGACGAAAAAGCTGGCCACCCCCAGATGGCCGAACTTGGCCAGGAAGTCGGCGTCGTGGACGATGTCGGCCAGCCGGTTCCTGCGGGCCCCCGACAGATAGAGGGACCGGAGGGCCCGGACGACGAGCCCCACGGCGGTCATCTTGATCCCTGATTCTTCGAGGACCGTCCGGGCCAGGCCGGCGGCGGCCTCCTCTTCGGGCTTGTCCCCCGCATGGTACCGGCCCTCCGAGAACTTGCCGGCGTCATGGAACAGGGACACCAGGGCGGCAAGCGCGGGATCCTCCTTCTCCGCCCGGGCCAGGCGAAAGGCCATCGAGGTCACCAGGACCGTGTGCTCCCAGAGGAAGCCGGCCCCGCCGTCCTTCTTGCCGGAGAACTTCTTCTCTGACTCCTCGACGGCTTTGCGGACCCGCTCGACGAGGCCGGGAGAGAGAGCGGTCAGCGAGGCGTAGAATTCCTGGTG
>JBBIGP010000031.1:0-11131 GCA_037447475.1 Candidatus Aminicenantota bacterium
CTATAATGAACATGCTGGCTGGAGAGGGATCCTCCTTAGCCCCGCTTCCTTTTCCTTTGAAACCTTGGCGCCTCACCAGCCAGCCTTCCCATCATCACGATCCCCCGTCCCTCTGACCTCGCGACCCGACGGTTTTGCCGGGTCGAGGCCGCAGGGAGAGACGTCCGCCCGGACGCCGGCCCTGGAGGCGCGAACGCAGATGAGAGCCGAGGGCGCCTAAGCCGTTCCCGCCGCGGAGGAGAGTCGTCTACTTCCCGCCGGGCTCCTTGGCCTTCGGCTTCTCGGCCGGCCCGAGGTCCTTTGCCCGCTCCTTGAGATGGTCCTTGAGGTCGAGGTGGGGGACGCCGTCCGTATACCACGCAGGGGCAGGCTCGCCCATGAGGTGGTGATCGAAGAACTCCTTCATCCGGACCGTGTAGTCCTTCTGGTTGGCCCTCTTCTGGAGGCCGTGGTTCTCGCCGACGTACTGGAGCATGACGACCGGCTTCTTCAGCCGGCGGAGCGTGTTGTAGTACTCGATGCCCTGGTTCCAGTCGACGGCCCCGTCCTTGTCGTTGTGGAGGATGATGAGCGGCGTGTTGACGCGCTCGGCGTAATAGACCGGCGAGTTGCGCTGGTAGGCCTCGAGGTTGTCCCAGTAGCCGCCCGTGAACCGGCCCTGGCTGCTCTCGAAGATGGGCTGGTTGGCCGAGCCCGTGTTGAAGTAGATGGAGCTGTACATGCTGATCATGTTGGTCAGGGGGGCGCCGGCGACGGCCGCGGCGAAGTCCGCCTGGGTGATGAGGAACGAGGTCTGATAGCCGCCCCACGAATGCCCCTGGAGCCCGACCTTCGAGCGGTCGACGACCCCCGCGGCCACGGCCGCGTCGATGGCCGGAAGGACGCACCAGGCGGCCGACATCCCCGGGTCGTTGATCTTGTAGGTGATGTCGGGCATCAGCACGGCGTAGCCGTTGCTCGTGTACACGGACTTATTGAAGCCGTTGGCCGAGGGCTGGGTGTAGCGGTTGAGCTGCTGGGACATCTTCTCGTAGTAGTAGACGAGCGTCGGGTAGCTCTTGCCCTTTTCATAATCCGCCGGCAGAAAAAGGGCGGCCTGGAGCTTGTCGCCCTTGGCGCTCGTGTAGTCGAGGAGCATCTGGCCGCTCGACCATAGGAATTCCTTTTGCTGGGGATTGGCCTCGGTGATGCGCCGGCCGTCGCGGAGGAGGGCATCGGTCACATAATAATCAGGGTAGTCCTTGAACGTTTCGCGGGTGTAGACGTAAACCTCGGCCTTTTTCGCCTTGGCCAGGCCGCCGAACCCGGCGTCGTCCCACAGGAGCATGGCCGGCGCCGGCCGGCCCTTCTCGATCCGGGCGATGCCGGCCTTCTTCGTCCATTCGCCGTAAGCGGACGCGTACTGGGGGCGGCCGAGGTCGATGGCCTTCTCCTCGGGGTCGATCCGCAAACGCCGGTAGCGGATCTTGTCCCGGTAGCCGTTGACCGTCAGGTTGACGCCCTTTCCGCCGCCCGCGGCGGGGACGGACCAGATGTCCCAGCCGTCCGAGATGAGGACGTTCAGGCCGTCGAGGGCCGATCCGACCGGGCGGTCGGGCGGGTCGACGACGTTGTGGTCGTCGTCCTCGTCGACGAAGGAGGCCGGGACGTCCTTGGTGATATTGACGGACCGGCCCGTCGCCATGTCATAGGTGTGGAAGTGCCTGTCCTGGTAGTAAAGGATGCGGGCCCCGTCGTAGAGGGGCCCGAAGAAGTACCGGCACCTCTCGAGGGCCAGCTTCCTTTCGCCCGTCTTCATATCGACGATGTAAATGTCCTGGAAGCGCCGGCCGTCGAGGTTCGCGTCCAGCTCATACGGCCGGTTGTCCTGCCCGACCGCGAACCGGTGCTTGGGCGCGGGCTGGACCTGGCGGAGATCGTCGTCGGCCAGACGGATGAACGTCTTCTCCTTGACCCTGTAGATCGAGAGGTAGCTGAAGGTCTTGTCCCGCTGTTCCTGGACCTGCTGCATGGACTGGAGCCGGTCGTCTTTGCCGTGCCAGATGACGAGGTCGGGGATGTCCTCGGCGTCGGGCTCGTCGGGCTTCGGCGCGGGGGCCGGGGCCGCTTCCTTTCCCTCTTCCTGGCCGCCTTCGTCCTTCTTGGCCGCGTCCTTCTTCTTCTTGACCTCGTGGATCCCGAACAGGAGCCCGTCGAAGCTCTCGGTCCAGACCGGCGCCCTGTTGGGGCTGACGGTCAAGCCCCCGGGGAAGTCCTTGTCCGCCGCCGGATCGTAGACGACCTTCTGCGGCCCCTTGGGATCCTGGAGCCCGGAGAAGGCGACGACGCTCCAGAGCTTGTCCTCGTAATCCTTGTCCTCCTTGCCCTTGAGGGCGGCCAGGGCCTCGCCCTTCTCCGTCCAGGTCAGGGACTTGTAAGAGGCCTTGTCGTTGTCGAGCGGGTGGACGGCGCCCGAGGCCATGTCCCGGATGAGCAGGCCGTTCGCGGCCTGGCCCTGGGCGTCGATGAGCATGGCCAGCTTCTTCCCGTCGCGGTCGAAGGCGAATTCGGCGACGTTGCCGATGTTGACCTCCTTGGACGTGGCCAGCTCGCGGAGGACGAGATCGGAGCCCGTCCACTTGTCCTTCTCTTTTTCCTGGCTTTCCGGGGCGTACCGGTGCAGCGCGATGAAGCCGGGATTCTCGCCCGAGAAGGCCAGGCTCCGGACCTTTTCGAACTCCGTCTTTTCGCCGGTGGACAGGTTCACCAGCACGGCCGTCGTCATGACCCGCTTCCTCTCTTTGCGCAGGGCCTTCATCTCCTTCGGGCCGGGGTACGAGAGGAAGGCGGCCCATTTGGCGTCGGAGGAGAAACCCGGCCCGGCCGGACCTCCGAACCGGGGCGCTTCCCCGATCGGGAACCGGAGCTCCCGGTCCCCCCGGGTCTGCCGGATGACCGATTCTCCCTCGCCCTCGAGCGGCGTCAGCCGGTACATGAACCACGTGCCGTCGGCCGACAACTCGGCCGAACCGACCGCCTTCCAGGCCAGGATGTCCTGGAGGCCGATGGGCCGCGGGGCGGCAGGCGCCGAGGGCTTTTCCTGAGCGGCCGCCGCCATTAACGATGCCAGCACGAGGCCGGCCAGAACGAACCGGACGGATCTGCGATTTCTCATGCTCTTCTTCTCCTTGTCGCGGCCTCAGCCTTTAAGATGACGACGATTCCTTCATTCTTTTCTGCTGGTACATCAGGAAGTCGGCGTGGGCCAGGAAATCTTCGAGCTGGGCGTACTTCCGCGGGTCGACGCGGACGACGCCCATGCTGACGGACAGGCGGAAACGCCTGAGCTTTTTCAACCGGAAGGACCGGATGCCGGCCTCGATCCTCGCCAGGAGCGACCGCTCGCCGGACCCTTTCGACCTCATGGCCAGGACGGCGAACTCGTCTCCGCCGATCCGGGCGACGATGTCGGACTCCCTCAGGGTGCCCTTGAGGATCGCGGCCACGCCTTGCAGAACCTGGTCGCCTGCGGGATGGCCGTAGGCGTCGTTGACGGCCTTGAGATCGTCGATGTCGAGGAAGAGGAGGTAGACCTGTTTATTGAGGCGCTTGGCGATCTTCAGCTCCTGAAGTCCCAGGGTGAAGAAGCCGCGCCGGTTGCAGAGACCCGTCAGCTCGTCGGTCAGGGTCAGGCTCTCGAGCTTCGTATTGGACGATTGGAGCTCGCGCATGGCCCGCTCGAGCTTCCGCTCGGCCGCTTTCCTCTCGGTGATGTCGATGATGACCCCTTCGAGGTACATGACCTCGCCCGACGGGCCCTTGATGGCCCGGCAATGGTCGCGGGCCCAGAACCGCCGGCCGTCGGCCCGGCGGAGCTCGAATTCCATGGGGAAGATCGGCTTCTTGGCGAGCTTTTTGAGGTGCTCGGCGCGGTCCCGGCGCTTGACGTAGAAATCCTTGACGTTCCGGCGGAGGAGGGAGGAGAGCTGACTGTAGCCCAGCATCCGGAGAAGGGCCGGATTGGCCTCGATGAAGGCCCCTTCGGGGGTCGTCCGATAGACGGCGACGGGCAGGTGGTCGACGAGCGTCCGGTAGCGCTCCCCGGCCTCACGGGCCGCCGTCTTGGCCCGCAGGCGCGATGGAGGGGGCTTGGTCGTCAACGGATCGCTCATGTCGCGAAGGGGTCAATGTAGCAAACTCCCTCCCCGAAGTAAAGGCCTCGGGCATTGTCTCGCTCGCTCGACGCAGGGTCAGGATGAGCGAGGGTGATGGCGGGGAGAATAAGTGGTAAGATAGGAGGCGTGAATGACGCGCGGCAGGTGAGATCCATGAGACCGACGGCGGTATTCCTGGTCATCGCGCTTCTGGCGGCCTGCGGCCCGGCCCCGATGAAGACCGTCGAGGTCCGGGTCGGCGAGGAGGAGGTCGTTTTGGAGCGGGCCCGGTCCCTGAGCCTCGAGGGCCATTACGCGGCTTTCAAACAAGCGCTCGGCCTGTACCGGACGCTCTACGGACGGCGGGCGCTCCGCGCGAAGGTCGCCGCGCCTTACGTCCTGACGGGCCTTCTCCTGGCGATGCGGGAAAAGCAGGTCGGGCTGGACAGCCCGGCGACCCTCGACGAGGTCGCGGCCGTCATCGACGAGAACGCCTTCCTGGCCGCCTACCGGGACGCGGCCCTGATCATCGCCGCCCTGCCGGCACGGTCCCGGGGCGTCCAGCGCGACATCGACACAAAGGGCTGGAACAAGGAGGCCGCCGAAAGGCGGCAGGCGGCCGAGGCCCGGATCCGGGAGAGGGCCGCCGCCGACGAATTCTCCGCCGCCGTCGCGGCCGCCTTGGACTGCTCCCGGGGCCCGCGTCCCGAAAGCCCGCTCGATCCCGCCGCGATCCTCAGGCCGTTCCCCGATTCCCTTCTCCTCAAGTACCAAGCCGCGATCTGCGGCCAAGAGGACCGGGAGACGCTCCGCGCGATCCTGGCCGCCGAGCCGGATTTCGCCGAGGCCCATTTCCATCTCGGGGAGGCGGCCCTCGGGGAACGACGGCTCCTCGAGGCCGAGGAGCATCTCCTCGTGGCCATCCGGGCCATCCCGGAATCCCCCCAGCCGCCCATCCTCCTGGCGGGCATCGCTTTCGCCATCGAGGAATTCGACCGGTCCCTGCCTTATTATGAGCGGGCCCTGGAGCTCTCGCCCGAATACCGCGACGCCCTGCTGGGAAAGGCCGTCTCTCAGGCCTATCTGGGACGGTTCGACGAGTCCTTGAAGACCCTCGACCGCATCCTCGAGCTCGGATTCTGGCTGA
Organism: Candidatus Aminicenantota bacterium; assembly: GCA_037447475.1. GTDB lineage: Bacteria > Acidobacteriota > Aminicenantia > Aminicenantales > Saccharicenantaceae > RBG-16-66-30. The sequence goes on from JBBIGP010000031.1 coordinate 5,281, forward strand.
TCGGCGAGGCCTGCTACTGGCAGGCCTGGAACCTCCGCGAGCTCGGGCGGGAGGCGGAGGCCCTCGAGCGCATCGACGAGGCGAAAAAGCGCCTGCCGACGAACTCCCAGGTCTTCGGCCTGGCCGGAGCGCTGGCCCTCGGGGCGGGCGAGCTCGAGCGGGCGGAGAAGGATTTCCTGGAATCGCTCGTTTACAACCCCGCCAACACGGAATCGCTCTCCGGCCTGGGAACGCTCTACACCCGGAAGGCCGATTGGCCCCGGGCGGCCGGGTCCTTCGCGAGAGCGGGAGAGGCCTATGAGGCCGACGCGGTCTCCCTGACGGCCGTGATCGACGAGCTCCGCGGCTCGGCCCTGCCCGCCGAGCGCAAGTCGCGGCTCCTCGCCCGCCGCGGCTCCCAGCTCGAACGCGTCCGCCTGGCCGGGGCCGCCTCCTTCTACAGCGCCGCCGCCGCCCACTTCAACGCCGGCGACACGGCCGCCGCCCGGCGATCCGCCGAAAAGGCCGCCGCCCATCCCGACCTCAAGGAAAAAGCCGAGGAGCTTCTCAGGTCCGTCAAAAGATAGGCCCTTCTCCCGTTTTCGGGCGATCTTCGATGCCGAGACCGCCGATTGATATCTATCTTGGTCCTTCGGCTCCCTCTGGGATTGGTCCCGACGGACACCGGCATCCGCCGCCTGCCGGGCCTCCTCCGCCGCGGGCTCGTCGGGGCCGTAACCATCGTCCGTCCTTGGCTCGGATCCTCGGAAAACGTCAAGAAAGCCCATCATATGATAAACGCGCAGCCGTCGAGGGGCGTATGCTCTGATGGAAGGCGGGAACGAGCGCTGCCGTTTGCGGCTTCGAAGACACCCGGCTCAAGCCGTACTTCATCTTCATGAGGGGAGTGCGCTGGAGCGGCGAGACGGCGGCGACCCTGGGAGCCGTGAAAGGGGCCGTCACCGGCGGCGTGTCCGGCAAGCCTGCGGGCAAGCCGCCCAAGCTCGTCAAGGAGGTCAAGCCCGTCTATCCGGAGGAGGCCAAGAAAGCGGGCCTGGAAGGGGTGGTCATCATCGAAGCGACCACGGACAGTTACGGCCGGGTGGCCGAGGCCAAGGTCCTCCGCGGCGTCCCTGGGCTCGATCAGGCGGCCATCGACGCCGTCAAGCAGTGGGTCTACGAGCCCGTCGTCGTCGACGGCAAGCCCGTGCCGGCCGTCTTCACCGTGACCGTCCGCTTCCAGCTCAAGTAGGGCCGCGCTTATTTGAGGCTCATGATCCAGGCCGCCAGGGCCTGGATCTCCTCAGCGCCCAAGGCCTTCCCGGGAGGCATAGGGCGGCCCTTGTGGCCCCCGGCGCACCTCTGACCGAAGAGGCTCTTGATGGCCTCCGGGACCGGGTCGTCATCCGGCATCGAGGCCGCGGTCATGGCTGCGAGGGCGCACAGGATCAGGGCGGCTCCGCTCATTGCGGCCGTCTTGTCCTTCATTCCCGTCTCCTCGCCGGCAGCCAAATTCCTACCGGCGATCCCGGGCCGCGTCAGGGTCCCAGGCCCGATCCGAAGCCGGAAGCTCCGGGATCGGGCATCTTCGAGTAATCGAGCTCGGACCCCAGCAAGCTGTGGGGAATGAGGAAAATGATCAAGGTCACGACCGCCGCCGTGACGACCCAGCCCCGCGCCGGCCGGCCCTTCCGCCCGGCGACGAGGGCCGCGATCCAGAAGAGGAAGGCGACGGCCGTCTTGTTGTCGGTCAGGTCCGTGCCGAAGGGGAACCCGCTCCAGTACACGCCGAAGGCGTATTTCTGGACGAGCGGGCCGAGGATGAAGCCGCCGACGAAGAGCAGGCCCGCCGCCCAAAGGGCCAGGCGCCCCGGGTCCCGCTTCCGGCCCAGAGCGGCCAAGCCCGCCGCGGTCGAGCAGAGCATGGCCCCGAAGATGACGATGACGTGAGGGATGATGAGCCATATCGGCACCGGGTCCTTGAAGCGGATGATGACCGGCGTCTTCCCCGAGACGGCTTCGTCCGCCCATCCGCCGCCCAGGAACACCCTGTAGGCCAGCTTGCCCGCCGACGGCTGCTTGGGGAGGAAGGCGACGAGCTTGCCCCCGCGCCGCCCGAGCTCGACCCGTCTCCACGGATCGTCGGTCTTGAACCGCATGTACTCGAGGTGGCCTTCGAGGGGCTCCGGCGCGGGGATAGCGATCTCGGCGTCCCGGGTCGTCTCGGCGCTCCGTGGGAGCCGGAACTTGAGGTCCACGCCCTCGACCTGAGCTTTGACCCTCAAAGGATGAGTCGGCCCCGTCATCCTCTGATAGACGGCCGTCGCCAAGGTGATGATGACGGCCAGGAACCAAAGCAGGAATCCCTTCATGCCGCTCACTCCTTGATCTCGACGGACCCCAAGACGGCCGAGGCCAGGATGCGGAGAGTCCCGGTCTTCTCGGCGTCGGGGACGGTCTTTTTATGGCTTTCGATGCTCCCCAGGACGGGCGAGCCCTCGACGATGACCTGCCACTCGCGGGGGACGACGACCTCGATGCTGCCGAGCACGGCCGACAGCGAGAGAGTCGCTCCTCCAGAGTCCATCCGCGCCCCGCGGAGATCGATCTCGGCCGAACCGAGGACGACCTCGGCCCTGCCGCCCTTGAAGCTCTGGCTCTCGACCCGGCGCTTGGTGCCCGAGAAGACCAGGTTGAGGTCCAGGTCGTCCCCGGTCAGCTCAGGGATTTTTTTTTTGCCACGGCAGAGGGCCGGCCTGAACAGGATCCAGATCCCGACTGCGATGATGGCCGCCGGCCAGGCGTAGTGCCAAACGGAGTGGTCGAAGATCCTCAGCCTCATCAGCAGGAAGAACCCCCCGAAGAGGATGAAGAAGATCCCCGCGCCGGCGTTCTCGCGGGCGTTGTTGAGCAGGATGGAGATCCCGATGAGGATGAAGACGACCGGCCAGTAGCGACTGACGAGGTCCCCGAAATCCACCCGTTCCATCCGGTCCAGCAGGAAGAGGGTCCCGACGACGATCAGCAGGAGCCCCCAGAAGATGCGTCTTTGGCTTTTTTTCACGCTCATGACATCCCTCCGTTCCGCAATAATCTATCACAGAGCCGCCGGACCGCAAAATCCGGCCGTCCGGTCCGAGAAGGCGCGGCGACGGGCTCAAAGCCGGCGGATGTTCATGCCTCCGCTGACCTCGAGGACGGCGCCGGTCGAAAAGGCGAAAGCTCCTTTGGCCAGGGCGGCCACGGCTTTGCCCACGTCCTCGGGCCGCCCCCAGCGGCCCTGGGGGACCAGGCCATTCGCGATAAGGCGGTCGTACTTGCCCTTGACGCCGGCGGTCATGTCGGTGGCGATGATGCCCGGCCGGACCTCGTAGACGCCCATGCCGAGAGGAGCCAGGGCGTGGGCGAAGAGCGTCGCGGCCATGCTCAGGGCGGCCTTGGACATGCAGTACTCGGCCCTCGAGGTCGAGGACACGGCCGCCGAGATCGAGGTGATGAAGACGATGCAGGGCGCGACGCCCGCGGCCTCCTCCCGCCGGCCGATCATCCGCCGGGCGGCCTTCTGGGTCAGGAAGAAGGCGCCCCGGGCATTGACGGACATCAGGCGGTCCCAGCTCTCCGGGGACGTTTCGAGGATGTCCACCCTTTTGGCCGGGGCGACGCCGGCGTTGTTGACGAGGACATCGAGGGGCCCGAGATCGCTCTCGACGGCGTCGAGCATGAGGTCGTGGCCGTCGATCGCCGCGACGTCCCCGCCGAGGGGCAGGAACCGCCGGCCCAGCGCCTCGACGCGCTCCTTGACCTCGAACAGCCCTTTCGCCCTGTTCCGGGGCTCGAAGACGACGTCGATACCGGCGACGTCGAAGCCCTCGCGGGCCAGCTCGAGGGCGATGCCCCGGCCGATGCCCCGGCCGGCCCCCGTGACGACGGCCACGGGCGCCGGCGTGCGGATCTTCCCGGTCATGGTCATGCCTCCTTACCGGCCGACGATCCTGTCATTCAGGAAATCGTTCCACACGGTCTCGAACCAGCTGTCCGGAGAGGGGAGAGGCCGGACGGGGACCCATCTCTTGCGGGGCCGCCCTCGGCCGTCGAGCCCGAGCTCGAGGATGTTGCGGCTGACGAAGTCGCCGGGCGCGGCCAGCGAAAATGCCCAGCGGTCGCCGAGCCGCGGGTCGGGCGTGGACCCGCCGGGATCCGGGACGAGATAGGAGCCTCGGCTCCGCCCGCCCTTGTCGAGATACTCGGCGATGGCCTCGAGGTAGAGGGCGTGGGTCAGGGCCAGGTCCAGGGCCTTGAAGCCCAGCGCGAGCCTCGCCGCCGGCCCGACGCGGACCTCCCGAAATGACGTTCTCCATAGATCCCAGGCCCGCGCCTTTTCGGACCGGACCCGGCCCGGCTCCCGGACGGCCGCGCCGCAAGCCGACATCCTCGTCCGGACCTCCGAAATGACGGCCTCCGGGGAGAGAACCGGCCGCTTCCCGCCGGGCCCGGTCATGGCCCGGGCCTGGCCGTATTTTGCGAGGACCTGTGACCCGACGGTCCGGGCGAACTCCGCGACGGGCGGCGGGGCCTCCGCGGACCGCTTGGCGATATAGAGGGCCGCCCGGGCGCTGCCGACCTGGCCCGCGTTGAGGGCCGAGCCGCCGGGCCGGTAGACGCCGTGGGTGCCGCTCACTTCGCCGACCGGGAACAGGCCGCGGATGTTCGACTCCCACCACATATTCCCCTTGAAGCCGCCGTTGTTGTGCTGGGCGCAGACGGCGACCTCGAGCGGCTCGCGGCGGAGGTCGATGCCGTGGGCCTTGTAGAGCTCGATGGCCGGCCGGTTCATCTTCCGGAGCCGGGCGATCGGCGTCGGCAGCAGAGCTCCCGACCTTTTCAAGTAGTCGTAGGCCTCGGGGGCCAGCATCGTCAGCTCGAAGTCCGCGAGCCGGCCGCCTCCCGAAAGGTTCCGCCGAAAGTCCATGTACACCCGCCGTCCCTTGACGACCGTCTCTTCGTAAACCAGGATGTCGATGAGGGACGAGCCGTGGTCGAGAGCCTTGCGCGGGTCGAACGGCCACTGGTAGCCTTTCAAGAAGATGGCCGTGGCCAGCCGGCCCATGTCCGGAAAAACATCGTTGAGGAACTCGCGCTCGCCGCCGCCGGACGCGCCGGTCGAGAAATACCGGGGCACGACCTGCTGGTAGGTCCCGGAGACGTTCCAGCGGAACTTGGTCGAGGCCAGCCCGAACTGGGATTCGGTCAGGTTGTGGGCCACCGCCCCGCATTCGAAGGCCAGGCCGTGGGAGCCCGTCTGGCTTTCCGGGTAGACCGAGTGCTCGTACATCCCGCCGGGGCCGCCCGTGGCCAGGACGACGTTGCGGGCGTTAAACAGGACGAATCCGAGGTTCTGCGCCCCGCGCCTCTTCCGGTCGAGGGCGACGGCGCCGGCGATCCTCTTGGCGGCGCCCGTCCCCGAGGTGAGCAGGCCGACGACCTCGTGACGGTCGAAGACCTGGATCCGCCGCCGGCGGACCTCGCGCTCCAGGGCCCGGAACATGAGGTTCGAGGTCAGCGGCCCGGCCGAGGTCGCCCGCTGGCGCGGGTCGTGGTCGGTCTTGTAGCCGACGTAGGCCCCGAAACGGTCGTGGGGGAAAGGAACGCCGAGGTCGACAAGCCGGAAGAACGCCTCGGCCGATCCCTGGGCTTCGGCGAGGGCGATGTCCCCATGCATCGAGCCCCCGGCGAAAAGGTCGCGGGCCATGTTGTAAGGCGAGTCCGGCCGGTCCCCGGCGACGGAGAGCTTGTAATAGGTCTGCTTGTCGGAGCCGGAGTTGTTGGAGGTCCCGGCGCCCAGGCGGTCGGTGACGATCGCGACGTCCGACTG
>JBBIGP010000031.1:11231-28880 GCA_037447475.1 Candidatus Aminicenantota bacterium
GATCGGCGGCGAAGTCGGGATAGGCCAGGGCCCCCCGCCCGAGGCCGGCGACGGCCGTCCTCCCGGACCGGACCATGGCCGCCGCGACGGAGGGGAAGAACCGCCGCAGCCAGCTGTATCCGGCCCCGACGAGCGGGACCTCGGGGAAAGCCCGCTGGATCTCGGTCGCGACCCTGAGGTGCCGAGCCACGCCCTCGAGAGGGTGCTCGTCGGGGACCGCCCCCCCCGGGATGGGGGTGTCGAACGGCCGCCCGTACTGGGGCTTCCAGTAGGGGATGCCAAGGGAGTAGGCCAGGAGCCCGACCCCGGCTCCGACGAGCTTCGAAACAAGGGCCAGGGGCTCCTTGAGGTCGAACGCGGCCGGCGAGTCGGGATCCATCCCGAAGCCGTAGGGGAAGGGGACCGTGTCCCCCGCGCTCACCCGGCACGCGAGAAGGAGGCCGGGGTCGTCCCGCCGGATGGTGCGGACGGTCTCGAGGAGGAGACGTGCCCGGTTCTCGAACGGCCCTCCGTAGCGACTGCCGGGCCGCGTGTGGGCGGCCAGAAGCTCCGACAGGAGATAGCCGTGACAGGCCTTGATGTCCACGCCGTCGAAGCCCGCCGCGGCGGCCAGCTCGGCCGCCTCGACGAGATCGTCCCGGACCGTTTCGAGGTCGGCGTCCGTGAGGAGCCGGAAATCGGGCGGCAGCCCGTGCAGGGGGTCTAGGTAGGGGCTGTGGTGAACGACAAGCGGGCGAGGCGTTCCCTCGGGCTTGGCGAAGCGCCCCGAATGGGTCAGCTGGAGGATGAGAAGGGGCCGGTGCTTCTCCCCGTGGATGCGGGCCGCCTCGTCCCGGACGGCCTCGACCAGCTTCGAGAAGGCCGCGACGGTCTCTTCCGTGAGCATGAGCTGGCGCGGATTGGACCGGCCTTCCGGCCGGACGGCGGTCGCCTCGAACCAGACGAGGCCGCTGCCTCCGGCGGCGAACCTCCGGTAGCGGCGGAGAGTCAGATCCGACGGCGCACCCGAGGCCTCGGCATCGGCGCCTTCCATGGGCAGGACGGCCAGGCGGTTGGGGGCCGTGCGGCCGGCGATGTCGACCTTGTCGAAGAGAACGGAGAGGTCGTCGTCGAACGGCAGGTCGAGCCCGAGCTCGCGGGCCTTGGCCCGGAGCTCGACCGCCGAGCGGAAGCGGAACTTGGCGTGAGCGGCCATGACCGGTCTACTCCGTTTCCCGCTCGGCGACCCGCCGGAGGGCCTTCAGCCCGCGCTTGACGCGGCCTTCGCAGACTTCGGGCCAGCGGTCGCGGCCGACGACGGCCAGCTTGCGTGCCTCCATGAGGGATCGGGTCCGGGCCGCCAGCCGCAACAGCCTGACCAGCTCGGCCGTCGTCAGGTCCGGGAACCCGGCCAGGAACTCCGGGTCATGGATGGGAATGAGGAAGTCGCCGCCGTGGTCCTCGAGGGTCAAGGTGATGTCCGGGTGGGCGGCGGCCAGCCGCTCGACGAGGCCGGCGAGGCCCAGGACGCCGCGGCCGATCTCGGCCGTGAACGAGACGAGGCCGTCCTCGGCCAGGGCCAGACCGCCGTCCTTGATGTGGGTCGTCACGACCCAGGGCATCAGGCGTTCCGCGGCCAGGTCCGGGTCCTCGAGCAGGGTCAGGAGGTTCATGGTGTCGAGGCAAATTCCCAGATGATCCCCGGGCGCCGCGCCGCACATCTCGAAGAGGCGGAGGAGCTCGAAGGATGTGAACTCGAAGTGGGTCTCGACGGCCAGGACGACGCCGTGGTCCCGGAGCATGGGGGCCTGGGCCCGCAGGGCGGCGGCCGCGAGGCGAAGATACTCTTCGGTCGTCGGGCAGCCTTTCGACCAACGCATCAGACCGCCCGAACACGAGCGGATCGTGCGGACCCCGAGCACGGCGGCCTGCTCGGCGGCCGCGCGGTTGACGGCCGCGATGTCCCGCGTCCGGCCCGTGGCCAAGTCGAGGGGGATGTGCTCGCCGCCGCCCCATTCGAGGTAAAGGCCGTTCTCGGCGGCGTAGCTGCGCAGCTCGAGAAGGAAGGCCTTGTCGAGGGCCTGCGAGGGCGGCAGGTTGACCTCGGAGAACTGGACGCCCTCGGCCCCGTTCATGACGGCCCAGTCGAGGAGCTCGAAGGGGGACAGGTCGAGGGGCTTGAGGCTGTAGCTGTCGACCCCGACCTTGAGCGTCTTCATGATGGCCCGGCCGACCCCATCATAGCAAAATCCATTAGCCATAATAAAGGTCCTGCTCCCGTTCCCGGCGATCGTCTGTCCCCTGTTTCCTCCCGTGCTCTCGCCAGATACTTCTTGAAAGTGCGGCTCCGAGTCGCTCAGCTGCACTTTCAAAGGTCGCTTCCCCGAGTCCGCCCCTGCCGGTCCCGCCTCGCTATGGGGGTCTGCAGGGGGATACCTGTCGTCCTATGCCGATTGATTGTCCCTGGGAACGGGAGAAGGACCCGTGAGGCCGAGAGGAGATCTGTCGGCCTGGGGAACGTTCGCAGGTCCTCGGCGGCCGGGCCGGCGTCTTGAAAAAAGCCGCATTATGGGATATCGTTACGCGGGCCCGCGGGCCCTCGTGAACACGGCCGCTTCGGGACACAAGGAGAGGCGAGATGCTCAAGGACATGCAGGAAGCGCTGATCGCGGGCAATAAGCCGCAGATCGAAGCCCTGGTTGATAAAGCTCTGGGCGAAGGCATGCCGGCGGCCCGCATCCTCAACGAAGGGCTCATCCCCGGCATGGAGAGGCTCGGCGAGCTGTTCAAGAGGAACGAGGTCTTCATCCCCGAGGTCCTCGTGGCCGCCCGGGCCATGAACGCGGGGCTGGCCAAGCTCGAGCCGATGCTCGTCAAGGACGGCGTCCAGCCCAAGGGCGTCGTCGTCATCGGCACGGTCAAGGGCGACCTCCACGACATCGGCAAGAACCTCGTGGCCATGATGCTGCGCGGCAACGGCTACCGGATCGTCGACCTTGGCGTCGATGTGGCGCCCGAAAGATACATCGAGGCGGCTGGCGCGAACGGGGCCGGGATCATCGCCCTCTCGGCGCTCCTGACGACGACCATGGTCCAGATGAAGAACGTCGTCGAGGGCGTCGGGGCCGCGGGGCTGGGCATCCCCGTCGTCATCGGCGGGGCCCCCGTGACGAGGGACTACGCCGAACAGATCGGCGCCCGAGGGTACGCGCCCGACGCGGCCAGCGCCGTCGAGGAGGTCGGGAGGCTCCTCGCGGAACATCCATGACCTCCCGCGAGCTCGTCACAAGGACGCTCGAGTTCCGGTCGCCGGAAAGGGTCCCGCGGCAGCTGTGGGTCCTGCCGTGGGCGGAGAGGGCCTGGCCCCGGGAGCTGGCGGCCATCAAGGCGCGTTTTCCCGACGACATCGTGACCTCCCCGCCCTTCCTGCGGGAGCCCCTGAGGACCTCGGGGGACGAGTACGCCCCCGGCATTTTCGTCGACGAATGGGGGTGCCGGTTCGAGAACCGGCAGTGGGGCATCATCGGCGAGGTCAAGGACCCCTTGGTCCGAACGTGGCGGGACCTCGACCTAGTGCGCTTCCCGCGGGAGCGGCTGACCGTCGACCGCCGGCGGGTCGACGAGTTCTGCGCCTCGACGGAAGCCTTCGTCCTGTCCAAGACCTCGGTCCGGCCGTTCGAGCAGCTCCAGTTCCTGCGCGGGCCCGAACAGCTCTACATGGACCTCGCCGACCGGCCCGACGAGCTTTTCGTCCTCCTCGAGCGACTCCACGGCTTCTTCCTGGAGGAGCTCGAGCTGTGGGCCGGGACCGACGTCGACGCCCTGTTCTTCGCGGACGATTGGGGAGGCCAGACCTCGCTCCTCATCTCGCCGGCCCTCTGGCGGGAGATCTTCAAACCCCTCTACCGGGACTACGCCGCGATCGCCCGCCGCGGCGGGAAAGCCCTGTTCATGCACACGGACGGGCAAGTCGCCGACATCCTCCCCGACCTCGTGGAGATCGGGGTCGATGCCGTGAATTCCCAGCTCTTCTGCATGGACATCGAGGACCTGGGCCGGCGGTTGGCCGGGCGGATCACCTTCTGGGGGGAGATCGACCGCCAATGGCTCCTGCCGTATGCGAGCCCGGCGGAGATCGGGGCCGCCGTCGACCGGGTCCGGTCCGCCCTTTGGAGGAACGGCGGGGCCATCGCCCAGTGCGAGTTCGGCATCGGCGCCCGGCCGGAGAACGTGGCCGCCGTGTTCGAGGAGTGGAAATAGGTCCGCGATTGCCCTATAATGAAACAGAGCATGACGGATATGCGAAGACCATCGCGTACGGCGTCGGCCGCGCGGAGCAAAGGCGTGAGATAGGGCTCTCGAGAGCCGGAGGAGGAAATCATGAGAAAAGGGATCGGGCTTGCGCTCTCCTTGTTCATCGGCGGGATGGCCTTGGCCGGGCCGGGCCTGGCCCAGGGCCAGGCGGTCAAAAGTTCATGGGCGGACGTCCCCGTCGGGATCGACGGTCTGAACAAGGACTGGACCGGCCTCCCGTTGCTGACCGACAAGAAGTCCAAGGCGGAATACGCTTTCCAGAACGATGGAGAGAACCTCTACATCCTCCTCGTCTTCAAGGAGCGGAAATCCTTGAGCACCTTGGAAACCAGCGGGATGAAGATCTACTATACCCTCGACGGCAAGAAGAAGAAGAATGACGGGCTTCATTTCGCCAAGCGCCAGCTCACGGCCGCCGAGCTCGTCGCCTCGCTCGAGAGCAAGGGCGAGGTCCTGACCGAAGAGCACAAGGCGAAGATCTTCAGCCAGCCGGGCTACATCATGTATGACGGCGAGCTTATCAAGCCGCCGAAGCAAGCGCCTTCGGGCCCTCTGCCGGACCATGTCCAGCTCCCGACGTTCCGCAGCCAGAGTCAGCAGAGGGTCTTCACCTACGAGTTCCGTATCCCGCTGGAGCGCTTCGCCCGGATCGGCGGCTTGGGCGCCGAACCCGGTCAGAATGTGACCCTCGGCTTCGAGTGGGGCGGCATGACCAAAGAAATGATCGCGAAGCAGATGACCGATTCGGCCGAGTCGAGCACGCGCGCTTCCAGCCGGGCGACCAGCATTGAATCCGCTTTCAGTGAGGGTGACGACTCCGTGGACCTGGGCGGCGGCGGCGGCGGCGGATTTCGGCGAAATCCCATGGCCGCGAAATACACTATCTGGGTCAACATCAAGCTGGCCGGCGAAGGCGACTGATAGGGGAACGATCCGCTAGAACGGCGCCGAGGCCATGTAGGCGCCCGCGAAGGCCATAGCGACGGCGACGATCTTCCATCCTGTCAGGCGCTCCTTGAGGAAGATGGCGGCGATGATGACGATGAAGATCGTGTTGAGCTGGTTGAGGACGGCCGCGACCGAGGCCTGAGCGTACTTCATCCCCCCCATCCACAGGACAAGCGAGAGGTAGGACCCGAAGAACGAGGCCGGGACCATGGCCTTCCAGTTCGCCGGCACGAGAAGGGGGCGCAGGATGTCGCGGCGGCCGCGTAGGAAGGGGACGGCCAGGGCCAACGGGACGGTGCCTCCCACGAGCCGGACGAGGGTCGCCCAGAGGAGCGGGACCGCGCCCAGGACCGGCTTGACCATGACGATCCCCAGGGCCACGAAGAACATGGCCAGGACGCCGAAGATGACCCCGAGCAGGAGGTTCCGCCCGTCGGTCCGCTCCTCGCGCTTCTCGCGGGATACGGTCAGCACGGCCGAGACGACAAGGGCGGCGCCGGCGAGCTGCCAGACCGTCAGCCGCTCGCCGAGCATGACGAACGACATGCCGATGACGAACGGGCTGTAGAAGCAGTCGACGATGGCCACCAGGCTGGCCCCGAGCCGGTTGAGGCTGTGGAAAAACAGGGTGTCGGAGACGGCGATCCCCAGAAAGCCGCTGAAGAGGAGAAGTCCGGCCGTTCCGAGGGGGACGTCGGGGAGGAACGGTTGCCCCAGAACGGCCATGGTCGGGGCCATGACCGTCACGGCCAGGACGTTCTTGAAGAGGTTGAGACCGATGGGGTGGACCTGGCGGCCGCTGACCCGGAACAGGACGACGGCCACGGCCCAGACGAGGCCCGAGAGAAGGGCCAGGACCTCGCCCGGCGAGCGGGTGGCGAGGAACGCGTCGAACCAGGAGGCCATGAGTCAAGGGTCCTTTCCGGATGGTCGGGGCCGAACGGAATCCCTTGTATAGCAGAGTCGCCCCGGCCGGTCAATGAGATCGAATTTGCCCATGTCCCCGGCCCGGGATGTTCCTCTCGCGGCGCACGGGTTGACCCTCGAATCGGACGCGTGTTATAACGACGGGCGGACCCGCGTCCACTCCCCACGGAAGGAGGCGTCCGATGAAGAAGGAGGGACTCCCCGTTCTCCTGGCCGTCACCGGGGCCTTCCTGGCCCTGCCGTTCTTGCCGGTCTCCTATATGGTTGACGGCCGCCGGGAGCTCGGCGGGAACCGCGCCTGCTCCGGACGATTCTAAGATATGCACTGGCTGGACGTCGGCATCATCGTCGTCTTCATCATCTCGATGCTGTGGCTCGGGTGGCGCGCCTCCCGGCGGACGACGACGGCCGACGACTTCCACCTGGCGGGCCGGCGCCTGGGGAAGGTCTACCAGTTCTTCCTCAACCTGGGGACGTCGACCAACGCCGACCAGGCCATCGTCGTCTCCCGCGAGATCTACCGCCAGGGCATCGGCGGGATGTGGATCCAGTACCTGGTCCTGTTCCTGACGCCGTTCTACTGGTTCACGACGGCCTTCTTCCGGCGGGTGCGCCTGGTGACCATCGGCGACTTCTTCACGGAGCGCTTCAAGAGCCGCTTCCTGGGGGGGGCGTTCGCCGTGTTCACGCTCCTGATGGCCTTCCTCGGCAGCGGCGTCGGCTACATGGTCGCGGCCAAGACGTTGATGGCCCTGACCCCCAAGCCGGTCGAGAAGTACACGCTCGAAGAGCGGGCGAGCGTCGACCTCTTCCACGAATTCCAGGCCCTGCGCGCCAGGGACGCCGCCGAGCTCACGGACGGCGAGCGGCTCCGCTTCGACGAGCTCGCCGACCGCGACAAGCGCGGCGAGCTGCGCTCGTTCGTCTCCTACACGGATCCCCTGGGCATCTACCTGGCCGGGGCGATCATCGTCGGGCTTTACACGATGATGGGCGGGTTCTTCGCCGCGGCCGTCACCGACGTCATCCAGGGCATCCTCATCACGACGTTCTCCTTCCTCCTCATCCCTCTCGGGCTGGCCAAGGTCGGCGGGTTCCGGGGCCTCCACGCGGCGGTGCCGGACTACATGTTCCATCTGTTCGGCTCGGCGGCCACGAGCGAGTACGCCTGGTACACGATCCTGGCCATGATCCTGGCCAACCTCGTCTCGATCATCGCCGTGGCCACGGGCATGCAGACGGCCGGGTCGGCCCGCAACGAGATGGCGGCCCGCGTCGGGATGATCGGCGGGATGTTCTTCAAGCGGTTCATCATGATCTTCTGGGCCCTGACGGGGCTGCTGGCCATCGCCCTCTACGCGGGGAGGCTCCACGACCCGGACCTCATCTGGGGCTACATGACCATGGATCTCCTCTTCCCCGGGGCCGTCGGGCTGATGATGGCCGGCATCCTGTCGGCCCAGATGTCGACCTTGTCGGCGGGGAGCGTGTCCTATTCGGCCCTGTTCATCCGCAACCTCTATCAGCCCTTCGTCAAGCCCAAGTCGGACCGTCATCTCGTCAACGTCGGGCGGGCGGCCGTCGGCGTGACGCTCCTCGGCGGGGTCGGCACGGCCCTGTTCATCGGCAACCTGCTCGACCTGTTCAAGTACTTCATCTCCCTGCCGGCCGTCTTCGGGGCGGCCATCTGGCTCGGCTTCCTGTGGCGGCGCGTGACCCGGGCGGCGGTCATCGCCCAGGTCTTCACCTGCTTCGTCATCTACGCCCTCGTCCCGAACCTCTTCCAGTCGCTCGATGCGACCCGGACCCATCCGGCCTTCCTCAAGGAGACGAGGCCGCGGATCGTCGCCATCGAGACCAGGGCCGTGCGCGAGGACGTCGAGGCGGGACGGGCGTCCGCGGTCGGGGAGGCCATCCGGCGCGAGCGCGTCAACCCGCCCGAGGGGATCTTCTTCGAAAAGGTGGCCCGGACCGATCCCGAAGACCCGGGCTCGCCGCGCGTCGGCATCGGCCGGTTCCACGCCGAGCTGTGGGTCCTCAGCTGGTTCGGCATCGATTTCGCCGGGGCCTCGAAGGCCCAGCTGAACGCCGCGCGGTTCGGGTTCGACGCCCTGTTCCCGTTCGTGCTTCTGTTCCTGCTGAGCGCCGTGACCCGGCCCGTGCCGAAGGCCGACCTCGACCGCTTCTTCGCCAGGGTCCACACGCCCGTGCAGAGGACGCCCGAGGAGGAGGAGCGGGCCCTGCGCCGAGCCGTCGAGAATTACGAGGAGGTCGAGACGCGCAAGCTCTTCCCCGGCAGCAGCTGGGAGATCATGAAGCCCGGCTGGATCGACGTCCTCGGGTTCGGCGGCAGCTGGCTCCTCGTCGGCCTCATCATCCTCCTGCTCTGGCTCGTCACCAAATGGGGGACATGATGCCTATTTGCCGGCCAGCTGGCCGCAGGCGGCGGCGATGTCGGCGCCCTTGGACAGGCGCAATGTCGTGCCGACCTTTCGCTCCTCCAGCCAACGCTTGAAGCGGGCGACCTCCGCATTCGACGGCCTCTTGAACTCGCAGCCTTCGACGAGGCTGTAGGCGATGAGATTGACCTTGGCCCGCAACCGCCGGGCTATGGCGGCCAGCCCGTCGGCGTCGTCGAGGGAATCGTTGAGGCCGGAGATGACGATGTATTCGAGGGTCATCATCCGGCCGCCCATCCGGATGTAGTCTTCGGCTGCTCGGACGACCTCCTCCAGCGGGAAACGACGGTTGATGGGCATGAGACGGTCGCGCAGCCTGTCGGTCACGGCATGAAGGGAGAGCGACAGGTTGATCTGGAGGTCGAGCGTCGCCAGCCGCCCAAACGCGTCGGCGAAGCCGGCTGTCGAGACGGTCATCCGCCGGGCCGCGATGCCCAGGCCTTCCGAGGCGTTCATGATGCGCAGGGCTTTCTCGAGGTTCTCCCAATTGTCGAGGGGCTCGCCCATGCCCATGAAGACGAAGTTGGTCGGCTCCCGCCCCAACGCTCTCCGGAGGTGAAGGACCTGCCCAGTGATCTCGGACGGGCGGAGGTTCCTCCGGAAGCCGCGGCGGCCGCTGGCACAAAAGGCGCACGCGAACTTGCAGCCGACCTGAGTCGAAAGACAAATCGTCAGCCGTTTCCCGGCCGGGATGAGGACCGTCTCGATGTGTTCGCCGTCGACGAGACGGAAAAGGACCTTCGTCGTACTGTCGGCGGACACGCGTTTGTCGGCTATCGCCAGACCGTCGATCGTGAAGCGGGCGGCGAGCTTCTCGCGCAACGGCCGGGATATGGTTGTGAATTCCCCGAAGCTCGATGCACCCCTCTTGTA
This sequence comes from Candidatus Aminicenantota bacterium, assembly GCA_037447475.1. Lineage (GTDB taxonomy): Bacteria > Acidobacteriota > Aminicenantia > Aminicenantales > Saccharicenantaceae > RBG-16-66-30. The sequence continues at coordinate 20,732 of JBBIGP010000031.1, forward strand.
GAGCCCATCGAAGATCTGAGCCGCCCGGAACGGCTTTTCCCCCATGGCTTCGAGCTCGGCCCGGAGCTCCGCAAGCGTCAGGTCGCCGATAGGAAATGGGGGACATGATACCATGTCCCCGATTTTATCACAGAGTAGACGGTCCCGTCCGGCCGGTTTTCAGGGCGAATGACGTTCTGGAATATGGGAAATAGGTATCATGTCCCCCATTAAAATGGCCAGGCATTCGATGTGGGGGGTGTGGGGGAAGAAGTCGTAGACCTTGAGGTCCGCGAGCTCGTACCCTCCGGCGACGAGCGGCTTGAGGTCCCGCGCGAGCGTCGCCGGGTTGCACGAAAGGTACAGGATCAAGGGCGCCGGGCCGCGCGCCAGGGCCGCGGCTATCCGGGCGTCGATCCCCCGCCGCGGCGGATCGAGGACGACGACCCCCGGCCCCCGCTCCAGGATCTCCTCCATCCACTCCTCGCTCGTCCCCTCGCAGACCGCGAAGTTCCCGATCCCGTTGAGAGCGAGGTTTTTCTTCAGATATCCGATGTTCTCCTCGTCCGACTCGACGCCGAACACCTCCCGGGCCCTGCCGGCCAAGGCCAACCCGAACGTCCCCAGCCCGCAATACAGGTCGGCCACGACGGGGTCGGCCACCCCGCTCCCCGCAACGGCCGTCTCCATGTCCTCGATGACCCGCTCGAGGATGCCGACGTTGACCTGGAAGAACGACCTCGCCCCGATCCTGAACGTCAGTCCCCGGACCTTTTCCTCGACGAAGGCCCGCCCGAAGAGCCTGTCCTCGGCGACCCTCCGGCCGTCGAAGACGAACGCGACAGCCCCCGCCAGCGAGTGCCGCCGCCGCATCTCCCCGAGGCCCGCCGCGACCGCCGCCGCCTCCTTCCCCGAATCCAGGTGGACGACGGCCAGCGACTCCCCGCTCGCCCGGCTGCATTTGACCTCGACCCCCGTCACCGAGGTCCACGGCCCGGCGTTCATCCGCTCCCGGAACTCGGACAGCAGGTCGTTCACCCGCTCCGGCGCGAGGTGGCAGCGGTCCACCGGCACGAACGAGGCCTCTTCGCCCGGTTCGTTGTAGACGAACTCCGCCCGCCCCTTCTCCCACAACGCCCCGAGTTGGATCTTGTTCCGGTAGCCCCAGACCTCCGGCGACGGCGCGACCTCCCCGACCTCGCCGATCTCGACCGCCCTCTTCAGCCCGCGCCCGAGGATCTCCTCGACCTGGCCCTTCTTGACCGCCAGCTGGCGCGCATAGTCCATGTCCTGGTAGGGCCCGCAAACGAGGTAGTGGCCGCACCGCGGCTCGCGCCGGTCCGCCGACGCTTCGACGATCTTCGCCGTCCGGGCCTCCAGGTAGCTTTTCCGGTCACGGACGACCTCGACCTCGACGAGCTCTCCCGGAAGGCCCCGGTCCGTGAAGACGACCTTGCTCTCGTGACGCCCGAGCCGCCGTCCCGGATAGACGATCTTCTCGATGGTCAAGCGCATGGGGCTACACGGACGGGAACGACGCGTAGTCCCGGAGGTCGATCCTCCCGCCCTTCGCGCTCCAGACGACCCCCATCTCCGAAGGCAGGGCACCGGCTTCGTATCCGGCCGTGAGCGCCTCTTCGAGCCCCTCGACGACGAGCCGCCTCGAGCCTTCTTCCCCGACGGACCTAACCATCGCTTCCGGGAATCCGCGGACCTCCGGCTTGGAGTCCTGCAGGCCGTTGACGCAGAGCGTCTGCCCGGCCGCCGCCTCGAGCCCGCAGAGCGGCCGCGTCCCGTCGCGCACGCCCGCCACCGACCGCCACAGCTTGTTCATCGGCTCGTCGTCGGGGCGCCCGTAGTCCTTCCTCGAGCCGTCCTCGAGCTCGGCCCACACGCCCGACGTTCGGCTCTCGCACCTCACGACGGCCCGCTCGAACTCGTAGCGGAACACCGGCCCGCGCTCGGCCTCCGCGACATGCGTGACGTAGAACAGGATCTCGACGCCCTCCGCGGTCACGATCCTCGCGGCCGCGGTATCGAAGTTCTCGATGGGATAGGCCCTGTAGAGCTCGGCCTCGACCTCGACGGGCGCGGCGCTCGCCTCCGTCCCGGCCCCGAGCACATAGAGCATGTTGTGGAGGTCATGGGCCATGGCGTTCTGGGCCGGGCTGTCGAGGACCCAGCCGCCCCCCGCGTCCCGCCTCCTGCCGGCCCAATCGTTGCGCGCGTAGTAGCCTTCGTCCCTCGGCCAAAGGTACAGGCACTTCATCCGCTTCGGACGGCCGAAGAGCCCCGACCGGATGTCGCCCTTGAGGGCCTGGACGGCCCGGCTGAACGACCACTGGTAGCCGACCGCCGCCCATCGCCCCGAGTTCCTTTCCGCCTCCATCATCGCCCGCACGTCCTGGATCGTCCCGGCCGCCGGCTTCTCGCACAGGACGTGGCTGCCCCGCTCGAGCGCAAGACAGGTCTGCTCGCGGTGGAATTGGATCGGGGAGGAGATGACGGCCAGCTCGGCTTTCCGGTTCCGGTAGAAATCCGCCATGTGGACGAAGCACGGGACCCCCAGCGCCCGGAGCTCCTTGTACCGCTCACAGCGGTTGGGCTGGGGATCGACGGCGCCCGCGATCCGGAAGAGGCCCTCGTCCTTCCGTTCGAGAAGCTCGCGGACATAGACCTGGCCCATGCCTCCGATGCCGACGAGCACGAGCGATACGGGGGCCTCGATCGTCGCCTCCTTCGCCGCTAATACTGACACAGACGGCGGTATTCGTCCAGCATGGCCATGTAATTGTCGTACTTCGTGCCCACGGCGACGCTGTGGCTCGCGCCCAGGATGAAGCGGCCGCCCGGCTTGGCGCAGGCCATGGCCCGGCGGACGTCCGCGCGGACATCCCCCATCGTCCCCCCGACCAGGTGCTCGACGGCCACCCCGCCCCACAGCGTGATCCGGCCGCCGTACCCCTTCTTGAGCCGGCAGAGGTCCATGCCGGCCGTCGGCTGGATGGACTGATAGGCGTCGAAGCCGATGTCGAGGAACTGGTCCATCAGAAGGTTGATGTTCCCGCAGCAGTGGTTGAGGATCCTCTTGCCGAAGCGCTCCTTGATGCGCCGGGCCCGCGCCCGGTTGGCCTCGAGGAAGAACTCCCGGAACATCTCCGGGCCGACGAACGGGCCCGTCTTGTGGCCGAGGTCGTCGGCCCACAGGACGGCGTGGGAGTCGGGGTGGATGAGGACCTCGTCGGCCAGCGCCTGTTTCTTGACAAGGAAGGCCGCCGCCGCCCGGACGGCCCCGGGATTGGCGGCCAGCTCGAGCAGGCCGCGCTCCAGCCCTCCGAGGAGAACGATGCCGATGGAGCCCCCCGACGGCCCGCAGATGAACTTCTCGTCCTTGAGCCGGCGGACGACCGTATCGAGGATGCGCCAGGACCGCTCGTCACGGACCGGCCGCTCCGGCTCGTGCTCGAATTCGGCGGCTGTGAAAACCCGGGCGTCCCGGACCGGATCGTGGACGCAGGTGATGTCGTGAGTGATGTCCGAGAGCTTGAAGATCCGGCCGGAGCGGTCCTCCCAGGTCGCGGCGTCGATGCGCCGCGGCGGCGGGTCGTCGGTCGTCGGCGGCATCTCCCAGGTCGCCATGGGGAAGGTCACGATGTCGAGCTCGAGCCGCCGGTGGAGCTCCAGGTGGTCCTCGAGCCAGCTCTGGGCGACCTCCTCATGGCGGCCCTCCCAGAAGGCGATCTGCGACCTGGCCTTGGCCCGCAGATAGGTCTCGTGTCCGATGATCCTCTCGACGGTGTCGAAGTCGACCGCGAACTCGCCGTAAGGGACACGGTCGGGAAGGCGACCCTCGAGGACCGCCGCGACCCGCTCCTTCGACGTCATCTCCGGCCCGTGCGCCGCTCGAGGAGGTCGGTCTCGACGAACCGCTTCGCGCGCCTGTCGAAGCGGAGGGTCTTGACCTCGAATCCCTTCAGGCGGACTTTCGTCCTCGCGCCGAAGACCGGCAGCTTGACCGTCACCGCGCGCTCCCGGCCGGTCGGCTCGAAGAGCCGGACGACGACGTCCCGGCCGTCCTCGGACCTCTTGAGCGCCGGGCATTCCACGGCGGGGCCGTCGACGGCCAGGGCCGGCTTGGGCCGGCGTCCTGTCCCGGGCGGACAATAGGCCAGGACATAGGGCTTCTCGTTGCGGGCCTGGGCCTCGCGGCCGACGCGCTCCATTCTCTCTTCGCGCGGGCCGCCGTTCAGCCAGAAACGGAACAGGCGCTCGCCCTGGTCCTGGCGCGGCACGAAGCGGTCGCGGGCCACGGCCAGTTTGTCCTCCCAGGTGTCGGCCGCGTAGGCCGGGGACCGCAGGAGCGAGAGGCGGAGTTCGCCGCCGGCGAAGTCCGAGCCGTGGACGCCGTCGTTGACGATCGTGAGGGCCGCTCCGTCGGCCTCAGAGACCAGGGCCAGCCATCTCTGGGAGACGGCCTCGTCGCCGTCGATCGGCAGCTCGTCGGCCCCGAACGCGACCTGGCCCATGAGCTTTGGCGAGCCCATCTTCGACGGCAGGGAGAGCTTCAGCATCCGGTCCTTTTCGTTCCACAGGACGCGGACCTCGACCTCGACCTCCGTGCCGCGCTTGGGGAGCTTGTACCGGAGGATGGTCGCCGAACACCCGTAGCAAAGAACGGCCTCGACGACCGCCCGGACCGGCCCGTCCTCGACGAGACGGACCGGGGGCAGGGATTCGCCGGCCAGGCCGGAGAGGCGGGCGGCCTCCGCCGGACCGGCGATGGCGAATCGGCCCTCGACCTTCCGGAAGCTCCGGACCTTCATGCCCCAGGGGTCGGCGTTGTCGGCGATGACCAGGGGGGCGAAGGCCCCGGGCTCCAGGAAGTCGGTGCCCCCCGCCCGATAGCTGTCGAGCAGCCCGGTGCGGACATCGACGGTCGCGACCAGGTCGCCGGTCTCGACGCCGATCCCGTCGGCCGTGACGACCGTCCGGGCCTTGCCGTTCGTGACGGCCTCCAGCTCCGAGGCCCGGCCCGAGCCCGCCGCCGCGCCGGCCGTCTCCAGCCGGGCGTCGAAACGGCTCAATCGCGAAGGCGGCAGCTCGGCCTCGAAGACGGCCTTCTTGCGCCACTCGACGCTGAGATGGCTGTCCTCTTTTTCCGTCTGGCAGGGGAGGGGCCGCCCGCGATGCGTGAGCCGGACCTCCCAGCGGCTCTTAGGGTCGTTCGGTTCCCAGGGCTCGAACTCGCACTCGACGATCGTCTGCACCGGGTAGGGATGGGGATTGTGGACGAAGAGCGGGATCGTTCCCGGGGCCGCCTTCGGCTCCCCGGCGGCCAGGGCGAAGAAGGCCCGGGCCTTGATCCGCGACAGGACCTCGAGGCCGTGGCCGATGCGGCGCAGGGCGCCTTCCTCGCCGGCCGGGATGCAGGAGCCCGGCAGGATGTCGTGGAACTCGGTGAAGGCCAGGTCCTTTTCGGCCCGCTTCAGCTCCTCGGCGGGGTAGGGGAGAAGGCCGTTCGCCCAGGCGGCGACGGCCATCTTCTCGGCCGAGTAGAGCTCGTTCTCGAGCCGGCGGTGGCCCTGCTTGACCCGCGACATCGAGGTGTAGCATCCGACGGCCCAGGGATTGAGGTCCCGCTCGCGCCGGGGCAGGCGGGCCCGCTCGGCCTCGAGCTCGGCGAAATAGGCATCCGGGGTCGAGTGGACGATCTCCAGGTCATCCCGTTCGCGGGCCAGGGCGTCGAGGTCGGCCAGGTCCTTGCGGGACGGGCCGCCCCCGTGGTTGCCGATGCCCCACAGGTGGACGACGAGCTCTTTCTCCGCGTGCTCCGCGAGCCATTTTTCCAGCCGCTCGCGCTCCTTGCCGCCGGCCGAGCAATAATGGGCCGAGGCCCGGTTGGCCAGGACCTCGGAGCCGTCGTAACCGACCCAGACGAACTCGTCGCTCGGCAGGGGACATTCCTTGTCGCCCGGCCGGCAGCAGAGATAGGCCGTGTGCCCGCTCTTGGCTACGATCTGGACCAGGCCCCGGGTGTGTCCGAAGGGATCGAGGTTGACGGCCGTCCGGGGCTCGACGCCGAACTTCCCGGCGAAGTAGCTCTTGCCGAGGAGGATCTGGCGGACGAACGACTCGCCGATCGGCATGTTGCAGTCGGGCTGGACGTACCAGCCGCCCATGACGTGCCATTTCCCCTGACGGACGAGCTTGCGGATCCTGCGGAACAAAGCCGGCTCGTGCTCCTCGACCCACTCGTAGAGGACGGCCTCGTTGTGGCAGAAAACGAATCCGGGGCGGGTCTCGCAGAACTCGGCGGCCTGGCGGAAGGTCGACAGGGCCTCGCCGGCGCCCTCCTGCCACTCCCAGAGCCAAACCGGATCGAGGTGGGCGTTGGCGACCAGGTGGATCTTCGTCTTGCGGGCCATCGGCTGACTCCTTGCCTGCTCGGTCAGGGACCGCACAGGATTGATACCGATGGCTATTATATGAAGCGGAGCCCGAAGAGCGCAATGGGGCCTCGGGATGTCGTCTCCGTCCGCGCGGGAGGGCTAGATCTTCGAAGGGCCGCGGAGCACGCGGACGGGCAGGGTGATGACGGCCTTGAACAGGTCGAAGACGGCGGAGACGGCGATGCCGAGCAGCCGGAAGGGGATGAGCAGGAGCCAGACGATGGGATAGAGCAAGAGGGCCATCAGGGCCACCGGCCAAGCCAGGACGAGCAAAATGAGCCACAGCAGGAATTTCGTCATGGGCGGCCTCCTCGTTCCATTATACGGCGTCCCTGCGCAAAAAGTTCACTCCGCCGACGGCACCCCCGTGCTCAAGCGCTGCAAAATGACGTGGAAATTCAAGGACCGTTGAGTACAATAGGCGCGTGGTCCTTGTCTCTGGAATCGCCGTCGTCGACCTGATCGCCAGCGGGATCGAGCGGCCGGCGCCGCCGGGCGGCGTGGTCTTCGGCACGATCCGTCATTCCCTCGGCGGTCACGCCTGCAACGTTTCGGCGAACCTCGTCCGGCTCGGGCTTCCGCGGTCTCAGCTCAGGGCCGTGTTCCCGGCGGGCCGCGACATGTTCGGCGATTTCCTCGTCCGCTCGCTGAGGTCGGCGGAGGTCCGCGCCGACCCCGTCCTCGTCGGCGACGTCCCGACCGCGCTCGACCTCGTCCTCGTCGTCCGAGGCGAAGACCGCCGCTTCCACGCCGATCCCGGGGCCAACCTCCGGATGCCTTCCGCTCCGGTCCTGGCTCTTCTCAGGAAGCACCGGCCCCGGATTTATTACGCGGGAGGGGTGGGCCTGCTCGGCCGGTTCGACACGGACCTGGCCGCGGTCCTCAGGGAAGCCAAGCGATACGGCGCGCTGACCTTTATCGACGTCGTCTTCCCTTACCGCAAGTCCTGGGCCTTTCTGCGCAAGGCCTGGCGATGGACCGACATCTTCCATTGCAACGCCGACGAGGCGTCCTCGATCACCGGCGAGCGCGATCCCGCCCGCGCGGCCGCCGCGATCCGCAGGCTCGGCGCGAAGGCCGTCTTTGTGACCATGGGCGGCGATGGGCTGATCGCCTCCGTTCCGGGAGCGGACGTCCGCATGCCGGCCTTCGCCGTCCGGGTCACGGACCCGACGGGCGCCGGCGACGCCTTCTCGGCCGGACTCATCTTTAGGCTCCACGGAGTTCTGAAAAACGGGCGGAGCCTCGACCGGATCCCGGCCGCCGAATGGCTGGAAATTCTCGTTTACGCTTCGGCCTGCGGCGCGGTCTGCACGATGGGGATCGGGACGACGACGGCCGTCGACAAGGCAAAGATCGAAGCCCTCGTCCGCCGTCAGAGCCGCGCCCTGGCCCGTTCCGCGGTCATCAAGCCGTCCTTGACCTGATCAACGTCCATCTCACGCCACCTTTCGCACCCCGACCGTCGAGGTCCGGCCGCTCGTTTTCCCTTCGAGAAGAGGGGCATGCACCCCCGGCGCCAGGGCTAAGGGGAACGTTCATCAAGGAAAGGGGGACACGTAACTGAGATACATGTCCCCATCTGCTTCGCCGTCCGCTTCTATGCGGTCATGGAGACCGACGAAGGCGCCCCCGTGGTCATGCGCTACAAAACAATGTGGAAAATCTAGCCTGATCTATTCACGAGTCGAGGCGGCTGCAGATGCAAGGCGTGGAGGGTG
>JBBIGP010000032.1:0-8762 GCA_037447475.1 Candidatus Aminicenantota bacterium
TCGTCGCGGGCCTTCAAGGCCATCTCGGTCGGGGCCGGCATCTCCAACTGGGCGACCTACTATTACAACACCGACATCACGCCCTTCACCATCAACTACCTCGGGGCCAACCCGGCCGACGACCCGGCCGTCTACGCCAAGACCTCGCCGATGACCTACATCAAGAAAGCGGCGACGCCGACCCTCATCCAGCACGGCGAGTTCGACCGCCGGGTGCCCATCCCCAACGCCTACGAGCTGCGGCAGGGTCTCGAGGACCAGGGCGTTCCGGTGGAAATGATCGTTTACAAGGGCTACGGTCACGGCATCACCAAGCCCAAGTCCATGCGGGCCGCCATGCACCACAACCTGGCCTGGTTCGGGCACTACATCTTCGGCGACCCGGCCCCCGACCTGACCGCCCCGCCCCTGCCGGAGAAATCGAAGAAGTAGATTGTTTCTCTGATTTCGAGTCGCTCCGCCGCACTTCTGATGGTCGCTCCCAAGAATCCGCTCTTTGCTGGAGGGGGCCCGTCGGTCTCCGGCGGGGGAACCGTCGGGATTGGTTCCCGGGGGCTTGGGGGGCTAAGGGGGATACCTATCGGCAGGATTCAAAAGACATCCCCGGGAACAGGGGAACGACCTTAGGGCTTGTTAAGGAGTGGTCGGGGTGAGGCGGCGGGTTTGTCCGGTCCCGCCGAATATGATATAAAACGCTTCTGGAGCTTCGCGAAATTGCCCGCCGACCCGTTCAAGGCCGAGAAGTGACGGCGTCCCCGATCAGGATCCTCTACCAGGACGACGACTACCTAGCCGTCGACAAGCCCCCGGGCGTCCTGTCGATCTCCGAGTCCGGGCAGGGCGGCCTGCCCGAGCTTCTCGCCGACGTTCAACCGGGCAAGCTCTTCCCCGTCCACCGCCTCGACCGGGCGGCCGGCGGGGTCATCGTCTTCGCCCGCAGCGCCGCAGCCCACCGCCACTTGAACACCGAGTTCGACCGCCGGGCCGTCCGCAAGGCCTACCTGGTTCTCGTCCACGGCAAGGTCGCCGAGGACCGCGGCCGCATCGACCGGCCCATCCGCGAGTTCGGCTCGGGCCGCATGGGCGTCGATCCCGAACGAGGCAAGCCTTCGGTCACGGATTGGGAGGTCGCCGAGCGCCTCGACGGCTACACCCTCGTCCTAGCCCGGCCGGCCACGGGGCGGCGCCACCAGATCCGCGTCCACTTCTACAGCCTGGGCCACCCGGTCGTCGGCGACCGGAAGTACGGCGACCGGGAGCTCCAGGAGCGCTATCCGCGGCTCATGCTCCACGCCCTGTCGATCGAGTTCGGGCTCCCCTCGGGAAAGCAGGTGACGATCGAGGCCCCGCCGCCCCGGTCGTTCGAGGGCGTCCTCGAGGTCCTGAAAAAGAGAGGTTGAAGATCATGCCCAAAAGGAACATTCTCACCGCCCTGGCCGCCGCCCTGATCGTTCTCGCCGCGGGCGCCGCCATCCCCGGCCAGGACATGCCCGATGGAAAACGGGCCCTGGCCCACGTCGAATACTTGGCCTCGGACGAGCTCCAGGGCCGGCGGTCGGGGACGGACGAGTACCGCAGGGCCGCCGAGTACGTGGCCGCCAAGATGAAGGAGGCCGGCCTCCGCCCCGGCGGCGACGGCGGCGGCTGGTTCCAGGAGGTCAAGCTCCCCAACTGGAGCCATTACCCGCGGCCCGCCCGGCTCGAGATCGTCTCGCCGGCCCGCCGCGTATTTTTCGCCGGCCGCGGGCGGGACTTCACGCCTATCGCCGGGACCGGCTCGGGCATCGTCCGCGGGCCCCTCGTCTTCGCCGGGTATGGCTTCTCGTCGGAAAAGGACGGGTGGGACGATTACGCCAAGCTCGACCTCAAGGGCAAGGTCGTCATGGTCATGGCCGACCTGCCGCCCTTCGCCTCCGACGAGGCGAAAAAGGAGTGGGCGCTGGAGACGAAGGTCAAATCCGCCGCCGAGCGGGGCGCCGTGGGTCTCATCGAGATGGATGTCGCCGAGCCCGACCCCGCGTCCGGCCGCCGGCCGAGGCTCGGGGCCCTGAGGCCCGGCCAGTGCCCGGAGGGCTTCGTCGTCCTGAGGGCCGGGCGCAATTTCGCCGACGATGCCTTCTATACGGCGAACAAAAGCTGGCGCGACCTGGTCAGCAAGACCCTGCGGACCAAGGCCTCCTTCACCGACGAAGTCGGCGTCTCGGTCGAGATGGAGGCCCACTTCGTCCGCGAGGACCGGACGGCCCCCAACGTCATCGGCATCCTCCCCGGCCGCGATCCCAAGCTCAAGAGCGAGGCCCTGGTCGTCGGCGGCCACCTCGATCACATCGGCGCGGGCGTCGACGGCTGGATCTACAACGGCGCCGACGACAACGCCGCTTCGGTCGCCGTCATTCTCGAATTGGCCCGGACGCTCGCAGCCAACAGCTTCAAGCCGGCCCGGACCATCGTCTTCGCCGCTTGGGCCGCCGAGGAGCTCGGCCTTCACGGCTCGCGCCACTACGTCGAGAATCCCGCCATCCCCCTCGACAAGACCGTCCTCTACCTGAACATGGACATGGTCGGCACCGGCGACCCCAACCTCCTCGTCGGCGGCAAGGACGAATTCGCGGAGCTCTTCGCGACGATCGAGCGCGGCCTGAGCCCCGACCTCCGGGCCAAGCTCCGGCCGCGGCCCAATTATCGCGGCTCGGACCACACCTCGTTCTGGGCGAAGCTCGTCCCGGCCATCAGCCTGCGGACGGGCGACGTCCTGACCCGCCGGCTCGACGACCATCATCCCGAGTATCACTACCCCGGCGACCGGGCCGAGACGATCGACCCCGATCTCCTGGCCCTGGCCGGGCGCTACCACTATGAGATCTTGACCCATCTGGCCATGAGCAAAGACAACCTCCTCGACCCCGTCCACCGGACGCGTTTCCTCCACCGCGACGCGTTCGTCGCCGACCTCCACTGCGACACGATCGGCCGGCACATCGCCGGTGAGGACCTCCGCCTCGACCTGCCCAAGGGCCATGTCGACATCCCCAAGCTCCGGCGCGGGGCCGTCGATCTCCAGGTCTTCGCCTGCTTCGCCGCCCCGCCGGCAAACGAGCTCGAGAAGAACCGGTCGGCGAAGAGCGTCTTCGGCCAGCTCGACGCCCTGCTCCGCCTCGTCGACGAGAACCCGGACGACCTGGCCCTCGTCCGTTCGGTCGCCGAGCTCAACGCCGCCCGGGCCGCGAGCAAGATCGGCGTGCTCCCCGCGATCGAGGGCGGTTACGCCATCGAGAACGACCTGGCCGTTCTGCGCTCTTTTTACCGGGCCGGGTTCAGGCTGATGACCCTGACCCACTGGTACGCGTCCGACTGGGCCGACGCCTCGGGCGACCCCGCGCCCGTCCACGGCGGGTTGACGGAGTTCGGCGAGCAGGTCATCGAGGAGATGAACAGGCTGGGCATGATCGTCGATGTCTCGCACGTCCACGACGAGACCTTCTGGGACGTCCTGCGGGTGTCCAAGGCCCCGGTCGTGGCCTCCCACTCCGCCTGCCGGGCCCTGTCGCCCCACCACCGGAGCCTGAGCGACGAGATGCTCAAGGCCCTGGCCGAAAAGGGCGGCCTCCTCGGCATCAACTTCTGGCCGGGACTGCTGCGCAGCGAGATCGACCGCCGGCAGGAAGAGACCTTCGCGGCCGTGGCCGCCGAACACGGCGTCCCGGCCGACCGCATGGCCATCGGCCGGCTCGAGCCCGCCGTGCGCGACAAGCTCATGGCCGCCTACCGGGCCCGCTGGGAAGAGGTCCGCAAGACCCTGCCGGTCGTCGACGTCAAGACCGTCGTCGACCACATCGACCACGTCGTCAAGCTCGCCGGCAAGGCCGACCATGTCGGCCTGGGCTCCGACTATGACGGCATCAGCAACACGCCCGTCGGGCTCGAGAACGTGGGCCTCTTGCCCGACGTCACCAAGGAGCTCGTCCGGCGCGGCTACAAGCCCGAGGACATCCGCAAGATCCTCGGCGGCAACTTCCTGCGCGTCTTCGCCGCCGTCGAAAGGGCCGCACATGGAACCTGAGAGACCGTTCGACCCCGCCTTCGAGGCCCCGGTCATCCTGGACCGCGGCCGCCACTCCATTTCGAGGCGGAACATCGACCCCGACTGTCTGAAGGTCCTCTACCGGCTCCACAACCACGGCTTCACGGCCTACCTCGTCGGCGGCGCGGTCCGCGACCTGCTGCTCGGCCGCCGGCCCGCGGATTTCGACGTAGGCACGAACGCCCGGCCCAACCAGATCAAGAAACTGTTCCGCAACGCCTTCCTCATCGGCCGGCGCTTCCGGCTGGCCCACATCAAGTTCATGGGCGGCAAGACGATCGAGGTCTCGACCTTCCGCCGCAAGCCCGACCCCGAGGAGATGGAGGCCGAGCAAGAGGAGCTCGAGAGGCGGGCCCGGGCGGAAGCGGCGGCCGAGATCGGCGAGCCGCCGCCCGGAGAGTGTCTTGAAGACCAGGAAGCGGCGCTGGATCAGTCGCCCGAGTTCCCCGGCGACGACGGAGCCGGCGCGGGCCTCGAGGGACCGGGCACGGCCGCCGGGCGCCCCGAGGCCCAGGAGGATGGCCGCGGACAAGCCGAACGCGAGGACGAGGGTCCGCCGTCGCCCGGGCAAGGCCGCCGCCGGGGACGCCCGCCCCTCAAGCCCATCGCCTTCGGCACGCCGCGCGAGGACGCCTTCCGCCGCGACCTGACCATCAACGCCCTGTTCTACGACATCGCCACGTTCTCGGTCATCGACTACGTCGGCGGCCTCGAGGACCTCGAGGCCCGCCGCATCCGCATCATCGGCGATCCCGGCGAGAGCTACGGCGAGGACCCGGTCCGCATCTGGCGCGTCCTGCGGCACGCGGCCCGCCTCGGATTCTCGATCGAGGAGCGGACCGCGGAGGCCATCCCCCGCCACCGCGACCGCCTCTCCGTCTGCGCCGGCTCGCGGCTTTTCGAGGAGCTCAATAAAGAGATCAAGACCGGCAACGCCCGCCCGTTCTTCGAGGCAGCCCGGGCCTACGGCATCCTGCCCCTCGTCCTCGGCGGGCTCGGCGCCTTCTACGAGCGGGACGACGCGGCCTTCGCCCGTCTCTCCGCACTCCTCGGGGCCCACGCCGGGGCGGTCGCCGCCGGCTCCCCCCCGCCGCTCGACGTCGCCTACGCCCTCCTCCTCTGGCCGTGGGCCGAGCCCCTGCTCCCCTCGATCAAAGGCGACGCGGTCAAGGGGCTCTACGACCTCTTCCGGGAGGCCAAGCCGGCCGCCCTCGTCCCCAAGATCTTGCTCTACGACGCGGTCCAGACCCTGGTCATCGCCAGCGTGATGCTTCAAGCCTACGAGACGGGCAAGATGCGCTGGTCGCTCAGGAAGCGGCCCCATTATCCGGGTGCCTCGCGGGTGGCCGCCCTCCTTCTCGGCGGCGCGTTCGGCGGGGAGGGCGAGGACCCCTTCGCGGCGCTCTACGACGGCAAGTTCGGCGCCGGTCCGCGCCAGGACGGCGACCGCCGGCGCCGCCGCCGCAGGAAGCCTAAGAAGCCCGCCCCGCCTTCAGATCGACCCGCTTGACGGCCGTCCCGCCGTGCCGCGAGCGGGCCGTGAACTCGACCCAGCCCTCGCGGCCGTCGAGCTTGACCAGGACGCAGAAGCGCTTGGAGTCGCCGCCCTTGAGCCGGAACTCCGACCCCTTCGACGGGATGGCCTCGCTGCGGGCCGCCGGGTCGAGGGGATCGACCACGGTCGGCCCCGCGGCGATCTCGACGACGCTCAGGCCGCTCTTGCCGCTGACGGCGATCCTGTCCATGATCGCCCGCTTGAGGGCCACGGCCCGGTCGGAGGATGTCGGGTAGACCCGACTGTTTCGGGCCGTGATCTCGACCCAGAACAGGTTCCCGGCGGCCGGCGTGACCTTGACGTCCGTGAGCTCGACCTGCGGGAACTGGCTCGCGCAGTACAGGACGAAGTTGGCGTTGCGCAGGGCCTCGGTCTCGATGTAGCGGGCCGGCGGCGTCCGGCCGATGTGCTTGCGGGCCGTGCCGCCCATCCAGATGTCGCCGAGGTCGGGGTGTTTGAACTTGTAGGGCGCGATCCAGCCCTGGCCCATGAGCTCGATGTCGATCCACTTCATGAACTCCTCGTCCGACACCCGGCCGTCGCCGTCGAGGTCGGCCTCGAAGACCGGCGAGCCCCAGAGCTCCATGAGGTAGGCGTAGGCCCCGAGCATGTAGTAGGTCGCCGCGTGGGCCTGGCCGCTCAGCCCGCCGATCGTCGGCGTGTAGTCCTTGAGGATGCGGGCCCCCGTGCTGACGATGGCGTTCTGGACGTCCAGGTCGTGCTGGTACTCGGGCGCGACCTGGCGGTCGGCGAGGTAGGCGTACTTGTCGGTCTTGCGGAGCTCCTCGAGCCGCTGCTCGTAGGACATTTGGCCGCGCGGGCCGCCCGCCGGGGCCGCGGCCGCCTGCGCGCCCCGGGGCTGGGCCGCCGGCGGGGCCTGGAACATGATCAGCCGCCCCGTGTTGTGGTAGTGGAACGAGGCGAAGATGTTGGGATGGGCCAGCTGGAACTCGAAGACGTTGCGGGTCTCGATCTCGCTCATCGGGTAAGGGTAGCCCTGGTCGATGCTCCAGCCGTAGGGGAAGTTGCGGTTGGGGTCGGGGCCGCCGATGTCGTCCTCGTTGATGAGGCCGTCGCCGTCGTTGTCGTAGCCCTCGGGCCCGAGGCGGCGGAAGCGGAGGACCTCCTCGCGCGGGTCCTCGACCCGGACGAAGCGCCGCTTGTCGGGCGAGAGCTTCCAGTCGCCGGCGGGGTCCTCGACGTACATCATCGTCAGCTCGCCGTCGCCGTCGACGTCCTCGGTCTGGTCTTCGTCGTAAAGGCCGTCGCCGTCGTCGTCGGCCGGCCGGTAGGTCTCGCGGGGGTTGTTCTCGGTGTTGGGGAAGCGGACGTAGGAGTCGTTGGCGTCGACGTTGAGCCCCGGCAGGATGTAGAAGGTCGTCCGGTCGAGGAGGTCGTGGACGAAGGCGTCGTAGTCGTAGCGGGTCAGCAGGTACCAGGCCAGGTAGAGCGAGCAGGTGATGCCGTTGACCTCGTTGCCGTGGATGGCCCCGTCGACCCACATGGCCGGCTTGTCCTCGGGCTTGCCGGTCTTCTTGGCCGTGATGGTCAGCAGGAGCTGGTCGCGGCCCATGCGGCTTTTGCCGATGCTTTGGATATCAGCGAGGGCCGGGTATTTCTTTTGCAGGTCGCGCATGATCCCGGTCCACTCGGCGTAGCCGTAGTAGCGCTTCCAGCTGATCGGGAAGTCGAGCTCGCCATGGTATCCGCCGGGGCTTTTCTGGAGCTTGGCCTGGGCCGGGGCGGCCGCGGGATCCGGCGAGGGCGCGGGCGCGGCCGGCGGGGCGGCCGAGACCGAAACCGTGGCCAAGGCCAAGATCACGATGCCGGCGGCCGACGCCACCGCCGCGATCCTGCCAAGCGTTCTTGTCATTCTTTCCATTCTCGTCCTGCGCTTCGTATGCATCGTTTCCCTCGAGTCCGCCGCGCTCATCGTGTTCCTCGCGCTCATCGTTCTCATCGTTCTCTTCGCGTTCATGGCCGTCTCCCTACTGGACCTTGATGTCCCGGACCGCGGTGCCGCCCTTCTGGGACGAGACAACGACCTTGAGGGGCGAGTCGCCTTCGACGGCGATGAGCCAGCGGACCTCGCGCCGGGCCCCGCCCTGCCGCGCTTCGGCCGGCGCGGCCCCGCCGCCGAAGCGACGCTGGGCGGGGGACTCGGGATAGAGCGGGTCTTCCGGCGGGGATTCCGGGCCGCCGGCGCGCGGCCCTCCTCCGCCGCCTCCACCGCCTGCCGACGGGACCCTCATGGCCCCGTCGATGACGCCGAGCCGCTGGTAGGGCGTGCCCTGCAGGAACTTGACCTTGTCGCGGTCGACGATGAGCCAAGCGACGTCCTCGCGGTTGCCGCGGAGCGTCGCCCCGCGGGCCGTGTGGGTCGCGAGCGGGCCCTTGTTCTCGATCGAGGCCGTGACCTCGATGATCCGGTACTTGCCCGGTCCCGAGGCCGCCTGGACGACCCGGGCCCTGGCATCGTTGATGACGATGTCGGGCATCAGCCCGGCCCGGAAGAGCTCGAAGCGGAAGTGCCGGTCGCAGACGTTGAGGAGCGGCTCGCCCGGCCAGGCGTTCGAGGGATAGAGGGGGACCCAGCCGCCGATCTCGCCCTCGCCGAGCTCGGGGTGCTTGTACTTCTTCCAGGGGACGAACAGCTTGCCGCCATATTTCTCGTCCTGCCACTTGAGCAGGGCGCGCTGGACGCGGAGACGCGTCTCGGCCTCGTCGGCGCCCGGCTCGACGGCCGGGAAACCTGGGATGTCTTTGGCCGGGTTCCAGAGCTCGGTCGTGATGGACCAGACGCCGAGCTGGAGGTAGTCCCAGTCGGAGCTCATGCCGAAGCCGTAGCGCCGGTCATTGAGCTCGTCGTAGCTCACCCGCCAGCCGCGGGGCAGCTCGTAGCCGCGCTCGACGGCGTACTTGTTCTTGGACGTCTTGCGGAGCTCCTCGCGCAGGGCCGGGATCGAAGCCGGGTTCTTCCAGGCCTCGGGGACGTCTTCGTCGATGATCTCCAGATAGCGCTTGCCCATGACGAAGTCGAAGACGGCCACGTCGCGGGGGTGAAGGCGGGAGTGGGGGGCCGTGCCGAGCGGCCGGAACGTGAAGCCGCCGGAGGTGTGGTAGAAC
>JBBIGP010000032.1:8862-16325 GCA_037447475.1 Candidatus Aminicenantota bacterium
GTGGGGGGCCGTGCCGAGCGGCCGGAACGTGAAGCCGCCGGAGGTGTGGTAGAACTGGGCCATCAGGATGTTGGGGTGGGTGTGGAAGAACTCAGCGAGGGCCCGCGATTCGGGGGCCGAGGTCGGGTAGTCGCCCGAGCCGCCGGCGAAGCCCTGGTCGTTCCACCAGCCCTCGGGGAAGTTGCGGTTGAGGTCGATGCCGGCCTCGGGGTCCTCGCCGCGGCGGCCGTCGCCGTCGTTGTCCTTGTCCTCGACGATGACCGACCAGCGCTCCTTGGTCGTCGGGTCGTTGGGGGCGACGCGGACCATGAGCCGGGGATCGACGTCGTCGACGACGAAGGCGCCCTGTGGGTCGCGCCGGCGGAACTGGGTGATGAAGCCGTCGCCGTCGAGGTCGTCGGGGCCGTCCTCGTTGACCTTGCCGTCGCCGTCGTCGTCGCGGAGCATGCTGTTCTGGCGCTGGGAGATGCCGCGCTCGACGCTGTTGAAGACGCCGTCCGGATTGACGATGGGGCAGATGTAGAAGGTCTTGCGGTCGACGAGGGCCGTGATGTCCTTGTCCGAGCCGTAGCCGGAGACGAGCTTGTCGATCGTGTAGAGGCAGACCTCGGTGCCGGTGTACTCGTTGCCGTGGGTCGAGCCGCTGATCCAGTGGCCGGGCTTGCCCATGTAAGATTTCATGGGTTCGACGTTGCGGACGCCCTCAGCGCGCGGGTTGCGGAGCCGGGCGTGGGCGTCGACGGTCGTGCCCGCGCGCATGTTCGAAACGACAAGGACGTGGATGGGCCGGCCCATAGTGCTCCGGCCGATCTCGACGAGGGCCGTGATGTCGGGGTGGGCGGCGGCCACGTCCTTGAGGTATTTCACGGCGGCCGTGTAGCCGTGATAGGCGTCGAAGGAGATGGGGACTTTTTGCGCGGCGCGGGCCGGCGCGGCGGCCGGGGCGAGGATGAGGACGAGAGCGATGATGAGGGTGAGGGTGCGGGCGGACAGATCTGGGGACATGTCCCGCAGGTACGTGTCCCCAAGTTTACGGCGGGTTTTCATGCTATCCCTCCTTATTCGGCAGGAGTCGGCGCCCGGGCGCAGGGCCGGGCTTGATCCGGGAACATGTACCGCGAGTACGTGTCCCCAAGCTTCCGGCAACCCGGGCCGGGCCAGCCTGGAAGCGTTCACTATACCGCGTTTCGCCCCAAACAAAAAGGTTCTTCTCCCGTTTCCGGGGCCTAGGGTTTGCGCCTGCGGCCGGAACTTTCTATAATGCGGGAGGAACGGAGCGAGAACGAAGGAGAGTCCCATGGAGTGCCGGCCGACTCTGACCCTGAGCGGGCTGAAGCCCCGCCGCATCCTGAGCTTCCTTTCGGGCGCGGGGATGATCGCCGCCTCGTATATGACCCTCGATCACTTCTTCCGGGCCAACTACCCCCGGACGATCTGGGAAGGCTCGTTCTGCGACATCAGCGCCTTCTTCAACTGCGACAGCTCGGCCTTCTCGGTCATCTCCCAGGTCATGGGCGTGCCGCTCGGCTATTTCGGGATGTTCATGGGCGCGCTCATCGTCCTCGGGGCGATCTTCCCTTCGGAGGCCTTCGAGCGGACCAACAAGTCGCTGTCGCTGCTCAACGTGCTCGGCGTCGCGGCCCTCTTCGCCTACTCCGTTTTCGTCCTCGGCAGCTTGTGCCTGCTCTGTACGGGCTTCTATCTCTTCTCCTTCTTCAACTTCGTCCTCTTCGCCAAGTACGGCATCGATCGCGAGACGAGGAACCCCGTTCTCCGGTGGGTCCGGCCGTCGCTCAAGCTCCTGGTCGTCTTCGGGCTCGTCGCGCTGGCCGGCGCCCTGGGGATGATCGAATATCACAAGGCCCGCAAGGACGCCCAGGCGGGGATCGGGGTCGATATCGTCCGGCAGTTCTTCGAGCTGCCCAAGGTCGCCTCGCCGAGCTTCCTGTCGCCGTACTGGTCGGTCAAGTCGACCGAGCGCTTCGAGGACGCGGCCATCCGGATCGTCGAGTTCACCGACTTCCTTTGCCCCGACTGCCTTTACCTGGCCCGGCAGCTCGACAATCTCAAGGAGGAGTTCGCCGGCAAGATCAACATCGCCATCCAGTTCTTCCCGCTCGACGGGGCGTGCAACGAGGTCGTGCCCGAGAAGGCCAAGCTCCATCCGGGGGCCTGCGAGCTGACCTACATCGCGGCCGGCAACCCCGATCGCTTCGTCGAGATCCACGACGAGATCTGGGCGACGTTCGAGTCGCGCCGGGACCCCGTGTGGAAGGCGAATCTGGCGAAGAAATACGGCACCGAGGGCGCGGCGGACGACCCGGCTTTGCGCGAGCTCGTCAAGAGGATCATCGACACCGGTTTCGAGTACGAGCGGACCTCGGAGAAATTCAGCCACGGCATCCGTTCGACGCCGACCATGATCATCAACAACCGGATGATCATCGGGACCCTGCCCGACGAGCACCTGCGGGCCATCTTCCGGGCCCTCGTCGAGGAGAACGAGGGCGGCCCCAAGAAGTTCATGGAGAACTGGGTCAAATAGCCTGCATTGGCTGTCGCAATTGACAGAAAATAAAGATGATAGCTATTCCAAAGGCCCCCATTTGAGGCCTTAAATGACTTTTTTAGCCCCAATAAGAACCTTTTAGAACCTACCCTCGGCTTCGGGAGATCAGGTCCTTGCTAAACGCGATTCTAGGGGCAAAAAAACGCATTTAAGGCCCATAAATACCCCTGTTTACTTGCCTATCTTAATTATAATGTGTCAGTTACAACAGCCAAGGCAGGTTAGAGCCAGAGCGAGGCGGCGGCGGGGACCGAGGCCCGGTCGACGAGGGTGATGGCCTCGCTCGGACAGGCGTTCCGGCAGATGCCGCAGCCGTAGCACTTCAGCGGATCGACGCGGGCCTTGGCCTTGCGCTGGTGCGGCAGGTAGGCGTCGAACGGGCAGATCTTGACGCACTCGCCGCACCCGATGCATTTCTCCTCGTCCACCACGGCCAGATACTCCCCGCGGAACATGACCGGCGTTTTGTGGGTCAGGCTCGCTCTCATCGCCATACAGCCCGGCAGCGAGCAGTTACAGATGCCGCCGATGAACGGGGTGACGAACGACCAGACCGTGTGGCAGAGGCCCTCGCCCTCGCACTCCCGCATCAGGGCCAGGGCCTCGTCCTTGGGCAGGTGCTCCAGGCCTCCGGTCTGCGGCCCGATGAGGTAGGACGCGTCGATGCCCTTGAGGATATTGACCATCTCGCCGCCCTGCGGGGCGAGGCTGATGCCGTAGCAATAGCGGTGCTCGGGGCCGAACGCCACGTGCCGGCAGATGCAGGCCAGTCGGACGACCGAGGTCGCGAAACCCAGGATCCTCTCGATGTCCTCGATGGGCACGACCTGCCCGAAGTGTATGGCCTGCTGCTTCATTGTGATCTTGCGCCGGATGCCCCGAGTGAAGAACGGCGGGATCCGGTCGAGCTTATTGAGAGCCTTCTCCCCTTTTTCCAAGTGCTCGGGCGTCGTGAAAAAGCGCTCGATGAACCTGCGCCGCCGGAGGTCGCTGAGCATGTCCTCGGAATAGTTGCGGGCGTCGAGGTACCACTTCTTCCCTTCCCCGTGCTGGTGACAGAAGTCGCACATACAGGCACTCCTTCCCTTTTGCCCCCTATCCTGCCACCGGGCCGCCCGCTTGTCAAAAGGAATCGAAGGCCCGGCTCTCGACGAATTCGGGGCATATGCGCGGCCGTATCAAGCGTCACAGCTCGTGAAAAGGAAGGGCCGTCACCCGAGGCCCCAGGGGAAGCCGTTGCCTGCCCGGATGGATGATGTAACCAGGCTGGGCCTTGGGGCCGAGGTCTTCCTGGAAGATCCTGATGGCGGAGGCCATGGCCGGCCGGGGCGTCGCCGAGAGCTTGACCTCGATGGGCACGAGCTTGCCGGCGTCTTCGACGACGAAATCCACCTCCGTGCCGGCCGCCGTCCTCCAGAAGTAAATGTGCGGGTCCGCTCCCCGGTGCATGAGCGCCTTGACGATCTCGGACAGCACCGCTGTCTCCATGATCGGGCCGCCCATGGGACCGGATGCCGCATGCTCCGGATCCTTGAGCCCGGTGAGATAACAGAGCGTGCCGACGTCGGTGAAATAGACCTTCGGCGTCTTGACCAGCCGTTTTCCCACATTGGCGAAATACGGCCTCAGCACGATGATCTGAAAGGTCGCCTCCAGCACGGAGAGCCAGGACCGGACCGTGTTCACGGCCACGCCGAGGTCTCTGGCCAGATCGGTCAGGTTCAGCAGCTGAGCGGACCGCGCCGCCAAGGCCCGCAGGAAGCTCTGGAACTGGGTCAAATCGCCGACCTGACGATGCGACCGCACGTCCCTTTCGAGATAGGATTGAATGTATCCGGAGTGCCACAAGCCGGCGTCACGGTCGGGATCGGCGACCAATTCCGGGTAGCCGCCGCGGAGGAATTCCTTCCAAAGCTCACCGAAGGAACCGTGGCCGGGTGAGGCCTCTTCTTTCCCGGCTTCCCACGGGAGAGCGGACCCGGGCCTGCCGGCGGCTTCGCGCCTGGACATCGGCAGAAGGCGGAGCATCGCCGCCCGCCCGGCCAGGGATTCCGTGATCTTCTCGACAAGCAGGAGGTTCTGGGATCCCGTGAGCAGGTACTGGCCGGCTTGTCCCCTCCGGGCATCGATCCTCTCCTTCACATAAGGCAAAAGCTCTGGCGCATACTGGATCTCGTCCAAAATGACCGGAGGAGCGTGCATCTCGAGAAATCCCCGGGGATCCTCCTGAGCCGCCGCCCGGATATCGGGGGACTGGACCGAGACATAGCGATAGCTGCCCCCGAAAAGATGCCTGAGAAGCGTCGTCTTGCCCGATTGGCGGGGCCCTGTCAGCACAACGGAAGGGAACTCTGAAGCGGCTTTCAGGAGAACCTTTTCCAGCGATCGCTCAATGTATTTTATGGTCATCCTTCGCCTCGCTACTAGCAATTATGCATTTATTCTGCATAATTGCAAGCACTTTTCACCTTGGCTGTCTTATCTGATTGATTATAAACACATTATGTTACTTATAGGGCCTACCGAATCGCTTTAGAACGAACTTTTTTAGCCAAAAAAATTATTGTCTGACTTGACATAGCGTATTTCGTATAGTATAGTACTATACACGATATAGTGAGACATACGCCAGCAATGAAACAACATCAGGAGCGACCATGACCGACACCGAGATCGGCAGCCTCGAAACGGAGATGAACCGCGGCTTCCTCCACATCCTCGTCCTGGCCCTCCTCGAAAAGGACATGTACGGCTACGCGATGGTCAAGCACATCGAGGCCCTGGGCTACAAGGTCGAGGAGAACACCCTCTATCCCCTCCTCCGCCGGCTCGAGAGAAACGGCTGGATCGCCTCGAAGTGGGACGTCACCGAGGACCGGCCCCGCAAGTACTATTCGATCACGGCCGCCGGCCGCGACATGCGCGCCGCCCTGCTCGAGGTCTGGAGGAACCAGGCCCGCGTCCTCGACAAGATCATGAAGGAGAACACCGATGCCGCAAAAAACGCCTAATAAGCTCGAAGCCTACCTCGAAGAGATCAGCCACTTCCTCTCGGGCCGCGCCGAGCGCGAAGAGGTCCTCTCCGAGATCCGCAGCCACATCCTGGAAAAGGCCGCGGCCGAGCACGGCGCGACCGACGACACCGCCGCCCTCGACAAGGCCATCGCCGCCTACGGCGCGCCGCGCCGGGTCGCCGAGCGCTACGCCGAGGACCGGCCGATCATCGCCCCGGCCTACAAGCGCTACCTTTTCCGCTACACCTCGATCCTGTTCGCCGTCCACATGCTGTTGACCGGCCTCGCCGTTGCGTTCAAAAAGAGCTTCATCGTTTTCCCATTCCTCTATATGCCGGAGATGGGCGTGCTCGACGCCCTGATGTACGTGCCGACGGCCTTCCTCGCCGACCTCGGGGCCGTGGCCCTCGTCCTCTACTTCATCACCCAGAGCGGCAAGGACGTCAAGCTCCCCTGGCCGAAGATCGGCGCCGACCTCGACGAGATCAAGCCGATGGACGGCTTCTTCAAGAGCCGCCTCTTCACGGCAATCCAGCTGGCCGCGATGCTGGCCGTCACGAGCTTCGCCGTGTTTCTCTATGTCAGGTTCCAGACGATCTTCTTCGTCTTCCACAGCTACGGCAACTTCCGCGATCCCATGCCGCTGTTCACGCCCGGCGCCGGCCGGAGCCTCTCGCTCATCGTCATCGCCATGTTCGGGGCTTCGGTCGCGACGCTCCTCGTCAAGCTCGTCACCCGCTCCCGCTGGGTCGACGTCGCCTCGAATATCGTTTCTCTCGCCTTGATCGGGCTCATCCTGCGCCAGCCCTTCGACGACCTGTTCGCCGTCCCCGTCGCCGAGCGCCTCCTGCCTCTCATCAGGCAAGGGATCACTTTCGTCCTGCTGTTCATCGCCGTCATGATCACCATCGACCTCATCAAGAACCTCGTCGCCCTCGGCCGCAAGAAGCTGCGGTGATCATCGACCTGCAAAGTCTATGCCCAGGCCCGCCGCCGGGCCCGTCCACCAGCTCTGCCACGACCCGTGCCGGAACGACTCGATTGCTTCGTAATACGCACAAAATAATATGGCTACAGCGCAAGTAACTATGATATAATCGTATTTGGAAGCGCCGTTCTATTATGGTTAACAATTCTGATAAGCTCCAGGCTTTTAAGGCCGCTCGGATCAGGGCCGAAAAGGTCGACGTCGAGCAGAATTTCCGGATCCTCGATGCTCTCTACGAAGAGGCCGTCATGCTTGGAGCCTTCCCGCCCGCGGACCCGCTCGAGGGGATCGAGGTCAAGATCCGGATCGCCAAGGCGGTGAACAATGTACAAAAGCCTGATCAAAAGGGTCGCCGTAGAACTCGACCGAAATAAGATCCCCTACATGATCATCGGCGGCCAGGCCGTCCTCCTCTATGGCGAGCCCCGCCTGACGAAGGACATTGACATCACGTTGGGAGTGGGGATCGAAGAGCTTCCGACGATCGAGAAGTCTGTGCGCTCTCTGGGTTTGAGTATCGAATCCGAAAACATCGATGATTTCGTCCGTGAAACGATGGTTCTGCCATCCAAGGAGGACGAGACCGGGATCCGGGTCGATTTCGTGTTCTCTTTCTCGCCCTTCGAGAGACAGGCCATAGAGAGGGCCAGAGAAGTGATTTTCGATGGAACGCCTGTACGGTTTGCCTCTCTCGAGGATATTGTCATTCTTAAGATCGTCGCAGGAAGGCCTCGAGACATCGAAGACGTCAGAACCATTCTCCTGAAGAACCCGGGTTTTGAACGCCCGTATATCCGATCCTGGCTTGAGGAATTCGACAAGGCCCTTGATGAGAAGTGTTCTCGACGATTCGAGGATATCCTGGCTGATATCGCCCGTATCAGCGGAAAGC
>JBBIGP010000032.1:16425-28271 GCA_037447475.1 Candidatus Aminicenantota bacterium
TGTTCTCGACGATTCGAGGATATCCTGGCTGATATCGCCCGTATCAGCGGAAAGCGGCTGGCCCGGCTTGGCGGGACAGCCAAGAACATCCAGCCGATCCCTCGTCGAAAATCGCGAAGCTGATCGCTCCGGAAATCTGGGCATGTTTGATTTTTTGACAAAGACCACCTCGACTGGTAGCTTGGATGTCCGAGGCAGCGCTAGTGAGAGAATATAAGACAAGCTTGGCGCAGACCATCCGCCGGGGCGGCGGTATTGGGTTCGAAGGTCCTGCCATCTTGGCCTTGACTCTTATCTTTATATTCTCGGCGAGCGGCCTGTCCGCAACGCGCCAGTCCGTTCAATCGGCCGACGAGACTACGGAGCTCGTCGTCAAGGTCGGCGAGCGCCTGGCCTCCTACCCCAAGCTCGAGTCGTGGCAGGCCAAGGCCGTTTCCACGAACTCGTACATGAACTCCGCCTGGAAGCCCACCAAGACGACGACGCTCGAGAAGCTGGTCACCATCGACGGCCGGCGCCGCTCCGAGGAGATCCTGAAGGCCGTCGAGACCGAAGGCGGCCGGACCCGCGACGTCACCGAGAAGATGCGCGCCGAGGCCCGGGAGCGGGCCGAGAGCCGTCAGCGCCCGTCCGACGATCCGGGATCCGGCCACGGCCGGCCCGAGAGCGATCCGTCCGAAGGGAACCCTCGCGGGGACGGCGAGCGCAGCAGCAGCCGCCGCCGCCGCGGCCCGAATTTGTCTCCCGACGAGATCCTTCCCTTCGGCCCCGCCTCGCGCTCGGGCTACGATTTCACCGTCAAGGGCCCCTCCAGCCTCAACGGCGCGCCGGTCATCGTCCTTCAGTCGCGCTCCCGCGTCCGCTCACAGGACAAGCTCGAAGGCCTTTACTACATCGACCCCGAGACCTACGACGTCCTGCGCGCCGAGCTGACCATGGCCAAGAAGCCCGCCGCTCTCAAGAGCATGCAGGCGGAAGTCGAATTCGCGGTCCTGCCCGGCGGCCACCAGGTCATGACCCGGGCCGCCATGCGCATGCACGTCGGCCTGGTCGTCAAGAACATCCGCTTCGAGGGCGTCGAGATTTACACCGGCCACCGAATTCAATGAGTGTTGTATCCCCGAAATCGGGTATGCTATAAGTGTCCCCATGATCATCGTTGACGGGCCGATCTCCCTGGCCGAATTGAAGCGCATGGCGGCCGAAGGCTTCGGCGACCTGGTCAAGGCGGTCGTCGATATCGACCGGGGGGTAATGGCCGTCGACGGCGAGCTTCACGCCGACGAAGAGGCCCTTCTTCTCGAGAACGGCTCCCGCCAGGCGGACTTGTGGGGCATCAACATCTATCCGGAGCTGGCCATGCCCGAGCGCGTCGAGTTCGATTCGATGATCAACATCCGGCCCTCCCAGGGGAACCGCTCGCGCGGCGTCGACGATCCGGCGATCAGGGCGAAGATCATCGAAATCGTCGAGAGGCTCATGACGCCGTGAGCGCCCAGCATCGCGACCTGGCCGCGGGGCGTTGGCACACGTTCCCTCTCGTCGTCCAGTTGGCCAACGTCGGGAGCGAGGTCGAGAGGGCCCTCGCGTGGCGGGAAAAGAACAATCCCGAATACAGCCTCCGGGCGCTCGACCGGGCACTCGAACTTCTCTGGCTGACGATCGACGATCCCCGCCACCGGCAGCGTCTCACAGAGCTGACCCGATTGAGGGAAGCCCTCCTGGATTATTTCCTCGGGGACAATCTGTTCGGGTCGACGGACAGAAGCTGGCGCAAGTACTTCTACGGCTTCGGTCATGCGGCGGCCGTGCTGAGACAGGCGTCCCGGCAGCCCTAGCCATTCCGGGAAATTGACAGGTCGGAGCGCCTGTGGAAGAATGGATTTCCTTAATTTCAAAGGAAATCCGAAGGATGCGCGCCCTAATGCATCGGCCATTGCCCAGGTCAGCGAGGAATAGGGAAATAGGTATCGTGTCCCCCATTTTCACGCGGCTCGCCCGGCCCGCGCTTCCCCTCCCCCTCCTCCTCCTCGCCCTCTTCCTGTCCCTTCCCCTCCTCTGCCCTCCCCCGGCCGCCGCGCAAGGCTTCCACTTCAGCGCCCTGCTCTCGGCCCTGGCCTCGACCCGCTTCGACGCCCTCTCCGAGCCGACTACCTCCTTCCGCTTCATCCCCGAGATCAAGTTCTCGACCGCCCCCGACCGGCCCGTCACCTTCGACGGCGAGCTCTCCGCCAACGCCTATGGCATGTCCCTCTTCTACCCCGACCGCGGCGCCGACCTCTCCGGCGACATCAAGCCCTACCGCGCCTGGCTCCGCCTCTCGACATCCCGCTTCGAGGCCCGGGCCGGGCTCCAGAAGGTCAGCTTCGGCTCGGCGATCCTCTTCCGCCCGATGATGTGGTTCGACACCCTCGACCCCCGCGACCCGCTCCAGCTGACCGACGGCGTCAACGCCCTCCTCCTCCGCTTCTACACCAACCGCAACGCCAATTTCTGGGCCTGGGCCATGGTCGGCAACAAAGGCGCCCGCGGCTTCGACCTCGCCCCGCCCGACAAGAAGACCCCCGAGTTCGGCGGCCGCGTCCAGGTCCCCCTCTTCAAGGGCGAGCTCGGCGCGACCTACCACCGCCGCAAGGCGGCCGTCGACGGCCTCGTCCCCCTCATGCTCCTCCCGCCCGGCTCTCCGCTCCCGATCCCTCCCGTCCCCGAGGACCGCGTCGGCCTCGACGGCAAATGGGACATCGGCATCGGCGTCTGGCTCGAGGGCGCCCTCGTCCATCAACAGACGACCCTCCTCCCGCTCCCCTATCAGCTGGCTCTCACCGCCGGCCTGGACTACACCTTCGGCCTCGGCAACGGCCTGACCGCCCTCGCCGAGCACTTCCGCATCGAATCGAGCGCCCGGGCCTTCGCCCGAGGCGAGTCGCTCGACTTCTCGGCCCTCCTCCTCCGCTACCCCCTGGGCCTGCTCGACGAGCTCTCCGGCATCTTCTACTACGACTGGAGGAACCGCGACGCCTACCGCTTCGTCACCTGGCGCCGGACGACCGACGCCCTGTCCTTCAACGTCATCCTCTTCTGGAACCCCGAGGGGCTGCCGGCCCTGCCCGGCCAGCCCGCCTCGTCGTCCTTCGCGGGGAAGGGCTTCCAACTCCTCCTCGCCTATCACTTCTAGCGCCGCATGCGAAAGGCCGACATGAACGACACGCCGATCATCGCCACCACGGGCCTGAAGAAGATTTACCCCATGGGCCTGCACAAGATCCACGCCCTGGCCGGCGTCGACCTGAGTTTCGACAAGGCCGAATTCGCCGGCCTCGTCGGTCCGTCCGGCTCCGGCAAGACGACCCTCCTCAACATCATCGGCTCCCTCGACTCCCCTTCTGAAGGCAGCGCCGTCGTCCTGGGCCGGCGCATCGAGACCCTCTCCCACAAGGAGGCCGCCGGCCTCCGCAACCGCCACATCGGCTTCATCTTCCAGACCTTCAACCTCTTGCCCGTCTACACGGTCTACGAGAACGTCGAGTTCGCCCTCCTGCTCCTCGGCGACCCTCCCTCCGAGCGCCGCCGCAAGGTCATGTCGGCCCTCGAATGGGTCCACCTCGCCGACCGCGCAAGATCCAAGCCCGCCCAGCTCTCCGGCGGCCAGTCGCAGCGCGTGGCCGTCGCCCGGGCCGTCGTCAAGCGCCCCGACATCGTCCTGGCCGACGAGCCGACCGCCAACCTTGACGCCGAGAACTCCCACAACGTCCTGCAGACCATGGAGACCCTCAACCGCGAGCTCGGCACGACCTTCATCTTCGCCACCCACGATCCCAAGGTCATGCAATACCTCCGCCGCAAGATCACCCTCATCGACGGCCGGGTGGCCGCCGACGAGCCGCAGGACGGCCGCCCATGACCCTCCTCCGTCTGGCCCTCAGGAACCTCCTCGGCGCGGGCCTGCGCACCTGGCTCAACGTCTTCGTCCTGTCGCTCTCCTTCGTCCTCATCATTTTCAGCCGGGGCCTCATCGAGGGCATGAACAAGCAGGCCGAGGAGGCCATGATCGACGCCGAGATCGGCGCCGGCCATTATCAGCACCCTGCCTACGACCCCTACGATCCCCTGACCCTCCCCGACGCCCACGGCCCCGTCCCCGCTCCCCTGGCCGGCCTGGCCGCCGCCGGCCGGGCCGCGCCCGTGCTCGTCGTCCAGGGAACGATCTACGCCGAGGGCCGTCTGTTTACGGTCCAGATCAAAGGCATCGACCCCGGCCAGACCGCCCTTAGCATCCCGGCCTCGGTTCTTGACACCGGCGCGGACAACCCCGAGATCCCGGTCCTCATCGGCGAGCGCATGGCCAAGACGGCCGGGCTGGCGTCCGGCGACGTGTTCACCATCCAGTGGAGGGACGGCCGCGGCACGTTCGACGCCCGCGACGCCCGGGTCATCCGGGTCATGGCCACGACCGTGCAGTCGATCGACTCCGGCCAGATCTGGATCCCGCTGGCCCGGCTGCAGGCCATGACCGGGCTCGAGGGTCAAGCGACTTTCGTGGTCCTGAACCAAGGCACTCCCCCGCCCCCCGCGCCCGGCGAGACAGCCGCCGCAGCGCCCTCCGCAACGGCCGTGCCCGGCGCCTCCGTCGCCGGCGCCGGCGCCGTCCTCGATGGCTGGGGCTTCCGCAGCCAAGCCGATTTCCTGTCCGACCTGCGGGCCATGGTCCGGGCCAAGAACATCGGAAGCAGCTTCGTCACCGTCATCTTCCTGGCTTTGGCCATGCTGGCCATCTTCGACACCCAGGTCCTGTCCATATTCCGCCGCCGGCGCGAGATGGGCACGCTCATGGCCCTGGGTTTCACCCGGGCCGGGGTCATCGGCCTGTTCACTCTCGAGGGCCTGCTCAACACCGTGCTGGCCGCGCTCATCGGGGCCATCTACGGCATCCCCATCCTCGGCTGGGTGGCCCGGACCGGCTGGGCCATGCCCCCCGACGTCGACAGCTACGGGTTCGCCATCGGCGAGCGCCTCTTCCCGTCCTACAGCCTCGGGCTCATCGCCGGGACGGCCCTCGTCGTCCTGCTGACCACGGCCGTCGTCTCCTTCCTGCCGACGCGCCGGATCGCCAAGCTCAAGCCGACGGACGCCCTGAGGGGGAGGATGACATGATGCGCTTCCTCGTCAAGGGCCTTGTCCGCGACCGATCGCGCAGCCTGCTGCCGTTCGCCACCATCGTTCTCGGCTCGATGCTGACCGTCGTGGGCTTTAGCTGGATCAAGGGGGCCATGACGACGATGGTCGAGTCGGGCGCCCGGTTCTCGACCGGGCACGTCAAGGTCATGTCGCGGGCCTACGCCGCCGAGGCCGAGCAATCGCCCAACGACCTGGCCCTGATGGGCGTCGACGCCCTCACGGCCGGGCTCGAGCGCGACCACCCGTCCCTCGTCTGGACGCCGCGCATCAAGTTCGGCGGCCTCGTCGACATCCCTGACGAAAGGGGCGAGACCCGGGCCCAAGGACCGGCCATGGGACTCGCGGTCGATCTGCGGTCCCCTGGGACGCCCGAGATCGGCCTGCTCAATCTGGACCGGGCCGTTGTCAGCGGCCGCCTTCCCGAGGGGCCCGGCGGGATCCTCCTCAGCGACGCCTTCGCCGAGCGCCTCGGGATCGGCCCCGGCGACACGGCGACCTTCCTCGGCTCGACCATGTACGGGGCGATGGCCGTCCACAACTTCGTCGTCTCGGGCACCGTCCATTTCGGGATCAGCGCCATGGACCGGGCCGCGCTCCTGGCCGACATCTCCGACATCCAAGGCGTCCTCGACATGGAGGACGCGGCCGGCGAGATCGTCGGCTTCTACCGCGACGGGCTCTACCGGAGGGCCGAGGCGGCCGCCCTGGCTGCGGCCTTCGACGACGCCCGGCGAAGCGACCTGAGCGAGTTCGCGCCGACGATGCGGACCTTGCGCGACCAGGGCCTGGCCCAGACGTTCGACATGGCCGCGTCGATCTACTCGATGATCCTTGTCTTCTTCATCCTGGTCATGGCCATCGTCCTCTGGAACGCCGGGCTGATGAGCAGCCTGCGCCGCTACGGGGAGTTCGGCATCCGCCTGGCTCTCGGTGAGGATAAGGGCCGCCTCTATCGATCGCTCATCGCCGAGGGCCTCGTCATCGGCGTCGCCGGCTCCGTCGCCGGGACGGGCCTGGGGCTGGTCATCGCCTATTACCTCCAGAATACGGGGATCGACGTCGGGGGAATGATGGGCGGCGCCTCGATCATCGTCACGGACGTCTTCCGGGCCCAGGTGACGCCCTTGAGCTACGTCATCGGGTTCGTGCCCGGCCTGGCCGCCACCTTCCTGGGCCGGGCCGCCTCGGGGATCGGCATCTACAAGCGGCAGACGTCGCAGCTGGCCAAGGAGTTCGAAGGATGAGAGAAAGAGCGCAAGGCCTTCATCCGGTTTCTCTGGCGCTGGCCTTTCTCGGCTTCAGCGCGTTGGCGGCGCATGCGGCCTCTGCGGCCCTGGCCGTCCCGGCGGCGCCGTCGGATGCATCCGCTCAGGCGGCGGACGGCGAGACCATCCTCCGGCGGGTCGACGACAACATCGGCTCGGACAACAAGATCTCGACGAGCACCATGACCATCCACGGCCGGCGCGGCTCGCGCAGCGTCCGGGCCAAGTCGTGGGTCCGCGGGCGGACGCAGTCATTCACCGAGTACCTCGATCCGCCGCGGGAGCGGGGAACGAAGATGCTCAAGCTCGAGGACCAGCTCTGGACCTACACGCCGGCTTCGGACCGGACCATCCTCATCGCCGGCCACATGCTGCGCCAGTCCGTCATGGGCTCGGACATGTCCTACGAGGACATGATGGAGGACCCGCGCCTGACGGTGCTCTACTCGGCCGCTGTCGCGGGCGAGGAAGACTACGATGGCCGGCCGTGCTGGGTCCTCGACCTCACGGCCCGCGAGGACGGGGTCGCCTACTTCAGGCGCAAGGTCTGGGTGGACAAGGAGCGGTACGTCGTCCTGCGGGAGGAACGCTTCGCCAAGAGCGGCCGGCTCCTCAAGACGACCGAGGTCAAGGCGGTCGAGCGGATGGGCGGCCGCTGGGTTCCGACCCGCATCGTCTTCAAGGACGCTCTCAAGGAAGGGCAGGGGACCGAGTTCGTCCTCGAATCCCTCGAGTTCAACGCCGCGATCCCCGACCACGTCTTCACCAAGGCCTCCCTGCGTTAAAGGTCGAGGGAGGTTTCGCTCCAGGCCGTGCTCAGGTAGAGCGCGGCGGCCCGGGCGATGATGAAGACGATGAATCCCAGGATGCCGATGCTGAGGGCCATAAGGGCGACCGCCTTGGCGCTCGACACCTTCCGGGCCAGCCCCTGCGGCGACAGGACGTCGAAGAACCACTTGCCGATGAGAAAGAGCATGATCGTCAGCCCCAGGGCCAGCCGGTAGCCGTTCTCCCTGCCCCGCTCGGCGTCGGCCGCTTCGATGGTGAAGAAGGGCGAGACGAGCCATACGGCTAAAAGCAACAGGATGGCCGTGGCGCTAATGGCCGCGGCCTTGCGCGCATCCACCTCGGCGCTTTTCATCTGTTCGGATTATATGACTGTAAGCGGGGCCCGTCAACAGCCGGTAAGGGTCTTCTCCCGATTCCGGGAAATGGAGACCGAGCGATGCCGATAGGTATCCCCCTGAAGACCCCCATAGCGGAGGGGGGCCCGTCGGCCTTCAGCCGACGGGGGAACCGTCGGGACTGGTTCCCGGGGGTTTGGGGGGCTAAGGGGGATACCTATCGGCAGGAGAACATCGGCAGAATGCCCGGAAGCGGGAGAAGACCCGGTTCGCTTCGGGCCCCGCCTACAGGCCGACGAAGGCTTCGAGGTTGGCGAGGTGCTTGCGCTCCTCGCGCTTGAGGATCTCCGCGAAGCGCCTGTCGCCGCGCAACTTGTCGAAGAAATGGTCCCGGTTGTTGTTCAGGAACGGGAAGAAGAACGCGTACTCCTGGGTTTCGGCGAAGCTGCCGGCGATGGCCTGCTCGATCGTCTCGATGGCCTCGTCCTTCATCCCCAGGGCCGCATAGACCCGCGTGAGGTAGTTGTAGTATCTCGCCGGCCGCGGCCGGAAAGGCGCGATGGCCGCCAGCGCCGCCTTTTTCTCGCCCCGCGCCGCATGGAGCAGCGCCCGCACGATCTGGGCGTAGCTCTCGGGCGGGTTGAGCGTCCTGGCGACATCGAGCTCCTCGTCGGCCTCGGTGAAGCGCCTCATGAGGATGAGGACCCGCGCCCTTCGGCACCTCGTCGCGCCGTCGTTCGGATCCATCTTGATGACCCGGTCGTAATCGGCCAGTGCGCCCTCGTAAAGGCCCATGTCCTCGTAGGCCGCGGCTCTCAACACATACGTCCCGGCCGACGTGTCCCCGGCCCGGATGACGCGCGAGAAGTACTCGACGCTCCGCTCCTGGATCCCGACGCTGTTGAGGAACACCGCGACGTCCGTCAGCACGCGGATATTGACCGGGTCGAGCTCGATGGCCCGCTTGAAGTGCGTGTAGGCCCTGGCGTTGTCCTGCTGGAAATACTGGATCCAGCCGAGGCCGAGGCTCGTCTCGGCCCGGTCCGGGGCCAGGTCGTGGGCCTTGCGGTAGTTCTCGAAGGCGGCCTCGAGCATCGACGGAGCGTGCCCCTCGTAGACATAGTGGAACTGGAAGGCGTCCCCGAGGCCGTGGAAGGCCAGCGCGCACGAGGGATCGGCCGCCAGCGCCTCGCGGAAAAGATTGGTCATCCGGTCGAGCTCGGCCCTGGCCATGCTGATAACAAATTTGCGCTCCGCCGACCGGGCCATCTCGTAATACCGGTTGGCCTGCGGCGAGCACGGCAGGACGGTCTCGCGCGCGGGGCCGGCGGGGATGCCGAAAGTGGACAGGATGGAGGCCCGCAGCTGCTCGCCGAGCCCCGGCAGGTTCCTCTCCGAATCGGCGCCGCGGCCGCTGGCCAGGGTCTCGAGCGTCGCCGCGTCCCTGAGCTCGTAGGCGACCCGCAGCTTGTTGCCGGACTTGGCGATCCGGGCCGAGACGAGATAGCCGGCCCCGGTCCTCAGGGCGAACGCCCGGAGCTCCTCGGCCGTCGGGTCGATCCCGTCCGCGACCCCGAGCTTGCGCAGGGAATCGGCGACGACCTCCGGGGTGAAGACCGTGATGTGGTCCGCGCTCCTCTGCAGCCCCTCAATGAGGTTGGCCGGGAGCGACTCGCCGAGGAAATCCAGGCTCCTGTCCCCCGTATCGTTGACGAAGGGCAGCACGGCCACGGCCGGGCGGGTGTTGTATCCGAGCCGGACGGGGCCGACGTTGAGCGTGCGCCATCCGAGCACGCCGATGACGATGAGCGCCGTGAGGACGGCCGACACGGCAAAGCGCCGGGGCCGGGGCAGGACGCGGTCCCAGAAGCCGGCTTTCTCCTCGCCTTTTTCGCCGGCTATTTTTTCGAGCCAGCGGTCAATCTCGTCCTTGTAGGCGAAGACGCGCGACTTCGGCGAGCCATCGAGCCGGTGGACCGGGAGATTCAGCTCTTCCTCCCAGCGCTGGCAGGTGCGGGCGGTCCGCCCGAGGTAAGTGGAGATCGCCTTCCAGGAGTCGAGAAGTTCCCTTGTGCTCATGCCTTACCCTTAACGGGCGTTCTCACGCAAATTATTCATACAAAAAGGGAAAAAGTCAAGCCAGGAATGGGGCCAAGCCTCTCTTGACAACCCCTCCGGATATGGATATTTTCCCGATTGTCATACTTTTACGGAGGACACTCCCGATTTGCATGCTTGTGGCTTAGCAGCCTCCGGCCGCTGTCCATCTTCGTCGAGGAGTACGCCCCCAAGGCGGCCATCGTCGTTTCCAACGAGAGAGCGGAGCGGCGGGTGGGCAAGATCCGGGTGCTGCCCTGGCGCTCGTTCCTGGACGAGCTGTGGGCCGGGGGATTGATCAGCTAGGAGAGGAGGCGCGCGATGGCCAAGCTCACGATGCTCGGCA
Organism: Candidatus Aminicenantota bacterium; assembly: GCA_037447475.1. Lineage (GTDB taxonomy): Bacteria > Acidobacteriota > Aminicenantia > Aminicenantales > Saccharicenantaceae > RBG-16-66-30. Next base: position 26,433 of record JBBIGP010000032.1, read on the forward strand.
CGGGACTCATCGGCACGTTCTATACCCGGACGCTGCACGGGCTGAGGAGCCGCGACCGGGTGGTCAACGTCTATTCGCGGTCGGAGGAGAGGGCCAAAGCGTTCGCGGCGGAGCATGCCATCGAGCGCTGGGGAGCGGACCTGTGCGAAGCAGTGCGCGACCCCGAAGCGGAGATCGTGGTCGTGGGCTTGCCCAACGATGTCCATCTCGAGGCCGTGCGGGAGGCGGCGAGGGCCGGGAAAGCCGTTCTCTGCACTAAGCCCCTGGGCCGGACGGCCGCCGAGGCGCTGGAGATGCTGCGGGCGGTCGAGAAGGCGGGGGTCTTCGCCGGCTACCTCGAGGACCTCGTCTACACGCCGAAGACCCTCAAGGCGCTGGCCTCGGCGAGGGAGGGCGCGCTCGGGCGCATCCTGTGGACGCGGTCGCGCGAGGCCCATCCCGGGCCGCACAGCGCCTGGTTCTGGGACCCTGAGCGGTCGGGCGGCGGGGCGGTCGTCGACATGGGCTGCCACTGCATCGAGATCGGCCGGAGCTTCATCGGCAAGGGCAAGCGGCCGCTGCGGGCCTTCTGCTGGGGGGCGACCCAGGTCCACCCCATCGAGGCCGAGGACCAGGCCATCGGGCTCGTCGAGTACGAGGGCGGGGCTATCGGCCAGTTCGAGGTCAGCTGGACGTTCCGCGGTGGGATGGACTTGAGAGATGAGGTGAGCGGGACGGAAGGAACGGTGCGACTCGATCACTTCCTGCGTACGGGGTTCGAGATGTTCACGGCCGCGGGCGAGGGCGGGTACGTGGCCGAGAAGGCCGAGGGCGCGACGGGCTGGCTCTTCCCGGTCGGCGACGAGGTCCACGAGCTGGGGTATGTCCACATGTTCCAGGACATGCTCGACGCGCGGGAGTCGGGGCGCGAGCCGATGGAGACGTTCTACGACGGGTATGTCGTCAACGCTGTGATGGATGCTTGTTACCGGTCGATGAGGTCGGGGCGGTGGGAGGCGGTGAGGATAGAGGGGTGGAGGGGCGAAGGAGGGGTGGCCGTGCGCGCCGGCGGGGGTTCTCTGGACGTGAGGAGGGCCTCTAGATCTCGTACCGGGTCCCGCGAAACACGTGTTGCGGTCAAGAGCGGGAAAAAGGCAGCGGGACGGCTCGGCGCCGAGACCGGAAAGAAGGTGGGGCGACGTGCCGGAGCGCTTAAACGAGGGAAGAGCTCCCCTGGAAAATCCCAAAAAAAAGCCGAAAAAAGGCCCCAGGAGGCGGGAAAGAACTCTTGGGAGGGGTTGGGCCGCGGGGTGGCCCGTACGGGGCGCCAGAAGGCCGAAAAAGCGGGCCTTGCCGTCATCAAGACTGAGCGCCTGCCCGACGGCCGGACAAAGGTCATCCTGAAGGACCGGGCGATCGGCCGGATCATCGAACGGATGCAATAACTCTTTTTGAGGCCAAAAACGATGAAAAATGAGCACTTTCAAACTGATGGGCGCGGGCCGAAAAGGCGCAAGTCATTGATAAGATTCAATATCCTGTGGTCCGACCCCATTATTATTCTCTTGGCCGGGCTGGCCCTTCAGGCCGCGGCGCACGAGCAGGCGGGCCAAGTCCCCACGCAGGCGCAAACCCAAGTTCAGGCCCAAGCGCAAGCGCAACAAGGGACACAGACTGGGCGGCCCAGGGCGGTGGTCGAAGCGACTGCCGTCACGCCGGAGATCGCCGCGCGGCGGGCCCGACTGATGGAGGCCCACGGCGAGGGCATCATCCTCATCCCCTCGCAATACATGGGCCGCCAGGGAATGCGCGACAACCTCAACTTCCTCTATCTCACCGGCATCCAGGAACCCGACGCCG
>JBBIGP010000033.1:0-27913 GCA_037447475.1 Candidatus Aminicenantota bacterium
GCGGCGGCCGCGAGCAGGTTCGGCACGAGGGCCTCGTTGACGAACGGGACGAGGACCCGGCCTTCTTCCCGGCCGTATCCCAAGGTCAGGTCCGATCCCTCATAGCCCCGGCGCCGGATGTCCGAGGCCCGGACATCGCAGGACCGTCCGAGGCCGAACGTCACCGCCCGGCCCTTCCAGCCGGCGGCCACCGTGTCACGGGTCTCGACCAGCCCGAATGCGGGGTCGGGGACGGCGACGGGACGGGAGACCACGGCCCCCGCGGCCCCCTTGCCGGCCGCGTCCCGGACGAAATCGTGACCGTCCCGCTTCCCGGGAAGAGCGAAGAAGAGCTCGCCCGGCACGGCGATCCGCGAATCGATGCCGAAGGACCGGAAGACTTGCGGCGGGGACCCCTGCAGGACGGATCCCCCGGCGATCGTCGCGACCTCCTCCAGACGGAAAGCGGCCATGGTCACCGGGCCTCCATTTTGGCCAGGATCTCCCGGATGACCTCGTGGTCGCTGAAGGGGACCGTCCGGTCCTTGAAGATCTGGGTGTTCTCGTGGCCCTTGCCGGCCACGAGGACAACGTCGCCCTTGTTGGCCGTGGCCAGGGCCCGGGCGATGGCCTCTTTGCGGTCCGGGACGATCTCGTAGGTCCGGACCCCTTCCTTCGCGAAGCCCGTCTCGATGGCCGCGATGATCTCCATCGGGTCCTCGGACCGGGGGTTGTCGGAGGTCAGGACGGTCCAGTCGGCCAGCCGGGCGGCCACCCGGCCCATGCGCTCCCGCTTGTCCTTGTCCCGGTTTCCGCCGGCCCCGAAGACGAGGATGACCCGCCGGGGCTTGAACTCGCGGGCCGTGGTCAGGAGATGTTCGAGGGCGTTGTCGGTGTGGGCGTAATCGACGACGATCTGAAGGCCCCGCGCGTTGGGGACCTTCTCGTAGCGCCCCGGGACCCCGCGCAAGGCCTCGATCCCCTCGGCGATCGCCTGGGGAGGCACGTTGAGGGCCAAGGCCGCCGCCGTGGCGGCCAGGATGTTGGAGATGTTGTGCTTCCCGACGAGGGCGGACCGCAGCCGCAGGGTCCCGCCGGGGTAGGCGACCTGGACGTCCGTCCCGTCCTCGGCCATGACGAAGGCCTGGGCCCGGACGATGGCCGCGGGCGCGAAGCCGAAGGTGATGGTCGTCATCGGCAGCTCGGCGATGAGCTTCTGGCCCCAGGGATCGTCCATGTTGACGACCGACGCGCGCCGCTTGTGGTTGAGGGTGAACAGCTTCTTCTTGGCCTCGAAGTAGTTCTCCATGGAGAAGTGGTAGTCGAGATGTTCCCCGCTGAGGTTGGTGAATACGGCGACGTCGAAGCCCACGCCCCAGACGCGCTTCTGATCCAAGGCGTGGGACGAGACCTCCATGACGCAGTGGGTCACTCCGGCTTCGACCATGTCCCGGAGAAAGGCCTGCAGGTCGGCGGATTCGGGGGTCGTCCGGGCCGCCGGCAGCTTGATCCCGGGGCGCCGATAGTCGATCGTCCCGAGGATGCCGGCCGTGAAGCCGGCGGCCTTCAGGACCTCCTCGAGGAGATAGGTGACCGTCGTCTTTCCCTTGGTCCCCGTGACCCCGGTCACGTTCAGCTTGTCGGAGGGGCGGCCGTGGAAGTTGGCGGCGGCCAGGGCCAAGGCCTCGCGGGCGTCGGCCACGCGGATCCAGGCGACCCCGGCCGACGGGGGTTTCGGCCACGACGACAGGACGGCCGCCGCGCCCGCGGCCTCGGCCTCGGCCACGAAATCCATCCCGTTGCGGGATGCCCCGCGCAGGGCCGCGAAGAGGAAGCCCGGCTGGACGGCCCGGGAATCGTAGGCGATCCCGCCGATCTCGAGATCGCCGGCCTCGCCGCCCGACAGGATGGGGATGCCCTCGAGGACGGCCCGGAGCTTCACGGCCGCCCTCCTCTCTTCAGGTCCGCCGTCAGGGTCCGGCCGCCGAACGGCTTCTCGGGGGGGACGCGCAAGTAGCGAAGGATCTGGCGGGCGATGTCCCGGAAGACGGGCGCGCAGACCTGGCCTCCGTAGTAGAAGCCTTCCTTGGGCTCGGCGAGAATGACGACCATGGACAGTGCCGGGCGGCCGACGGGGGTGAACCCGACGAAGGACGCGATGTGCTTTTTGGACGTGTAGGTCTTCAGGACGGGGTCATAGACTTGGGCCGTGCCCGTCTTGCCGGCGATCCCGTAGCCGTCGAGGCGCCCGGCCTTTCCCGTCCCCTCCTCGACGGACTTCTCGAAGGCCAGCGCGACGAGCTCGCGGGCGATCCTGTCGCTGATGATGCGCCGGGGCTCGTCCGCGACGGGCCCCGGGACCTCCGGGCGATCCCCGGCGTTCCGCGCGACCCGTGGCCGGACGGCCAGCCCGCCGGTCGCGTAGACGTTCATGGCCTGGAGGATCTGCAGGGGTGTGACCATGAGCTCGTACCCGATGGCGACGTGGGGGAGGGAGGACCTCTTGTTCCAGTCCTTGACCGGGAAGACCCGCCCGTTGACCTCTCCCGGAAGGTCGATGCCAGTCCTCGAGCCGAACCCGAAGCCGATGATGGCCGCGTGGAACTCCTCGGGGCTCAGGCGGAGGGCGAACTTCACGGTGCCGACGTTGGAGGATTCGCTGAGGACCTGGGGAAAGGTCAGCAGGCCCATCCGGTTGTGGTCGCGGATGGTCAGACCGCCGAGAGTGATGGACCCTTCGCGGCAGTCGAAGACGTCGGCGTAGTCCACGAGCCCTTTCTCGCGGACCGCGGCCGCGGCGACGATCTTGAACGTCGAGCCCGGCTCGTAGCTGAGCTGGACCGCCCGGTTCAGCCACGCGTCCCGGGGCCCGGGGAAAGCGTTGACGTCGTAATCGGGCCGGTTGGCCAGGGCCAGGATCTCGCCCGTGCCGGGGTCCATGACGATGACCGTTCCCCACGCCGCGGAGTGGTCGGCGACGGCCTTGGCCAGCTCCTTCTCGACGATGTACTGGATCGTCGCGTCGATGGTCAAAGCCAGGTCCTGACCGGGGACGGCGGGCTTGATGACCTGGATCTGATAGCTCCTGGCCCGGTTGTCCTTGTAGGTGACCTGCCGTCCTTCGCGGCCCTTGAGCAGGGCATCGTAGGTGAGCTCGACGCCGGTTTTGTTGTTCTCGTAGAGGCTGACGCCGCCGAGGACGTGGGCGGCCAGCGATCCCAGGGGATAGTGCCGCTTCTTGGTGGCCTCGAACCCGACGCCGGCGAGCTTCATGGCCCGGATCCGGTCGGCGTCCTCCCTGGGGATCTTCTTTTTGACGTAAGTGAACGGCTCCTGTCTGCGGAGCCGGTCGAGTATCCCCGAGGCCTCCTTGTCCGTGAGGCCGAGCGCGGAGCGCAAAGCCGCCACCTTGCGCTTCTCGTCGGCCGCGGTCTCCCCGTCGACGGGGTTGATGTAGATCGAAACGGCCGGCAGGCTGCAGGCCAGGATCTGCCCGTTGCGGTCGGTGATGACCCCGCGCTCGGGCTCGATGGCCCCGTCCCGCTGGTTCTGGCTGAGGATCGAGGCCTTGGCCCGGGCGTGGCCCTTGACCTGGAGCTGGAACAGGCGGACGGCCAGGCCGGCGGACCAGGCCGCGAGGACGAAGCCCAGGACGAGGATCCGCCGGCGCATGTCGGTCTCGAAGAACGTCCTCATGGGCACGGTCTCAGCGGGACGGCGCCCGCTCCTCGTAGATCGTTTCCTCGTCCCGGGGATCGACGAGCCCCAGCTTCTCCCGGGCGATCTTGTCGACCCTCGCGGGGTCGAGCAGGGCGGCCTTGCGGAGCTCGAGGGCCCGGATGGAATCCTGGAGCTCCTTGATCCGGGCTTCGCACCGGCCGACCTCGATCCCCAGCCGGACCGATTCCGTTTGATACCAGACGTAGAAGGTCAGGATGGCGGCGACGGCGACGAGGCAGGCCGCGCCGAGCGCGATCTCTTTCCCGCTCCATTTGCGGCGGACCATTCAGCGCCTCTCCGCGGCCCGCAGCTTGGCCGAGCGGGCCCTGGGATTGGCGGCCACCTCGTCGTCTTTCGGCGTCACCGGCTTCTTGGTCAGGAGCGTCAGCAGGGGAGGGGCGTCCCCGCGGGCGGCCAGGCCGGCGAACGCATGCTTGACGATGCGGTCCTCGAGGGAATGGAAGGAGATGACGACGAAGCGCGTGCCGGGCCGGGAGGCCCTAACGGTCCGCCCGAGGAATTCCCCGAGCCCTTCGAGCTCCTCGTTGACCTCGATCCGTAGCGCCTGGAAGGCCTTGGCGGCAGGATGGATCTTCCCCTTCTGGGGCCGCCAGCTGTAGATCCGCTCGACGAGCTCTCTCAGGTCGGCCGTCGTCTCGAGCCGGCCGAGCTTGCGCAGGTGGACGATCTCGCGGGCCAGCCGCCGCGTCTGCCCCAGCTCGCCGTACGCGGCGAACAGCTCGGCGAGCCGCGCTTCGGGGTAGGAATGGAGGACCTTGGCGGCCGTCGTCCTGCTCCTCAGGTCCATGCGCATGTCCAGGGGGCCTTCCCGGCTGAAGCTGAAGCCGCGCTCGGGGGAATCGAGCTGGAAGGAGGAGATCCCCAGGTCGAGCAGAACGCCCCGGACCTCGCCGAAGTCGACATCCAGCGAGTCCAAGGCCTTGAAATCCGCCTGGAACAGCTCGACCCTCGAGGCGTAGGGCTCGAGCCTTCGGCCCGCTTCGCGGAGAGAGAGCTCGTCGCGATCCAGCCCGACGAGCCGCGCCCGCGGGTTCCTCTCCAAGATGGCCAGGGCGTGACCGGCCAGGCCGAGGGTGGCGTCGATGTAGAGGCCTTCGCGCCCGGCGTCGAGCAACGCCAAGGCTTCCTCCAGGAGGACCGGGCGGTGGCCGAGCTCCGTCATTCCGGTTTTCCTCGAGGGATGAGGCGGGCGATGCTCTCGAGATCCTGGTCCGAGAGCGGCTTCTCCTCGAGAACTCCGTCGAGGACGTCCTTGTTCCATACCTCCAGGTGATTGGAAAGTCCGACGACCTCGACCTCGTCGCCGAGCTTGGCCTTGTCCCTCAAGGCTTGGTTGATGAGGACCCGGCCCTTGGGATCGAGCTCGAGACGGACCCCGTTGCGGTTGACGCGGAGCATGAACCTGCGGACATCGGGGCGGAGGTGGACCGCGCCTTCCGCGGCCAAGCCCGTCATCTCGAGCCAGACTGAAAGCGGATAGATCTGGATGGACTCGTCCGACAAAGACGTGACGAAGAGGTCTCGGCCGAATTTCTGCTCGATGGCCTCACGGAACTTGGCCGGGATCTTGATGCGTCCGCTGGCGTCGAACTTCGCTGAGTAGCTGCCTATGAGAACGTCCGGCATGATCCTTTGTCCCGATTTGTCCCGTTTCGTCCCAAATATAGGCAAGCCGATATCAAAAGTCAAGAAAAAAAACCCAAAAAACGCGAAAAAAAGGGGCCCCCAAATAGAGGGTCAATTCAGGCAGGGAACACCGGCTGTTGCGGTCCGCGCGGGTGTGCCGCGGACGCGGCCTCTGCGCGGACACGAACGGAGGATCGGTAGGGACTTCCGGCGAAGCGACGGGGACCGGACGTCAGCCGTGTTCGCCGCCGCCTTCCGGGTCGTCGGACGCGGGCCTTCCGGCGAGCAGCTCCTTGGCCTTTTCGAGGTCGCTTTTCCGGACCAGGACCTTGAACTCGGCCAGGCCGTCGACCGTGAGGGGATAGACGAACGGGGCCGTCCGGCCCCGGATGACGACCGGGATGCCGTGGCTTTCGAGGAAATTCTTGATCAGCTCGCCTTCGAAAGGCCCCCAGACGCGGGCGACCTCCTCGAGGTCCCCGGGCTCTTGCGGCCGGCCGTTCTTTGCGTCCTCGTCGCCCATGGGTCGTTTCCTTTCTTGGCCTCGATATAATCGTCGACGATCCGGCGGTGATCGAAAGCCAGAGGGACGTCGATCCCCCGCGGATCGAATACCCTCACTTCCCGGGCGTCGTCGCCGGCCCGCGGGCTCCCCAGGGCCCGGGCGATGAAGACCGTCGACACGGTATGGAGGCGGGGGTCCCTCTCCGGGTCCGAATAGACGTGGAACTGACGGAGGTCCTCGATCTCGAGCGAGGTCTCCTCCCTGGCCTCTCTGCGGGCGGCCTGTTCGAGCGTCTCTCCGTAATCGACGAACCCGCCCGGCAGGGCCCAGCCGGGCGGAGAGTTCTTCCTCTCCACTAGGACGATCCCCGGGGCGCGGCGGCCGCAGGGCATCTCGATGATGACGTCCACTGTGGGCACGGGGTTCCTGAACGTTTTTCGGGTCTTCATATCGCGGGACGGACGCGCCTATTGTAGGGGCCCCCGGCGGGCCTGTCAATCCGCCACCGCTCCGAACTTGCCGGTCGGATGAGGCGGGGAATTCCTTCGGCGAATTCGGGGGCAGGGGAGCGGCGCGGGCCGGGCCGGGACGCCGGCGGGGGGACGTTCGTGACCTCGGCATGGGACGGGTGTCCCCCATCCCGGACAGACCAGGCCCCCGGAGACCGAAGGCGACGGGAGGGGGACTGGAAGCTGAATTGGCACGAAAGGTGCTATATAATCAAGGAGCAGATCATCCTTGAAAAAGAGGGCGTCATGAGACGAAAGGCATTATTCGCGGTCCTTGCCGTCGCGGCCGCTCTGGCCGCCGTCCTTCCACTCCGGGCGGCCGACCATTACCGGCTCGTGAACGACACGCGGAGCCTCTATTACGGCCACCTCAGCTACATCGAACCGACGCCCGATGGCCGGGATCCCGTCATAGTCCGGGAAGGGAGCCCGCGGCCGGAACCGGGGCTCCTCAACTCGCCCATCGGCCCGGGAGACACCGTCCGGACTTCCTCCGACCGGCGCTGCGAGATCCAGTTCGATACCGGGACCATCGTCCGGCTCGACTTCGACACCGAGGTCAAGGTCGAGACCGTCCTGGCCCGCAGTCTCAGCAGCGCTCAGCGGCTCTCGAACGTGGCTCTCGTCAGGGGCCGCATCTACGTCATGTACAAAGAATACGACCGGCGCGAGGTGTTCCAGGTCCTGACCTCCAATGCCGCCGTCAAGATGAGGCACAACACCGTTTCGACGATCGCGGCGGCCGCGGACGGGTCCTCGGACGTCCAAGTCGGGCTGGGACGGGCCCGCGTCCTTTACGGAGCGGACCTCGCACGTCTCCAGGAACAAGAAGTCCGGAAGCTGGAGAGGTTCGTCGTCCTCGGGAGCCATCAGTCCCAGATGGCGTCCCATATCGGGGATACGGATTTCGAGCTCTGGAACCGGGACATCAACGCCCGCTTCCTCGACCTCCATGAAGGGCTGACGGCCATTCCCAAGCCCATCCAGAGGCTTCCCCCGGCCGTTTTCCATTTCGCCCAAAAATTCGGCAACCGATATGGCGAATGGCTGTGGGACGATTATCTGGGCTATGTGTGGAGGCCGTTCATCGACAACGGCGCGTATCCCTGGGGCTGGCAGCCTTACTACTACGGGCAGTGGGCTTATGCCGGGGGCCAGATGTTCTGGGTCCCCCAGGAGCCCTGGGGCTGGGTCCCCTACCATCTCGGCATCTGGCAATGGAGCAAGAAGCGCGGCTGGGTCTGGATGCCCGGCTCGATGTTCGCCCCGGCCTGGGTCGCCTGGGACTTCTTTTTCGGCTACGCGGCTTGGCGGCCTTGGGGCCTCTTCGACTGGATGAGGGACTACGGAATGTCCGGCTTCTTCTATCGCGACAACGCCTGGGTCTACCAAGGCCCCGGCCCTCTCGACGCCATCAGAAAAGACGGGCTGAAGAAGTCCGACTCCGCCGAGGCCCCGTACCCGGTTCCCGCCGAGTTCCGGAGCGTCGTCAAAAAAGTCGAGGCGGCCTATCTCCGACGGGATCCCGGGGTGCTTGAGTCCGCCGCGGAGATCCCCCGGCACCTCGTCCTCGTCCCCAAGGACAGCCTGAGTCTCGCGGCGGTCCACGAAAGAGCGACGGGCTGGGACGAGGTCCCGAAGCCCGCATTGATCCCTTCAGCCGAGGGAGGCGCTGCCGCGCTCCGGCAGCCGGCCAATCCGGGACTCGAGGCCATCAGGATCTTCCGCGGCCTCGAGTCGCCGCGGGCCCTTCCCGAGCGGAGCGCCAGCCCCTGGCCTCGCCTGGATGATACCAGGAAAGCAGTCGCCGTCCCCGGGCCGGCGGCCAAGTCCGAGGCCCCGGTCGCCGGACCGGCGACGGAGCCAGGCGACCGGAGGTCGCATCCGGAGGCCCCGGGCTCCGCATCGCGCTTCAGGGACTGGAACCCCGATCTCAAGGTCGCCAGGGAGCTCGGCGTCCGGATCGAATATTCGAGCCTGCAGAACGCGGTCGTTTGCCCCGAGCTGCGGCTCTCCTCGCGCGATGTGATTGAGCGTCCGGGCTTCGGTCCCCGGCTCACATCCCCAGGGACGGTCGACCCGTCGGGGGGCCAGCTCGGCCTCCCGTCCTCCGGGACGGCCTCTCCGCCGGCGGGCCAGGCCGAGGCCGGCCGCTCGAGCGCCGCGGCGGAGCGAACATCCGAGAAGACCGCCGAAAAGAAGAGCGGGGGAGAGACGATCAAAAAATGAGGGCGGGTGTCACCGCCCTCAAGATCCTCGTCGGATCGAGAGCGACGAGAAGCCGCCGGACCTCGCGGTCGAACTCCTCCCGGAATTGGGGGCGGAGCGGTTCGGCCGGCTTGAACTTGTGCCCGAGGGGATTGACGGGCTTGCCGTAGTGATAGATCCGGTAGTCGAGATGGGGGCCGGTCGAGTCGCCGGAGGATCCAACATAGCCGACGATATCCCCGGCCTTGACCTGAGCGCCCTTCCTGATCCCCGGCCCGAACCGGCTCAAATGCAGGTAGGCCGTCTCGTAGCGGTTCTTGTGGCGGAGACGGACCATGTTGCCCGCGCCGCCGTCCCGGCCGGCGAAGATGACCTCGCCGTCGCCGGTGGCCTGGGCGGGGGTCCCGATCGGGGCGGCATAGTCCACGCCGTAGTGCGGCCGGTAGATCTTGTGGATGGGGTGGAACCGGCTGCCCGAGAAGCGGGAGGTGATCCGGGCGAACTTGATGGGCGAGCGCAGGAAATCCTTCCTCCGCGAACCGCCCGCCTCGTCGAAATAATCGGAGGCCCCCGTGTCGGGGTAGGTGAAGCGGAACGCACGATAGGTGCTGCCGGCGTTGACGAACTCGGCGGCCAGGATGTCGCGATAGCCTGAGAACTCCCCGTTCAGGAACTTCTTCTCGAAGACGATGCGGAACGAGTCGCCCCTGCGCAGGTCCGTGTTGAAATCGATGTCCCAGCCGAAGCAGCGCTCGACGAGCTCGAGGGCCAGGGCGTCCTCCTCGCCGGCCCGGTTGAGGGCGGCGATGAGACTGTCCTCGATGACCCCCCGGATGAAGGCGGTCCGGACCTCGAAGGGATACGGCTTGATCTCCGACCCGATCCGGCCGTCCTCGTTGCGGACGACGAGATAACGGGAGGGATCGATGTCGTATTCAAGCGACACCCACGGCCCGTCCGGCAGCGACGTCAGCCGCATCTCCTGCCCGGCCCGGATGCGGCCCAGGTCGTGGACGGGCCGGACGGCCTCCCGGATCCGGTGGATCTCCAGGCTGTCGAAGCCCCGCTTCCCGAGAAGCTCGGCCAGGCTCGATCCCGGCGGGATGATGAAAGCCTCTTCACGGAGGACCGGGCCGGCCGGTTCGACCCCAGCGGCCTCGAGCGTTTCCCCGTGGTCGCCGTCCCCCGCCGGCCCTCTCCCGTCGGACCGTAAGAGGAGCCGGGAAGCGGCGATGACAAGGTAAGCGATAACAGCCAGGGCGAGCGTGGCCAGGAAGATCCGCTTCCAGTTCAACCGGCTCCGGGGCCGCCGTCCGTCGCGCGGCCCGGTCTTCAGGCGGATCCCGTTCATCGGCCCCGGCAACGGCGGCGAATTCGGAGCCGGACCATCGGGCCGGTCATGACGGCATCTCCGCGGGTCCGGCCCGTTTCCCCGCCCCTCCCTTGAGGGTCCGGAAGAGGGCGGCCACAGGGCCCGAGAGGACATTCATACCGAATAAGGCGATCAAGCCGATCCTCGTGTAAAAAATGATGACCACGAGGGAAACGGCGACGATGAAGGCCGTCGCGATGTTGACGCGGCGCTCCAGGAGGGTTTTGACGTAATTCCGGTAGGGGAGAGAGCTGATCATGCATAGGGCGACGAGGACGGTCAGGCCGGCCACGAGGAAAGCCGTCTCGCGCGTAGCCGCCGGGACCGGCCGGAAATTGACCACGGAGGCCATGAAGATGGCCGCCGAAGGGACCGTCAAGCCCTGGTAGTGCCGCCGGTCGGTCTGGACCCGGGTCCGGACGTTGTAGCGGGCGAGCCGCAGAACGCCGGCCGTCAGAAAGATGAAGCTGAAGAAGATGCCCGGCGGCCCGAGGACCTCCAATCCCCAGAAGTAAAGGAGGACGGACGAGGCCAATCCGAACGAGACGGCGTCGGCCAGCGAATCGAGCTCGATCCCGAACTCCGACGGCGTGTTCGTGGCCCTGGCCACCAACCCGTCCAGGGCGTCCATCAAGGAGGCCAGGATGATCCATACGGCGGCCGCCCGGTACCTCCCGTGAAAGGTCAGGAGGATGCTCATGAACCCGAAGAACAGGTTGACCAGGGAGAACAGGCTGGGCAGGAAGAACAGGCCTTTCTGGGATTCCCTGAGCTTCATGTCCGGACCTCGGCGATGACGGACAGGCCTCCCTTGACCTTGTCCCCGGGGGCGACCTTGATGGCCGCATCAGCGGGGAGGAAAAGCTCAGCCCGTGACCCGAAATACATGAGGCCGATCGTACGCCCGCGTTCGACGGCGTCCCCCTCGCGGACGTAGCTCTTGATGCGGCGGGCGGCGACGCCGACGATCAATTTCAGGACCACGTCCGTGGCCCGGCCCTTGAGGACCAGGGTCCGGGACTCGTTGACGTCCCCGGCCTCGGGCCTGTAGGCGGGCAGGAACTTGCCCGGGACATAGTCAGCGCGCGAGACCGTCGCGGTCAGAGGGCAGCGGACGATGTGGACGTCGAAGAGGGACAGGAAGATCGTGATCCTGTTGACGGGGCCGGAGAGGTCCGGATGGGAGGGCAGGGCATCGACGGCCAGGACCCGGCCGTCGGCCGGCGAGACCACGAGATGCTCACCTTCCGGGGGAGTCCGGCGGGGGTCCCGGAAAAAGAACGTGAAGGCCGCCGCGAGGAGCAGGAAGAAGGCCGCGGCCGGCCAGAACGGGAGGGCCCAGAACAGGGCGGCCAGCCCGGCCGACGGGAGGATGAACTTGAAGCCCTCTCTGGCGATCGTCATGGCGCTCCCGGAAATCATAGCCCCTTCGGGCTTAAAAGTAAACCCAGGACCGCCCTGCCTTCCGCCGGGCCGCAGAAGGCGCGGCCCGGACCTAACGGGCCTGAGTGTCCTTGAGGGACCGGCGGCGGGCGATCTCCTTTTTGACCGCCGGGTGGAGCATGATGACGTAGTATGCGAGTAGAAGGATAGCGAGCAGAAGAAATCGTGTCGTGTCGCCCCGGACCAGGGAGACGATGGCGTAGAGGGCGACCCCTACGAGGGCGGCAAGGTGAAGGAGAGCGAAGGCCAGGTCGAAGGCGGCCTTGCGCCGGCCGCTCATTTGCCGGTGACGACCGTCGCCGAAATGATCGTGACGGGCTCGAGGGGCACGTTCTGGTGGCCGCCCCGGCCGCCGGTCGGGACTTGGGCGATGGCGTCGACGACGTCCATGCCCGAGACGACCTTGCCGAAAACGCAGTAACCGAACTTTTCCGGCGTGCTACCCCCGTAGTTCAGGCTCGCGTTGTTGACGAGGTTGATGAAGAACTGGCTCGTAGCGCTGTCGACGACGCCTGTCCGGGCCATGGCCACGGTGCCGCGGTCGTTCTTGAGGCCGTTGGCGGCCTCGTTCTTGATCGGCGGGTTGCCGGACCTCGTCCTCATCTCGGCCGTCAGGCCGCCGGCCTGGATCATGAAGCCGGGGATGACCCGGTGAAAAATGAGCCCGTTGTAGAAGTTGCCCTCGACGTAGGCCAGGAAGTTCTTGACGGTGATGGGAGCCTTGTCGGGATAGAGCTCGATGGTGATGTCGCCCTTGCTCGTCTTGAACAGGACCTTGGGGTTGGCCGCAGGCGCTTGGGCCGCGGCCAGCCCGGCCAGGAAGACCGCGGCCGTGAACAAGGCCGGAAGGACATGTCGGGTCATTGAAGCCTCCTTGGTTCTTGTCGAGATGGCCAAAATAGCAGATTCCGGCCGGCGAATCAAACCGCGGGGGATTGAACCCCCCCCCTTCCTCCTATATAATGATGGGCGATGAGCGACGCACTGCGGTCTCGATGGCCGGTCCCGGTCGTCCTTCTTTTCGGGGCCGTGACCCTGGGCATCGGCTTTTTCCACACCGAAGATTCCGTCGCCGGCCAGCGTGACTGCCCGGCCTGCCAGTTCCGGAATTCCTCGCTCTCGGCGAGCCCGACGGCCCTCATCTCCCTTCCGCCGCTCATCTGCCGCGGCGCCGTCCCGCCCGCCGAGCCTCTCCGCGCGGGGGAGACGGTCGTCCTGGCACGCCTGTCCCGGGCCCCCCCTCAGGCTTAGTCCCCCTCTCATCCCTCTCCCTCAGGTCCCTTTCCGGACCGCAGGTCACGTGTAGGAAAACGAGGAGGCAACATGGCGAAACGCACGACGATCTATCTCGTCGCGGCGGCCACCGGACTGGCGCTCTTGAGCCCCGTGTCCCCGGCCGCGGAAAGCGGCCCGGCGGCGCTGACCTTGGAACGATGCATCGAGCTTTCTCTCGCCCGCAACCCCCTCTGGCTCTCCGCCGAGGAGGATTACCAGGCTTCCCTGGCCCGGGTCCGCCAAGCCCGGGAGTTCCCCCAGCCGTCCCTGGACTTCGACTCCGACCTCCAGCCGCGCCTGTTCGATTTCCGGCGGTCCGGGGAATCCTATTTCGGCCTCAGCCAGACCCTCGAGTTCCCGGGCAAGCGCTCGTTGCGGGGCAAGATCGCGTCCTCCGAGTCCCGGGAGGTCCTGGCCGACAAGTCCCTTCTCCGCCTGGATCTCGTCTTCCAGGTCAAGGAGGCCTTCTACAGCGTGATCCTGGCGGACGAGAAGCGGAGATATGCCCTCCAGGACCTCGATCTGGCCCGCGATTTCCTGAGCAAAGCGGAAGCCAAGTTCGAGGCCGGCGATGTCGCCCGGGTCGAGGTCGTCCGCGCGGGCGTCGAGGTCTCCAAGGCGGCCACGGCGGTCAAGCTGGCCGACAGCGACGCGCTCCTGGCCAAAGCCCGGCTGAACTACCTCCTGGGGCGGGGCAAGTATGAGCCCCTCGATGTCGAGGGGGACCTCGTCCGGACGGCCGTGCCCATCGACCGCGAGGACCTGGTCCGAACGGCCGTCGCGTCGCGCCCGGAGCTGGCCAAGTCGGCCGCCCGGCTGGAAGGGGAGGCCGGCCGGAGGACGGAAGCCGCCCTGAGCTATCTCCCCGACTTCGACCTGGGGGTATCGCGGCACCGGATCGTCGGGGAGCCGAAGACCTGGAATGTCACCCTGTCGTTCCCCATCCCCCTGTTCTTCTGGCAGCCGGCCCGCGGGCGGATGGCCGAGACCCGGGCCAACATCCGGTCCCTGGAAAGACAGTCCGAGGACCTGCGCAACCTCATCGTCCTGGAGGTCGAGCAGGCCTGCCTGAGCGCGGCCGCGGCCGAGAGCCAGATCACCCTGTTCGAAAAGGAGATCCTGGCCCAGGCCGAGGACGTCTATGAGCTCATCCTCTTCAGCTTCGAAGAGGGCGAGATCGGGGGCTTCGAGCTCATCGACGCCCGCCGGACGCTGGTCGAGGCCCGCAGGGCCTACGCCGACGCCCTCTATGCCTACAGCATGACCTTGGCCGTCCTGGAAAGATCGGTAGGCCGGCCCCTCGCAGGAGGCGATTATGATTAAAACGAACAAGACGCACTTCTTGATCATCCTCTTGGCCTCGGCCCTGGCCTTGGGCGGCCTGGCCTGTTCCCGTCATCCCGAACGCCAGGGACGCGCGGACGAAGACGCCCCGGAGACCGTCGGGTTCGGGCGCCAGGGTCCTCCGGGACGGTCCCCGGTCTCCGGCCGGGCCTGGGATGCTTCGACGGTCATCCGCTTGAACGAGCGGGAGAGCGCCGCGGTCGAGTTCGAGACGGCGGCCGTTTCTTACCGGTCCATGAGCTCCGGCCTCCAGGTCACCGGGAAGGTGTTCGCCCACCAGATGCGCAAGGCCATCGTCAGCTATCCCTTCCCGGCCCGCATCGCGACGATCCACGTCCGGCCCGGCGATTGGGTCGAGCCCGGCCGTCCGCTCGTCACCCTGCAGAGCGAGGCCGTCGGCGAGGCCAAGGCCGACTATTACAAGGCCCTGGCCGACCTCGAGCTGGCCCGCAGCAGCCACGAGAGGGAGAAGCGGCTCTTCGAACGGGGCGCCGGGGCCGGCAAGAACCTCCAGGCCGCCGAGGCCGAGCTCAAGGTCGCCGCGGCCCTCCTCAACGCCGCCGAGAAGAAGCTCCATCTCCTCGGGTTCACGGAGGACATGGTCCGCAAGGCCGGCGAGACGCACGAGATCAACCCTCTCATCACCCTGTTCGCGCCCATCGCCGGGACGGTCATCGAGAATCTCCTCATCGTCGGGGCCATGGTCGACCAGGCCACCGAGATCCTGACCCTGCTCGACCCCCGTACGCTCCGCGTGGACGCCGACGTCTACGAGCGGGACATCGCCAAGGTCCGTAAAGGGCAAGACGTCGTCGTCACCGTGGCGGCCTTCCCGGGGCTCGAGTTCCGGGGCCAGGTCCAGTACATCGGGGACATCCTTAAGGAAGAGACCCGGACGATCACCGTGCGGACCGAGGTCGAGAACCGGGGGTTGAGGCTCAAGCCCGGCATGTTCGCCTCGCTGAGGATCGCGCTCGGCGAGCAGAGCCGGGCCCTGGTCGTCCCGGACTCGGCCGTTCTCGACGACGGGGGCGAGAAGATCCTGTTCGTCAAGAAGGACGGGGCGTTCCATCCCCGGCTCGTGAGCCTCGGCTCGCGGGTCGACGGGTACGTCGAGGTCGTCGAGGGCGTCGCCGAAGGCGACCAGGTCGTCACGTCCGGCGGATATCAATTGAAATCCAAGCTCTACGACGAGATCATCAAGGCGGCGGGGATCCATTGATGAGCCGCCCGGCAGCGCCTAAGCCCGGCCGGCGGGGGAGGACGTGACATGATCGACAGGCTCATCGATTTCTCCCTCAAACACCGGCTCCTCACTGTGCTCCTCGTGGCCCTCGCCTGCATCTGGGGCGTCATCGTCTATTTCCGGATGCCGAAGGACATCTATCCCGACCTCAACGCGCCCCTGGTCAAGATCATCACCGAGAACCCCGGCATGGCCTCCGAGGACGTCGAGCGGCTGATCACTTTTCCGCTCGAAAGCCTCCTGTCGGGCGCGCCCCTCGTGACCCGGGTCCGGTCGGAATCGACGACCGGCGACTCGGTGGTCACCGTCGAGTTCGAGTGGGGGACCGACATCTACCTCGCCCGGCAGATCGTCTCGAGCAAGCTCGAGCTCATCGCCGGCCGCCTGCCCCTGGGAACGTCCCAGCCGATCCTCGGCCCGGTGTCCTCGCGGATGGGCGAGGTCTTCGAGTTCGCCGTCGTCGGCGACGAGGGGACCGATCCCATGGAGCTGCGGTCGATCGCCGATTGGACCATCCGCTACCAGCTCCAGGGCGTCCCAGGGGTGGCCTTCGTCATAAATCTGGGCGGATTCATCCGACAATTCCAGGTCTTCCTCAAGCCCGACATGCTCAAGCACTACGGGATCGCCATCGCCGAGGTCAAGGAGGCCATCGAGAACAGCAACCGGAACTTCAGCGGCGGCGTCCTTGTCAAGGGGCCCCAGGAGGTCCTCATCAAAGGGATGGGCCGGATCGAGACCCTGGACCACATCCGCGACACGGTCATCACCTCGCGGGACAACGTGCCGCTGTTCGTCAAGGATGTCGCCGACGTCCGCATCGGGGCCAAGTTCCGCCGCGAGGCGGCCAGCCACAACGGCCGGGAAGCCGTCTACGTGACCATCGAGAAGCAGTACGGGGGCGACACCCTGACGGCCATCGCCAATATCCGCGACGCTCTGGCGCGCATCGCCCGGGACCTGCCGGAGGGGGTCGAGATCAAGCCCTTTTACGACCAGTCGCTCCTCATCGTCAAGTCCATCGCCCACGTCGAGGTCTCCATCCTCGAGGGCATCCTGCTCATCGTCCTGGTCATGATCTTCTTCATGTGGAACGTGCGCAGCGCGCTCATCGCCTCGCTGACCATCCCGTTCTCGATCCTCATCGCCCTGGTCCTCATGGACCTGTTCGGGGTCGCCCTGACGGTCATGTCCATCGGCGGGCTGGCCATCGGCATCGGCAAGATGGCCAACGGCTCGATCATCATGGTCGAGAACATCTTCCGGCTCCTGCGAGAGAGGGACGGCAGGGAGCCGGTCGAGGGCGTCGTCGCCGAGGCCGCCAAGGACGTCGGGCGGTACCTCTTCTCGGCCAGCCTCATCATCATCCTCGTCTTCCTGCCCCTCCTGACCCTCCAAGGGCTCGAGGGGGCCATGTTCCGGCCGACGGCCTTCGCCGTGGCCGCCGCCCTGTTCGGGGCCATGCTCCTCAACATCACCCTCCAGCCCATCCTGGCCGCCGTCTTCCTGGCCGGGCGCCGGCTCAGGGAGACCCGGGACCCGGTCACGGGCTATCTGTCCTCGAAATACAGGCTCGTCATGGAATGGGCCCTGGGGAAGAAAACCCTCGTCCTCGTCGTCTTCGGCGTCCTCCTCCTGGCCGCCGCCGTCGGCTTCGGCTTCCTCGGGAAGGAGTTCGCGCCGCCCCTCGACGAAGGGGCCATCATGGCCTCGACCGTCATGCTCCCGGAGACCTCGCTCGAGGAGTCCGTGCGCATGGGGACCCGCATCGAGAGGATCTTCATGAGCTTCCCCGAGGTCCTCTCGGTCTCGCGGACGACGGGCGCGGCCGAGGCCGCCGAGCATCTCCACCCCGTCAACCACAGCCATTACAACATCGAGCTCCTGCCGCGGGAAAAGCGGAAAAGAGGGTTCCGGGAGCTCACCCAGGCCATGCGCGAGGAGCTCGACAAGCTGCCCGGAGTCGCCTACATCTTCGAACAGCCCATCGCCAACAAGCTGGCCGAGATGATGACCGGGATGGTAGGCCAGCTGTCGGTCAAGCTCTTCGGCCCCGATCAGGTCGTCCTCAGCGAGAAGATCGAAGAGATCCGCCATGTCCTCGATGAGGTCCGCGGAGCGGCCGACCTTCAGGTCGAGCAGACGACGGGCGTCCCCCAGCTCGTCATCCGGCTGGAGCGGGAGAAGCTGGCGCGCTTCGGCATCCCCGTGGTCGAGGTCGCCGACCTCATCGAGACGGCCCTCAACGGCATCGAGGCCACGGACGTCTACGAGGGGGACAAGGTCACCTCGGTCCTCGTCCGGCTGCCCGAGGAGTTTCGCAACGACGAGGCCGCGGTCCGCAACCTCCTCGTCGACGCCCCGGGCGGCCGGCGCGTTCCCCTCTCCGACCTGGCCGAATTCCGGCGGGACGAGGGCCCCCAGACGATCTTCCGGGAGAACCTCATGCGCCGCAAGATCGTCCAGTGCAATGTCGAGGGCCGCGACATCGGGAGCTTCGTCAAGGAAGCCCGGGAGCGGATCGACGCCGCCGTGGACCTCCCGCGCGGCTACTATGTCACCTTCGGCGGCCAGTTCGAGAGCCAGCAGAGCGCCCTGCGGCATCTGACGATGCTCATGATCCTGGTCATCCTGATCATCTTCGTCATCCTCTTCTCGTCGTTCGGCTCGGTCCGGCAGGCCCTGCTGGTCATCATGAACATTCCCTCGGCCCTGGTCGGCGGGGTCGTCGGCCTGCTCGCCGCCGGGGAGACCCTCAACGTCTC
This sequence comes from Candidatus Aminicenantota bacterium, assembly GCA_037447475.1. Lineage (GTDB taxonomy): Bacteria > Acidobacteriota > Aminicenantia > Aminicenantales > Saccharicenantaceae > RBG-16-66-30. Next base: position 18,014 of record JBBIGP010000033.1, read on the forward strand.
GTCGACCATCGGCCTCATCGCCCTCTTCGGCATCTGTGCCCAGAACGACATCATCCTGGTGGCCAAGATCAACGACCTGAGGCGCCGGGGCCTTTCGCTCCGGGAGGCCGTGGTCGAGGGGGCCCTCGTGAAGTTCCGGCCGATCTTCATGACCGACATGGTCATGATCGTCGGCCTCCTGCCCATGGCCCTGATCGCGACGACCGGGTCGGAGCTCCACCGGCCCCTGGCCGTCGTGTATATCGGAGGGTTCTTTTTCGCCATCTTCCTGAGGCTCATCATGGTCCCCGTCCTGTACGAGATCTTGGAGGGCCTGAAGCTCCGGCGGGCCCAAGCCCCCCCGCCGGGAACGCCCTCATAAGGAGATCAGCTCATGAAGCCCGCGAAGTCCCAGCGGTTCACGACCCGCGTCGTCCACGCCGGCGTCTCGAATGAGCATCAGGAGGCGGCCGGCATCACCGACGATCTCATCCGGCTTTCGGTCGGCTGCGAGGCCTGGGAGGACATCCGTGACGATCTCGCCAAGGCTATGGAAAAAGCCGGCTGACGAAGCGTTCGCTTTGACTTGCCGCCGTCGCGAACGATAGAATACCGCTGAACCCTGAACCGAGGAGGAACGACCATGATGTCCGCCCGACGCGCCATCCCCATCCTTTTCCTGACGCTGGCCCTGGCCCTGACGGGAGCGGGCCTGCCCCCGCAGCAGGCCGCGCCGCAAGCCCCGGCCACGGACGAGGCCAGGATCCTGGAGGCCATGCACGCGATCTCCAGCCACGTCCTGCTCGATCACGTCACGGAGCTCGTCTCCGAGAAATACGGCGGCCGGCTGACGGGCACCCCGGGATATGACGCCGCGGCCGAGTGGGTCGCCGGCCTGATGCGGTCCTGGGGCCTCAAGCCCGGGGGCGACAGCGGGACCTATTTCCAGAGCTTCCCGAACCCCTACACGCTCGTCCTCGCGGACTGCGAGGTCTCTCTCCACCTCCCCCAGAAGGATGCCAAGGACGTCATCAAGAAATATTACCGCTTCGAGGACGAGTTCATCCCCGGCGGGACGTCGGGGACGGGCGAGGTCACGGCCGAGGTCGTCTATGTCGGCTACGGGATCACGGCCCCCGAGCTCGGCTTCGACGAGTACAAGGGGGTCGACGTCAAGGGCAAGATCGTGCTCATGGAATCCGAGGTCCCCTACGGCCCGGACAAGGATCCCGAGGTCTTCAAGAAATGGCGGCCCTACTCGTTCCATCAGTACAAGCTCGAGAACGCCGTGGCCCACGGGGCCAGGGGCATGCTCTATAACTACGGCCCGATCGGCAATCCCAACAACGCCTACCGGAAGGATTTCATCTACGCCCACATCGGGGCGGCTATGACCAACGACCTCTTCGCCGGGACGGGCAAGACCCACGGGGAGACCGTCAAGGCCATCCGCGAGACCCTCAAGCCGCGGTCCTTCGCCACGGGCAAGGTCGCCACGATCCGCACGGCCACCGAGCACGACCCCGACGGCGTCGGCCGGAACGTCATCGGCATCCTCGAGGGGTCCGACCCGGTCCTCAAGGAGGAATTCATCATCCTCGGAGGGCACCTCGACCATCTGGGCTACTACTGCGGGCAAATGATGCCCGGGGCCAACGACAACGCCACGGCCGTCGCCGTCACCCTGGGGGTCGCCGAGGCCATGGCCCGGTGCGCCGTCAAGCCGAAACGGTCGGTCATGTTCCTGCTCTTCGGGGCCGAGGAGCAGGCCGTGGCCGGGTCCGATTTCTACGTCAACCGCGCGCCCGTCGTGCCTCTCGACAGGACCGCGGCCTACATCAACATGGAGGGCCCGGGATCGGGGACCGGGATCAGCGTCCTGGCCGGCCGCAACTTCCCGGCCCTCTACGGTTTTCTGGAGCGGGCCAACGAGAAGTACGTCCACCGGGTCATGCGGGGCAGCTCCTTCGCCAACCTGGCCCGGCCCCGGCAGGACGTCACCTGGTTCCTGTGGAAGGGCGTGCCCGGGGTCACCGTGGGGTCCTTCGGCTTCCGGTCGGACAAGCCGACCTATCACAACACGCGGGACAACCTGGATATCATCACCCCCGAGATCATGGAGGACATCGCCCAGCTCCTGTTCGTGGCCGTCCTGGACATGGCCACGGCGCCGTCGGCCGACTTCCGGAACTGAGGACGGGCCGGGGAGGGGGCGGCGGGACCCGGCTTAAGGCTATAACGGCGAGAGAAGAGGGAGACGCCCATGATCAGGACCAAGATCGTCTGCACCATCGGGCCGGCGTCGCGGCCGCCGGAGGTCCTGGAACGCCTCGTGCGGGCCGGGATGGACGTGGCCCGCCTGAACTTCTCGCACGGCACGCAGGAGGAGCACGGCCGGACGATCGCCGCCCTGAGGCGCATCGCGCGCCGACTGGGCCGGCCCGTGGCCGTCCTCCAGGACCTGGCAGGGCCGAAGATCCGCATCGGCCCGATCCGCAACGGGCCGGTCATCCTCGAGCCGGGGGCGGCCTTCACCCTGACGGCCCGCAAGGTGCCCGGCGACGAGCGGACCGTCTCGCTCAACTTCCCGGCCGTGGCCGCCGCCGTCCGCAAGGGCGACACGCTCCTCCTGAGCGACGGGGCCTTGGAGCTCGAGGTCGTCGCCGCCGACGGGCGGGACATCCGCTGCCGGGTGGTCATCGGCGGCCCGTTGAATTCCTTCAAAGGCGTCAATCTGCCGGCCCGCAGCTTGCGTACCCCCAGCCTGACCGCCAAGGACAAGGACGACCTGCGGTTCGGGCTGAAGCACGAGGTCGATCACGTCGCCCTGTCCTTCGTCCGCAGCGCCGGCGATATCGAGACCGTCCGGCGGCACATGAAGCGATGCGGGGGGAGCGCCCCGGTCATCGCCAAGATCGAGAAGCACGAGGCCCTCGACGACATCGACGCCATCGTCGAGGCCGCCGACGGCCTGATGGTCGCCCGCGGGGACTTGGGCGTCGAGATCCCGCTCGAGAGGATCCCCCGGGTCCAAAAGGACCTCATCCGCAAGTCCCGGGAGGCGGGCAAGCCGGTCATCACGGCCACCCAGATGCTGCGCTCGATGGTCGACAGCCCCCGGCCGACGCGGGCCGAGGTCACCGACGTGGCCAACGCCATCCTCGACGGCACGGACGCCGTCATGCTGTCCGAGGAGACGGCCGTGGGCCGATACCCCGTCGAGGCCGTGGCCGTGATGGCCCGCATCGCCCGCGAGGCCGAACGCATCCCGCCGGCCTGCGATGGGCCCCGGCCCGAGGGCCTCGGGCCCGTTCCCGGATCCCTGCCGGGGGCCGTGGCCTGCGCGGCGGCGAGCCTGGCGGCCGACGTCGGGGCCGCGGTCATCGTCACCTTCACCCGCTCGGGGAGCACGGCCCGCCTCGTGTCCCGGAGCCGGCCCCGGGTCCCCATCCTGGCCCACACGCCAGAGGAGCGGACGCGGCGCCAATTGGCCCTGTGCTGGGGCGTCCTGCCGGTCCTCGGCGAGAGCGTGACGAGCACGGACGGGATGGCCGCCGCCGCCTTGAAAGCCGCAAAGACAACGGGCCTGGTCAAGAAGGGTCAGACCGTGGTCATCACGGCCGGGGTCCCGACGGGGGTCCCGGGGACGACCAATCTCATCAAGGTCGAGATCGTGACGTGACGCCGTTCGACGGCGGTCAGATGTGGAGCTCGACGACGTCCTCGTCGGCCAGGACGTAGTCGCGGTTGACGCGCAGGCCGTTGAGGCCCTTGTCGTTCCAGACCCGGGCGTAATCGAGCTTGTCCGAGAAATCCTTGTGAACGGCCTTGGCCATGTCGAGGACCGTGCTGCCGATCTTGAGAGTGAAGGGGGAGTCTTTCTCGGGCTTCTTGCCGGGCACCTTGCTGTAGACGCGGACGACGCGGAGAAGGCCGAAAAGCGCCCGCCGGAGGGCTTCGAGGCCGTCGCCGGAGGCGGCCGACACGGGGAGGCGAAGGAACGGGCCCTCGAGCAGGGCGGACAGCTCCTCGAAGGCCCGCGTCGCGCCCTCGGCGTCAAGCTTGTTCGCGGCGAGGAGCGCCCGCTTGCGGAAGGGGAAGGAGGGGGGAGGGACGTCCGTGTCGGGCCGGACCAGCTCGACCCGGCGCTCCTTGAGCCGGCCGACGATGCCGTCGAGGACCGAGGCCGCGTCGGGGTCGGCGAGGTCGGCGACGAGCAGGACGGCGTCGGCCATCTTGACCATCTCGGGGAACCAGGTCTCCATCAGCTCGCCGGTCACGGGCGGCGTGTCGACGAGCTGGACCTGGACGTTCTCGAACGGCATCATATAGGGAGCGGGCAGGCGGGTCGTGTAGGGATAGGCGGCGATCTCGGGAAAGGCTCCGGTGAGGGCCTTGACGAGGCTCGATTTGCCGGCATTGGGAGGGCCGACGAGGACGACCTGGCCGGCGCCCGTCCGCTCGACCAGATGGGTCGGCGCGCGCTTGGACGTCGACGCCCGCCGCTCGCTCTCCTCGCGGGCCTTGGCGATCTTCTGACGGTACATGGCGATGAGCTTGTCGGTGCCCTTGTGGCGGGGGATGACCCGGATCAGGCGCTCGTAGATGTCGATCTTCTCTTCGGGGGTCTTGGCCGTGCGCAGCTCGGCCTCGATCTTGTGGTATTCGGGCGGCAGGTTGGCGGGCATATAAGGATTATAACGAAGAGGGGGTCAAACCTTAAATCATTAAATTTTCGCGAAGGCTTCGACAGCTGCAGCCGGGGTCGCTGCAAAATTTAATGATTTAAGGTTTGACCCCTTCCGGCCCCGCTAACTCTGAGAAAAAACGGCCCCCTCGAGCGTCTCTCATAATGACCGACAAGGAGGCCGGCCGCCGGGATCTCCACGAGGAGGTTAAAGCATTGATAATAAATGGAGAATATTTCGAGAAAATATCACATTTTTCTTTACTTTTTCGGCCTTTCCTTGCTATAATATTATCTTGGAAAATGGCCAACGGGTGCCGTGACCTCCCCGCTCCGGAAACCCGCATTTTTTTCCCGAAGTGAACGCCCATGACCCAATCAAAGTACACCGCTGAGAGCATCAAGGTCCTCAAGGGCCTGGAGGCCGTCCGCAAGCGTCCGGCCATGTACATCGGCAGCACCGGCTCCGAGGGCCTCCACCATCTCGTCTACGAGGTCGTCGACAACAGCGTCGACGAGGCCTTGGCCGGCCACTGCACCGAGATCGAGGCCTTCATCCACGTCGACAACGCCATCACCGTCGTCGACAACGGACGCGGCATCCCCGTCGGCCTGCACAAGAAGGAGAAGAAGTCGGCGGCCGAGGTCGTCATGACCATGCTCCACGCCGGGGGCAAGTTCGACCAGAAGACCTACAAGGTCTCGGGCGGCCTCCACGGCGTCGGCGTCTCGGTCGTCAACGCCCTGTCCAAGCGCCTCGACCTCGAGATCAAGCGCGAAGGCGGCATTTACTCCCAGAGCTACGAACGAGGCAACGCCGTCACCAGGCTCAAGCAGATCGGCAAGACCAAGAAGACCGGGACCAAGGTCACCTTCTGGCCCGACGACGAGATCTTCGACGACATCGAGTACAACTTCGAGATCCTGGCCCAACGCCTCCGGGAGTTGTCGTTCCTCAACAAGGGCCTCAAGATCTCGATCACCGACGAGCGGACCAGCAAGTCCCACGAGTTCCAGTACAAAGGGGGCATCCGCGAGTTCGTCGAGTACATCAACCAGAGCAAGCAGACGATCAATCCCAAGCCCATCGTCTTCGAGGGGGAGCGCGAGGGGGTCCTCGTCGACCTCGCCCTGCAGTACAACATGTCCTACGCGGAGACGATCTTCTCGTTCGTCAACAACATCAACACGACGGAGGGCGGGACCCACCTCATCGGCTTCAAGGCCGCCCTGACCCGGTCCATCAACGCCTACGCCTCGTCCCACAACCTCCTCAAGGACCTCAACGAGAACATCACCGGCGACGACTGCCGCGAGGGGCTGGCGGCCGTCCTGAGCATCAAGATCAAGGACCCCCAGTTCGAGGGCCAGACCAAGACCAAGCTCGGCAACTCCGAGGTCAAGGGCATCGTCGAGTCCATCGTCAACGAGCAGCTGGCGACCTACCTCGAGGAGAATCCCTCGGTCGCCAAGAAGATCGTCATGAAGATCCTCGACGCGGCCCGGGCCCGCGAGGCCGCCCGCAAGGCCCGCGAGCTCGCCCGCCGCAAGGGCGTCCTCGAGTCGACGTCGCTGCCCGGCAAGCTGGCCGACTGCCAGGACCGCGACCCGAAGACCTCCGAGATCTTCATCGTCGAGGGCGATTCGGCCGGCGGCTCGGCCAAGCAGGGCCGCGACCGCCGCTTCCAGGCCATCCTGCCCCTCAAGGGCAAGATCCTCAACGTCGAGAAGGCCCGCTTCGACAAGGTCCTCAAGAACGAGGAGATCGGGACGATGTTCGCCGCCCTGGGCATCGGCGTCGAGCCGTCCGAGGACAATCTCGGCAGGCTCCGCTACCACAAGGTCATCATGATGACCGACGCCGACGTCGACGGCTCGCACATCCGGACCCTGCTGATGACCTTCTTCTACCGCCAGATGGCCCAGCTCATCGAGCGCGGCCACCTCTACATCGCCCAGGCCCCCCTCTACAAGGTCTCCCGCGGCAAGGACGTCCAGTACCTCAAGGACGAGCGCGACTTCGAGAAGTTCATGGTCCGCAAGATCTCCGAGGAGTTCAAGGTCCGCACGGGCGGCCGCAAGGAGATCCTCGAGGGCGAGAAGTTCCGCAAGTTCTTCCGCAACCTGATGGCCAAGAAGAGCTACGCCCAGTTCTTCGAGCGCAAGGGCTTCCCGATGTTCCTCGTCGACCTCCTCATCCGCAACGGGGTCGACGGCCAGGAGTTCCTGAGCTCGAAGAAGAACGTCGAGCGAGTCGCCAAGCTCGTCGCCGAGAAGGGCTTCACGACCAAGATCGTCCGCGACGAGGAATACGGCGTCTTCGAGATCGATTTCGGCTACCAGCTCAACGGCCTGGCCGTCGCCGGCCGGATCGGCATGGACCTCGTGTCCTCGTCCGATTACAAGAACCTGGCCCGCATCACCCAGGAGCTCAACGGCATGAAGGGCCCCTATGCCGTCCTGACCAACGGCGACGGGGCCGAGAAGGAGGTCCTGGAGAACGAGAGCAAGCTCCTCGACTACCTCTTCGAGAAGGGCAAGAAGGGGATCAACATCCAGCGCTACAAGGGGCTCGGCGAGATGACCCCGGTCCAGCTCTGGGAGACGACGATGGACCCCGAGCGGCGATCGCTCCTCAAGGTCTCCATCGTCGACGCCGCCGAGGCCGACCGGGTCTTCACCGTCCTCATGGGCGACGAGGTCGACGAGCGCAAGAAGTTCATCGAGACCAACGCGTTGGAGGCCCTGAACCTCGACATCTGAGGACGGCGGCCTCCCGCGGGCCGGCCAAGGAGTTCCCATGGACAGCGAACAGCAAGAGCGCCACCCGGTCGTCAGTCTCGAAGAGGAGATGCGGCGGTCCTATCTCGACTACGCCATGAGCGTCATCATCGGCCGAGCCATCCCCGACATCAAGGACGGCCTCAAGCCGGTCCACCGCCGCGTCCTCTACGCCATGTACGAGAGCGGCACGACCTGGAACAAGCCCTACAAGAAATCGGCCCGCATCGTCGGCGACGTCATCGGGAAGTTCCACCCCCACGGCGACCAGGCCGCCTACGACACCCTCGTCCGCATGGCCCAGGACTTCAGCCTCCGCTGCCCCCTCGTCGACGGGCAGGGGAACTTCGGCAGCGTCGACGGCGACCCGCCGGCGGCCATGCGCTACACCGAGGTCCGGCTGAAGAAGCTGGCCCACGAGCTGATGGCCGACATCGACAAGGAAACGGTCAACTTCGTCCCCAACTACGACGAGAGCCTGACCATGCCGGAGGTCCTGCCGGCCAAGTTCCCGAACCTCCTCGTCAACGGCGGCAACGGCATCGCCGTCGGCATGGCCACGAACATCCCGCCCCACAACCTGGCCGAGATCTGCGACGGCGTCATCCACCTCATCGACCATCCCCACGCCCCGCTCAAGGACGTCCTCAAATACGTCCAGGGGCCGGATTTCCCGACGGGCGGCATCATCTACGGCCGCCAGGGCTTCCTCGACGCCTACAAGAGCGGCAAGGGGGTCGTCCACCTGCGGGCCAAGACGGTCATCGAGCGGGGGGCCAAGGGCGAGAAGGACAAGATCGTCGTCACCGAGATCCCCTACCAGGTCAATAAATCGCGTCTCCTCGAGTCCATCGCCGACCTCGTCAACGAGAAGCGGATCGAGGGGGTCGCCGACATCCGCGACGAGTCCGACCGCGAGGGCATGCGCATCGTCGTCGAGGTCAAGCGCGGGGAGCTCCCCGAGATCATCCTCAACAACCTCTACAAGCACACCCAGCTCCAGATCTCCTTCGGCATCATCCTGCTGGCCATCGTCGACAAGCAGCCCAAGACGCTGGGCCTCGTCGACATCATGAAATACTTCATCGCCCACCGCAAGGAGGTCGTCCTGCGGAGGACGCGGTTCGATCTGCGCAAGGCCGAGGAGCGGGCCCACATCCTCGAGGGCCTGGTCATCTGCCTCGACAACCTCGACGCCATCATCAAGCTCATCCGGGCCTCGGCCAACGTCGACGAGGCCCGCCGCGGCCTCATGGGGAAGTTCCATCTGACGCAGATCCAGGCCCAGGCCATCCTCGACATGCCCCTCCAGCGGCTGACCAAGCTCGAGCGCGAGAAGATCCAGCAGGAGTACGCCGAGCTGAAAAAGAAGATCGCCGAGCTCCGCAGGATCCTCAAGGACGAGAAGCTCGTTTACGGCATCATCGTCAAGGAGCTCAAGGAGGTCAAGGAGGAGTACGGGGACGCCCGGCGGACCGAGATCCGCGACGAGGCCGTCTCGGAGCTGCGGCCCGAGGACCTGGTCAAGGAAGAGGACGTGGCCATCGTCTACACCTCGAGCGGCTACATCAAGCGGACCTCGCTGACCTCCTACAAGTTCCAGGCCCGGGGCGGCAAGGGCCGCAAGGGCATCGAGATGAAGGCCGAGGACGTCGTCGAGGACCTCTACGTCTGCTCGACGCACAGCTATCTCCTCGTCTTCACGGACAAGGGGCGCCTCTACTGGCTCAGGGCCCTCGACGTGCCCGACGTCGGCGTCTCCGGGCGGGGCAAAGCCATCGCCAACCTCGTCGAGTTCCAGCCCGGCGAGAAGCCGGCCCAGGTCCTGGCCGTCAAGGAGTTCAGCGAGAACCAGTTCGTGGTCATGCTGACCTCGGACGGCGTCATCAAGAAGACGCGCCTCTCGGAGTTCCGCCACGTCCGGCGCGGCGGCATCCTGGCCATGAGCATCCGGCCTAAGTCGGAGCTGTTCTCGGCCCAGCTCTCGAACGGCAAGAACACCATCGTCATCGGGACGAAGCTCGGCCGGGCCCTCCAGTTCAAGGAGTCCGACGTCCGGCCGATGGGCCGCTCGGCGGCCGGGGTCCGGGGCATCCGTCTCAAGCCCAAGGACCGGGTCATCGGCATGATCGTCGTCGGCCCGGAGGACAAGTTCATCTTCACGGCCACCGACCGAGGCTACGGCAAGAAGACCTCCGCGGACATGTATCCCCTGAAGCGCCGCGGCGGGCAGGGCGTGCTCAACCTGCGCATCACGCCCAAGATCGGCCACGCCCTAGCCATGGTCGGGGTCAACGAGGAGGACCTGCTCGTCATCACCGCCGAGGGCAAGGTCATCGGCATCTCGACGACCGAGGTCCGCTCCTCCGGCCGGGCCACCCAAGGCGTCCGCATCATCAAGCTCGAGGACAAGGACCGGGCCTGCTCGATCGCCAAGGTCCGCGAGAGCTGAG
>JBBIGP010000034.1:0-19462 GCA_037447475.1 Candidatus Aminicenantota bacterium
TGCGGGCGCTCGGGGCCGTGCTCTTCCTCTTGGCCGGCGGCGGCGGGGGAGGAGGCGGCGGCGGGGGGGGCGCCAGGAACGCGCTGTAGACCTCGACCGTCGGCAATTCGCCGGTCGAGAGGAGGGGGATGACGATGGCTGTGCTGATCAGGACGAGATGGAGGATGATCGCGATGGGCAGGGCAAAGGCCTTCCGGCCGGTGCCGCGCTCGCCCCTAAAGAACGAGTCCCGGAAGATCGTTGGAACGCCCGGGTCCGTGTTTTTCTTCTTGACTTCCGCCATGATGCTTACCTCATGCTCTCCATGTTATAGAATAACACAAAAAGTAGTATATTCAAAAAAGAGCGCTTTGACAAGAGATATTTATCTCATCCTCACATTTTTCGGTTTGAAGAGCTTCTGCCAGAAAAGGACGATCGGGCACGATAGGGCGATCGTCGAATAGACGCCCTCGACCGTCCCCACGAGCATGACGAAGGCGAAGTCGTTGATGACCTCCCCTCCGAAGAAATAGAGGGCCCCGACCGTCAGCAGCAGGGTCCCCGAGGTGATGACCGTCCGGCCCAGGGTCTGGTTGAGGCTGAGGTTCATGACCTGCTCGAGCGGCTCGCGGCGGCGGACCTTGAGGTTCTCGCGGACCCGGTCGAAGATGACGATCGTGTCGTTGATGGAGAAGCCGACGATGGTCAGGACGGCGGCGATGATGGGCAGGTTGATCTCCCGGTTGGTGAAGGAGTAGATGCTCATCGTGATCAGGACGTCCTGGGCCAGGGTGAAGATGGCGGCGACCCCGTACTCGAGCTTGAAGCGGACCGCGATGTAGATGAGCATGCCGAGAAGGGCCCAGACGGTCGCCTGGACGGCCTTCCGGCGCAGCTCCTTGCCGGCCTGGGGGCCGACGGTCTCCCGGCTGAGGACGGTCAGGCCGCCGAGATAGGTCCGCTCCCGGAGCGTCCTGACGATCTCCGGCTTGAGCCCTAGAGCCTCGAGTTCGGCGAAGTCGGCGATGATGGCCGTCGTGTTCCGGTGGAACACGATCCGCTGGGCGGCCTCCGGCCCGCTGCCGGGGAACGAGGATTCGAGCAGGGCCGCGAGGCTCCGTTCGTCGATCGTGTTGAGGTCCCGGAGGCCACGGGCCGCCTCGGCCCGCTCCTCGTCGCCCCGCAGGGCGACGATGATCGTGTCGGCCAGGGCCTGGTGGGCCTCGATCTGTTCGTCGTCGATCGCCGCAGTCCCGGCCGGCTGCATGGCCCGGATCTGGTATTCGCGGCCCTTGTCGCCGACCTCCTGGATCATGCTCTTGCCCAACCCGATGTCGCTGAGCTTCTGACGAAGGTCATCGACGCCGACGGGGGACTTGAGCATGACCCGGAGAAGGATGCCTTCGCCGAAGTCGACGCCGAGCTTGAGGCCGTCGAAGAACAGGACGTTGACGACCCCGGCCAGGATGATGGCCGCCGTGATGGCCAGGGCGATGTACTTGTAGCGCAGGAACGGGATGTTGGGGGTCTTGAAGAGCTGCATGTCAGATACTCAGGGCCTTGGCGGTCTTCTTGACCGTCAGGTCGAAGATGAGATGGGAGACGAAGACGGCCGTGAACATGTTGGCGATGAGGCTGATGATCAGGGTCACGGCGAACCCGCGGATCGGCCCCGTCCCGAACTGGAACAGGAAGACGGCCGAGATGATGGTCGTCAGGTTGGAATCGAAGATGGCCGAGAAGGCCCGCTGGAAGCCCAGGGCGATGGAGCTCAAGATGCCCTTGCCGAGGGCGTTCTCCTCCTTGATCCGCTCGAAGATGAGGATATTGGCGTCCACCGACATGCCGATGGCCAGGATGATCCCGGCGATGCCGGGCAGGGTCAGGGAGGCCTTGAAGTAGGCCAGGGCCCCGAACAGGATGACGATGTTCAGGACCAGGGCCGTCACGGCGTTGATGCCCGCCAGGCGGTAGAAGAAGACCATGAAGATCATGACGGCCAGGATGGACACGATGCCGACGGCGAGGCCCTGGCGGATGGAGTCGGCGCCGAGGGCCGGGCCAATCGTCCGTTCCTCGAGGTACTTGATCCCGGCCGGCAGGGCGCCCGACTTGAGGGTCAGGACGAGGTCGTCGGCCTCCTGGGGCGTGAACCGGCCCCGGATGACGCCGCCCGAAGTGCGCAGGATGCGGTCCTCGACGACCGGCGCCGATTGGACCCGGTTGTCGAGGACGATGGCGATCTGCTTGCCGATGTTCTCCCCGGTGACCTGTTCGAACCGGGCCCCGCCCTCCGCGTTGAGGGTGAAGGACACGGCGGGATTGTTCCACTCGTCGGTCGTCCGGCGGATGGTGCGCAGGTCCTTGCCGGTGACGACGCTGACCCGGTTGAGGAGGAAGAAGCCGGACTGGCCCCGCTTGGGATCTCCCCGCAGGATCTCGGCCCCTTCGGGAAGCGCGCCGGCGAAGGGCTCGAGCAGCGAGGCCTCGTCGGCCGCGGGGCCGGCCCTGACGAGCTTCCACTCGAGCACGGCCGTCACCTTGACGAGCTCCTTGACCCGCTCCGGGTCGTCGATCCCCGGCAACTCGACGACGATCCGGTCCGAGCCCTGTCTCTGGATGAGGGGCTCGGCGACGCCGTACTGGTCGATCCGGTTGCGGATGGTCTCCATGGCCTGATCGACCGCCTGGTTCCTCAGGAAGTTGGCGACGAGGGGCTTGAGCGTCAGGACGGCGCGGGGCCCGACGAACGAATAGTCCCAGTCACGTGCGTACTCGTCGAAGATGTCGCGGGCCTGGCCTTCCTGGTCGGCCGCGAGGCCGCTCATCGAGAAGCTCCCGGCGGCCTCCTTGGACGCCCGCTCGAAGGCGATGCTGTTCTTCTTGAAGAGATCCTCCATGCGGGCGATCTCCTGGTCCGTCTCGATGCTGAGCGAGTCGTCCGTGATGACCTGCAGGAGGAGGTGGCTGCCGCCCTTGAGATCGAGCCCGAGCTTGATCTTCAGGGACGGAGGATAGGCCAGGATCACCGCCCCGATGATCACGGCCAGCGTCAGAAGGGCCTTCCATTGGAGGTTCTTTCTCATGTGGCGTCTGCTCTCGCGTGGTCTATCGCCGGAAGGGGGAGGGGGCTGCCCGGCCCGCTCCCCCGGGGCTCATCGGACCTCGGGCTTCTCGGCGGCGCTCAGGATGACCCCGACGGCGCCTTTGGTGATGTCGATCTTGACGTTGGCGGCGATCTTGACCTCGATGCGGTCCTTCTGCACGCCCATGACCGTCCCGTAGATGCCGGCGCTCGTGATGATCTGATCCCCGGGCTTCAGGTTCTCGACCATCTCCTGGTGCTTTTTCTGCTTCTTCCTCTGGGGCATGATGATGAGGAGGTAGAAGATGACGAAGACGAGGACGAAGGGGAGAAGGGCCCCGAGCATGTTGGGCCGCGCCATCTGTCCCGGATCGGCCTGCGGGGGCAGGGCTAAAAGCGTTCCGAAGATCATGACCGTTCTTCCTTTTCGGCGGCGTTCGAGATCAAACTCTTCTTCAAGGAACCGAAGGAGTTGGATGGGATAGTCTGACGGATTTTCCGGAAGATGTCAAGATAGAAATGGAGGTTGTGGATGGTGTTGAGGACGGCCGCGCCGATCTCGCCGCGCTCGAAGAGGTGCCTCAGGTAGGCCCGGGAAAAGTTCCGGCAGGTGTAGCACGAGCAGGCCTCGTCGAGGGGCTTCTCGTCGCGCGCGTATTTGAGGTTCTTGATGGCCACCCGGCCGCGGCTCGTGAACAGCGTCCCGTTGCGGGCGTTGCGGGTCGGCAGGACGCAGTCGAAGAGATCGACGCCCCGCGAGACGGCCTCGATGATGTCCTCGACATAGCCCATGCCCATCAGGTAGCGCGGCCGGTCCCGGGGCAAGAGGCCGTCGCCGAGCTCCAGGACCTCGAAGAGGCTCGTCCGGGGCTCGCCGAGACCTAAGCCGCCGTAGGCGTAGCCGGAGAAGTCCAGCTCCAGGAGGTCCTCGATGGACCTCCGCCGCAGGTCCGGCATGACGCCGCCCTGGGTGATCCCCCAGAGGTGCTGCCCGGTCCCGTGGCTGTCGAAACGGGACTTGGAGCGGCGGGCCCAGGCCGTGGTCCGCCGTGCGGAGTCCTCGACCGCCCTCTCGGACGACGGGTAGGGGGGGAAGTGGTCCAGGCACATCAGGATGTCCGCTCCCATCCGGACCTGGAGGTCGACGACGTCCTCGGGGCTGAGAAAGATCCTGGCCCCGTCAAGATGGGAGGCGAACCGGACGCCCTCCTCGTCGATCCGGACGAGAGGCGAGAGGCTGTGGATCTGGAAGCCCCCGCTGTCGGACAGGACCGCCTTGGGCCAGGAGATGAAGCCGTGGACCCCGCCCATGGCCTCGACGGTTTCGACGCCGGGCCGCAGGAAAAGGTGATAGGAGTTGACGAGGAGGATGTCCGCGCCGAGGCTTTCGACCTGGGCATGGGTCAGGCCCTTGACCGTCCCCTGGCTGGCGACCGGCATGAAGGCCGGGGTTTCGACCGGCCCGTGCAGGGTTTCGAGGACCCCGGTCCTGGCCTTCGAGGCGGGATCTTGAGCAGTCGTCCGGAATCGCGGCGTCATGGGGCGAAACGGAAATAGATGACGTCCCCGTCCTGGACGATGTAGTCCTTGCCTTCGAGACGGATGGCCCCGGCCTCCTTGGCCCGGTGAAGGGACCCGTAGGGAATGAGGTCGCCGCAGGCGATGGCCTCGGCCCGGATGAAGCCCGTCTCGATGTCCGTGTGGATGGCCCCGGCGGCTTGGACGGCCGGCGTGCCCGTCCTGACGGTCCAGGCCCGGACCTCGTCCTTGCCGATCGTGAAGAACGAGATGCGGTCGAGAGCGGCGATGGCCTGCCGGGAGAACCGGGACGGGATGAGCTCGGGGATGCCGTAGCCGGACATGAGCTGGGACCGCTCCTCGCCGTCCTCGAACTCGGCCAGCTCGCTCTCGATCCGGCCGCAGAAGGCCATGATCCTGCGCCCGGCCGGCGCGCCCGGGACGAGCTTCTCCGGATCGAGGAGGAAGGCGACGTCCTTTTCGTCCAGGTTGACGAGGTGGAGGAGGGGTTTGAGGCTCAGGAGAGCGAAGCTCCGGACGAGCTTGTCCTCGGCCGGCGTGATGGCCTCGTCCCGGAGACCGCGGCCGGACTCCAGGACGGGGCGGAGTTTGAGCAGGAGGTCCCTCTCCTTTTCGCCCTCCGGGTCCTTCATCTTCTTGATGTCCTTCTCCAAGCGTTCGAGCCTCGCGGCGACCAGGAGCAGGTCGGCCAGCGCGAGCTCCTCCTCCATGAACCGGATGTCACGTCCCGGATCGACCCGCCCCTTGGGATGGGGGACCTCGTCCGCCCGGAAGTCCCGGACGACGTGGACCAGCGCGTCGGCCTTCCGCAGGTGGCTCAGGAGGAGGCTGTCCTTGACCTCCCCGAAGGAGACCCCGACGAGGTCGACGAGGTCGACGGCCGCGGCGATCTTCTTCTTGTCAGGCGTGAGGGCGGCGACGGCGTCCAGGCGCTCGTCCGGCAGATGGACGGTCCGGACGTTCGGCTCCCGTCGTCCGTCCTCGTATGCTTTGACCTCGACATGAGCCCCGGCCAGGAGGTTGAAGAGCGTCGTCTTGCCGGTCTTGGGGTAGCCGAACAGGGTGATGATCACGGCTTAAGTAAAGCCCGATTCCGGCCGCCTGTCAAGGAGCGCCGGCAACGGCCTTGATGTCCCGGCCGTTTTCCTTTATCATGGGCTTTTATCGGCCGGGAGCGACCATGGACAAAGAGAAAAAGGCCAGGGACAAGAGCGTTGTCCGGGAGTACTTCGAGCTCATCACCGAGACCGCCGTGTTCGTGTTCTTCGTCATGACGTTCGTCGTCCAGGCCTTCCAGATCCCGACGGGCTCGATGGAGCCGACGCTGCTCGTCGGCGACTTCCTGCTCGTCAACAAGATGGCCTACACCCGTCCCGTGCTGCCCCTCGAGGGCCGGGTCCTGCCGCGGAAGCCGTTCGACCGGGGCCGGATCGTCGTCTTCAAGTACCCCAAGGACCTGACCAAGGATTTCGTCAAGCGGGTCGTCGCCCTGGAGGGAGAGACCCTCGAGATCCGGGACAAGCAGGTCTTCGTCAACGACCGGCCGATCGATGAGCCCTACAAGTTCCATGTGGACAGCCAGGTCTTCGCCAAGACCGACTTCTACCACTACGACGACGTCATCCGCGACAACTACGGGCCGGTGACCGTTCCGCCAGGGCACTGCTTCGTCATGGGCGACAACCGCGACAACAGCATGGACAGCCGCTACTGGGGCTTCCTGCCCGTCGGCGACATCAAGGGCAAGCCCTGGGTCATCTACTTCTCCTACCAGGCCGAGCGGGACGCGTGGCAGAAGACGTCGTTCCGCGACCGGAT
This sequence comes from Candidatus Aminicenantota bacterium, assembly GCA_037447475.1. GTDB lineage: Bacteria > Acidobacteriota > Aminicenantia > Aminicenantales > Saccharicenantaceae > RBG-16-66-30. The sequence goes on from JBBIGP010000034.1 coordinate 6,425, forward strand.
GAGGAAGATCGTCAGCTTCCTGCCCAAGGCCCGCTGGAAACGCATCCTCCGCATCATCAATTGAATAGGGGCCGTTTGAAGAAGGCCGCGCCAGCCGCGCTCATCACCGGGGCGGAGTCCGTCGAAGGCACGGTCGAGCAGATCGTCTATTACAGTCCCGACAACGGCTACACGGTGTGCCGCTTCCAGCCGGATGGCGGCGAGGCGATGACCGTCGTCGGGTCCTTCCCGCCGCTCACGCCCGGCGAGGTCCTGCGGGTCGAGGGCCAGTGGGAGCTCAACCCCCGCTTCGGCCGCCGGTTCAAGGTCGCGCGTTTCGCGATGACCCTGCCCTCCTCGGCCAAGGGGGTCGAGAAGTTCCTGGCCTCGGGCCTCGTCCGCGGCATCGGCCCGGTCCTGGCCGCGCGCATCGTCCAGGCGTTCGGGGCCGGGACGGTCGACATCCTGACCGAGGCTCCCGAGCGTCTCCTCGAGGTCGAAGGCGTCGGCCGCGTCAAGCTGGAGGAGATCCGCAAGTCCTGGGCCGAGCACCGGAACATCCGGGACCTCATCATGTTCCTCCAGGAGCACAATGTCTCGACGAACCTGGCGACGAAGATCCACAGGCAGTACGGCGACCGGTCCTTCACGGTCCTCCGGACGACGCCCTATCAGCTGAGCCTCGACATCTGGGGTGTCGGCTTCAAGACCGCCGACCAGATCGCCCTCAAGCTCGGGATGGACCCTGCCTCGATAGAGCGCGTCAAGGCCTATATCCTCTATCTGCTCGAGAAGGACAACGAGCAGGGCCACGTCTTCTCCCTGGCCGCGGACGTCCGGGCCAAGTGCGTCCTCGACCTCGGCGTCGACGAGGGCAAGGCCGACCGGGCCCTCGACGCTCTCCTGCAGGGCGGGAAGGTCGTCGGCGAGGAGGTCGAAGGCGGGCGGGCCCTCTACGTCCCGTTCTATTACCAGGCCCAGGAGGAGGTCGTCCGCTCCATCCACGCCCTGGCCGGGTTCCCTTGCGGGGCCCCCGATCTCGACCTCGACCAGGCCATGGCCGAGACGGAAAAGGGCCTCGGGCTGGTCTTCTCGGCCCTTCAGCGCCGGGCCATCCGGGAGAGCTTCGAGCGCAAGATCCTGGTCATCACCGGCGGTCCGGGGACGGGCAAAACGACCATCATCAGGGCCGTCGTCGACATCTTCCGGCGATGGGGGAAGGAGGCCCTCCTCGCGGCGCCCACGGGACGGGCCGCCAAGCGCCTCGCGGAGACCACCGGACGGGAGGCTCGGACGATCCACCGGCTCCTGGAGTTCCAGCCCCGTCAGGGCTCCTTCAAGAGGAACGAGCGGAACCCTCTGCGGGCCGAGGCCCTCATCGTCGACGAATTCTCGATGGTCGACCTGCCTCTGATGTTCCATCTCCTCAAGGCCGTGCCGCCCCCGATGCGGCTCATCCTCGTCGGCGACAAGGACCAGCTCCCCTCGGTCGGGCCGGGGACCCTGCTCCGCGACCTCATCGAGTCGGGGACCGTCGGCGTCGTCCGCCTGGAGGAGATCTTCCGGCAGGAGAAGGAGAGCCTCATCGTCGTCAACGCCCATCTCGTCAACCAGGGCCGTCCGATCGTCCACCCCGCGCGCGGGGACAAGACCGCCGATTTCTACTTCATCCGCCAGGACGACGAGCACAAGGCCTTCCAGACCTTACTGAAGCTCTGTTCCTGGAGCGTGCCGGCCAAGCTGGGGCTGAGCCCGCTCTCGACCCAGATCCAGGTCATCAGCCCGATGTACAAGGGCGTCGTCGGCGTCGACAATCTCAACCGCGAGCTCCAGCGGCGCTTGAATCCCAGGGGGGAGGGCCTGACGGTCGGGACCAGGGAGTTCCGCAGCCGCGACAAGGTCATGCAGCTGCGCAACGACTACGAGAAAGAGGTCTTCAACGGCGACATCGGCACGGTCCTGCACGCGGACAAGGACAAGTTCCGCGTATTCGTCGATTTCGACGGCCGCACGGTGGTCTACGAGAAAGACGGCCTCAACGACATCACCCTGGCCTACGCCGTCTCAGTCCACAAGGCCCAGGGCAGCGAGTACCAGGCCGTCATCATGCCCCTTCTGACCCAGCATTTCATCATGCTCCAGCGCAACCTCTTCTATACGGCCCTGACCCGGGCCAAGAAGCTGAGCCTCGTCATCGGGTCCTACAAGGCCCTCTACATCGCCATCAAGAACGACACGCCCGTCAAGAGGAACTCGCTCGTCCGGGACAAGCTCGTCCGCCTCGGTCAGGGCGTCCCCGTCGCCTGAGGCCCTCGGAGCCCTCGGGGACGGTTTGACAGCCCGCGGGAATTGAATATAATGAGCCTTTCCCCCAGGACCTCATCGACAGGAAAGGACCGACGCGACATGCCTTCACACGCCTTCGGGTCCGTGGCCGACATCATCGCCTTCTCCTCTTCGCGGCCCGCAAGGAGAAGAAGGCCGTCGAGCTCTACGCGAAGCTGGCCGGCATGTCCCGGAGCGAGGCCCAGCGCGGGGTCTTCGAGTTCCTGGCCGGCCAGGAGCTGGCCCGCAAGCTCAAGATCGAGACCGAATACGAAAAGCCCGTCATGCCGGAGAATTGACGAAGGAGGACGCGATGGAAAAATGGGAATGCCAGGCCTGCGGCTATGTCTATGACCCGTCGATGGGCGACCCGGACAACGGGATCCCCACCGGGACGAGGTTCGAGGACCTCCCGGACGACTGGGTCTGCCCCCAGTGCGGGGTCGGCAAGGAGTTCTTCTCCAAGATCTCCTGAGGCCGCGACCGAAGCGTGAGCCGGAGTTGAAAGCCGTCATCGTCGGCAACGGCCTGGCCGGGACGCTGGCCGCCAAGACCCTCAGGGAGCTCGACGCCGGCGTCGAGATCGACGTCTTCGGCGATGAGGCCCATGCCTACTACCCGCGTCCGAACCTCATCGAGTTCCTGGCCGGCCGGCTGCCCTATGAACGGCTGTTCGCCTTTCCCGAAGGCTGGGCCGAGCGGCAGAGGATCGGCCTCCATCTCGGCGAAGGGATCTCGCGTCTCAGGCCGGAGGAGAAGGCCGCCGAGACCCGGACGGGAAAGGTCGTTCCCTATGACGCGCTGCTCCTGGCCGCCGGGGCCAAGGCCTCGATGCCGCCCATGCGGGGGAGCGGCCTGAAGGGGGTCTTCGTCCTCAGGACCCTCGACGACGCCATGGCCATCCAGGACTGCCTCCGGGGCCGGACGAGGGCCGCCGTCATCGGCGGCGGGCTGCTCGGCCTGGAGATCGCCCGGGCCCTGCGGACCCGAGGCGCCGAGGTCCGGGTCGTGGAGGTCTTCGACCGCCTCCTGCCGCGCCAGCTCGATGCCGCCGGGGCGGACATCCTCAAGGGCCAGATCGAGAGGACGGGGATCGTCGTCCGGCTCGGGACGGTCACAGAGGAGATCCTGGGGGACGACGAGGTCCGCGGCCTGAGGTTCGAGGGCGGGGGGGAGGTCGAAGCCGACATCGTCGTCTGCGCCGCCGGCGTCAAGCCCGACGTCGGGCTGGCCCGCGACGCCGGGCTGAAGGTCGGGCGCGGGGTCGTCGTCGACGACCGGCTGCGGACCAGCCGGCCGGGCATCTTCGCGGCCGGCGACATCGCCGAGCACCGCGGCCGCGCGTACGGACTCATCCCGGCGGCCTTCGAGCAGTGCCGGGCGGCCGCCCACAACATGCTGGACATGGACCTGCCCTACGAAGGGACGGTCCCCTCGGCCACCCTGAAGGTCGCCGGGCTCTTCGTGACCTCGGCGGGCATCGCCGATCCGGACGGCCCCGGGTTCGAGGTCCTGACGCGGAAGTCGCCCGAGGAAGGGATCTATAAAAAGGTCGTCCTCCGCGAGGGACGGCTCGCCGGGGCCATCTGGATGGGGACGAAGAAAGGGGCCGCGGAGATCGCCCGTCTCGTCGCCGCGGCCAAAGACGTCTCGAACGTCAAGAACGAGCTCCTCGAGGAGGAGTTCGATCTCTCCGGGATCTGAGGACCATGAGAAATCACATTTTTGCGCTGTCCCTGGCGGTGGCGATGCTGGCGGCCCCCGCCCTCGGCCAGGTCGATTACGGAGGCTACCTCTCTCTCGACTACGTCAAGTCGGGCGGAGAGGACGCCCCGCCGGCGGGGAGCATCGAGGATCTCCTGGCTGGCTTTCTGGCCGCCGGCCGGGTCGGGCAGAGGTTTGGGTTCGCCCTCGAGGTCCGGGCCCGGCAACTCTCGGCCTTCGAGCTCGACCAGGTCTGGGTCGGCTTCCTGCCGTCGCCGGCCGTCACGGTCAAAGCAGGCTTGTATCTTGTGCCTTTCGGCAGTTACAACCGGGCCGGCCGGGCCCACGAAACGCCGCTCATCAGCCGGCCTCTCCCCCTGGAGGCCGCCTATCCGGCGAGGTGGCGGGACGCGGGCCTCGTCGTCGAAGGCGTGATCGGCGTCCTGTCCTACGCGGGTTACGTGGGGCGAGGGCTGGACGGCGCCGAAGGGCTGGGGGCCGGCCAGCAGACTCGCGACAACAACACGGACTGGGCCAAGGGCGGCCGGATCGGCCTCGCCCTGGGCTCGGACATCCGCGTCGGCGCCTCCCTTTTTACGGGGAAACACGACTCAGAGGGAGAGCGCGACATCGTCCTCAAAGGGGTGGACGTCGCGTGGGTGACCGCCCAGTGGGAGGTCCACGGGGAATACGCGAAGGGGCTCATCGACAATCCCGAGGCTTTCGAAAGGGGCTGGTCGGAAGGCTATGCGATCTGGATGCTGATGAGCATCCGGAACGTTCAGCCGGTGGGCAGCTTCCAGAAGGTCAAGGCGGAGGACGCCTATCAGGGAGGCCGGCTGCCGATGGACAGGATCCGCTGGACGCTGGGACTGCGCTGGGTCCTGACGGCGAACGTCTTCCTCAAGCTCGAATACGCATGGGACAAGGACAGGGACCTCGACCTGCGGGACAAGGCCCTCAAGGTCCAGGCCGCCCTGGCCTTTTAAGGGACATCGACGGACAAAGGACAAAGCATGGCCAACCTGCTCGTGCTCGGGACCCAATGGGGGGATGAAGGCAAAGGCAAGATCGTCGATCTTCTGACGCCCGCGTTCGATGCCGTGGCCCGCTATCAGGGCGGCCACAACGCCGGCCACACGGTCTACGTCGGGGGGCGCAAGATCGTCCTCCACCTCATCCCGTCGGGGATCCTCCGTCCGACGACGCTCTGCCTCATCGGCAACGGCTTGGTCATCTCGCCGCAGGCCTTTTTCCGGGAGGTCGAGGACCTCGAGGCGCTGGGCGTCCGGGTCGACCCCGCGCGGCTCGCCGTCAGCCGGAACGCTCACCTCATCATGCCCTGGCACCCGCTTCTCGAGCGGGCCGGCGAGGAGGGCCGGGGCGAGAAAAAGATCGGAACGACCTGCCGGGGGATCGGGCCGGCCTACGAGGACAAGGCCGCCCGCTGGGGCGTCCGCGTCGGGGACCTCCTCGACGCCGGCGTGCTGCGCGACAAGATCGTCGAGAACGTCAAGGTCAAGAACCGCAGCCTCGAATCGCTGGGCCTTCCGCCCCTGGACGCCGCCGCCATCGTCCGCGAATACGAGGACTGGGGCCGCCGGATCTCGCCCTACATCCGGGACGTCTCCCTGCTCCTCCACGAGCGGATGAGGGCCGGGCAGCGTGTCCTGTTCGAGGGCGCCCAGGGAGTGCTGCTCGATCTCGACCACGGGACCTATCCGTACGTCACCTCCTCGAGCTCGACGGCCGGGGGCGCCTGCACCGGCTTGGGCATCGGCCCGAGATCCGTCCATGCCGTGCTAGGCATCACCAAGGCCTATACAACGCGCGTCGGCGGAGGGCCGTTCCCGACCGAGCTTCACGACGGGACCGGCCGGGCCATCGCTTCGCGGGGCGACGAGTTCGGGGCGACGACGGGCCGGCCGCGCCGGTGCGGCTGGTTCGACGCCGTCGCCGTGCGCTACGCCTGCCGGGTCAACGGCGTCGACCGGATCGCCCTGACCAAGCCCGACGTCCTGGAAGGGATCGGGGACGTGTCGATCTGCACGGGATACCGGTACAAGGGCGAGGTCCTTCGGGATTTCCCCGCCGAGCCCTGGATCTTGGAAAAGGTGTCGCCCGTCTACCAAACGGTCCAGGGCTGGTCCGATTCGGTCCGCAAGGCCCGCCGGTTCGAGGACCTTCCTCCGGCTTTCAAGGATTACCTGAAGGCCGTCGAGGACCTCGTCGAGACCCCGGTCGCCATTATTTCCACGGGCGTCGAGCGGGAGGACACCGTTTTCCTCGAGGAACGCCTCACGGGGCTCGTCGACCTCGGCCGCGTGCGGGAGGCCCGGCCGTGACGCCGTCCAAGGATACCGCCGCCGGGACCGTTTCCTGCATCGAGATCCGGCGGTCGGCCCTCGTCCACAACATCGAGGAGTTCCGCCGCTTGATCGGGCCGAAGAGGAAATTCTGCGCCGTCGTCAAAGCCAACGCGTACGGCCACGGCCTGCTCGAGGTCGCGGCGATCGCCCTGGCCAACGGGGTCGATTGGCTCGGCGTCCACTCGATGGAGGAGGGCGCGGCCCTGCGGGACGCGGGCGTGACGGCGCCCGTTCTCGTCCTCGGCTACGTCCCCCTCGGGGCGCTCGAGGAGGCCGTGCGCAGGGACCTCCGGCTCACCGTATACAACCGTGAGACGGTCCGGCGCCTGGCCGCGGTCGCCCGCAAGCTCGGCCGCAGCGTGCGGCTCCATATCAAGGTCGAAACGGGGACCTGGCGCCAGGGCGTCGGTCCGCGGGAAGCGGCGGCCTTCGCCCGGGAGATCACGAGCCGCCCCGGCCTCGCGCTCGAAGGGCTGTCCTCCCACTTCGCCAACATCGAGGACACGACCAAGCACGACTATCCCAGCCTCCAGCTCGAGGCCTACCGTTCGGCCTGCCGCCGGCTGGCGGAGGAGGGCGTCCGCGTCCCCGTCAAGCACATGTCCTGTACGGCCTCGACCATCCTCTTCCCCGAGCCCGAGCTGACCATGGCCCGCGTCGGGATCGGCCTCTACGGGCTCTGGCCGTCGAAGGAGACCTATCTCTCCTGCCTGATGATGAACAAAAGACCGGTGTCGCTCGTCCCCGTCCTCTCCTGGAAGGCCCGCATCGCCCAGGTCAAGAAGGCCCCGGCCGGGTCCTCGATCGGATACGGCTGCACCTACCGGACGACCCGCCCGACCGTCCTGGCCGTCATCCCCGTCGGATACTCCGACGGCTACGACCGGGGCTTGTCCAACGCGGCCTACGTCCTCGTCCGCGGGAAGAGGGCGCCCGTCCGCGGGAGGGTGGCCATGAATTTCATCGTCGCCGACGTCACCGACATCCCCGGCGCCCGGCTCGAGGACGTGGCGACCCTCATCGGAGCCGACGGGCGGGAGCGGCTGACGGCCGACGACCTCGCGGGGTGGGCCGGAACCATCAACTATGAGATCCTGGCCCGCATCAATCCCCTCCTGCCCCGCGTCGTCGTTTGACCGGCTTCGCGGCAGGCGAAAAAACACTAGTATTTTAGTCGGATTTAGTGTATGATGGTGTCCGTCGCCGTTCTTGGCGGCGAGGCCCCTGGGAGGTGCCGACGATGAAGATCGAGGCAAAGACGAAGATCGAACCGCTCCTGAAGACCTATCCCTTCTTATTGGATTTCCTGGCCGGCTGGTCGCCCAAGTTCGAGAAGCTCCGCCATCCGGTCCTTCGGAAAACCCTGGGCAAGGTGGCCAGTCTCGAACAAGCGGCCGGCCTGGGCGGAGTGCCGGTCGACCGGCTGTTGGAGGCCGTCGCCGGAGAGGTCCGGCGGATGACCGGAGAGGAGGTCGCCTATGAGACCGGGGGCGCGGGGGACCGCGGGTCCGCTCCTCTCGAGGACCGCGCGGCCCGCAAAGAGGTCCTCAAGGACATCATCCGCGACCTTCATGACGGGGGAGACATGAACGAGCTCCGCAGGAGGTTCTCGGACCTCGTCAAGGACGTCTCCGGGGCCGAGATCGGGGCTATGGAACAGGAGCTCATCGAGGAGGGCCTGCCCGAATCGGACGTTCGCCGGCTCTGCGACGTCCACGTCAAGATCTTCGAGGAAGGACTGGACTCCCAGGCCGTCCCCGAGGTGCCGCCCGGCCATCCGCTCCATACCCTGAGGCAGGAGAACCAGGCCCTGGCAAGATTGATCGCCGAGACGAAAGCCGCATTGGCGTCGATCGACGCCGAGACCGCCGCCGGCGCGACGAAAGCCCGGTACGCCGCGCTGATGCCCTTGGCGAACCGGCTCACCGAGGTCGACAAGCACTTCCTCAAGAAGGAGAACCAGCTGTTCCCCCGGCTCGAGGCCAAAGGCGTCAGCGGTCCGTCCAAGGTCATGTGGGGCTTCCACGACGACATCCGGTCCCATCTCAAGCATTTCCGCAGGGCCGTCGAGCTCGAGGACCCGGCCCTCGTCGCCACAACCGGCAGTCAGGTCCTGCAGGAGATGTCCGACATGATCAACAAGGAGGAGAAGATCCTCTTCCCGATGAGCCTGGAGATGCTCGACGACGAGGACTGGGCGCGGGTCAAGGACGGAGAAGGGGAGGTGGGGTATGCCTGGATCCCGGCGGGGGAGGCCGTCCCGCCTTCGGCTCCCGGCGGGCGCACCGGCCCGGCCGCCGGCCCTGCGTCGGGAGCGGGTTCCGGGAGCATCGGCCTGGACACCGGCTCGCTGACGCCGGAGCAGATCAACCTCATGCTCGTCCACCTGCCCGTCGACGTGTCCTTCGTTGACGAGAACGACACCGTCGCCTATTATTCGGCGACGCCGGAGAGGATCTTCCCGAGATCGCCCGGGGTCATCGGGCGCAAGGTCCAGAACTGCCATCCGCCCAAGAGCCTGGACACCGTCAACCGCATCCTCGAGGCCTTCAAGGCCGGGCGGCGGGACGAGGCGGGGTTCTGGATCGAGATGGGCGGCAAGTTCATCCACATCCGATACTTCGCCGTCAGGGACGCCGGGCGGCGCTATCGCGGATGCCTGGAGGTCAGTCAGGACGTGACCGGCATCCGGGCCCTGCAGGGCCAGAAGCGCCTGCTCGACTGGGAAGACGATCGCCCCCCGGCGGGTTGACTTAGCCCCGGGGCGGTGATATGAAATAAGTTCATCCTGAAGGAGGGCTGAATGGCCGTTAAGACGAACGTCAAGCCGGCGGCGGAGAAGGCCGGCGACGCCTACGAATGCCGGGTCTGCGGCTACCGCATCGTCGTCGACCACGTCTGCGGCTGCGCGGAAGAGCACGTCTATCTTTGCTGCGACAAGACGATGAAGAAGGCCGCCGCCAAGACCGCGGCCAAGAAGACGGCGAAGACGAAGTAGGTCACGAACGAGCCCGCAGGGCCGACCCGGGCCGGGCAGGAAGCAGCCTATCAAGGAGCAGTCGATGAAAGAGAAAGTGGAAGCGGCTTTGAACAAGGTCCGGCCCGCCCTCCAGGCGGACGGCGGAGACGTCGAGCTCGTCGAGATCGGCGAGGACGGCGTGGTCAAGGTCCGGCTCAAGGGCGCCTGCGGCGGATGCCCGATGTCCCAGATGACGCTGAAGATGGGCATCGAACGGATCCTGAAGAGGGAGATCCCCGAGGTCAAGTCCGTCGAGTCCGTCTGAGCATCCCCGGCCTCGGCAGGGGCTGTCATGAGGAGAGTCTATCTCGACCACATCGCGGCCACGCCCGTGCACCCGACCGTCCGCGAGGCGATGGAGCCGTTCCTGGGCGGGACGTTCGGCAACCCGCGCAGCTTCCACGCCGAAGGACAGGCCGCCCTGGCCGCCGTGGAGGAGGCCCGAGAGAAGGTCTCAGCCCTCGTCGGGTCCGATCCCGCCGAGATCTATTTCACCTCGAACGGCACGGAAGCCAACAACTTCGCCATCAAGGGCCTGGCCCTCGGCCGCAAGGCCCAGGGCTCACACATCGTCGTCTCGGCCATCGAACACGTTTCGGTCCTGAACCCCGTCAAGGCCCTCGAGAAGCTCGGGTTCGCCTCGACGGCCGTCCCCGTGGACGGCGCCGGGAGGGTCGACCCGGCCGTCGTCGAGAAGGCCCTGACCCCGCAGACCGTCCTCGTCTCGGTCATGACGGCCAACAGCGAGGTCGGGACCATCGAGCCCGTGGCCGAGATCGCCGCTCTCTGCCGCGCCCGGAACGTCCTTTTCCATACCGACGCGGTGGCCGCCGCCGGCAACATCCCGGTCGACGTCAAGGCCTTGGGCGCGGACGCCCTGAGCCTGGCCGCCGACCAGTTCTATGGGCCCAAGGGCGCGGCGGCCCTGTACGTCCGCCGGGGCACCCGCATCCTGCCGCTCCTCGACGGAGGGGTCCAGGAAGGAGGGCGCCGCGGCGGGACGGAGAACGTGGCCGGCATCGTTGGCATGGGGAGGGCCGCGGAGCTGGCCCGCACGGAGATGGCCGGGCGGACCTCCCGGATGCAAGCCCTCAGGGACCGCCTCCTCGAGGAGCTGCCGAAGAGGGTCGACCGCGTCCTGGTCACGGGGTCGCGGGAGGCGCGCCTTCCCCATCACGCGAGCTTCTGCGTCGAGTTCGTGGAAGGCGAGGCCATGATGCTGAGCTTGGACATGAAAGGCGTGGCCGCATCGAGCGGCTCGGCCTGCGCGTCCAAGTCGCTCAAGGCCTCCCACGTCCTCCTGGCCATGGGCCTCGACCATGCCACGGCCCAGGGCTCTCTCGTCTTCAGCCTCATCGACGACACGACCCGCGAGGACATCGATCATCTGCTGGAGGTCTTCCCGCCGATCATCGACCGGCTGCGCCGCATGTCCCCGCTTTACACCCGGCACCTGAAGGAGAACAGGCGATGATGTACACCGAAAAGGTCATGGACCATTTCGCCAATCCCCGCAACGTGGGGATCCTCGAGGACGCCGACGGCGTCGGCCAGGTCGGCAATCCCGTCTGCGGCGACATGATGACGTTCTACATCAAGGTCAAGGACGACCGGGTGGAGGACGTCAAGTTCCAGACGTTCGGCTGCGGGGCGGCCATCGCCGTCTCCAGCATGGTCAGCGAGATGGCCAAAGGCAGGACGCTCGCCGAGGCCCTGGCCATCACCAACGACTCGGTGGCGGAGGAGCTGGGAGGGCTGCCCAAGAACAAGATGCATTGCTCCAACCTGGGCGCCGACGCCCTCCACGAGGCCATCCACGACTACCAGGCCCGGCGCTCGGGGGCCGTGCCGCGGACGCCCAAGCCCATGGACGCCCACGAGCACGAAGGGGAGGCCTGCCCGTACTGCGACAGCTCGCTCGAGCACGCCGACAAGGTCTTTTGCCGGGCCTGCCGCGTCGAGTTCGACGAATGCCCGGCCTGCGGGGGGGTCACCAAGAAGGGCGACAAGGCCTGCGTCCACTGCGGGAAGCCGCTCGGCCCGGACGCGCAGGCGTGAGGGGGTCCGTTGGAGATCGAGCGCGTCGCCGCCAGGATCGGGGAGCTGAAAAAGGCCAAGAGCGCCGTCGTCCTGGCCCATAACTACCAGGTCCCCGAGGTCCAGGACATCGCCGACTTCGTCGGCGATTCCCTGGAGCTCAGCCGCAAGGCCGCCGCCCTCGACGCCCGCCTGATCGTCTTTTGCGGGGTCCATTTCATGGCCGAGACGGCGACCATCCTGTCTCCCGACAAGACCGTCCTGCTGCCCGACCTTGCGGCCGGCTGCCCGATGGCCGACATGATCACGGCCCGCGAGCTGCGGGGCTGGAAAGAACAGCACCCGGGCCTCAAGGTCGTCTGCTACGTCAACACGAGCGCCGAGGTCAAGGCCGAGAGCGACGTCTGCTGCACGTCGTCCAACGCCGTCGGCGTCGTCAACTCGCTCGGCGTCGACGAGCTCCTCTTCGTGCCCGACAAGAACCTGGCCGCCTACGTGGCCCGCGAGACGGGCAAGAGGATCATCGCCTGGGACGGCTACTGCTACGTCCACCACCGGTTCAAGCCCGATGACGTCCGGGCGGCCCGCGAGGCCCATCCGGAGGCCGAGGTCTGGGTCCACCCGGAATGTCCTCTCGAGGTCATCGACCTGGCCGACAAGACGCTGTCGACGGGGAAGATGGTCTCGGAAGCTCGCGTCACGTCCTGCCGCGAGGTCGTCCTGGGGACCGAGAAGGGCATCATCCACCGGCTGAAGAAGGAGAACCCGGCGGTCCGCTTTTTCCCGCTCCGCGAGGGCGCGCTGTGCGTCCACATGAAGATGACGACCCTCGACAAGGTCCTGGCGGCCCTCGAGAACGGGATCCATCCCATCGAAGTCCCTCCGGATATCGCCGAAAAGGCCCGGGGGGCCATCGAAGCCATGCTGCGAATTTCGTAAAAGGATAACGGACAATGAGAAAGATGACCGAAGAGAACGTCAAAGCCGCTCTCGCCGGCGAGAGCCAGGCCCACATCAAGTACCTGGCGTTCGCCGAGAAGGCCGCCGCCGAAGGCTTGGCCAACGTGGCCCGGGCCTTCAAGGCCAATTCCTACGCCGAACAAGTCCATGCCCTCAACCATCTGAAGGCCCTCGGCGGCGTCAGGACGACGGCCGACAATCTCGCCGAGGCCGTCGACGGCGAGTCCTTCGAGATCGCCGAGATGTATCCGGCCTACGTCGCCGTAGCCGAGTCGCAGGGCGAGAAGAAGGCGGTGACCAGCTTCAACGCGGCGATGGCCGCCGAGAAGATCCACAACGGCATCTACGAACGGGCCCGCAAGGCCGTCACGGCGGGCCAGGACATCGCCGCCGAGGCCATCCATGTCTGCTCCGTCTGCGGGTTCACCATGGAGGGGGAGGCCCCGGATCATTGTCCCGTCTGCGGCGCCCCCAAGGCCAAGTTCGTCCTTTTCTGAAGGAGAGATGAGAATGCCCATCGACCTGACGCCAGGCGCGGGCCGGAAGGAGGGACCATGAAGTCCGCATGGCGCGTGGGGCGCATTTTCGGCATCGACATCCGCATCGACTCCAGCTGGATCGTCATCTTCGCCCTCTTCAGCTGGT
>JBBIGP010000034.1:19562-27894 GCA_037447475.1 Candidatus Aminicenantota bacterium
ATCGACATCCGCATCGACTCCAGCTGGATCGTCATCTTCGCCCTCTTCAGCTGGTTCCTGGCCGGGACCTATTTCCCGTCCGGTCACCCCGGCTGGCCGGCGGCCCTGTACTGGGCGCTCGGGCTCCTGACGAGCCTGCTCGTCTTCGCCTCCGTGCTCGTCCACGAGCTGGCCCATTCCCTGGTCGCTCTCAAGCACGGGGAGAAGGTCCACAGCATCACCCTGTTCATCCTCGGCGGTGTGGCCCAGATCTCCCAGGAGCCCGAGGAGCCGCTCAAGGAGTTCTCCATGGCCGTCGTCGGCCCGCTGGCCAGCTTCGTGCTGGGCGGCATCTTCTTTCTCCTGTCGTTCTTCCTCCATCCCGTGAGCGAGCCGCTGTCGGCTTCGGCGGGCTACCTGGCCCTCATCAACGTCGTCCTGGGCGTCTTCAACCTCCTGCCCGGTTTTCCCATGGACGGCGGCCGAGTGCTTCGGTCCATCATCTGGAAGCTGACCGGCGACCTGAAGAAGGCGACGCGGATCGCCTCGTTGACAGGGCAGGGATTCGCCTTCCTGCTCATCTTCTTCGGGATCCTGCGCATCCTGAGAGGGGATTTCGGAGGCCTGTGGCTCCTGCTCATAGGCTGGTTCCTCCACAACGCCGCCGTCCGGGGCTATCAGCAGGTCGTCGTCCAGTCGGCCCTCGAGGGCCTCAAGGCCCGGGACCTGATGAACCGGGACTTCGAGACCATCCGGGCCGATCTCCCGGTCCAGACGCTCGTCGACGACTACATCCTGAAGCGCAAGGAACGGGTCTTCATGGTCACCGACGGCGACGGTCTTGAGGGCATCGTGTGTCTCGAGGACGTCAAGAAGACGCCGCGGGAGAAATGGGCGGGGGCCGTCGTCCGGGACATCATGACGCCCAAGGCCGATCTCCGGTCGGTCGGGCCGGAGGCTGACGGCAAGGACATCCTGTCGAGCCTGACGGCCAAGGACGTCCATCAAGTCCCGGTCGTGGAAGGCGGCCGGGTGGCCGGCATCATCTGCCGGAGCGACGTCCTCAAGGTCCTCCAGCTCCGCTCCGAGCTCGGCATCTGAGGCGCCGGGAAAGGAGGTCCGCATGGCGAGCGCCCGGGACCGCATCGGGCCGATCGTCCGCCGGCTCAGGCGCCGCTATCCCGACGTCCGGACCGCTCTCGAGTTCCGGAACCCTTTCGAGATCCTGGTGGCCACGATCCTGGCCGCTCAGTGCACCGACGAGCGGGTCAACACGATCACTCCCGGCCTCTTCCGGAGATACCCGACGGCCGCCGACCTGGCCCGGGCCGACCGCGAGGAGCTCGAGCGCGAGATCCGTCCGGCGGGCTTCTTCCGGAACAAGGCCAAAAGCCTTCTCGGGGCCACGCGGCGGATCGTCGAGGCCTATGGCGGCGCCGTGCCGGGGACCATGGACGAGCTCCTGACCCTGCCCGGCGTGGCCCGCAAGACGGCCAACATTGTCCTCAGCGCCGGGTTCGGCAGGGCCGAGGGCATCGCCGTCGATACCCACGCCCGGCGGCTCTCTCAGCGGCTCGGCCTGACCCGGCACGAGGATCCGGTGAAGATCGAGCGCGACCTGCTGGCGCTCGTTCCGCGGAAGGACTGGCTGGATCTCAACTTCCTGCTCGTCGAGCACGGACGCGCGGTCTGCCAGGCCCGCAAGCCGCGGTGCGGGGAGTGCTTCCTCCGCGGGCTCTGCCCGTCCGCCGCGGCGTTCTTGAAAGGAACAGGTCCGGGGCGATGATCCGCGAAGCCATGCTCTGGGATCCGGCCGAGGGCGGCAAGGCCGAATGCCGTCTTTGCGCCCACCGGTGCGTCACCGCGCCCGGGAAGCAGGGCGTCTGCGCCGTCCGGGAGAACCGCGACGGCCGCCTCGTGACTCTCGTCTACGGCGAGGTCATCGCCGCCCACGTCGATCCCATCGAGAAGAAGCCGCTCTACCATTTCCTGCCGGGGACCAAGGCCTTGTCCATCGCTGCGGCGGGCTGCAACTTCCGCTGCGGGTTCTGCCAGAATTGGAGGATCTCCCAGGCGCCCCGGCGGAGAGGGGGCGGGATCGCCGGGGACCCGTTCCCCCCCGAGGACATCGTCCGGACGGCCCTCGCCGAGGGCTGCCGGAGCATCTCCTACACCTATACGGAGCCGACCATTTTCTTCGAATACGCCTATGATACGGCCCGGGCGGCCCAGGAGGCGGGGCTGGCCAACAATTTCGTGACCAACGGCTACATGACGGCCGAAGCTCTGCGGACCATCCGCCCCTATCTCGACGCCGCCAATATCGACCTCAAGGCCTTCAAGGAAGAGACATACAAGAAGGTCTGCGGGGCGCGACTCGAGCCCGTCCTCGACTCCATCCGGTTGATGAAGGAGCTCGGCGTCTGGGTCGAGGTCACGACCCTCGTCGTCCCGGGGCTCAACGACGGCCAGGACGAGCTGCGGTCGATCGCCCGGTTCATCGCCTCCGTCGACCCGGCCGTCCCCTGGCACATCAGCCGCTTCCACCCGGACTATGAATACACGGACGCCCCGGCGACCCCGCTCGGGACCCTCCGCCGGGCCCGCGACATCGGCCGGGAGGAAGGCTTGACGTACCTTTACATCGGCAACGTCGGCGGGGAGTCGGAGGACACGGCCTGCCCGAACTGCGGGCGGCCGGTCATCCGGAGGCGGGGCTTTTCCGTCGTCGAGAACCTGCTCGAAGCCGGCCGGTGTTCGCAGTGCGGCCATCCCGTGGACGGCGTTTTCGGCTGACAAGCCCATCGCTTTCGGGTAAGATTCCCATGGGGACGGACATGGCGACGAAATCCCGCTACAGGATCCTGCCGCACACGGCCGACGGCAAGTTCCGGGCCTACGGGAGGACGCTCGAGGAGGCCTACGGCAACGCCGCCCTGGCCATGGTCTCGCTGATGTGGGACTGGACGACGATCGAGCCCCTCGAGCGCCGGGAGATCCGCGTCGAGGCGCCTGACCGGGAGCGGCTGCTCGTGCGGTTCCTGGGAGAGATCGTCTACCTGTTCGATCACGAGCGCTTCCTCCTCGGACGGGTGGCCGAGCTCGGGATCGCCGGCAGCGCCCGGGGAGGGTTCGAGCTCCGGGCCGTCGTCGAAGGCGAGCCCCTCCGCGGCGGCCGCGAGATCCACGGCGACGTCAAGGCCGTGACCTATCACGACCTCACGATCGAGGCCGGCGACGGGATCACCGTCCAGGTCGTCGTCGACATGTGAGGCCGATCATGGAACCGAGACGGATCGACGACAACACCTGGGAGATCCCGAAGCACGGGGCGATGAGGGTCCCGGCCGTCATCTACTCCTCGGCCAAGCTGCTGGCCGACGTCCGGCGCGACAAGACGCTCGAACAGGCGGCCAACGTGGCCTGCCTGCCGGGCATCGAGCGCATGTCCTACGTCATGCCCGACGCCCACCAGGGCTACGGCTTCCCGATCGGCGGCGTGGCGGCCTTCGACCTCGAGGACGGCATCATCTCCCCGGGCGGCGTCGGCTACGACATCAACTGCGGGGTCCGCCTCCTCAAGACGGACTACACGGAGGAGGACGTCCGCGAGAAGCGCAAGGAGCTGCTGGCCGGGATCTTCAGGGAGGTCCCGGCCGGGGTCGGCAAGGGGGGCGTCACCAAGCTCAGCCGGAGCGTCCTCAAGGACATCCTCGTCAAGGGCGCGGAGTGGGCCGTGGCCAACGGCTACGGGACGGGCGAGGACCTCGAGCGCACCGAAGAGCACGGCCGGATGAAGGACGCCTCGGCCGACGACATCTCCGACCGGGCCCTCGAAAGGGGAATCCCCCAGCTCGGGACGCTCGGGGCCGGCAACCACTTCCTCGAGATCCAGAAGGTCGAGGAGATCTTCGACCCGGAGGCGGCCCGGGCGTTCGGCGTGCGAGCCCCCGGCCAGATCCTGGTCATGGTCCACTGCGGCAGCCGCGGGCTCGGCCACCAGGTGGCGACCGACTACATCGAGCTGATGAGCGACGCCCCTGGGGTCCGCGACCTGCCCGACCGCGAGCTCGTCAACGCCCCCTTCCGGTCGCCGATGGGCCGGCGGTACTACCGGTCGATGTGCGCCGCGGTCAACTACGCCTTCGCCAACCGCCAGATGATCGCTCACTGGGTCCGGCAGGTCTTCGCCCGGGTCCTCGGCGGCTCCGGGGGGATGGACCAGATCTACGACGTCTGCCACAACGTCGCCAAGGTCGAGCGGCACGTCGTCGGGGGCCGCGAGAAGGACCTCGTCGTCCACCGCAAGGGGGCGACCCGGAGCTTCGGCCCCCACCGGCCCGAGGTCCCGGGGGCCTACCGGGCGGTCGGCCAGCCTGTCATCATCCCCGGGAGCATGGGGACGGCGTCCTATCTGCTGGCCGGGACCAGAGAGGCCGAGGAGCTGAGCTTCAGCTCGACGGCCCACGGCGCCGGCCGGGTCATGTCCCGCCACGAGGCCCTGCGCCGCTTCCGCGGCGAGCGCATCCGGGAGGACCTGGCCCGCAAGGGGATCGAGCTGAGGTCGACGAGCTGGAAGGGCGTTGCCGAGGAGGCTTCCGAAGCCTACAAGGACGTCGACGAGGTCGTCCGCGTCTCCCACGAGGTCGGGCTCGGCCGGCTGGTGGCCAAGGTCGTCCCTCTCGGCGTCATGAAAGGCTGAGCCCGCTCAGGGCCGCCGCGTCCGCTTCACCGGCTTCTTGCGGATCGCCGCGCGGCCGACGAGCTCGTCCGCGCCGAGCGTGTTGAGGACGTCGCCCTTTTCCAGCCACGCCCGGCGGGCGAGGCCGACCCCGAAGCGCATCATGGCCGGCCCGTCGGCGAAATGGGTGTCCGTGCCGATCGAGATCCTGACGCCCTTGCTCTTGGCTTTCTTGAGGTTGAGCTCGTCGAGGTCGAGGCGGTCGTAGTAGGCGTTGAGCTCGAGGGCCTTGCCGTGGCGGGCGGCCCCGTCGATGACCCGGTCGAGGTCGACCTCGTAGCCTTCGCGCCTCGAGATGAGGCGCCCCGTCGGATGGGCGATCGTCCGGACGTGGGGGTTGGCCAGGGCCTTGAGCATGCGCTCGGTGACGTTCTTCTTGAAGCCGGAATGGACGGCGGCGACGACGAAATCGAGGCGGGCGAGGAGCTCGTCGGGGAAGTCGAGCGACCCGTCGGCGAGGATGTCGACTTCGCTGCCCTTGAGGACCCGGAAGCCCCTCAGGGTCCGGTTGAAGGCCTCGATCTCCTCCATCTCGGCGGCCAGGCGCTCGACCTCCAGGCCGTGGGCGTACGTGGCGGCCTGGGAGTGGTCGCAGACGGCGACGTAGGAGTAGCCCTGCTTCCGGGCCAGGGCGGCGAGCTCGCCGAGGGACAGGTCGCCGTCGCTCGCCCGGGTGTGGACGTGGAGGTCGCCCTTGATGTCGGCGGCCTCGAGCAGCCGAGGCAGCCTCTTTTCGAGGGCCAGCTCGATCTCGCCGCGGTCCTCGCGCATCTCGGGAGGGATCCAGGGCATGCCCAGGACCCGGTAGCAGTCCTCCTCTTCCCTCGAGGCCAGGCGCTTCTCTCCCTTGAACACCCCGTATTCGGAGATCTTGAGGCCGCGGTCCTTGGCCAGGCCGCGGAGCTTGATGTTGTGGGCCTTGGACCCCGTGAAGTAGAGGAGGGCGGCCCCGTACTCGCGCTCGGCCACGACCCGAAGGTCGACCTGCCGCTCGGCGTCTCCCGTCCGGATGACGACCGATCCCTTGGTCCCGCCCTCGGCCAGGACGCGCACGGCCCCGGGCTGGCGGGTGAAATGGCGGATGATCTTCGACCCGTCCTTCCCGCAGGCCAGGAGGTCGATGTCGCCGACCGTCTCCTTCATCCGGCGCAGGGACCCGGCCGCCGAGACGCGGCTGATCCCGGGGGCTTTCCGGAGATAGGCGATGACCTCGTCGGCGATGACGGCCGCCTCGCAGATGGAGATCCGCTCGGCCGTCCGCTCCCTGGCCTCGAGGGCTTTGCGGAGGTTGTCGACCTTCTTTTCGCCCATTCCGTAGAGCCCGGCCAAGGAGCCGTCGGCGATGGCCCGCTTGAGCCCGTCGAGGTCCTCAACGCCGAGCTTCTCGTGCATGAGGTGGACGGTCTTGCCGCCCAGACCTTGGATCTCGAGCAGGCCGAGGAGGCTTTCCGGCAGGCCCTTCATGGCCTCGGCGAGCTTGGCCATCGTCCCCGTCTCGATGTATTCCCGGATCTTCTTGGCCAGGCCCTCGCCGATGCCCGGCACGGCCTCGAGCCGGCCCTCGCGGGCCACGACCTCCACGTCCTCGGCCATGTCCTGGAGGATGCGCGCGCCTTTGCGGTAAGCGACGACCTTGAAGCCCGTCTCGCCCTTGACCTCCAGGGCGTCGGCGATGCGCTCGAACAGCTCGGCGATCTCCCGGTTCTTCATCGTCCTGTCCCCACGCCTTCTAGGTTACTCCAAACCCGCCCATAAAGAAAAGCACGCCTCTGCCGATCCTGCGAGTTTCGGGAGCCGCCGAGTCCGTCCCGCCCAGGAACGAGCGCCTTCGGCGGGGACGGCGACGCAGCGGAGCGGGGCCCCCCGCCCGCGCACGATAAGGCTGCGGATGCAGGGGCCGCAGGAGAGTCATCGACGGGAGCATAAAGAGGTGATCCCGCCGGGAGGCGGAGAGGATCACCGCGCGGACGGAGACGATTCTCCAAGGCCCCTCAGCAGCCGGTCGGGGGGGACGGGGCCGGGTTGACTTTTCGCCGGGGCCTTTCTATAAAGGTTCCATGCGCATCGTCCTGGCCGGCTACAACGTCGACAGCGCCGTCCTCGAGGAGCTCAAGCGGCATTCTCCCCCCCGCGAGGACGTGACGCCGGAGACCCTGTCGGCCTCCTACGCCCGCATCTCGCGCGACCCGCGGCCGGCCGACGAGCTGCGGGCCGCGGCCCGCGCCGAGGTCGACCGGGCCCGCCGCTCGAACCGGACCATCATCTTCAAGATGGGCCACCACTCGGTCGCCGAGCACGCCGTGTTCAACTTCGACATCATCGGCGCGAGCCGGCTGGCCATCGAGGAGATCGAGCGCTTCCGGCTCTGCTCGTTCACCGAGAAATCCCAGCGGTACATCACCCTCGGCGACGACTACGTCGTTCCGCAGGAGGTCCGGCGGGCCGGGCGGACGGCGCTTTTCCGGGGGACGGTCAAGGCCCAGAACGCGCTCTACCACCGGCTCTACAAGAAGCTCCGGCCCTATGTCTTCGGGACCTACAAGGAGGAGGCCCGCGATCCCAAGAACCACTCCGTCCTCGACGGCTGGGCCAAGGAAGATGCCCGCTACGCGGTGAGCCTGGCCACCGAGGGCCAGCTGGGGATGACCGTCAACGCCCGCAACCTCGAGCTCCTCATCCGCCGGTTCGCGGCCAAAGGCCTGGACGAGATCCGGGCCATCAACGAGGAGCTTTTCCGCCTGGCCAAGGAGGTCGCCCCGTCCATCATCCTGTTCACGGAGGCCGGCGATTTCGACGCCAGGACGTACGGCGATATCGCCGCGGCGGCCGGAAGGATGACCGCCGGCCGAAGGGCCGGGCGGCGGTCCCCGTCGATGGCCAAGGACGTCGTCCTGGCCGGGCGCTCCGCCGACGGCGACGACCGCATCCTGGCGGCCCTTCTCCACACGACCGGCCGCCTCTCTTATAAGGAATGTCTGGGCCTGGTGAAAAAGGCCGGCCCCCGGAAGCGCCGCGAGCTCATCCGCCTGGCGCTCGGGCGCATGGAGTTCTACGACTTCCCCCTCCGCGAGTTCGAGCACGCCGACCTCGTCTTCGATCTCGTCGTGTCCGCTTCATGCTTCGCCCAGCTCAAGAGGCACCGGATGGCGACCCTGACGACCCAGCGGTACGATCCGGCGCTCGGCGTCACGGTCCCGCCCTCGATCCGCGCGATCGGGGCCGAGAGGGAATTCCTGGACCTCATCGCCCGGACGGACGAAGCCCACGCCGTATTGGAGAAGGACGTCGGCCCGGCCTCCGACTACGTCCTGACCAACGCCCACCGGAGGCGGGCCCTCATCAAGCTCAACGTCCGGGAGCTCTATCACATGTCCCGGCTGAGGGAGGACGCCACGGCCCAGTGGGAGATCCGGCGGACGACGGGCGAGATGTCCCGCCTGGCGAAAAAGGCCATGCCGCTCGCCTGCCTCCTTCTCGGCGGCAAGGACGCCTATCCCGGCCTCTACGCCAAGGTCTTCGGCCGGGCGCCGAGAATGGCCCCTCCGCGGATCTTCACATAAGCGGCGCCGCCCCCCCTCGGACTCTCCCGCAGTGCTGCGCCTCCCGACGCTC
>JBBIGP010000035.1:0-27625 GCA_037447475.1 Candidatus Aminicenantota bacterium
CGGCGACCGGGCGGGGGCGCAAGAACGCCTGAAGGTGGCCGGCGGAACGCCGCCGGGGCCGGCGGCTGCCGGGGCCGGAGGCGGAGGCCCGCCCGGCCGGGCCTTGGGCGGCGCGCCGGCCTCGGACCCGCATGCGGTGCAGAACTTATTGTTCGGGACGAGCTCCGCGCCGCAGGACGTGCAGAACTTGTTCGCGGCGGGGGCCTCGTCCGCGGCCGGCGGGACGGGCTCGGCCGCCTTGGCCCGGGCCCCGCACGTGATGCAGAACTTCGCGTCGTCCGGGGTCTCTTGCCCGCAGCTGGGGCACTTGATCATGATGGTCCTCCTTCTATCGTCGCGCGGCCTAGAGGCCTTTCTCTTCCCGGGAGACGAGGTTCCAGCCGTAGATCCCGCCGCCCGTGAAGACGGCGTTGAGGAGCAGCGATAGGGCCGGGCCCCGGAGTGAGCCGAGGAGAGCGAGGACCCCGAGGCAGGCCATGGCGATGAACAAGCCCTTGGCGAGCTTGAAGGCCCCCTTGTCGATCTGGGTCATGGCGTAGAGGAGCAGGCCGCCGAGGATGGCGTTGACGACGATCATGAACCACGCCATGTCCGTGCTGGCGTAGAAGCGGGCGTAGGGGCCCAGGGTCGATTGGATGTTGGAGATCTGAATGAACATGCTGATGACCGAAACGGCGTACAGGCCGGCCCCGGCCCCGAGCAGGGTCTTGATGCGGCGCGCGCCCGGGCTCAAAGGCTTGCGGGGCGCTCCCGCGGCGGCGGCGCCGCCGGTCGCCCGGGACCAGAGCGATTGAAGCGGGGACTGAGGCGGAGGAGGAGGCGGCGAGGCGCCTGCGACCGGGCGCGACGGCCCGGGCCCGGCCGGGCCCGCGGATGGGGCGGTGATCGGCTTTCCGCATTCTTTGCAGAAGCGGCTCCCTTCGGGGCTTTCGGCTCCGCACGACGCGCAGCGGACGTCGACGGGCTCGCGCGGGAGCGCCGATCCGCAGCCGGCGCAGAACTTGCTGCCGGGCGGGTTCTCGGTCTTGCAGCCGGGGCACGTGCTCATGGGCCCTCCTTGGACGGGGCGGGGGGATTCATCTTGCCGCGATTATAATCAGCCGCCCGCCGCATTGTCAATTGACCGGCCATGGTCCCCGTGCAATTTGCGGCTTCGGATCGCCTTCGGGCTCTGGTCATCCACGCGGGATATGCTCACGAGCGTTCTCCGTTCTCGGCATCCCGTTTGGGACAACGAGAAGATCGGGCGGGAGGTCGCCTTCGCCTCCCCGGAGGACGTGATCTTGAAAAAGATGGCCTGAAGAGCGCGATTAAGGCCCCCAAAGGCCCCCTGATTCAAAGCTATTTTCTTTTTTTTCTTCGAGTTGCAGCAGCCAAGGCGCGGGCTTTGTCGGTCCGCTCCCAGGTGAAGTCGGGGTCGTTGCGGCCGAAGTGGCCGTAGGCCGAGGTCTTGACGTAGATCGGACGGCGCAGCTTGAGGTGCTTGATGATGTCGCGCGGCTTGAGCGGGAAGTGCTTCTCGATGAGGGCCGCGATCTCGTCATCCGGGACCGTCCCCGTCCCGAACGTGTCGACGTAGACGGCCATCGGCCTGGCCACCCCGATCGCGTACGACAGCTGGACCTCGCAGCGGCGGGCCAGCCCGGCCGCGACGACGTTCTTGGCGATGTACCGGCAGACGTAGGCCGCGCTGCGGTCGACCTTGCTCGGGTCCTTGCCCGAAAAAGCGCCGCCGCCGTGCCGGCCCATCCCCCCGTAGGTGTCGACGATGATCTTGCGCCCGGTGACCCCCGTGTCGCCCTCCGGCCCGCCGATGACGAACCGGCCCGTGGCGTTGATGAACACCTGGGTCCGCTCGTCCATCCAGCGGCCGCACACGGGATCGATGACCTTCCGGCGGATCTCCGTCTTCAGCCGCTCCTCGCTCATTCTCTCGATGTGCTGCTGGGCGATGACCACGGCCTCGACCCGGGCCGGCTTCCCGTCGCGATACTCGACCGTCACCTGGCTCTTGCCGTCCGGCCCCAGGCTCTTGACGATCCCTCTCTTGCGGACCTCGGCCAGCCGCATGGCCAGCCGGTGGGCCAGCATGATCGGCAGGGGCATCAGCTCCGGCGTCTCGTCGCAGGCGTAGCCGAACATCATGCCCTGGTCGCCGGCGCCCTGCTCCTTGCCCCGCCCGGCCGCCACGCCGCGGCCGATGTCCACGCTCTGGCCGTGGATCGAGACCCACACCCCGGCGTCCTCGCAGTCGATGCCGAAGCGGGGGTCCGTGTATCCGATCTCCCGCAGGGTCCGCCGGACGATGTGCTGGATGTCGGCGAAGCCCGTCGTCGTGATCTCGCCGGCCACGTGGACGGTGCCCGTGGTCGTCAAGGCCTCGACGGCCACCCGCGCGTACGGGTCCTGCTTGATGAGGTCGTCGAGGATGGCGTCGCTGACCCGGTCGCAGATCTTGTCGGGGTGGCCCTCGGTGACGCTCTCGCTGGTGAAGAAGGTCCTTCTCATGGCCGTTCCTCCCTTAGTGGCGATCCCGGCGCTCGGGCCGGCGCTTCAGGTCCCCTGAAGACTGACTATCATAGAGGAAACGGCCGCAAGTTCCAAGTTTCCGCATTGGATCTCCGCATTGGGTCGCGCAAAATGTCGCCCAAATCCCCGGAAGGACCGGCGGACCTGCTTGGGAGGGACGTGCGATCACGCGGACGGGATCCGGAAGTGCGCCGGGAGCGCTATCATCGGGGGCGTGAGCGGGAAGGGGCGGTCACTCCCGGCGGTCGAGCATGCGCCGCGCGAGGGCGAGGACGACGAGCCCGAAGGCGTAGCCCAGGGTCAGCGCCGGGCCGATGGCCGCGGCCCCGACGAAGTTCAGTGCCAGGACCATGACCGCGAACGCGGCCGCCGTCACGGCCAGCTGGACGGCCACCGCGGCGCTGATCGGGGTCGTCCGCTGCGAACGGACGAGGACGGCCCGCTCGTAGGACAGCGCGGATTCGAAGAAGGGCAGGAGGACGAGGAGGGCGCCCGGAAGGACGGCGAAGGCCGCCAGCTCGGCGTCGAGCCCCGAGATCGTCGCGTACCAGACGTTCGCGAGCGGGGTGAACACGACGGCGGCCAGACCGACTGTGGAGGCCGCCCCGAGCCGCAGGGCGAAGCGGCGCAGGGCGCGGCGGTTCTCCGGGCCGTCGCCGGCCAGGGCGATGATGACTTCCTGCAAGGCGATGCCGCTCGTCCGGAAGATGAAGGCCAGGCCGACGACGACCGGCAGGACGGCCAGCGACTCGATCGGCTGGCGGCCGCGGGCCAGGAAGAAGGTCGTCAGCGGATTGACGAAGAACGACAGGAACGAGGTCAGGGCGAGCGGGGCGTAGAAGCGGACGACCCTGGCCTGGGTCAGGGCCCGGCCGTAGGCGCACTGATCGTCGGGCATCGCGCGCAGGCGCCGGACGGAGGAGCGGGCCATGGCCCAGCTGGCCGCGGCCTCCGCCAGGACGCCGGCGCCGAGGGCCCCCGCCCCGACGCTCGCCCCGGGGAGGCGGAAGGCCAGGGCCAGCGCGAGGCCGGTCGCGGCCATGGCGGAGAGCCGGACGATCGTGCCGTAGGTGACGGCCTGGGGCCGGCCTTCGCGGATGAGGATGCCCTGGTAGAAGCGGCGGAACCCGATGGCCCCCGGCCACAATAGGAGCCAGATCATCGCCCGCCCCGCCAAGCCGGCGACGTCCGGCGTCAGGCCCATGATCCGGAGGGCGACGAGATCGAAGACGGGCGGGACGATGAGCACGGCCATGACCACGGTGACGGCCGCGTTGAGGGCGTTGGAGAAGCGGAGGAGCTTGCGGTAGGCGACGCCGTCGCGGACGAGGGCGTTGGAGGCCGAGAGCATCATGACGACCGGCGACTCGACGATCCAGGCCAGGGCAGAGGCCACGGCGAAGGCGGCCAGGTTCTCCCTGGCCCCGGGCAGGCGGGCGATGACGGCGGCCAGGAACGGGCTCTCGGCGGCCATCATCAGCCAGGTCGCCTGGAGGGGCAGCCAGAATCGGAGGATGAGCCCGGTCGTCAGGGCGCGCGTGTCGGAGGAGGAGGAGAGAGGGTCGGGAACGGACGGCGGGGGCGAGGCGGAGGCGGAGGCGGAGGCGGGAGCGACGATGTCGTAACGGCGCATGGGGCGTTCGGCGCGCCAGGATAGCACTTCGCGCAGAGGGGGTCAAACCTTAAATCATTAAATAATTCTGGTCGTCTGATAACCAGAGCGCCGGAAAATTTAATGGATTAAGGTTTGACCCCTTCTGGTTTAACCCCTTCTGCGGCGCCGGGCGGCTTAGAATTCCCGGTCGTCGCGCTTGCAGTAGTAGCCGTACGGAGAGATCTCGCAGCCGCCGAGATAGACCTCGCCGCGGTCGGCCTTCAGGAACATGGCGTGGGTGGGGAACCCGTAGATGATGGGGACGACCTCGTCCGACTCATGGCAGCAGGGGCAGGCGGGGACGCGGCTCTTGCCGTTGGATTTCGAGGGCGCAGGCCTGTGCGCGTGGGCCCGGCCGTTGCTCCGCCCGTTGCCGGGTCTGGGCTCATAATGCGTGCTTTCCATTCCGCACCTTCCTTCACAAGCTCCCGCTCATTTCCGCGCCCATGCTAAAGGCGGGCGGACTAGCCTCCTATCGCCTCCAGGGGTGATTTGGAGGGTGGTAATTCCGGCGAGGCATGATGACTGGATTGACCTTTGATGAGCTTGCTCCTGAAACCTGAGGAGAGCGAAGGCCGGGTCGTGACATGGGAAAATGGGAAAACGTCCTTTGGGAACACGCACCCGGTTTGCCCCCTGCTTGCCGCTGATTGTTTTTGGCGCGAAAAAAATGAAAATACGCCATCCGCCAAGCTGATGAGGAAGACCCCACAGCGGCTAACATATTAATAATCAATAAGATCCTGAGGTCCGACCCCAACCGTAGTCATTCGAACCAGTTCTCGACCCGCAGGCCCGGGATGCCCTGGAAATGGCGGACGTTGGCCGTGACGACGGTCAGGCGGTGCCTCAAGGCGATTGTGGCGATCTGCAGGTCCGGCTCGAAGCGGGGGCGGCCCCTGCGCTCGAGGGACGCTTTGAGGCGGCCGTAGGCCCGGGCGTCCTCCGTCTCGAAGGGCAGGATCGTGAGGCGGGGGAAGACCTGCTTTTCAAAGAACTCGAAGAGATCACGCGACCCGCCGGCGCCGCCTTGCCCCTCCAGCTTGAACAGGCCGTAGGAGATCTCGGCGACGTTGATAGCCGTGGTGAATTGGGCCGCGCGAGGGGTCGCAGCCAGCCTGGCCATAAGACCCGGGGGCCGACGCTTCTTGGCCAGCGCGCTGAGGACGTCGGTATCGAAGAGATACATCAGAGGACCGGCTTCCGGGCTTGAGCCTTCGTCCGGGCTTCGTAGATCCCTTCGACCATGGCGTCGATGGCCGCATCGTGGTCCGCGACGGGCGGAGGGACCGAGCCCAATCCTCCGGCCTTAGAGGTCTCGATCTTCTCCCAATCCTCGTAAGGGACGAGCGCGGCGACAGGCTTGCCGTGCTTGGTGATCATGATGGGCTCCTTCAGATTGATAAGACGCTCGACGAGGGCCGATATTCTCGCTTTCGCTTCGGTCAGCGGGATCGAGATCATGGCGGGCCTCCTTGCCGATCTTTGGGGACGAGCTCATTGTACAATATTATGGTCTAATTGACCATTTAAATATGGAGAGTTTGTAATGGGCGAGGAAGAATGAACCAGCGCCTGTTCAATACTCTATCTAGAAATATAGATAATTCTTGATTTCCGAACGATTCCCTGATATGATCATGTCTGAGAATAACGACGGGTTTTGAGCGTCTCTAATGGTATGAGCCACATCATGAAAAAAAAGATCGGCACAATCATCGACGATGGTCTCTTGGCCGGCGCCAAGCAGCGGGCCGCCCTCGAGAGACGCCCGCTCTCGGTCCTCATCGAGGACGCCCTCAACAGTTATCTCGAGGGCGGGTCGGCCCGCGACGAGGCGCTCCGGGCCCTGGCCAAGTTCACCTCCCACAGGGGGCTCCTTCCGCCCGATGAGATCGACGAGATCCTCGACGAGGACGCGCTCGTCCCATGAGCGAGCACTCCCCGTCCCCTCTCTCCTCGATTCGGGACGGCGCCTGGGTGGCCATCGACGCGAACATTCTCGTTTACGCCAATCAGCGCCGCTCTCTCGAATGCATCAAGTTCCTGGAGCGCTGCGCGTCGGGCGGGCTCCAGGGGGTCGTGCCCATGCCGATGGTCGCCGAGCTCGTCCACGCGCTCATGCTCATCGAGGCCCGCGAGAACAACTGGATCGAGCGCGGCCATCCGGCCCGGGCCCTGGCGGAGCGCCCCGATCTGGTCCGCCGCCTGACGCGCTATGAAGCCCGGATGAGGGAATTCTTCGCCATCGGGCTCAGGGTCGAGCCGGTCGGGCCCCCCGATGTCCTCGAGGCCATGCGGATCCAGCGGGAGGCGGGCCTGCTGACGAACGACGCTTTGCTGCTCGCGGCCTCCCGGCGCCTGAACTGCGAGGCCGTGGCCAGCGCGGACCGGGCCATCGCCCAAGCGCCCGGCTTCGCCGTTTTCGCGCCCGCCGACATTCGGTTGGCGACTTGACGTTACAGCGTTATAGCGCTAACATATCCCCGGGGAGAAATGCCGTGAAGGATACGAACAAGCGCGTCACCGTCTATCTCAAACCCGAATTCCATCGGGCGTTAAGGGTCAAGGCCGCCGAAACGGAGTACTCCGTTTCCGACCTCATCAATTCCGCCGTCAAGAGCGCGCTCCTCGAGGATGCCGCGGACCTGGAAGCCTTCGAGCGGCGGGCGGGCGAGCCGAGGCTGGCTTTCGAGGATGTCCTCAAGACCCTGAAGCGCGATGGGAAGATATAGCGTCTTCCTTCGTCGGTCGGCGTCCGCCGAGCTGGGGCGTATTCCGAGAAAAGACCTCAAGCGAATGATCGAGCGCATCAAGGTTCTCGAGACGGACGCCTGGCCCTCCGGCTGCGAGAAGCTGTCGGCCCAGGAGCGGTATCGGCTGCGGCAGGGGGATTACCGGATCGTTTATGAGGTCGACGACGAGTCGAGAACCATTGACATCACCAAGATCGAGCACCGCAGCGAGATCTACAAGCGGTAATGCTAGGGGATGGGACGATTCGGTTCGGGGGAGGTCCCTGCCCGCCACAGTTAACCAGCTTCCATGTTTTTGCCCCCAAAAACGTGAAAAAAGCCCCCTGCCTAAACTGATGGCCAAGCGTGCGGTTAGGCTAAGAGACCCCAACAAAATAGAAATAGTCGTAGGCAAAGCGGGCGATCTTGGCGATGAGGGCCTCGACGTCCTCGGTGTCGCCCAGGAAGTTCTTGGTCCAGACGGTCAGGACGACGTGGCCCTGGCCGTCGGGGAGGTAGATGATCCCGCAGTCGTCGACCGTGCCGGCGATGGTCCCCGTCTTGTGGGCCACCGGGGTGCCGGGCGGCAGCTCGCCCTTGATCCGGCCCGCGCCCGTCTGGCACTTCAGCATGATGTCGAGGATGAGGTCGCACGAGGCCGGGTCGAGGATCTCCTTGCGGAAGATCTTGGCTAGGAGGGCCGTCATCGCCTTGGGCGTGGCCTGGTCGCGCGGATCGGCGTTGAAGGCTTGGACGGCCTTCTTGTGCTCCTCGGGCGTCCGGCTTCCGCCGCCGGCGCGACGGGCGGCCGTGATCTCGTCGAGCGGCAGGTTGCCGTACTTGGCGTAGTCCATGCCCAGGAAATCCATGATCAGCTCCTGGCAGGGCCGGTCGACGGACATGCCCTCGATGCCCAGGGCCCGCAGGCGGGCGTTGACGTTGGCCGCCCCGACTTTGGCCAGGAGCATGTCGGTCGCCGAGTTGTCGCTGATGAACATCATCAGGTTGACGAGGTTGCGGACCGAAAGGACGATGCCCGGCGCGGCGAGGCTCGAGAGCATGCCGCTTCCCATGTGCTGGTCGGTCTTGGCGACGCGGATCTCGTCGTCGAGCCCGAATCTTCCTTCCTTGACCTGGTAGAGGACCTCGACCAGGAGCGGGACCTTGAAGGCCGAGGCCATCGGGAAGAGCGTGTCGCCGTTGACGGCAAGCTCCGTGCCGGACTCGATGTGGAGGAGCGAAACGCCGACCTCGCCCTCGGCGCGGGCGAACACGCCGCGGATCTGCTTCTCGAGGCGCTGGAGGCTCGTGAGGGCGGGGGCGTCCTTGTCCTGGGCGAGGGCGGGATGGACGGCTGAGCGAATCGAGTCAGTCGGAGGAGGGGCGACGGTAGGACGCGTGGCTGCAGGAGACTCCTCGGTGGGTGTGATGTCGGACGGCGAGGCCGGCAGCGAAGCCATAAGAATAGCCATCAATAACAGGGCGAAACACTTTTTTTTCATTGGGAACCTTTCGAGTCCGGGATATCGGTATCGGGATGGTATAGCCGGCCCCGCTGCCCTGTCAAGTTTGTTCTTTTTGCCCTCAAAAACGTGCAAAAAGGGCCCTGGCCAAACTGATGCCCAAGCTCCCAGCTATGCTAACAAGAGGATTATCAATGAATTATTGAGGTCCGACCCCAAGATGCAAGATGATGAGGAATTTCGAAGCCGCCAAGGTCGTCTAGGTCGATCGTCCATTTGTATGAAAGGAGAGGGCCTTGACGGGTGACCGGCGCATGGTTATACTGAAAGAAAAATCGTTCAACTAAGCGAACAGGAGTTCAACCATGCCCACGGTCGTCACGTCGGCGAAGGGCCAGGTCGTCATCCCCAAGAAGGAGCGCGACCGCGTCGGCCTCAGGCCCGGGATGCGGGCTTCGGTCACGGTCGTGGACGACCACATCGAGATCCGGCCCGTCCCCGACAACCCCGTCGAGCACTTCCACGGGTACTTCAAGAAAGGGCCGTCGCTCACCAAAGCCCTGCTCGACGAACGGCGGAAGGACCTCCGGCGTGAAGACAAGAAAGGTCCTTGACGCCTACGCGCTCCTGGCCTACCTCCAGGGGGAGGCCGGGTACCGCCGGGTCAAGGGGATGCTGGCCTCGGACGCCGGGGACCTCCTCATCAACGCCGTCAACGCCGGGGAAGTCTACCACATCCTGGCCAGGGCGCGCGGCTTGAGGGAGGCCGACTACTTCCTGAACGTCATTCTGCCCAGCCTGCCCGTCAAGGTCGTCGACAACTCCTTCGAGGACGTCATCGAGGCGGCCCGTCTGAAGGCCGCCCACGCCCTGTCGTTCGCCGACTGTTTCGCGGCGTCGACGGCCGTCCGCGAACGCGTCCCGCTCGTCACCAGAGACCGGGAGTTCGAGAAGCTTGGCCGTGCGGTCGATATTGACTGGCTCGATCCATAGCAGAGACGCCCTCATGCGCGCGCCGAAGGCCCACCACAACGTCTACGTCGTCTACCTCCGCAACCCCAAGGGAGACGGCAAGGCCGGCTACTACGTCGGCATGACGGGCCTTTCGCCCGAGAAGCGCTTCGAGAACCACAAGAACGGGATCAAGGCGGCCCGCGTCGTGCAGCTCTATGGCGAGCGGCTCGTCCCCAAGCTCTACGAGCACCTCAATCCGATGTCCTACGGGGCGGCCAAGGTCGTGGAGATCGAGCTGGCCGAGGAGCTCCGGCGGCGCGGGTTCGTCGTCTTCGGCGGGCATTGAGGCGCGTGACGGGGAGGCGGGTTTTCCTGCCGAATTGCCCCCGAAAACGCTGAAAAATCCCCCCGCTCAAACTGATGACCAGGCTCTAGGTCAGCCTAAGGATCTGATTATAAATCAAATCCTGAGGTCCGACCCCAATCCTATATAATAATACAGAAATTGTTAATAAATGGCTTTATAATGTGACAACAAAATGATACAATGGCCCTGTCAGGGGGCATCGTGTTCAAGAGAACGATACTTCGACAGTTTCAAGCCTGGAAGGACCGGTCGGACCGGAAACCACTGATCCTACGAGGCGCCCGCCAGGTCGGGAAGACCACGGCCGTCGGTCTTTTCGCCCCGGCTTATGATCAATTCATCCCGCTCAACCTTGAGAAACCCGAAGAGGCGAGGCTTTTCTCCGGTGATCCCGGTGTCCGGGACCTCTTCCAGGCCATCCGCTTCCACAAGGGGCTGCCGAGCGTCGAAGGCCGCGTTCTCCTCTTCCTGGACGAGATCCAGAACTCCCCGGAGGC
Source organism: Candidatus Aminicenantota bacterium (assembly GCA_037447475.1). Lineage (GTDB taxonomy): Bacteria > Acidobacteriota > Aminicenantia > Aminicenantales > Saccharicenantaceae > RBG-16-66-30. The sequence continues at coordinate 10,200 of JBBIGP010000035.1, forward strand.
CGTGCGTGCCCTTCGCTACTTCCACGAGGAGCTCCCCGCGATCCACGTCATCGCGGCCGGATCGCTCCTGGAGATCGCCCTCACGCAGAAGCAGATCGGCGTGCCGGTGGGCAGGGTCGAGCACGCCTTCATGGGGCCTCTCAGCTTTCGGGAATTCCTCGAGGCCACGGGCGAATCGCAGGCCCTCGAGGCCCTCTCGACGGTCCCCGCGCCCGCCCATGCTTTTCCGAAGCTTCTGGACTTGTTCCACCGCTACGCCCTTGTCGGCGGCATGCCCGAGATCGTGGCCCATTACGCCGCGAGCCGCGACGCGGTGGCCCTCGAACCCCTCTACCGCTCGCTCTGGACGTCCTTCCTGGATGATATCCCGAAATACGCCCGGAACGAGACCATGAAGCGCGTCATCCGCCACTGTCTCGAGGCGGCCCCGCTGGAGGCCGGCGAGCGGATCAAGTTCGCCGGTTTCGGCCGGTCGAACTACCGTTCGCGGGAGGCCGGCGAGTCTCTGAGGACGCTCGAGCAGGCCATGCTGATCCATCTCCTCTATCCCACGACCTCGACCGGGATCCCTTTGGTCCCCGACCGTCGCAAGTCGCCGAGGCTGATGTTCCTCGACATCGGCCTGGTCAACTTCTCGGCCGGCCTCCAGGGGCATTACTTCGAGCACCGCGATCTGCACGCCTTCTATCGAGGGAAGATCGCCGAGATGGTCGTCGGCCAGGAGCTCATCGCCTCGGATCCGGGATATCAGAAGCCGGTCTTCTGGGTCCGGGAGAAGCCCCAGGCCCCCGCGGAAGTCGATTTCGTCATCCAGCATGCGGGGCTGGCCGTCCCCGTCGAGGTCAAGGCCGGGGCGAAAGGGGCGCTGAGGTCGCTCCACCAGTTCATCAACAGGTGCCCGCACGGTTACGCCGTCCGCCTTTACGCCGGCCCCCTGGAAATTGTCCGGGCGAGCACGCCGGAGGGGAAGGCGTTCACGCTTCTCAACCTTCCCTATTGTCTGGCCGGCGAGCTGAGGGCCTATATCGACTGGATGGTGGGGCGAGGCTGACGGCCCCAACAATGCTTGACGGGCCGTCCGCAAACCTGTATTGAGAATACCGTGGGCTCCGACCGCACGCTACGGAACATCTCGACGGCATGGAGGCACCGATGCAAAGACGACGCTTCTTGCACTTGAGCCTGGCGGGTCTGGGCACGGCCTGCGTCATGGGCCACGGCGCCCCGGCGCAACTCATCCCCAGACCGGGCAAAGACAAATGGGCCGTGGTCTTCGGCACCTGGTACGGCACGGCGCGCGACGCCGGCGTCTGGATCTCCGAAGGCATGGGCGGGATCGCCGCGGTGTTCGACGCCCGCCAGAAACCCGACCTGGCCGCCTTCGACCATCTGGTGCTGGGCACGGCCATCCAGGGCGGCAAAGGCCCGCGGGAATTCTCGGACCTCATCCAGGCCAACGCGGCCGCCGTCCAAGGCAAGGTCCGGGGTCTGTTCGCCGTTTGCGGCAACCTCGAAAAGCCCGTGGGAGCCGAGCAAAAGAAGACCTATATCGACGACTACCTGGCCGCCCTGTGCAAGGCCGATGCCGGCGTGCCCGGCCGGGTCTTCAACGGGCGCATCACCAAGGTCCTGATGTCCCCCGAAGACTACAAGATCGTGGAGGATCTTTACCAGCGGCTCGGCCTGCCGCCCCTCAAGGACTACGATCTGCTGCGCCGGCCCGACTGCCTCGAGTTCGGCCGGAGCATTCTGGAGCGCCTCCCACCCGGGTAAACGGGGGACGGAGTATTGTGCTCCCTAATTTCGCTGTAGGCCTCAGAGAGGCGCCGAGGGCGTCTTCTCCATCTCGCCGACCGCACGCTCGAGCTCGTCGACCAAGGCCGGCCGGTCCGTCAGGCGCTCCCGGAAAAGGCCGACCAGCTCGCGGTAGTACCAGAGCTGTTCTTCGCGCGGGGCGTTGAACCTCTCCCAAACCGAAGGCCCGTGTTGCCGGAGGTCGGCGGCGATGGCCCGCGCGTTGTGGAGCTTGTCCGACGCCGAAACGAGGAGCACGGCGGGGTCGGCCTTGGCGAGATGGGCGAGGTAGCGCTCCTTGCGCTCCCGCCAGGGCGGCTTGGGCAAGGTGTCCGAGTCGCTGCATGCCTCCACGATCCGCAGGACCTCGGGGCCGAACTGGCTGACCACCGCCTTCGCCTTGGTCTTGTCGTCGATGTCCTCGATCACGTCGTGAAGCAGTGCGGCGATGGCCTCGTCCTCGGTCGCCCCGTGCTCGAGCGCTATCGCGCAGGTGCCCATAAGGTGCGAGATGTAAGGGATTTGGCCTCCCTTCTTGGCCTTGTCGGCGAACAAGATAGCCGCCGCCTCGAGCGCGTCGACGAACCGACCGCTCAAGAGCCAAGGCTTATCCGGCCAGGGGAACGAAGGGTGCTTGGTGATGTCTTTCGTTTTCGGCAGCCGGTCCTCCCTTTCGCGCCGGTGATAGGTGTCGGCCTCGGGACAGCGGTTGATGATGTTGTCCATGTGCCAGAAGGTGCGGCCGCCGAAGTCGAAATATATCTGTTTCATCGCATAGAAATGTGAGGGGTAGCCGTGCTTGTCGATGTGCGCCGCCAGTTGGTCGAAGAGGCCCGCGTCGACTCTCTCGCGGACGATGTATTCGTGCGGCCAATGCCTGGCGTAGGTCTTGGCGAACGTCCAGGGCGTTTTCTGTATGAACTCGGCCAAACGATCCGGAAGGGGGGAATGGTTTTCAGGCATCGGGACCTCCTGCCGGGAACGCCCCCGCGTTACTCGGCCCTGGTGAACAAGCGCCTCGACGGGACGGCCCAGATCGAAGGCTCGGCGATTCTCTTGATCTCGGCTCCCTGGTAGACGACCAGGCCTCCGGCCCAGCCCTTGCCCAGGGAATCCGCGACGGCCCTCAGCGCCGTGACATCCCTCGGGACGACCGCCTTCCGGCCTTTGATCTCCATCCCCAGCCACCGTTCGCCTCCCAGGCCGAGAAGGAGATCGACCTCCAGGCCGCCGTGCGTCCTGTAGAAATACGTCTCGACGTTCTTCTGCGCGGTCCGGATCCATTTTACGGCCTCGGAGACGACCATCGTCTCGTAGATCTCGCCCCCGCTCTCTTCGCGCCGGCCGCTCATCTGCCGCAGGAGCCCGATGTCCAGCCAGTAGAGCTTGGGGGTCTTGACCACCGAGCTGGTCAGGTTCCGATAGTACGGCTGGAGCAGGATCACCTGGTAGGACAGCCTGAGATATTCCAGGTATCGGCGGGCCGTATCAACGCTGAACGAGGCGTCGCGGGCCAGCGAGGAGTAATTGAGCAGCCGTCCGGACCGCAGCGAGCAGAGCTTCTGGAACTTGGAAAAAGCGGCCAGGTCGTCGAGCCGGGCCAAGTCGGAAAGGTCCCGCTCGAGATACGTATGCCTGTAGTCCCGAAGCCATTTCCAGCGCGCGTCGCCCTCCTCGATCGCCAGGAGGGCGGGCATCCCTCCCCATTTCAATATGTGGCTTTCGGCTCGGTTGCACGCGTCGCCGGGCTCGCCGATCAGGGCCGGCGGAATACTCCCCAGGATATCATCGAGCGGGCGGCCCGAAAGGACCTGGTCAAAAAGGGGAGCGGGCGGGTCTCCCTGCGCCTCGTCCGCGCCGATTTCCGACATCAGAAGCGGCCACAGCTCGAAAAGAGCCGCGCGACCCGCGAGCGATTCGCGGACTTTCTTCAGAAGAAGGATCTGGCTGGATCCGAGAAGGACCGTGAACCTGACGGCGCCCATATCGTACGCGTATTTGACCTTCTCGAATACCGTCGGCACTTTCTGGGCTTCGTCGATCACGGCCTCCCGGACAGAGGCCGCCCAGGATGGGGTCGAAATATCGCGAACGAGCTCCCGATTTTCGGGTGCGTCGAGGCTGATATAATTCAACTGGGGGTAAGTGAACCGGGCCAGCGTGGTTTTGCCGGTTTGGCGGGCTCCCGTCAAGACAATGAGCCCGGGCTTAGACTCCGAAGGGAGAAACCGGCTCATGTAGCGATATTTCATGAAATTATCGCTCATCATCGTAAAATATAGACCATATTTTACGATATGTCAAGATAAAGACGTCCAAGGAGGGGCGTCTTTCTCATGGATTTGATGGCTTCAAACCTCAGGCTAGCCTGCGCGAAATTTCTTGACATCTTCTTGACCTTAGGTTATATTCCTCAGCGCTCTTCTCATAGGGTTCAAAGCGACTAAAGCCTGTAGCGGGGCTATTGGGAGAATGGGGAACTTTCTTCCGGCGCGGCTCAAGAAGGCCCGCGAGGACGCGGGCCTGACCCAGGAGGCGTTCGCCCAGTCGCTGGGCCTGTCGTCGGAGTTCATCTCGCTCCTCGAGTCGGGCAAGCGCGCGCCGTCGCTCGGGACCCTAGGCCGCATCGCCGCCCGCCTCAACCGCGACTCGGCCTTCTTCCTGGGCGAGAGGGAGCCGGCCTTCACCATCCTCTTCCGGGCCGCCTCGCTCGACGACCAGGCCCGCTCCGAGCTCGTCCCCTTCCAGCGCTACGTCGAGGATTACCTGAGGCTCGAGCGGGCCGCGGGCCGGCGCCTCGAGCTGGCCCCCCTCTACGCCGACATCCCGGCCGACCGCCTGGCCGCCGAGGAGCGCCGCCGCCTGGGCCTGGGCGATGAGCCCATCCGCGACATCTTCGGCCTCCTCGAGCGCAACGGCTGCCGCATCCTGCGCCAGCCCCTGCCGCCCGAGGTCCGGATCTCCGGCGTCTTCATCTTCCTCGAGGCCGAGGCCGCCGCCTTTGCCCTGATCAACGCCTCGCAGCCGCTCTGCCGCCAGGTGTTCAGCGCCGCCCACGAATATTGCCACTACCTCAAGGACCGGCACGACGGCCCGGTCATCGACGGCGCGGAGAACGTGGGCGAAATCGCGCCAATGGGGGCACCCGGCAAAGAACACTTCGCCCAGGAGTTCGCCGCCCACTTCCTGATGCCCCCGGCCAAGGTCCGCGAGGTCGTGGACAAGGAATTCGGCCCAGGCCGGCGCCTCAGCTACGATGACGTGCTCCTCGTCAAGCGCGTCTTCGGCGTGAGCGCCCAGGCCATGCTCCGCGCCCTGCGCGACCTCGATCTCCTCTCGGCCGCCCAGTTCGAGGATTACTGGGCCCGCGACCCCCTCCCTCGCGAGCGCGAGATCTTCGGCTTATCAGGGGAGGAGTGCCCGGCCCAGGAGGCGTCCGTACAGGCAGACAGTCCCGATGGCGGCATTGTTTCGGATCGCTTTAAGGTTTTAAGAAATATCAAGAACGAAAGCGAAGATTAATGATCAAGAAAGCGAACAATAGGAAGAAACTGGAGTTTGAGAAGTGATAAAAAAATGAACACTATCGAGCTGTTCCTGGCATCACCTCCGCCCGTCCCGCCTTCCGCGGTCTGGTATCTTTCCGACATCGCCGAATCCCGCGGAAAACAGGAGCTGTTCACCAGGCAGTCGCCCCAGCTGCTGAAAACCCTCCGGGAGCACGCCCTCATCGAAAGCGCCGTATCCTCGAACCGGTTGGAGGGTGTCACGGTCGATCGTTCACGCGTCGCCACGGTCGTTTTCGGACAATCGCTGCTTCGGGACCGCGACGAGGAAGAAGTCCGAGGATACCGAGACGCTTTGAAGCTCATCCACGAACAGGGAAAGGGCCTCTCCGTCACGGAGGACACGATCATCAAGCTCCATGGCCTGGCGAAATCCGGCTCGGGGGCCGCCGGCCGCTATAAAGACAAAGACGGCGACATCATCGAGAAGACCCCCGACGGAAGGGTCCGTGTTCGCTTCAAGCCGGTGTCCGCCAAGGCCTCGCCCCAGGCCATGAAGGCGCTCGTTTCGGCTTGGGAAGCAGGGGCCGAGGACCGTCGCATTCCCCTCCCGATCCTCCTCGCCGCATGGAACCTCGATTTCCTTTGCATTCATCCCTTTCGCGACGGCAACGGCAGGGTTTCGAGGCTCATGATGCTTCTCCAATGCTACCACGCGGGGATCGAGGTCGGGCGCTACATCAGCCTGGAGAGACTCATCGAGGACAACAAAGAGCGATACTACGAAGCGCTGGAAGCGAGCTCCCGGGGCTGGCACGATTCCCGTCATGACCCCTGGCCGTATATCAACTTCGTTCTTTACACGATCAAGACCGCCTACAAGGAATTCGAGGATCGCATCGGCCGGACGAAAAGCCCGCGGGGGGCCAAAACCGAGCTCGTCCTGGCGGCCGTTCGCTCGTTCACCGGTCCTTTCGCCCTGGCCGATCTTGAACGGGCCTGTCCGGGCGTCAGCCGGGACATGATCAGGAACGTCCTGAAGAAGCTCAAAGAGAGCGGGGGGATCACAGCGCGCGGCCGCGGCCCCGGCGCTCTCTGGGAGAAGAGGTAATACCCCCAAAAGAGGGTAATAATAAGGGTAATAACGATGACACCGTCTCTGAAAGTGAAACCCCAGATCTATGGGAGATTGAATCTCCACGAGCTGATATTAGTGAGCATCTATCTCGTCGCCATCAGCAAAGAGACTTGCACCTTTGAGCGCCTCGTCGCCGAGTGTTTCAATAATTTCCCGAAGGCGTTTTCCTTCAAGCGCTATCCAAAATGGCCCGACGCGACGAAGTTCGATCGCCCCCTTCGCACTCTCAGGGAGAAGGGACTGATCACGGGAAGCCCCAGGGACGCTTTTGCCCTCAATCAATATGGAGAGCGAAAGGCCAAGAGCCTTCTCGGCATTCTGAAAACGGGCGCTGTCAAGAGGCGCCCTGAAGCGGTCTCGCTCTCGCTGGTTCGAAGCGCCGACGACAGGATCATCGATCTCGTGCGAAAATCGGCGCCCTACCTGCGCTTCTCGAGAAACCCGGATAACCTCCGCATCTCGGAGCAGGAGCTCCGAAATCTCCTGAGATGCACCCTGGAAACCCCCTCCAGAGTGGTCAAGCAGAACCTGGAGTACTTCCTTCATGTCGCCAGGGAATACGGGGAGAAGGCGATGGAGAGATTCCTTCTCTCCTGCAAGAGGAAAATCCCGAAGGATTGAAGCCGTGGCGAAAGACCTGCCCATCGACCTCCGCATCGTGGAAATGCTTGCCAAGACCACGATCAAGAACCTCATCGACGGCATCGTCGAGCTGGTCACCAACAGCGACGACAGCTATCGGCGGCTCGAGGAAAAGGGAGTCCGCAGAAACGGCAGGATTCATATTTTCGTCTGCCGGGAAAAGGGCGGCATCTGCAAAAGGCTTCAGGTCGAGGATTTCGCCGAAGGCATGACGGCCGACGAGCTGAGCAAGGCCCTTGTCTTCGGTGGCGAAGCCAGCGGATTGACGGAAGGCAGGGGCGTCCGGGGGTTGTTCGGCAGGGGACTGAAGGAAACGATCATCGCCCTGGGCGAGGGCCGGATCGTCTCCGTCAAGAACGGCCGCGCGGCCAGAACCCGACTTTGGTATGACTCGCATCTGAAGAAGCCTCAATACGATGATGACATGCTGAAGAATCCGGCGCCGTCACAACAGCCCGATGGGACGAGAATCGACGTCCTCGTTAAAAACGAAAAGATCAAGCTGCCGGAGCTGCAGACGTTCAAGTCCCAATTATTCCAGCACTTCGCGTTGCGGGACATCAACAGCTCCAATCAAAGGGATATCCAGCTGACATTCGAGGACCTGAAAAGAAGTCTGAAAACGATGGAGCAGATCGCATTTTCGTATCCTGCGGGCCAGCTTGCCGCCGAAAAAAGCGTCAACCTATCCGGCTACGGGGATACCGTAGAGCTCAAGATATGGGAAAGCCCTCAGCCCCTCACCTCCCCCCGCAACAATCCTTATGGCCTGGCGGGGATCCTCATAAAGACGCCCAGCGCCATATTGGACAACCAGCTTTTCAGGTTCGACAACGATCCGGCGGCCCATTATTTCTTCGGCGAGGCCATATGCGAAGGAATAGAGAACAGATTGAGGAACGGGGAAACCGAGCTCATCGACCCGAACAGAGGCGGCATGGAATGGCGCCATGAGTACTGCCAAGCCCTGGCCGAGGTGATCGAAGAATCGCTTGAGCCGCTCGTCGGTAGGAAGAAAAAAGAAATAGAAAAGAAACCGGAAAAGGAAGTCGGCGAGTCGGCGAAGAAAATGCTGAGGAACCTGTGCGGGTTGCTGAACGAGCTCGCCAAGCAGGAGCTCGTGGATGCGCCGGAGGTCCCGGTCGATCCCGGGCCGGACATTGCCATGCTGATCCTCAAGCCGGAATCCGCCAACCTGATAAAGGATACCCCGAGGGCTTTTTCCATTTACGCGCCCGCCTCCGTCGTTGAGTGCGAGGGCGTCGAGGCCAGGATCAAGAGCAGCACCTGGACCATTCAGCCCTTGTCATCGAAGGTCAAGCTCGAGCGGCACTTCAAGTTTCCAAACAAGATTTGGTACAGGTATTTCAAGGTCGTCGGATTGGCCGAGGGCGCAGAGGGAGATGTCATCGTCAGCCTGGGAAAGGAGTCCGCCAGGGCTAAAGTCAAGGTGGGGCCGGCCGGATCGCCCGGAAAAAAGCCCTCCGGCGAACGCGCCGGAAGAAAAGGCGGATTCATCGCCGACATCAAGCCTGACAACCAGACGGGACCTTTTCAGCGCGTCTCTTACAGAGAGGGGATCATCCATGTGTTCACCAAATTCCCGTCCGTATCCAAATACCTGGGGCCTGCTTTTGAGGGAGTAGAGTCCCCTGAAGGAAGGATGCTTCTGGCGGAGCTTGTGGGCGAGGCCTTTTGCCGGCAGCTTGCCAGACAAGGGCTCGAGCTGGGGAAGTACGCTAAAATTCCCGGTAGCGAGATCGAATCGTACAGCACGGCCATCAACGAACTGCAGAAAAAATACCTCCACAGGATCCAGGAGATCGTTTTCGGGTGGAAGTTTTAGGGATGAGGGCGACACGCGTGTTTCTTTTAAGCACCTTAGGTAAACAATATCGGGCAAAATTGTTTACCACAATAAACATTATGGAAAAGGGCATGTAAAGTGAGACTCTACGCCGGCGTCACCGACCAGGATTGGTTCGATTATCTACGCGCCCAGCCTCAGGTCGATGAGGTCAACTTTTGGCAGCCCTCTCCGAGCGCCGAGTTCCGCGCACTCGGCAAGGGCGACCTTTTCCTCTTCAAGCTGCACCGAAGCGATCGGACCCAAAACCGCGACCTGATTGCCGGAGGCGGGGTCTTCGTCTCCTATTCCGTTCTTCCGATCAGCCTGGCCTGGGAGGCGTTCGAGCATCGGAACGGCGCCCGCACCTACTCGGAAATGCGACAGAGGCTCCTGCACTATCGAAGAATTCCAGATAATCCTCATGAGGATTTCCAGGTCGGGTGCATCATCCTGACCCAACCGTTCTTCTTTGATGAATCCCGGTGGTTCCCAGCTCCGGAATGGAGGGCGCCAATCGTCCGGGGCAAGGCCACGGGCTATGAGCTCGACAAGGAAGCCGGCCAATTCATCTGGAAGAACCTTCAACGCGGATGGCAGCTCCAGCGGATCCATGACTTGGACGGAGAAGCCCAGCGAATCGAAGAGGAACGGGCTCGCTACGGCAAAGAAACCACCATCAAGCCGCGCCTTGGCCAAGGAGCTTTCCGCGTTCTGGTCACCGACGCCTACCAGCGCGCCTGCGCGATAACCGAAGAGCATTCGTTGCCCGCTCTCGAGGCCGCCCACATCAAGCCATTCAATGAAAGCGGCCCCCACGCGGTAAACAACGGGTTGCTCCTCCGAAGCGACCTCCATCGCCTCTTCGACCGCGGCTATATCACTGTGACGCCTGATTACAAGATCGAAGTCAGCCGCCGCCTCAAGGAAGAATTCGAAAACGGCCGTTCCTATTATCCTTTTGCGGGGCATCCGTTGAGGCGCCTCCCCAATTCTCCCGCCGACTGCCCGCGCAGAGAGCTGCTTATCTGGCACAACGAAAATGTGTTTAGGAGCTGAAGATGGAAAAAACGGGAATCCTGCTGATTACGATCTGTTCCAATAATAAAAAGCAGGGTGGAAGTCCCTTCGTCAAGGGGGGACCATCTATCCTGACCGCGTTGCCGGAGCACGCCTCGGGCACTATTGAGAAACGGCGGGCGATCCTGCGCCTTCTTAAGGAAGGTGAGGCGGTTCGCGATGGCGTTGAGATCTCTCATATGCAGCTTAATTCGCGCCTTAAGCTCGGCCCGGATTTCGGCGGAAACGAATCATCTCTCTTCATGCCGGCCCACCAGCGGTATATCGGCCGCTTCTTCGTCGAGGCGGGCAAGGATAACCCAACCGTTTTTGCAGAAACGGCTCATCACGTTCTCATTCTCTCGGGCCTCTATGGCATAGTGTTGCCTGAGGAACAAATTCAAGCCTACAGTTGCCATGTTGACGACCATTCCCAGGTCTCGGAAACATGGAAGGACGGCGGTTTCCTCACGTCTATGATATTGGCCTATATCAGAAAGTACGCCATAAAGAAGGTTCTTGACCTGACCGGGCAAGATGCGTACAGGCAGCTGGTCGATTGGGATCGAGTTGCCAGGAAGGTCGACACGATTCATTTTTTCTCGGATCAATACGCCGGGCCGGCGGCCCTGCCTTCGTTGGGGGAGCTCGCCAGGACAAGATTGCTCACCAAGGCGGAAAAAGATATCTTTGATATCGAGCCGGGTGCCCCGATCTATTTGGACGATCATGGCATGATCGCGGTGACCGAGTTGCCAGCCCCTCCCGATGGCATGCCCAAAGAATCGTTAGCGGCGTATCAGCAGAATCCAGAAAAAGGAGAGCGCCCAACAGAGAAGAAATCCGCACGTGCGGCAGATGAGCCGTGCGCTCCTCTAGGACACGCAAGGGATATCCCCATAACTTCAGGCGAACACAATACTATCTTTGGGAAGAGGATTTCGGCGATAAACGATCTGCCGATCGAGGTCCAGGATATCATCCGGCGGATAAGTCGGTGTCCGGACGTGCTCGAGATCTTTCTGGGTCGGTTTTTCGGCCAAGGCGCACATCGCCGGGGGTTCGCGATCAAAATCGCCTCGCCTCAGGCCGATTCCGGGCATATTTTCGGGAGGCTGGAGGGCCCCGGTGTAATTGGGAGAAAACAGAAAGTGGACATCCGGGTGACGAAGGGCCGGGAAGCTGTCTCCTATGCGATGATATCCAGCCTTCTGACCGGCAACACTGCCGTCCGTTCAGCGAATGATCCCCCAAGCGAGCGCATTTCGCCCGTCAAGAACTCCGCTGCGCCTTCAGCCGAGGATTTCGAGAGAGCCCTTCAGGGCTTATTAGCCGCGGCTCATCAAGAAGGCAAACCGTTTTTGGATGTTATCGCGGGCGATCTGCACAGGATGGTAGGCAGCTACCCCGGGCCCAACCACCGTATGCCCATATGTTGCGACGTGATGAGAAAAGCCATGAAGCCGGGTGACGAAGTCCTGAGTTCTCCGCCGAAAGGAAAAGGCGCTTCGCTAATAATTCGATACTATCTGCCAAGGTAACCAATGTGACATTCCTGACCCTTATCGCAAGAGTCTCCCATGAGCAAGAATAGTACTTTTCAAGTCCCCCGGGTTGGAATATTCGCCGTCGTTCGCAATCGGCGCGGCGTCATATCGGAAGTCATGCCGATGGACGGTTCGTCCGGCCGGCTTCACCTGGTCCGCGTCGATTACAAGGACGATCAGCTTCCTGTCAGCGAACGTCTTCTCTGGGAAGTCGAAGCGCACAAGATCCTGCTCGAGCCGCACAACCTCCCCCCCTTTTCTTCCTCCGATCCCATGCCCACGGAAGACTACGACGCGGTCCTCCGGGTCGCCCGCTGGTCGGCGGCTATGCCCTTCCTCGATCCGGACGGTGCGGGACCACTCGATCGTCTTCCCATATCAAGTCCCTTCCACGGGGCGATCCAGGTCGAGGATTATCAGCTCGTTCCGCTCCTCAAAGCCCTTCGCATGCCCCGCATCAGTCTTCTCATCGCCGACGATGTCGGCCTGGGCAAGACGATTGAAGCAGGCTTGATCCTTAGTGAGCTTTTGCTCCGGCGGCGCATTCGGCGCGTCCTAATCCTCGCGCCGGCTTCCCTCCGCCTCCAGTGGCGCGACGAGATGAGGGAACGATTCGCGCTTCCATTCGATCTCGTGGACCGCGACGAAACTTACAATCTCAGAAAGCGTCTCGGCCTTGACGCGAATCCCTGGCGCTCCTTCAGCCGCATCATCGCGTCCTACCATTACCTGAGGCAGGAGGACGTCCTCGAGCAGTTCCGGGCCGCTTCGCAGTCTCTCGATGGATCGCCGCATTTCCCCTGGGACCTTCTCATTGTCGATGAATGCCATAATCTGATGCCCTCTCCTTTCGGGGACGACAGCGACCTTTGCCGCATGCTCCGTCAGATCGCCCCCTATTTCGAGCATCGCCTGTTCCTGAGCGCGACCCCTCACAACGGCCACACGCGTTGTTTCACGGGCCTGCTTGAAATCCTCGATCCGGTCCGCTTCAGCCGGACGGACGAGCTAAAGCCTGCCGAACGCGAGCGCATCCAACAAGTGGTGCTCCGCCGATTGAAGCGCGAGATCAATGCCCGGACGAAACCGCCCCTCTTTTGCACTCGGAAACCGCCGCAGGCCTTGCGGCTCGATTTTTCGCCGCAAGAGAAGGCTCTGAGCGAGGCTTTCGACGCCTTCCGCTCCGGCATCAAACAGCTGGTCGTCGGCACGGGGCAACGCCGGCGACGTGCCGGGAACTTTGCCGTGGAGATCCTCGGCAAGCGTCTTTTGAGCTGTCCTATGGCCTTCGCCGAATCGTGGCGCCGATGCCGAGAAGGGCTGGCCGAAGAGCGGCCCGCGACGGAGGCGGAAGTCGAATCCGCCCGTAGGTCCGTCGACCGGGACACCGGCGACGACCGGGAGTCACAGTCCCGGGAAGCGACCGCCGCGAACATCGTCGGCTCATGGCTGAAAAACGTCCAGGCGTCCCTTGCCGGCGAGATAGCCGCGCTCGACCGCTCCCTCGAGAGCATGGGCTTCGACCTTTCCCGGGGCGACATCATCGATACGACGCCTGCCGCCGACGCCCGGTTCGACGCCCTCTGCGCCCGCATCGCAAGCCTCCTTCTTCATAAGGGGGAATGGCGGGATGACGAACGGCTCGTCATTTTCACCGAATACAAGACCACCCTGGATTATCTCGTCCGGCGCCTCCGGGAGCGCTTTGCGCCCGAGAGGATCCTCATGCTCTATGGCGGCATGGACGACGCGGACCGCGAGGCGATCAAGCAACAGTTCAACGATCCACACAATGCCGTTCGCGTCCTTGTCGCGACCGACGCCGCCTCCGAGGGCATCAACCTCCAGCACACGGCCCGCTACCTGCTCCATTTCGACTGCCCCTGGAACCCGTCGAAGCTCGAGCAGCGCAACGGCCGACTCGACCGGCACGGCCAAGCACGCGATGTCGTCGTCCATCACTTCATGAGCGATGACGACCAGGATGTCCGTTTCCTGGCCCATATCATCAACAAGGCCAATGAGATCCGCGAAGACCTCGGTTCGGCCAACGAGCTCTTTGATGAAGCGGCCCATCGCCGGCTGGTTTTGGGAGAGAGCGCCGCCGCGGTCCAATCCGACCTCGATAGGCGCGTCGCCGCCGCCCGCGGACGGGCAGCTTTTTCCGCCGACGCAACGGTGGAAACGAGCACTGAGGGCAAGGCGGCCGCCGGCCAGCTCAGCGCACTGGCCGGGGAGATCGACCTCGCCCCGGCTTCCCTGAAGGACACCCTCGAGGCGGCCATGGCCATCCGTCACGGCAGGCCCCAGCTGGCCCCGGTTCCCGCCGATGGCACCTGGCGGGTCCAAAGACCGGACCTTCCCAGCTGGTGCGAAGTCATCGACGAGTCGCTCAGGCTCAACCTGGGGTCGGAGAGAAAGGGCGCCGTCCAACGCCTGGCCTTCGCCCCCGATCCCTTTCTCGAGAATGTCGGCGACCGCATGGTTTTCAGGCCGCGGGCGGATATCGCCCTCATGCATCTTTCTCACCCGATGATCCGGCGGGCCCTCGACGCTCTCATCCGGCGGCGTTTCCCGAGCTTGACGGGCGGTTCCGACGAGGTCTCCCGATGGACGGTTCGCCTCGGCGAAATCCCTCCTGGTTCGGACGCCCTCATCCTGCTCAGCCTCGAGGAGCTGGCCGTGAACAACCTGCATGAGTCCTATCATCATTGGGTGACGACGCTGGCCTTTCCTTTCATCGCCGGGAAGCTCGACGCACCGCTTCCTCACAAACCTGCCCAAAACTTAAACCATTCTCGGCCCACGCGCGAGCCCAGCGATATCGCCCAGGCTCGTAATATTCTTGAAACGGCGGAGCGTGCTCTTAAGGAATTCCTGTCGCGACACGCCGAGGGCCTGACAGAGACGCTCCGCCAGGCCCTCGTTTCAGCCGAACAGATCGCCCGCAAAGAGGAGGAGGCCCGTTATCGGAGCCGGCAGGGAGAGATCTCAACCTTGATCGTCGAGAACACCCTGGCCAAGCTCGAGCGGGAGATCGAAAAGCTCAAAGAGGATCGCCGGCAAGGCCTGCTGTTCGAAGCCGAGGAGCGGCTCGAGGACATCGACCGGTCCATCGAGGAGAAGGAGAAGGAGCTCGAGCGCCGCCGGAAGCACTATGAGGATATCCGGGCCCAGCTCGAGATCGAGCGCGACCGCACCCTCAAGGCCCTTCCCAAGCGCTATGCGATGTCCGGCCCGGCCCAGGTGTTTCCCGTGTGCGTCGAAGTTCGCCTGCCCGGAGGCTCTCGATGAAGGCCGCCAATAATTTCGGCTGGGACAGCCTCCGGCACGGCGGCCTCCTCCTTGACCCCCAGCGCGTCGCCAGCATCTCCGAGCATGTTCCTCCGCCGCTTCCTCCCTACCTGGAACAAGAGCTGCGGCGCCGAGCCGGCGGGGTCCTTGAGACTAGACCCGGCGGCGCCGAGATCTCGGAGTTCGTCGCCTTCGTCCTGGAAAGGATATGCGGATTTTCGCCGGAAACAGGGAGCTGGAAGCGCGGCGCCCAGGTCGGGTCGGAATGGACCCGCCGGGCTGTCACCGGCGAGGCCGTGAGGCCTCGCCATCTCTGGCGAGGACACGAAGCTGGCGTGATTCCGGTCTTCATAGATTCCGAGCCCAGTCTGGGTCAGGGTCGCGGTCGCCGGGCCGTAAGCCAAGTCCACCAATGGCTTCGCTTGGGCGACGAACACTTGGCTCTTTTGACCAACGGCCGGCAGTGGCGCCTCGTCTTCGCGGGTTTGGACTTCGACGCTTGGTGTGAATGGGACGTCGACCTGTGGTTCGAGCAGGGCGTCTTATCGCCTCAGGTCATTGCTCTGCGCACCCTGCTCGCCCCGGGACTCTGGGTTCCGCCCTCAAAAGGCGATCCTGCCCCACTCCTCCAGGCGGTCCTCGACAGCCGCAAGGGCCAGGCCGAGCTCTCGGCCGTCCTGGGGGAGAGAGTTCGCGAGGCGGTCGAGAAGCTCGTCCGGGCCCATAGCGGTATTATCAAGGAAAAGTGCTCCGGGATCGAGCCGGCCGATATCTACCGTGCCGCCGTACGGGTCGTGATGCGGCTCGTCGTGGCCCTCTTCGCTGAGTCGCGCGATCTCCTTCCGCGCGGCGTTCCCATCTACCATGAATGCTACGGGGTGTTCGGGTTGCTTGAAGAGCTGGAAAAGACCGCTGCCCGTGGCAGCGACCGGCTCGCCCGGTCCTGGGGCGCCTGGCCGCGCGTCCTGGCACTCTTCCGCCTCATCTACGGGGGCTCTCACCATGAGGCCCTGTCCGTCACGGCCTATGGCGGTGAGCTTTTCGCCCCCGGCGGCTCCGGCGCCCCAGACGGGCTCTTGCGGGCCCTGGCCGTCTTCGAAACCGCCTGCTTTGACAGCGAGGTCATGTCCGACCGCGATGTTCACGACCTGCTGAACCTGATCACCCGCACCCGGATCAGGGTTCGACAGGGGAGGGCGGGGACCTGGATAGCGGCGCCGGTCGATTTTTCCGACCTTTCGAGCGAATATATCGGCATTCTCTATGAAGGCCTGCTCGACTTCGAGCTCAAGATCGCCGAAGAAAAGGGCCCCATTATCTTCCTGGCCATCGGCCAGGAACCGGCTCTTCCTCTCTCGCGGCTGGAAAAGATGGACGAAAGGGCTCTGGCCAGCCTCCTTGAGAAAATGAAGAACGCCGGGAGGGAGGCCGAGGGCGAAGACGCCGAAGAAAACGGCGAAACGGCCGACGAGCCATCAGATGAGGATAAAAGCGGCGCGGAAGAGCAAGGCGGCGAAGACGACGAGACGGACGCGGGACCCTGTGCCGATGTCCCCGAACCTTACGGTCCTGATTCCAACGACGAGCGCCGCATGGTTCGCACCAGGGCCGAAACTTGGGCCCGTAATGCCGTGGTTGCCGCAAAGCTCGTCCCCAAACTCCGGGGTGCGCTGACTCCGGAAAAGCGGCTGGCCCATGACCAAGCCCTCGGCCGAATGGCCGCCCGGCTCGTGAGCCGAGTCGTCCTCCCTGGCGAACACTACCTTGTCCGCTGGGGCGGGACTCGAAAAGGCCGGGGCTTGCCATACCGACCGTCCATCGGACGCTTCGCCCCTTAGCCTACAATCCCCCTCCAGGCGGCGAGGGGAATCCGGATTATGACGCTCCTCCGTCCGCCTGGACTCCAAAGAAGCCGGAGGAGATCCTTGCCCTCAAGGTCTGTGATCCCGCCTGCGGCTCCGGCACCTTCCCGGTCGCGGCCCTTCGGTTCCTGACCGAGGCCGTTTACGAAGCGCTCCACTTCCACAAGCGCCTCGATGGCGACTTCGGCCGTCCGCTCGATGAGATCCTAGGTTTGGCCCTCCCCGGCGAGGCGCCGGAAAGCATCAAGGCCTTCCGGTTGCCCTGCCGTCCCGGGGACGAAGACTTCGAAAAGAGAACGAAGGCCGTGATCAGGCGTTATGTTGTCGAGCGCTCGATCTACGGCGTGGACATTGACCCTCTCGCGGTCGAGCTCTGCCGCCTCTCGCTCTGGATAGAGACCATGGACCGGTCGCTCCCGTTCTCCTTCCTAGATCACAAGATCAAGTGCGGGAACAGTCTTGTCGGCGCCTGGTTCGACCAGTTCCGCCACTACCCGGTGATGGCCTGGAAGAACCGCGAAGCGGGGGACAAGAACCATACGAACGGGGTGCATTTCGGAAAGCAAACGCGGACGCGGGCGATCAAGGCTTTCGTCAAAGACAGCCTTGCTCCCGACCTTGTCCGCTTTTTATCCGATTTCGCCCTCTTCCCCGAGGGCCTTCTCGAAGGAGCCGACTCGGCTCATGAAGAGGCGCTTTTCGTCCTCTCCCGGCTCCATGAATTTCCCGTGCACGAAT
>JBBIGP010000036.1:0-26776 GCA_037447475.1 Candidatus Aminicenantota bacterium
CCCCTCCTAAATTCCAGGAGGGGTTGGGGCAGATCGTGTCATTCGCGACCGCCGTGCCGTCCCCGGATGAGGGCCTCAAGGCGCGAATGGCCCGCAAAGGTTTCGCCTTCTCCCTAGTCTAAAAGGGCAGAGGATCACATGGCGACAGGCGACAAAGCGCCCGGAAGGCCACCCCTTCCCGGGCTAACCGCAAAGCAGGCCGAAATCCCCCGGGGAACCGCTTTCCGGGGGGATGTCCGCCCTTCGCCGGCGGGCGCTATCGTTCACAGGCAGGGCTTCATGACCATGAAGAAAACGGCCATCGAGGCCCGGATCGGGAAGCAAGCCCGCCGCCCCGGGGTCTTGGAGGACTTGACTCCGGCCGGCCGCAGGCATAAATTGGGATAGGGAAGGGGCACGCGAATCATCCGGCTCAAAAGGAGGATCCCTTGAACAGAGTCTTTCGGACGTTTTCTTTCTTTCTTCTCGCGGCCGCGGCCGTCGGCTTCCTGGCATCCTGCAACGTCGGGGTGTCGCCTGCGACCGATGGGCCCACGGGCCGCCTCAACCTTCTCGTCACGGACGCGCCTACGGACGACTGGCAGGAAGTGACCGTCGTCCTCAAGTCCGTCGGCCTGTTCCACCGTGAGAGCCAGTCCTGGCAGACCGTCTGGACGGCCGATCCGGCCAACCCGGCCGCCGGCAAGATCAACCTCGTCGATCTCAGCGGCGTCGCCCTTATCCTCGGCCAGGCGACGCTCCCTGTCGGCACCTTCGGCCGGGCCCGGCTGGCCATCGACACCGACCCGGCGACGATGAGGATCGTCGACGACCTGGGCCAGGTCGTCGATCCCGCCCGGATCAAGGTCGTCGACCCCTCGGGCCGCGGCGAGATCCGGATCGACCTCGACCCGGCCGTCGCCGTCGTCGAAGGCGAGACGACCAACCTCCAGGTCGATTTCGACCTGGCCCACCCGCTGTCGATCTTCGTCCTCGACGGCAACGTCGTCGTCAACCTCCAGGTCCGCCACAAACCCCTTCCCCGGCGCCTCCTGAGCCTCCAGTTCGCCCGCAGCATCGGCGACATCACGGCCGCGGCCGGTGACGGGACGAGCTTCTCGATCAAGACCCTCCACGGCGTCGAGCTGACTTTCGGGGTCAACGCCAACACGATCTACGTCGACGCCGACTCGAACCGGCCGGGCTCGTTCGCCGGCCTGGCCGCGCTCGTTGGGAGAGGCGCAGCGCTCGTGGCCTCCAACATGAACGCCGACGGCAGCCTCTACGCCCGGCGCGTCTGGTACGCCGCGAGCGTCGACACGCTGCCCCGGTTCACGCCCGAGGGCCTGGTCCGGCGCGTCGGCGACAACTGGCTCCACGTCGTCAGGAAGAGGACCCAGACGACCGTCGCCAGCGTCCGCACGTGCGACTGGACATCCGACGTCATCTTCGTCGACGGCAACACGGCCTGGACGTTCCGGGACGAAGTCCACATGGGCGTGGGCCTCGACGTTCTCCGCCACATCCGGCGCGGTTTTCGCGTCGAGGTGACTCTGGTCGATCCCGCCGCCTCGGTCAAGACGGCCGCCGCCGTCAACGTCCTCAGCGCCCACGTCGACGGGGTCATCACCAACGCCACGACCGAGACGGTCGCCTTCGGCTGGTGGGACTACAGGGGCCGGGCGTTCGCCTACAGCGCCGTCCCCGACCACGCCTTCTCCTGGTGGTTCTTCGGGCTGCCCTCCGGCGCCTCCTCGAGCATCGAGGACTTCGTGGACACGTTCAACCAAGCCAAGGCGGCCCATCTGTGGGCGTTCGCATGGGCCGGGCTGTATTGGGAGGAGGCCGGCGGACGCTGGGTCGTCGAGAACCTCGTCCTGGCCCCCGAGAAGCTGCGCGATCCGACCCGGATCACGACCGCCTATTCAGCTTCGACCGGCTCCATGGGGGTGACGACCTATTGCTGGTGGAACGAGGCCCTGACCCAGGACATGACCGTCTTCCTCGACACGACGGGCGACCTCCAGACGGTCGTCGTCTCCGTCGTCTACAACACGGCGACCCGCATCCAGACGGTCACGGTCCCCGTCCCCCCGAACGAGTGGCCGACGCTCCTGACCCCCGCCCTGCCGCGGGTCAGGATCTGGGTTCGCCCGGTCAAGGGGACCGACGGGACGTTCACCTGGCGGGCTTACACGGTGATCGCCTACCGCGTCATCGGCTGACCGCCCATATCGCCATCGCAACAGCCGCGGGCCCCCCGCGGGGCCCGCGGCCCTTTCTTCCGGTCCTTCTCCAGATCCCTCGGTTGTATTCCCTAGACGGACGGCTTCCCCTCGAGCTGGGCCACCTTGGAGCGGAGCTTCTCCTTTTCGCCGCGCCGGCGCATGCAGAGCATCCGGACGAGGATCCCCAGCGTGCAGAGCAGCAGCAGGATGCTCAGCAGCGACGCGTTGAGCCCGGGGACCTTGAGGTCCTGGAACAGCGTCCAAATCCCCGTGTCGGCGAAATAAGACAGGATGGTGATGACCGTCAAGGCCAGGATCCACCAGATCATGGGCCCCTCCTTTGTTTGGTGATCGGATCCGCCGCAGGCAAACTTCCGGCCGATCCTCCAAGCGTTGTTCTTGACGCAAGACAAGATCCCGTCCGCGGGGCGGGAGCAAGATGGCCGGCCACCGGTTCGCGCATCGCCTTTACCGACTGCTTGTCCCCATTATAATTCCTGTCGGGCCTCCTGTCACGCCCTTTTTCGGATCATCTCCCGATTCCGGGGATTAAGGAGACCCGGCGCCTCGCCGGGCGGTTGACACCCTCAGGGGCCGCCCTTATAATAAAAGCGAAAGGAGTATGGGGGCGAACTGGTCTCGACGGAGGTAGTGAGACACAGGTTGCACGCCGAGGTCCCACCCACCTCGCTAAACCGGTGGAAACAAATTAACTGCAGAACCTCTAGCAGTCGCGGCCTAATAGAAAGGCACGCCGTTCCTGGGGCCCTCTCCCGCGGGGCCTTGGGAGCGCCGACCCAGCGGGATAGCGAGCCGGTCCGGTCCTGAGGCCGGGGAGCGAAGCTCCATCGGGGCTGGCCGAGCGATGCTCCTCCTCTTCGAGCGCCGCCCGGCGAGAGATCGGAAGAGGATAAGCGTGTAGAGACCTGCTGTCGAATGCTTTCGGACGCGGGTTCGATTCCCGCCGCCTCCACCAGACTCGCGTTGAACGACATGGTGAAGCATAGAAAGGCCTCGGCGCGCGCGGCCGCCCTGTCCCTTCTCCTCCTCGCCGCGGCCCTCGCCGTCGCCGGCCCGGACGCCCAGGCCCCCGCTCAGGACCTGCCCGGCGCCCGCGAAGCCCAGCGCATCAGGACCGTGGTCGTCGACCCCGGGCACGGCGGCATCGAGACCGGGGCCAAGGGCAAGTTCGGGAACCTCGAGAAGGACATCACTTTGGCCATCGCCCTCAAGCTCAAGGCCCTCATCGAGAGGGACATGGCCTTCCAGGTCGTCATGACCCGCGACCGCGACATCGACGTGTCCATCGAGAACCGGTCGGCCATCGCCAACAACCGCAAGGCCGACGTCTTCGTCAGCATCCACGCCAACGGCGCGATCCAGAAGAAGGCCCAGGGCTCGGAGACCTTTTTCCTGAGCCTCAACGCGACCGACGAGGAGACGCGGCGGCTGGCCTACCTCGAGAACAACTCCTCGGAGCTCGGCGGCCGCATCGACCCCTCGAGCGAGGACGACCTATTGATGATCCTCTGGGACATGGCCCAGACGGCCCACATCCGGGAGAGCAGCCGGCTGGCCGAAATGGTCCAGGGCGAGCTGAACGCCCTCCTCGGCACGAGGAACAGGGGCATCAAGCAGGCCCCGTTCAAGGTCCTGGCCGGCGCCGCCTGCCCGGCCATCCTGGTCGAGGCCGCCTTCCTGTCCAATCCCGAGGAGGAGAAGAGGCTGGCCGCGGAGGAGTTCCAGACGGGAGTCGCCGAGGCCATCTACCGCGGGCTGGCCAGGTACCTGAGATCGGGGTCGTAGGTCGCCCATGACCGAGAAGAAGAGAGCCGGGATCTCCAGGCGGACGATCGTCCTCATCGCCATGGCCCTCGTCCTCTCGGCTCTGATCGTCATCTTCTACCGGGGCGGCGGCCGGGAGGAGATCAGCCGCATCGCCGAGGCCGTCCTTCCCAAGGCCGCGCCCTCGGCCGAGGGACCGGCCGGCCGGGTCTCGGTGACCCTCTTTTTCCTGGCCGACGACGACGACCTCCTCCACCGCGAGACGCGGGAGATCGAGGCCGGGCCGACGCCCGCGGACGAGGCCGAGCGGGCCCTCGAGGAGCTCATCCGGGGCTCGGAGGGGAGCTACCTCTCCCCGCTCCCGCCCGGGACCCGGGTCCGGCAGGTCTTCGTCAACAAGGACGGCACGGCCTACGTCGATTTCGGCAAGGAGATCATAGAGAAATTCTCCTACGGGTCGTCCTCGGAGCTCGCGGCGGTGTACGCCGTCGTCAACACGCTGGCAGTCAACTTCCGGCCGGTCCGGAGGGTCGTCATCCTCGTCGAGGGGGCCGAGCGGGAGACGCTCGGGGGGCACGTCGACCTGACGCGCCCCCTCGTCGCCAACCTCTCGCTCGTCGCCAAGTGAGCCGGGCCGCGCCGTGAAGAAGCTCCCCCGGGTCGTCATCGTCGGCTTTCCCAACGTCGGCAAGTCCACGCTCTTCAACCGCCTCCTCGGCCGGCGCAAGGCGCTCGTCCACTCCCTGCCCGGCATGACCCGGGACAGCGTGTCGGCGGCCGCCTCGATCGAGGGCCGGCGGTTCATGCTGGTCGACACGGGCGGGATGTTCGGGGTCCGGGACGAGCCCCTGAGCGTCAAGATCCGGGAGAAAGCCTGGGAGGAGGCCCGGGGGGCCGACATCGTCCTCTTGGTCCTCGACGGCAAGCGGGACGTCGCTCCGGCCGAGGAAGAGCTCCATGCAAGCCTCAGGAAGCTCGGCAAGCCGCTCTTCGCCGTGGTCAACAAGATCGACTCCCCGTCCCAGGAGGACCTCGCCGGGCCCGGCTTCTGCCGCCTGGGCGCCGGCGAGCTGTTCTTCGTCTCGGCCGAGCACCGGCTCAACCTCGGCCCGCTCGAGGAGGCCCTGGCCTCGGCCTTGCCCGTCGCCCCGCCGGCCGCCCGCGACGAGGACGAGCCCCTGAAGATCGCCATCGTCGGCCGGACGAACGTCGGCAAGTCGTCCCTCATCAACCGGTTCGCCGGCGAGGAGAAGCTCCTCGTCAGCGAGGTCCCGGGCACGACCCGCGACAGCACCGACACCCTCATCGTCCGCGACGGGAAAGCGTTCTGCCTGGTCGACACGGCCGGCATCCGGAAGTTCTCCGGGGCCGACGACAGCCGGGAGAAGGCCGGGATCATCCGGGCCAAGGCCAACATGCGCGAGGCCGACGTCATCTGTCTCGTCCTCGATGTCCGGGAGTTCCCGACCCGCCAGGACGCCCGCATCGCCCAGCTGGCCCACGATTCCGGCAAGCCGCTCGTCATCGCCCTGAACAAGTGGGACCTCGTCGACGGGCGGGCCGTCGACGCCGGGGCCGTCCGGGAGAGGGTCTACCGCAAGCTCGGCTTCGTCGGCTACGCGCCGCTCGTTTTCGTTTCGGCCCTGACAGGCCAGCGGGTTGTCAAGATCTTGGACATGGCCGCGCAGGTCCATGCGGCCGCCTCGAAGAGGATCGAGACCTCCCGGCTCAACGATTTCCTGGGCCGGGTCGCCGAAGCCCACCCTCCGCGCCTCAAGAGCGGGGCCCGGGCCAAGCTCCGCTATATGACCCAGAAAGGGAACCGGCCGCCGACCTTCATCCTCTTTCTGGGGTCCCGGGGCGGCCTGGCCCCCGCCTACGAGAAGTTCTTCCTCGACGCGCTCCGCGAGGAGTTCGGGCTGCACGGGACGCCGCTCCGGCTCTTCGTCCGGGCGAGCTGAAAGGCCCCGGCGAACCGGGCCGGAGGGCCGATCTTGCCGGATTTTGCCTTGACTTTGCGGGTTCGTTCGTCTATAAATAACTTCTTGTCCTTCTCCGCGAAGAAGTCAGGACCATAAGGAGGTCAGGATGTTCCGTAAAAAGACCCATATCGCGCTGCTCGCCCTGTTCGCCGCTCTCATCGTTTTCACCCTGGCGGCTTGTGAGAAGATCAGCTACAACAAGCTCTCGGCCAATCATCACTTCACCCAGGCCAACGCCCATTTCAAGGACAGCCAGTGGCGCAAAGCGATCGCCTCGTACGAGCAGGCCCTGAAGTTCAATCCCAACATGATCCAAGCCTACCGTTTCCTGGGAGAGAGCTATAAGCAGCTTTTCCGGCCCGGGATCGACAACCCGGCCAACAAGGAGCTCGAGGCCAAAGCCCTGGAGGCCCTCAACAAGGCCCTCGAGATCGAGCCCAACAACAAGGACATCATCTACTCCCTAGGCGACATGTACGACAAGCTCAGGAACTTCGAGGAGGCCCAGAGGCTCTATCTCCGGATCATCGAGCTCGAGCCCGCGAACATGAGCAACTACTACGTCATCGCCGAGTTCTATAAGCGCTATTCCGCCGACAACCCGGAGATCGGCAAGAAGGCCGAATCGATGTACCTGCGCCGGATCGAGGCCGACCCCGAGAACCCGCAGGGATATGCCTACATGGCCACCTACCTCCAGGAACGTTCGGGCAGCCCCGAGGAGACCCTGAAGCTCTTTGAGCACGCCGGCGAGTACTGGAAGAAGCGCATCAGCCTTGAACCGGATTCGGCGGAAGCCTGGCTGGCCCTGGGCGTCAATCTCTGGTCCCGGTCCTACCGCTTCCAGTTCCTGAACACCAAGGTGCGGCTGGGGATCGCCCAGGAGGCCCACGAAGCCATCCAGAAGGCCATCGAGCTCGATCCGTCCTACCCCGAGCCCTATGCCTGGATGGGCCCGCTCTACAAGGCCGTTCTGGCCAAGCTCGAGCCGGAAAAAGAAGCCCGCTACAACGCCGAGGGCGACAAGTACCTCGACCGGTTCCAGGAACTCCGCAAGCGGGCCGCTGAGCGCAAGAAGCTCGAAGAAGAGCTGAAAAAGGGCGCCTGAGCGCCTGACGGGACCGCCGCGCCGCGCGGGGGCCCGAAAAGTTGACATTTCGCTCCGAATCTTGTATCCTAACGCATCTTTCTATCTCTCTACTAAGGTTAGAAGGTCATGAGGACGTATATTCCCAAAAAGGACGAGATCGAGCAGAAATGGTGGTTGATCGACGCCGACGGCAAGATCCTCGGCCGCCTGGCCACCGAGATCGCCGGCCTCCTCCGGGGCAAGAAGAAGCCCCGGTTCACGAGCCACCTCGACACGGGCGATTTCGTGGTCGTCGTCAACGCCGAGAAGATCAAGGTCAGCGGCCGCAAGCTCGACCAGAAGGTCTACTATTCCCACTCCCAGTACCCCGGCGGCCTCAAGGAAGAGAAGCTCGAGGATCTCCTGGCCCGCAAGCCCGAAGAGGTCATCAAGAAGGCCGTCTGGGGAATGATCCCGAAGGGCAAGCTCGGGCGGTCCGTCTATAAGAAGCTCAAGGTCTACCGCGGGCCGCAGCACCCGCATGAAGCCCAGAATCCCCGGGCATACCGGATCGAGGAGGCACAGTGAGTCTCATCCAATACTACGGAACGGGGAAGAGGAAATCGTCCGTGGCCAGGGTCTTCCTGCGCTCGGGCAAGGGCGACATCACGCTGTTCGTCAACCAGAGGCCGCGGCCCTACAACGACTATTTCCGCCTGGACGCCCACAAGGTCATCATCCGCCAGCCGCTCCTTCTGACGGAGACGGAGAACAAGTTCGACATCTTCATGCGGGTCAGCGGCGGCGGGGCCAAGGGCCAGGCCGAGGCCATCCGGCTGGGCATCGCCCGGGCCCTCGTCGAGTTCAACCGGGAGCTCAAGCCCGCCCTTAAGCAGGCCAGCCTGCTGACGCGGGACGCCAGGGTCAAGGAACGGAAGAAATACGGGTTGCTCGGAGCCCGCAAGGCGCCGCAGTACCACAAGCGGTAAATCGGGAACGGGAGGCGCGAGTTGGTTTCAGTCACGATGAAGGAACTTCTGGAGGCGGGCGTTCACTTCGGGCACCAGACCAAGCGCTGGAACCCGAAGATGAAGGAATACATCTTCGGGCAGAGGAACGGCATCTACATCGTCGATCTGCAGAAGACCATCAAGAACTTCAAGGAAGCCCTGAACTTCATCCGGAGCGTCGCCGAGGAGGGCAAGAACGTCCTGTTCGTCGGCACCAAGAAGCAGGCCCAGGACATCGTCCGGGACTACGCGGCGAAGAGCGAGTCGAGCTACGTCAACCAGCGCTGGCTCGGCGGGCTTCTGACGAACTTCGCCATCGTCCGGACGAGCGTCGACAAGCTCAAGGAGCTCGAGGAGATGAAGGAGGACGGCCGCTGGGACCTGCTGTCCAAGAAAGAGCAGTCCAAGCTCGAGAAGGTCTACCGCAAGCTCCAGAAGAACCTCGGCGGCCTGAAGACGATGAGCGCGCTGCCGGGAGCGATGTTCGTCATCGACTCCTCCAAGGAGCTCATCGCCATCTCCGAGGCCCGCAAGATGAGAATCCCCATCGTCGCCGTCGTCGATACGAACGGCGACCCGGAGGCGATCGACTATCCCATCCCCGGCAACGACGACGCCGTCCGGGCCATCGAGCTGTTCGCTTCGAAGATGGCCGAGTCGATCGTCGAGGGCAAGAAGAACCGCATCAGCCGCGAGCTGCTCGAGGAGAAGAAGGGCCAAGGCGAGGTCCCGCCGGCCGATGGGGCCCCCGATGCCGGCGAGGCCGGCGAACAGATCTGAAGGGCGAGGGGACGATGAACATCACGGCGGACATGGTCAAGGAGCTCCGGGAGAGGACCGGCATCGGCATGATGGAGTGCAAGAGCGCCCTCCACGAGAGCGGCGGCGACCTGGACAAGGCCATCGAGATCCTCAGGAAGAAGGGCCACGCCCGGGCCCAGGCCAAGTCCGGCCGGGCCGCCAACCAGGGGCTCGTCGGCTCCTACATCCACATGAACGGGCGGATCGGCGTCCTCGTCGAGCTCAACTGCGAATCCGACTTCGTCGCCCGGAACGAGGAGTTCCAGGCGCTCCTCAAGGAGATCGCCATGCAGGTCGCGGCCGCCAAGCCGCGCTACGTCTCCTCGGCCGACGTCCCGGCCGACATCGTGGCCGCCGAGAAGGACATCATCGCCTCCCAGCTCGGCGACATGAAGAAGCCGCCGGAGATCATGGAGAAGATCGTCCAGGGCAAGCTCGGCAAGTTCTTCGAGGAGGTCTGCCTCCTCGACCAGCCCTACATCCGCGACGACAAGCTCAAGGTCCGCGACCTCATCGCCCAGGCCGTGGCCAAGATCGGCGAGAACATCAAGGTCGGGCGGTTCACGCGCTACGAGATCGGGCAGGATTGAATCCCGCGCCCGTTCCATTGTAGAATGGGCGAGCAAGCCATGCCCAAGCCCGCGTATGAACGGATCCTCCTGAAGCTGTCGGGCGAAGCCCTGCTCGGCGACCTCCCCTCGGGCATCGACTACGACCGGGCCCTGGCCATCGGCCGGGAGATCCGGGAGGTCCACGACCTCAGGGTCCAGATCGCCGTCATGATCGGCGGCGGCAACATCTTCCGCGGGGTCAAGGGCACCCGGGTCGGCATCGACCAGGCCTCGGCCGACCAGATGGGCATGCTGGCCACGGTCATCAACGGCATCGCCCTCCAATCCGCCATCGAGAAAGCCGGCGTCATGACCCGGCACGTCTCGGCCATCGAGATCCGGTCCCTGGCCGAGCCTTTCATCCGCCGCCGCGTCATCCGCCACCTTGAGAAGGGCCGGATCATCATCTTCTCGGCCGGCCTCGGCAGCCCTTACTTCACGACCGACACGGCCGCGGCCCAGCGGGCCCTGGAGATCGGGGCCCAGGTCATCCTCAAGGCAACCAAGGTCGACGGCATCTACACGGCCGATCCGATGACCGACCGGAAGGCCCGGAAGTTCAAATCCATCCGCTATCTCGACGTCCTCAAGCGGGGCCTCAAGGTCATGGACGCCACGGCCATCTCGCTCTGCAAGGACAACGGCCTGCCCATCCTCGTCTTCGACCTCGCCCAGAGGGGCAACATCAAGAGAGCCGTGATGGGCGAGGCCGTCGGGACGCGGGTCTATTAGGGCCGGGGGGCCCGGGCGCCCCGGCCCTCATCTTCGTTCGAGAGGGACGACATGGTCAAGGACGCATTGAGGGACCTGGACAAGAGGATGAAAGCCTCCGTGGAGCACTTCCGCAAGGAGCTCGGGATGCTCCGGACGGGGCGGGCCAACATCGGCATCTTCGAGGACATCAAGGTCGCCTACTACGGCGTCCCGACGCCCGTCAATCAGGTGGCGACGCTCAAGGTCCCCGAACCGACCCTCATCGTCGTCCAGCCCTACGACCCGTCAGTGCTCGAGCCCCTCGACAAGGCCATCCGCGGCGCCGACCTCGGCTTCAACCCCCTCAACGACGGCAAGGTCCTCCGCATCCCGGTCCCGCCCCTCGACGAGGAGCGCCGCCGGGAGATCGCCAAGAAGATCGGGCGGATGCTCGAGGAGGAGCGGACGGCCCTGCGCAACATGCGCCGGGAGACCAAGGAGTTCATCGAGGAGCTCGAGAAGGAGAAGGAGATCACCGAGGACGAGAAGTTCTCGGGGCTCGAGCAGCTCCAGAAAGCCCTCGACGAGACCGTCGCCAAGGTCGAGGAGATGGCCGCCGCCAAGGAAAAAGAGATCCTCGAGCGCTGACCTCCTCCTCTTCCCGATTCATCCCCGTATTAAGGGAGCCCATCGAGCCGTCGGAAGTCCCCCTTAGCCCCCCAAACCCCCGGGAACCAGTCCCGACGGTTCCCCCGCCTCCGGGCGGGTCCCCCTCCGGCAGGGAGCGGACTCCGGGGAGCGACTCGGAGCCGCACTTTCAAGAAATATCATGAAAGAGTTGGTGACTTCTATAACGTAAAGGATGGGGGTCTTCAGGGGGACATCCGACGGCTTTGATGAGCTCCCGGCAAGCGCTGGGGACGCAAAAGTGCCTGTCCCTCCGGGACGAGTCTCCGTCCTGTCGCCTACGCGGCCGGTTTGCGCTGGAACCAGTTCTCCGTCGTGCCGAACTTGGTCCGCAGGGTGACGCCCCAGCCGACGACGCTCATGACCAGCCCGAACAGGAAGCCGGCGACGGGGATGAAGCCGATGAGGCTGTAGAGGAGCAGCCCCGCGAGGACGGCGCCGACCGTCGTGGCGTCCCGCGAGCCGGACGCCCGGAGGAAGCTCGCGCCCAGGAAATGGAACACGGCCAGCCGTCCGAAGACCTTGATCGCGAATCCGGCCGCGGCCAGGGCCAGGAGGACGGGGATGCCGACGAGGACGATGCTCAGCAGGGCGGCGACGAGGACCAGGCCGGTGTAGAGGACGACGGCCAGCAGGCCGGTCCCGACGACGGGCCAGAACGAGGTCCGGATGCGCTCCGAGGCGAAGGCCAGCGGCTTCGGGAAGAGGGCCGCGCCGGCGAAGGCCGCGACGAGCCAGAGAAAGACGATGATGAGCTTGATGACGATGACGAACGGGACGAAGGTCAGGGAAAAGACGCTCTTGAGGAGGCCGTCCTTGAACAGCTTGTCCCCGATCTCGGCCGTCTGGAAGTAGATCGTGTCCCCGCCGACGGCGGAGCCCGGCTCCTTCTCCAAGGTCCCGCCCAGGGCCGCCAGGTCCTCGCCGATCACGGCCGTCGAGCGGACGACGATCCGCGAGCCGATGCCGACCACGGACTTCTCGACCTCGCCGCTGACGGTGATGGACCCGCCGATGACGAGGACGTCCTCCCGGATGCGGCCCTCGACGGTCACGTCCCCGCCCAAGCTGAAGATCTTGGACTGGGTCTCTCCGGGGCCGACCCGGATCTCCTTGCGGTAGCTGACGGTTTCGTCGGCGGCGAGCGGCGCGGCCAGCAGGGCCAGGCCGAGCGCGGCAAGGAAGACCGGCGCGGAAAGCTTCTTGGTCATGGCTTTTCTCCGATAGAGAGAAGTCTTCGGGCCCCGAGGATCATGGCGATCGTCAGGGCGAAGCCCAGCCCGACGGCCGGCAGGGCGAGCTCCGGGCGGACGAACGAGGAGAGGATTCCCAGGCTGCCGGCAAAGGATGCAGCGAGCCCAGAAAGAAGGTCCAGGATCAGCCCCGCCGCTTTCACGGTCTTGGCCAGGAGGGGGAGGGACCCGCCGAGGCCGGCCCATGCGGCCCGGCCCGCGGAGACGAGGACGCTCGTGAGGCTTTCGCCCATGGCGAGGCGGAAGCCGAGCAGGGTGGCGGCGAGAGCCAGCGCGGCCGCGGCGAGGGCCGCGAACGGGCGGAAAGCGGCCCCGGAGCCGTCCGGGATCGCCTCCATGACGCGCCGGGCGAAGCCGTCCGGGACCTCGAGCGGGGCGAGGGACGTGAACGCCTCGTGAAGGAGCCGCCGTTCGTTGAAAGCGGCCCGGCATTCCGGGCAGCGCCCGAGGTGGCCTTCGAAAGCCCGGCTCGCGGCCGGACCGAGCTCCCCTTCGAGATAGAGGAAGATCCTGTCGGGGGAGAGGCAGCCACTCATGGCGCCCCCATCGTCCGGCGGATCATTTCCTTGGCCTGGAAAACGCGGTTCTTGACCGTGCCCACCGGCAACCCCTTGATCTCGGCGATCTCCTCGTAGGAGAACTCGCTGACGTGGCGCAGGACGAACAGCTCCCGCAACATCTCGGGGACCGACTCCAGGGCCCGCTCGATCCGGTCCCGGATCTCGGCCAGCTCGAGCACGCGGACGACGGACGGACCGGGGTCGGAGGCTTGGGGCGTCAGGGAACCCTCCTCGCCGTCGATGGGCTGGTCCAGGGACACGAGCGGGAGCTTCTTCTTCCGCCAGTGGTCGATGAGGTGGTTCGAGGCGATCTTGAACAGCCAGGTGCTGAACTTCCAGGCCGGGCGATAGGAGGGAAGGGCGGCGTAGGCCTTGAGGAAGACGTCCTGGGCGAAATCGAGGGCCGTCTCCCGCTCCCCGATCGTCCGGCCGAGGTAGTTGAGGAGGGGCTGCTCGTATCTTCGGACGATCATCTCGAAAGCCTTCCTGTCTCCTTTGAGGGCCTGTTTGACGAGCTTGCTGTCTTCGGGCATCGAGGACGTCCAGCCCTCGGGTGTTCATACGGACCCGGGGCCGAAAGGTTCAGCGGCGGACGGTCTCGCCGTCGTCGATGATCTCGCAGTCCGGGGGGACTTTGAGATCGAATATCCTGGGGGACAGCCGGACATTGGTCCGGACCTGGCTGAAGATGAACTCGCGCTTGTTCCCGGCCCATTCGATGAAGACGGCCCGGCGCAGGAGCCACGTCCTTTCGTCGATCTCGAGGAGGATGTGGGAGAACTCCCCTTCCTCCCGGGGGGTCAGCCGGATCTGCCGGACACGCGAGGCGTCCGTCGGGAACGGGTTGTTCTCGATATCGAAGGCCTCGGCGAACGACCTCGCGCCGAGCAGGATGCCCAGGATATCCGATTCGTAGGCCTCTGGCGAGACGCGGCTCCGGGTCAGGGTGTTGTCCTCGGGGATGTACATCTCGACGACCCCGTCCTTGAACAGGAAGACCTTGTCCTGGGGATCCTTGTATTCCCAGCGCATCCGGTCGGGCCTCTGGAAATAGAGATCGCCCCGCTCCCTGAGGGGGGCCGAGACCGAGGCGGAGTAGTGGAACTGCTCGAATCTCGCCTGGAGCGTGCGGGCCGCCCGAAGCGCTTTTTCCAGGTTGGCGGCGGCCTGCTCGGGGGTTTGCGGATGGGCCGCCCCCACCATGAAGAGCGCGGCGGCAAAGACGGTCAGGAAACGCTTCACGACCGCCATTATAGCACATCGCCCGCGGCCTCCCCCAACGCCCTGACAGCCCATGCGGGATTGCCCGCCGGCTTGCCTTTCTGATATAAAAAGCCCGTCATGAAGACGGGCTTCCTCCTGGCCGCCCTCCTCTATGTCCTCCTGCTCTTGGGAGCCGGGCTTCTCTTCCGGCGGCGGTTCGAGGGCTTGGACGGCTTCTTCCTGGCCTCTCGCAGCCTCGGCGCCCCCCGCGTGGCGTTCACGCTCTGCGCCTCCTGGATCGGGGCGGCCTCCCTGCTCGTCTCGACGGACGAGGCCTACCGCGACGGCCTCGGCGCGTTCTGGGTCATCGGGCTGCCGGCGGTCCTGACCCTCTTCATCCTGGTCGCGCTCGCGGGCCGGGTCCGGGCACTGGCCGGCTCGACCCTGTCCGAGCTGATGGAAGAGCGCTACGGCCCGGCCGCCCGGACCGTCACGACGGTCCTCATCGTCTGGTACATGACGGCGCTGGCAGCCTCGCAGATGGTCGCGGCCGGGACCTTCCTCCAAGGCCTTCTGGGCATCTCCTACGTCGCCGGGCTGGCCGTCGCCGCCGGGTTCGTTCTCCTCTACTCCGGGACGGGCGGATTTCCGATCCTGTCCCGGATCCATGTCGTCCAGTTCCTTCTCCTGCTCGCCGGCATCGCCGGCATGGCCGCCGCGCTGGCGTCCCGGTCTCCGTGGGCGGGCGTCCGGGCGGCCGCGGCCGGGCTGGGCAAGGGCTCCTACTTCGACCTCCTGGCCGGGGTCGACAGGAACGCCCTCATCGCCGTCTCATTCGTCCTGGCCTGGACGATCTCGCCCATAGCCTGGCAGAGGATCCAGGCCGCCCGCGACGGCAGGGCGGCACGCCTCGGGACGGCCGGCGCGGCCGCGGCCCTGGCCGCTTTCTACGCCGGGATCGTCGCGGCCGGCATGCTTTTCCTCCCGCTCCACCCCGACGGCGCCGCCGACAGGCCCCTGGTCACCGCGTTCATCTCCCTCGAGGCCGGATCGTTCCTGGGCGGGCTGCTCTTCGTGACCGTTCTGGCGGCCATCCTGTCGACCATGGACGCGGCCGTCAACGCCGGGGCCTTCACCCTGACGGGCGCCCTGGCCCGCTTCGGGGGTCGCGAGAGGGCCGGGAGCCGGACCGTAACCCTGGCCCGCGTCTCCACCCTGGTCATCGCGGCCGCCGCCTTCGTCACGGCCACTCGTCTGACCGACATCCTCAGGACCCTGGGACTGGCCTCCAAGATCATGGCCGAAGGCCTGTTCGTCCCCGGTCTGGCGGCCTTGTTCCTCCGGAGAAGGGCCCCCCTGGCCGGGCTGCTCGGGCTCCTCTGCGGCGGGGGCTACGCCCTCCTTTGCTTCCTCGACGAGACGGGCCTGGCGGCCCTGCCCCTGCCGGCTTGGCCCTGGTCGCTGCCGCTCGGCGTCGGGCTGAGCGCGGTCGGCTTCCTCGTCGGATTGTCCTTGACTTTTTCCAGGAAATGAATAAAAGGTATAGGGCACGGAGGGAAAAATGAGAAAAAGCCTGATCTTCATCGCTCTCGCCGCGGCCTTGACCGTCGCCGGGTACGCCCATACGGCCGAGGAGCACATCCGGATGGGAGACGAGGCCTACGCGCAGTTCGACGACCGGAAGGCCCTCGAGCACTATCAGGAGGCCCTGAAGCTCGAGCCCGAAAATTACGAGGCGCTCTGGAAGACGTCGCGGGCCATGGTCGACATCGCCGACGTCATCCCGGCCGCGGACAAGGACATCAAGGCGCGGCAGACGAAGATGTACACCGAAGCCACGGCCCTCGCCCGGAAAGCCGTCGCCGCCAACCCCAATGACACCTGGGGGCACTTCCAGCTCGCGGCCTCCAACGGCAAGAGGCTCCTCCTGCTCGGCAAGAAGGAGCAGATCGACGCCTCCAAGGCCGTCCGGGCCTCGATCGACAAGGCCATCGAGCTCGATCCCGCGAACCATCTCGCCTACCACGCCCTCGGGCGCTGGCACCGGAGGATGGACGAGATCGGCGGGGCCAAGCGGCTCCTGGGGAGCATCGTCTACGGCTCGATCCCCAAGGGGTCCTTCGAGGAATCGGAGGTCAACCTGAGGAAGGCCATCGAGCTCGCGCCCGAGTACGCCAACCACTACCTCGAGCTGGGGAGGACCCTGGTCGCGCTCAAAAAGAACGCGGAGGCCGCCGAGGCCTTCCAGAAGTGCATCGACCTGCCCAAGACGACCTCGAAGGACGATGTCCTGAAGGAAGAAGCCCGGGCCGAATTGGCCGCCCTCAAGACCAAGAAGAAATAGCGCGGACGGGACCGCCCGTCATTCCGAGAAGACCTGGGCGCTGAAGATCTCGATTTTCGCGCCCCGCCTCCATTCGTCCGGCTCTAGGCCGGCCTTGAGACAGCCGTGGCGGAGGTAGGTCTCCCTGTCCCAGCCGTGTTCGAGCGGCACCTGGGGCAGGAGCAGGCCCCGGAGGCCGCCCTTCGAGACGATGATGCCGTGGCGGCCGACCTCGACCTCCGACGGGTCCGCGGTGGGCTCGGGGACGTCGAGAACCGAGATCTCGATCCGCAGCCGGCCCAAGTCTTCGGGCCCGAGAGGCTCGAAGCGGAAATCCTGGGTGGCGGCGGCCACGGCCATTTCGACGACGGTCTCGAAGAGAGGCTTGTGGGGAAGCGGGTATCCGATGCATCCGCGAAGCTCGCCGTCCACCTTCATGGTGACGAAGGCCCCCCGCTTTTCCCGGAGGACGGGGTCCTCGATCACCGGCCGGAGCCGCTCTTCCCCGCGGAAATGCCGCTCGAGGGCCTCCCGGGCCAAACGGAGGCAGGCCCGCTGCTGGTCGGGCGTGAGCGGCGCGCTCATGGCCCTTTTCCTTTGACCGGCGCCGCCAGCGGCAGGGGCACGAGGCGGAACCGGCCCTCGTGCTCGACGACGAAAGGCCGGACCTCGGGACGGCCGCGAGGGAAGCGGAGCTCGATGAAGAGCTTTCCGTAGAAGAACGGGTCTAGAACGGCGCGCTTGAGCTCCGCGGAGGGGCGGACGGCATACAGCCCGACGACCTTGCCCGGCCACAGGCGTTCGACCTCCCTATACTTCCCGGAGGCCGTGCCGGGCTCGGCCCCGGCCGCGGCGAGGGCCTTTTCGATGAAGACGCGGCGGCCTCGCTCGTGGCCGATGAGGAAACCCCAGGCCGGCGCCGAAGGCCGGATGATGCCCAGGGCCTCGATCTCGAGCCGGGCTTCCCTGGTGACGAGGACGTCCACGCCGGGATTATACCAGAAATCCGGGTTCTTGACGGGAGCCGGCTTTCGCATTAAGATGGGCGCGCCATGGGGATGAAATACGAGCTGGTCGTCGTCGGCGCCCTGGAAACGAACTGCTACCTCGTCTACTGCGACGAGACCCAGGCCTGCGCCGTCATCGACCCGGGGGCCGAGCCGGGGAAGATCTTCGCCGCCGTCGCCGACAAGGGGCTCATGCCGGTCATCGTCCTCAATACCCACGGGCACGTGGACCACATCGGGGCCAACAGCGACGTCGTCCGCAAGTACGGCGTGCCGCTGGCCATGCACCCCGCCGACGCCGGCATGCTCAAGGTCTCCGAATACATGGAGCTCAGCCTGCTGCTCGGGGCCACGGATTCGCCGCCGCCCGAGCGCCTCCTCTCGCACGGGGACGAGGTCCCGTTCGGCCGGGCCTCGCTTCGGGTCATCCACCTGCCCGGGCACTCGGCGGGAAGCGTCGGCTTCCTCGGGCCCGGCGTCCTGTTCTCGGGGGACACGATGTTCTGCGGCGGGGTCGGGCGCACGGACCTCCCCGGGGGGTCATGGAAAGAGCTCGAGAGCTCCATCCGGGACCGTATCCTGACGCTCGCCGGCGAGACCGTCGTCCTGCCCGGCCACGGGCCGTGGACGACCGTGGAGCAGGAGAGGGACTCCAACCCCTTCCTGTCATGAGACCCGCCGTCCCGCCGGCCGAGGACGCCCTCCGGCTCTTTCTCGAATACCTGGCCGTCGAAAAGGGGCTCGCCCGGAACACCCGCCTCTCCTATTCCCGCGACCTCGGCAGGTTCCTGAGCTTCCTCAAGTCGAAAAGATGCCGCTGGCCGGCGCTCACGGAAGAGGTCCTGACCGGCTTCGTCCGCTCGGAGAGCCGGTCCGGGCTCTCGGCGAGGTCCCTCGCCCGGCGCATCTCCGCCCTCCGGTCGTTCTCGAGGTTCCTCGTCCTGAGCGGCATCCTGAAGAAGGACCCCTCGTCCGGGCTCAGGTCGCCCTCGACCTGGAGGGCCCTTCCCAAATACCTGACGGTCCGGGAGGTCGAGGACCTGCTCGGGGCCCCCGACCCGGCCAAGCCGGACGGCCTCCGGGACCGGGCCATGATCGAGATCCTCTACGGGGCCGGGCTGCGGGTCTCCGAGCTCGTCTCGCTCAAGCCGGCCGACCTCAACCTCGACGACGGGTTCATCGTCTGCCGGGGCAAGGGGGGCAAGGAGCGGATCGTCCCCCTCGGCCGCTCGGCCTGCGGTTGGGTCGGCCGGTATCGGGACGAGGTCCGGCCCCTGGCCGGGCCGGAGCCGGACCGGGAGCTCTTCCTGTCGCGCCGGGGGCGGGCCTTCACCCGTCAGGGCATCTGGAAGCTCCTCCGCAGGCACGCCGCCAAGGCCGGCCTGGCCGCCAAGATCGCGCCCCACATCCTCCGCCACTCCTTCGCCACTCATCTGCTGGAGGGCGGGGCGGACCTCAGGTCGGTCCAGCTCATGCTCGGCCACAGCCAGATCACGACGACCCAGATCTACACCCACGTCAGCCGGGAGCGGCTGCGCCGCGTCTACGACCGCTTCCATCCCCGGGCCTGAAAAGGCCGCCGGAACCGAACTTTATGGCGCCTCATACGTATAAGAAACCCGGCCCCTTCCTGTCGGGCGAGAGCACGGGCGAGAGCCGGATTTGACATGGCGGCTCGCCTCGTGTAGGATATCTAAACTAGTGAGTTTAACAGATGAACTCATAGGTTCAATCATCGTGCGATAAGGCTCCACCGGTGAGAAAAGACGATCTTCGGACACAGCGGGAGCGGCGGCGGAAAGAGGCCTGCCGCGAGGCCATCCTCCATGCCGCCGAGAGGGTCATCGTCCGCAAGGGGTACAGCGCGACGACCGTGGACGACATCGCCCGCGAGGCCCAGTTCTCCAAGGCCACCCTGTATAAGTACTTCCCGGGCAAGGGCGAGATCGTCTTCGAGATCATCGTCTCGTACTTCGTCGAGGTCCGGGACGCGCTGGCCGCCATCGCCGAAGGCCCCGGGGCCGCCCGGGACAAGCTCCTGGCCGCGATCCGCCTGATCCTTCAATACCAGGAGGACAAGAAGAACGTCACGCGGGGCCTGTGGATGGACGAGTCCATGCTGAGGGTCCTCCGCGTGTTCATGACCGGGACCGGAAAGCCGTCGGAAGTCCCCGCGGGGGACCGGAAGATGCTGACGCTCATGAGGCGGAAGCGCCGCATGGCCATCGACGCCGGCGCCCGGATCCTCGAGGAAGGCATCGCCTCGGGCGAGTTCCGGAGGATGGACACCCGGACCGCGGTCGTTTTCCTGGAGGCCGTCCTCCAGGGCTATACGCACACCCGTTACTGGCTGGGAGAGCGAGGTCCGGGCGGGTCGGGGGAAGAGGCCGAGACGCTTTGCCGATTCATTCTGGAAGGGATCCAGAATCCCGACAGGCCCAAGAAGGAGACATGACATGAAGAAACCGGCCGCGATCGTTATCGTTTCGCTGTTCGTCATCGGAGGGGCGGCGGGCCTGGCCGCCCAGGACAAGGCGGAGACCCTGACCTTGACCCTGGAATCGGCCGTCGACCTGGCCCTGCGGCAGAACCCGTTCTTCCTGGCCGCCCGGGAGAAGGAATCCCAGGCGGGGGCGGGCGTCCGGGAGGCCGTGTCGAGGTTCATGCCGGCCGTCAGCGGCCAGTACACCCAGAACTTGGCCGAGAAGCTCTTCTACCTCGAGTTCCCGTCCATGATCCCCGGCGAGCCGCCCCAGAGGATCGCCATCGACTTCACCAAGGACTTTCAGTTCGCGCTGTCGTTCTCGGTGCCCCTGTTCGCCGGCGGCCGGCTCGTCTCCGGCTACAAGCAGGCCCGGGCCAACCTCGAGGCCAGCCGGGAGACCGTCCGCCAGTCCGAACAAGAGACCATCTTCGACGTCAAACGGGCCTTCTACGGCCACCTCCTGGCCCGCGATTTCGACCGGGTCGCGTCCGAGGCCCTGGCGCTGGCCGAGAAGCACTACGCGAACGTCAAGAACCT
Source organism: Candidatus Aminicenantota bacterium (assembly GCA_037447475.1). GTDB lineage: Bacteria > Acidobacteriota > Aminicenantia > Aminicenantales > Saccharicenantaceae > RBG-16-66-30. The sequence continues at coordinate 20,214 of JBBIGP010000036.1, forward strand.
CTACGAGGCCGGGATGGCCTCGCGGTTCGACCTCTTGAGGTCCGAAGTCGAGGCCGCCAACCTCCGGCCCCAGGTCATCAAGGCCCGCAACGGCCTGACCGTCTCCGAGCTGGCCCTGAAGTCGGCCCTCGGCCTCGATCTCGATACGCCCGTCGCCATCGAAGGCGAGCTGGCCGACATGCCGCTCGAGGTCGACGTCGACCGGGCCCTCGAGGAGGCCCTCGCCGGGCGGCCCGAGCTCCGCCAGCTCGACCATCAGCGCCGGATGGCCGGCGAAATGTTCAAGATGGCCCGGGGCTCCCTGCTCCCGACCCTGGCCGTGGGCGGGGCCTACAATTTCTGGGCGGACAGCTTCAACTTCCGGACGGGGACCTGGCAGAACTTCTATGCCGTCAACCTGTCGCTGAGCATTCCCCTCTTCGACGGCTTCGAGGCCAGGTCGCGGATGGGCCAGGCCCGGGCCGCGGTCCGTGAGATCGAGTGGACCCGCAAGGGCCTCGAGGACATGATCTCCCTCGAGGTCCGCCAGGCCGTCCTGAACCATCGCCAGGCCCGCGAAACGCTCCTCTCCCAGGAGAAGAACGTCGAGCAGGCCAGGGAGGCCGTCCGCATCGCGGAGCTCAACTACACGGAGGGCTTGGCCACCGGCCTGGACGTCTCGACCACCCAGGTCGCCCTGAGCCAGGCCCGGACGAACTATTCCCAAGCGCTCTATGACTGCGTCGTTTCGAAGGCCCAGCTCGACAAGGCCCTCGGCCGGGGACGGTCGGAGAGCCGCTCTCGTTGACGGAGGACATCATGAAAAACCGGAGCCTGCATCGCCAGCTCACCATCGGGATCGCCGCCGCGGCCCTCGTATCGGCCGTCGTGTCGTGCCGGCAGGGGGGACAGACGGAAACCGCCGCCGAGACCTTCGGCGCGGCGCCGGTCAAGGTCTTCAAGGTCCGGAGGGAAACGATCTCCGAGAGGCTCCTCTATACCGGGACTCTCGAGGCCTGGCGGAAGATCAGCATCACCCCCGAGGTCGGCGGCAAGATCGCCCGCATCCACGTCCAGGAGGGCGAACGCGTCGCCCAGGGGCAGCTCCTGGCCGAGCTCGAGACCGAATCCATCCGGCTGCAGCTCAAGCAGGCCGAGGCCGGGATGGCCGTGGCCGAAGCCGGCTATGCCGACGCCCTGCGGAACAGGGAGCGCATGGACCGGCTCTTCGAGGAGAAAGCGGTCTCCGAGATGCAGCACGAGAAGGCCCGGCTGGCCTTCGACGCCGCCGCAGCCCAGCTCGAGCAGGCCCGGGCGGCCCTCAACCTGGCCCGCTACGCCCTCGGCGTGTCCCTCATGAAAGCCCCGTTCGCCGGCGTGATCGCCTCCAAGAACGCCGAGGTCGGCGACGTCATCAACCCGATGATGAGCGGGTTCGGATCGGCCTCGGGGGTCCTGACGCTCATGGACTACTCGCAGGTCAAGGTCGCCGTCGGTGTCTCTTCGCACGACATCGCCCGCGTCCGCAGAGGACAGGAAGCCGTCCTCCGGGTCGCCTCGCTGCCCGGGCGGGAGTTCCGCGGGCGGGTGACCGTGGTCAACCTGACGGCCGACCCCGCCTCGAAGAAATTCGGCGTCGAGGCCGTCTTCCAGAATCCCGACCAGGCCCTTCGTCCGGGGACCTACGGCGATGTCGCCTTCGAGGTCGAAACCCGGGAGAACGCCCTGGTCGTTCCCCAGAGGGCCGTCCTGTCCGGCTCCCACGTCTTCGTCGTCGAGGACGGCAAAGCCCTCCGCAGGGACATCTCCCTCGGGCTCCAGAACACGACGATGGTCGAGGTCCTCGCCGGGCTCCGGGAAGGGGAGCGGGTCGTCGTCGACGGCAACTTCGGGCTGGAGGCGGGGTCCGCGGTCGAGGTCCTCGATGAGGTGGTCAAATGAAGCTCCCGGAATTCTCCGTCAAGCGAAGAGTCACGGCGTCCATGATGGCGGCCATCCTGGTCGTCCTGGGCGCCATCTCGTTCACCCGGCTCGGCCTCGATTTCTTCCCCGACCTCGAGTTCCCGACGGTCTCGGTCATCACGACCTACACCGGCGCCTCGTCCGAGGACATCGAGAACATCCTGACCCGGCCGCTCGAACAGGTCGTCAGCTCCGTCAACCGGGTCAAGAAGGTCACGTCCATGACCTCCGAGGGCGTCTCGGCCATCAACATCGAGTTCGAGTGGGGGACCAACCTCGATTTCGCCGCCCAGGACGTCCGCGACCAGATCGGCCTCTATAAGCAGTTCCTGCCGGCGGAGGCCGGCGAGCCCCTGGTCCTGAAGTTCAACTTCAGCCAGTTCCCGGTCATCTTCTACGGCATCACCAGCGACCTGCCGGCCATGAGGCTCAAGACGGTCATCGAGGACGAGGTCGCCCCGCGCCTCGAGCGCATCGACGGCGTGGCCTCGGCCCGCGTCTTCGCGATGGACGTGCGGGAGATCCTCGTCGACGTCGACAAGGCCTCGCTCGAGAGCCGGAGCCTGACCCTCGACCAGGTCCTGATGGCCTTGCGGACCGAGAACCTCAATCTGCCCGCCGGGAGCCTCGTCGAGCGCCACTCGGAGATCCTCATCCGGACGATGGGCGAGTTCAGGGACCTCGACGACATCCGCCGGACCGTCGTCGGCCTGAGCGCCTCGGGCGAGCCCGTCTATGTCGCCGACATCGCCGAGGTCAAGGACACGCTCAAGGAGATGCGCTACGTCTCCCGCATCCAGCAGCAGAACGGCGTCTACCTCATCGTCAGCAAGCGCTCGGGGGCCAACACCCAGCAGGCCAGCGCGGCCGTCAAGAAAGAGCTCGCGGCCCTCAGGGGGGCCATCCCGGGCAATCCCGCGTTCCATGTCGCCATGGACCAGGGAGACATGATCGAGCAGGTGACAAGGCACACCGTCCGGAACGCTTTCGTCGGCGGCCTCCTGGCCATCACCCTGATCTTCCTGTTCCTCCGCAACTGGCGGCCGACGCTCATCATCGGCCTGGCCGTCCCCCTGTCCGTCATCACGACCTTCATCGCCCTCTACTCCGCCGGCTACACGCTGAACCTGCTGACCCTCGGCGGTTTGGCCTTGGGGGTGGGCATGCTCGTCGACAACGCCATCGTCGTCATCGAGAACATCTACCGGCACCTCGAGGAGGGCAAGGGGCCCGACGAGGCCTCGATCTCCGGGGCCGGCGAGGTCGGCATGGCCATCACCGCCTCGACCCTGACGACGATCGCCGTCTTCTTCCCCATGATCTTCGCCCAGGGCATCACGGGCAAGATGACCCAAGCCCTGGGCCTATCGGTCGCCTTCTCGCTGCTCGCCTCGCTCTTCGTGGCCCTGACCGTGGTGCCCCTGTCCACCTCGCTGCTCTTCCGTTCCGGGAAGAGCCTCCGGTCGATCTCCAGGGCCCCCGACGAGCGGCAGTTCGCCAAGGCCCGGGCGATCTATAGGAAATGGCTCGAGCGGGCCCTCTGCCACCGCCGCTGGGTCCTCGGCGGCGCGCTCCTCGCCCTCGTCGCCGCGATGGCCGTCGTGCCCTTCCTGGGCACGGAGTTCCTCCCCTCGCAGGACCAGGACATGCTCCTGCTCAAGGTCCGCATGCCGGTCGGGACGGCCCTCGAGGAGACCGACCGGGTCGTGGTCATGGCCGAGAACATCATGGCCGCCATGCCGGAGATCACCATGATCTCCGCCCAGGTCGGCTCCTCGGTCGAGGTCGACGCGGGGGACGCCGCCTCGAGCATGTCGAACGCCGGCACCCACGAGGCCATCCTCTGGGTCGGGCTGGTCAAGCGCGAGGAGAGGGCGGCCTCGGACAAGGAGATCCTGGAGCGCATCCGCCGGAAGCTGCCCAGCCTGAGCGATGTCAAAATCGAGGCCATCGACATGAGCCAGATGCTCCTCGGCGGCGCGTCGGCCCCCGTCGAGATCAAGCTCTTCGGCAAGGACCTTGACGTCCTCAAGGACCGGGCCGACCAGATCGTGCGGATGATCTCCGGCATCGACGGCCTCCGCGACGTCAACCACACGATGGCCGCGGGCAAGCCCGAGATCCGGATCCATATCGACCGGGAGCGGGCCTACCGGCTGGGCCTGTCCGTCTTCCAAGTGGCCAACACCGTCCAGACCGCCACCCTCGGCAAGGTCGCCACGCGCTACCGGGAGGGAAGCGACGAGATCGACGTCCGGCTGCGCTTCAAGGAACAGTACCGCGACAGCCTCGACGAGGTCCGGCGCATCCCCGTCCTGACCCCCTCGGGAAAGACCGTCTTGCTCGAAGAGGCGGCCGTGATCGCCCCCGCCGAAGGGCCGATCATGATCAACCGCGAGAACCAGGCCCGGCGCGTTTCGGTCACCGCCAACATCGTCGACCGCGACCTCGGCAGCGTCGTCCGCGACATCAAGGGCAGGCTCGTCGGCTTCGAGAAAAGCCTGCCGCCGGGATACTTCGTCGAGTACGGAGGCGCCTACGAACAGATGACCGAGGCCTTCCTCATCCTGGCCGGGGCCTTCGCCCTGGCCATCCTCCTCGTGTACATGATCATGGCCTCCCAGTTCGAGCACTTCACCCATCCGTTCATCATCATGTTCACCGTGCCCCTGGGGATCATCGGGGTCATCTTCGGGCTGCTCGTGACGGGCCGGACGCTCAGCATCGCGGCCCTCATCGGGGTCATCATGCTAGCCGGGATCGCCGTCAACAACGGCATCGTCATGATCGACTACATCAACCAGCTCATCAAGCGAGGCGTCGACAGGCGCGAGGCGGTCCTCCAGGGGGCGTCGACGCGTCTGCGGGCCGTCGTGCTGACCGCCCTGACGACCATCCTGGGCGCCCTGCCGATGGCCTTCTCCCGGTCCTCGGGCTCCGAGTTTCGGGCGCCCATGGGCGTTTCCATCGCCTTCGGATTGACGGCGACGACCTTGTTAACGCTCTTCGTCATCCCGGTCATCTATAGCTTATTCAACAAGATACAGTTCAAGGAGAAGGGTCCCGCGGCCTAGCCGGACGATCGCCCGCCCGTTCGCTCTCAGACTTTATATCTGAGGAAGGCCCCGATCTCGCCGTAGCGGTCGAGCTTCGAGGGCGGGGTGACGTGCTTGACGGTCCCCCCGCGCTTCAAGACGGTTTCGATGGCCTCGTCGACGACGTCCCGGACGATGTCCGTCTTCTTCCCGCAGACCGGGCACTGGAGCTCTTCGAGATAATAGAAGCGGTGGGCCGGGCAGACCCGTCCCGGCTTGGAGAAGTTGTGGGTGACGACGAGCGTCTGGACCTCGAACTGGTTCAGGCGGTGGATGGTCTCCCGCAGGCCCGAGGCCGCCAGACCGCCCCGTTCGAGCTCCGCGACCAGCTTCTGGACGGTCTCCTCTTCCTCGGCCTTCTTGAGCGCGGCCTCGACGGCCAGGGCCTCCTTGCGGACCTTGGCCGGGGGGTCGCCCGGCCTCGCTTTGAGCCGGGCCGAGAGCCTGTCGCGGAGGGGCTTCTGGAGATGGCCCTCGAGATCCGCGCAGAGGCTGTCCTCGCCGCCCGTGAAGATCCGGTCGCAGGGGACCTGCTTGTGGAGCTCCATGGTCTTCTGGGCCGCCTTCTTGAGGTGGTCCTGGAGGCGCGCGTCCAGGCGCCGCTCGATCCGCTTGGCCTCGGTGCCTTCGAACCCCCCTTCCTTGACCTTGGCCGGAACGTCGCTGGAAAGCTCGGCGAGGGGCCGGATCTCTCCCATCGAGATCTCGTGCCAGCGCGCCTCGCGCCGGTCGAGGAGGACGACGCAGATGGAGTTGTACTTGTCGAGGATCGCGGACAGCGGCCGAACGTAGAAATTGGCGTCGAACACGATCCTGTTCCGCGGTCCGTGGGGCAGATCGAGGTCCAGCCAGAATCCCTTCCGGCTGCAGGAGAACGCGGCCAGGCCGGACGCTTTCGAGGAGACGAGGTTCCGGGAGCCGAAATCCTCGATGAGGGCCAGGTCCCGGCCCAGGGCCTCGGCTTTCTCCCGGCTGACGCCGAGCCCCTCCAGGCGGGACCTGGCGTCGCTGAGCAGGTTCTTGAGGGCCAGCTGGATCTCTTTTTTCGTCAGCCGGCCCTTGTCGTTATCCAGGTAGAACGAGGTCACGAGCTCTCCCTGGCTCTGGAACTTGGCGAGGGTCTCGATGTGCGGACGGCCTTGGAATCTCATTCATCCTCCTTGTTGGGATCCGGGGAATTCGTTGTCCCGATGAAGGCGGGGAACGCGGAATATCATCAGCATGCTAACAATAAGAGCCGGGGCCGCCTTTGTCAAGGGCCCCCCCGGGCCAGGCTCGAGCGGAAGGCTCGTCTTTACTCCGTCAGGCGGAATCGCTATAATAAGGGCTCCCTGAAGCTTCGGGGCCCACGGCCCCGCCGGTGCGGAAGTGGCGGAATTGGCAGACGCGTAAGCCTCAGGAGTTTATGGCCGTAAGGCTGTGAGGGTTCGAGTCCCTCCTTCCGCACCATCCCTTTCTTCAGGCTTCCCTTGACCTGATCTATTCACGAGTCGAGGCGGCTGCAGATGCCATCCCTTCGCAACACAG
>JBBIGP010000037.1:0-26612 GCA_037447475.1 Candidatus Aminicenantota bacterium
TCGTCGTGGAACAGGATGGCGATGACGTCGAACCGGCAGGGGACGTCGCCCAGGCGGCGCTCGACGAGGTAGCCCATGGCGATCCTTCGGATCTGGCGCTGCTTGGCCGGAGTGACCGAGTCCTCCGGCCGCCCGAACGTTTCGTCCGCCCTGGCCTTGACTTCGACGAAGACGACGGTGTCGCCGTCCCGGGCGATGATGTCGATCTCGCCGCGGAACAGCCGGAAACCTCGTTCGACGATATCGAATTTGTTATTTATCAAATACTTAGCGGCAATTTCCTCGCCTCGCTGCCCGAGCGAGCGGGAGGTCTCACGGTCAGGATCCATCGAACGTCCTGCGGCCGGAGCGGGTGAGAGAACAAGGAACGCCCGCGCTCGGCCGGGTCATTGTTTCGGCGCGACCCGCTTCCAGCGGACACCGTCCTTGGTGTCCTCGAGGACGACGCCCTTCTCCAAGAGTTCTTGGCGGATCTCGTCGGCCCTTTTGAAGTCCTTTTCTGCCCGGGCTTCTTGACGCTCCTCGATCTTTTGCCGGATCATGCCTTCCATCGCCTCGGCGGAGGCAGGGGCGCCCGTATCGATATCCGGTTTGGGCATGCTGGATTTGATGTCAAGGGGAGTAGGAATAGCTGCGTTCTTGATCCTGAGGCCGACCCCCACCCCCAGAACCTTGTCGTCGATCTCGAGGAGCAAGTCCCGCAGGGCTGCGGCATCCTCCCGGTTCAACCGGCCCTTGTCCCTCAGGACGTTGGCGCTCTTGATAAAAGAGAACAGGGCGGCCAGGGCCTCGGAGATATTCAGGTCGTCGTCAAGGGCGGCCATGAATTCCTCTCTGGCTTCTTTGGCCAGCTGGGCGACCTCGGGGGTGGGCTTGCCTTCCCTTCTGACCTCCTTGAGGTCGACGAGGAAATTGCGCATCCTTTCCAGCCCGGCGCGTGCCTGATGCATGGCCTCGTCCGTAAAATTGAGCATCTTCCGGTAATGGGCGGAAACGAGAAGGAACCGGACCTCCGGGGGGTCGTAGCCCTTGTTCATGACGTCCGTGAGGGTCAGGAAATTGCCCTTGGACTTGGCCATCTTCTCGCCGTCGACGACAAGGTGATGGCAATGGAGCCAGTAGTTGACGAACTTGACGCCGTTGGCGGCCTCGGACTGGGCGATCTCATTCTCGTGGTGGGGGAAGATGTTGTCGACGCCGCCGCAGTGGATATCGAAGCTCGGCCCGAAGTATTTCGAGCTCATGGCCGAGCACTCGATGTGCCAGCCCGGCCGGCCCGGCCCGATCCCGGTCTCCCAGACGGGCTCGCCCTCCTTGGGGGCCTTCCAGAGGGCGAAGTCGTGGACGCTCTCCTTCTCGTATTCGTCGGCGTCCCCGCGGCGTCCCGCCCGGCGCTCCGCGAGGTCGATCCGGGAGAGCCGTCCGTAGGAAGGGAACCTGTCGATGGCGAAATAGATCGACCCGTCCTTGCGGTAGGCGAAGCCCTTGTCGAGGAGCGACTTGATGAGGGCCACCATCTCGGGGATGTGCCCGGTCGCCCGCGGATAATGGTCGGCGGGCAGGATGTTCAGCATGTCCCGCTCGCGGAAGAAGGCCTCCGTGAAGGGGCGGGTATATTCCTCGAGGCCGACCCCCTTGGCGCGGGCCCCCCGGATGGTCTTGTCGTCGACGTCGGTGATGTTCATCACGTGGACGACCTTGAAGCCCCGGAAGAGCAGGAACCGCTTCAGGATGTCCTCGAAGACGTAGGCCCGCCAGTTGCCGATATGGGGGTAGTCATAGACGGTCGGCCCGCAGGTGTAGAGCTTGACGGTCCCCGGCTCGGTCGGAGCGAACGGCTCCAGGGCGCCGCCGAGGGTGTTGTGGAAGCGGATCATCTCCGGCCATCTTAGCCCTTCGTCCGGCCGGCGTCAACCTCGGCCGCCTCGGGGGAGAGGCGGATTTGACCGCCCTCCGGGGTTTGTGACATAATGACTCTCAATCATTTTCCCTTCTCAGGGGTCGTCATCATGGATCATAAGGCCAGGATCGGCATCCGCAGGGAGGACATCAACAGATGGGAGCGGCGTGTCCCGCTCATCCCTTCGCATGCCCGTGAGCTCGTCGACAGCCATCCCCTCGAGATCGTCGTCCAGTCGTCCGACATCCGGGTCTTCTCCGACGGCGATTTCCGGATGGCCGGCATCCCCGTCGTGGACGGCCTTTCGCCCTGCTCGATCGTGTTCGGCATCAAGGAGATCCCCGTCGAGCGGCTGGAGAAGGACAAGACGTACGTGTTCTTCTCCCATACGGCCAAGGGCCAGAAGCAGAACATGCCCATGCTCAAGCGGATGATGGAGCTCGGCTGTTCGCTCGTCGATTACGAGAAGATGGTCGACGACCAGGGCCGCCGGGTCCTCTTTTTCGGCAACTACGCGGGACATGCCGGGATGGTCGACGCGCTCTGGGCCTTGGGGCGCCGGCTGGAGGTCGAGGGCGTGCCCAACCCGTTCTCCCTTCTCCATCCGGCCCACCATTACCGGAATCTGAACGAGGTCCGGGAGGCCGTGGCGGAACTGGCCGTGAACATCATCGAGCACGGCCTGCCAAAGGGCCTGGGACCGCTCGTCATCGGCTTTTTCGGCTACGGCCACGTCAGCCAGGGCGCTCAGGAGATCCTCGACATCCTGCCGGTCGAGATCGTCAAGCCGGCCGATCTGCCCGGCCTTTTCCATGGCCGGGACGGGGAGATGCGCCTCTACAAGGTCGTGTTCAAGGAGGAGGACATGGTCCGCGCGGTCGATCCGGGAAGGGCGTTCGACCTGCAGGAGTATTACTCCAAACCCGAGCTCTACAAGCCCGTGGTCGAGGAGCTCCTGCCGTACCTCACGGTCCTCGTCAACGGCATCTATTGGGCCCCCCAGTACCCGAAGTTCCTCACCAAGGCATTCCTGAAAAGGCTTTTCGGAGGCGGAGCCAACCCCCGCCTCCGGATCGTCGCCGACATCACCTGCGACGTCGAGGGCTCCATCGAATGCAATATGAAGGCCACGGACTCCTCGGACCCCGTCTATGTCTACGATCCGGCCAAGGACGAGATCCGGATGGGCTTCGAAGGCCATGGCCCCGTCGTCCTGGCGGTCTACAACCTTCCCGCCGAGCTTCCTCTGGAGTCTTCGACCTATTTCAGCCGGGGCCTCAAGGAATACATCCCGGCGATCGCCGCCGGGGACTTCCGGGGAACGATCGAGGGGTGCGGCCTGCCTGAGGTCATCCGGCGGGCGGTCATCCTCTACCGGGGGGAGCTGACGCCCGACTACGCCTACCTCGGCCCTTCGGTCGGATAATCGGCTCGTTCGGGGAGAGACGTCATGAAAAAGATCCTGGTTCTCGGGGCCGGACTTGTGGCCGGTCCCCTCGTCCGCTATCTGCTCGCCCGCCCCGGCTTCCTGGTCACCGTGGCCGACGTAGAGGCCGACCGGGCCAGGGCCCTCGTCTCCGGGTCCTCCCGCGGAACGGCGATACGTCTGGATCTCGGGGACAGAGAGGCGCTTTCGGCCGAGATCGGCCGGGCCGACCTGGTCGTCAGCATGGTCCCCTACACGTTCCATCCGCTCGTCGCCGAGCTGGCCATCGTCAACGGAAAGGACATGGTGACGGCCTCCTACGTCAGCCCCGCGATGAAGGAGCTCGACGGCCGGGCCCGGCGAAAGGGGGTCCTGGTCCTCAACGAGCTCGGCCTGGACCCCGGCATCGACCACATGGAGGCCATGCGGATCATCCGCGAGGTCCATGACGGCGGCGGAAAGATCAGGGGCTTCACTTCGTACTGCGGAGGCCTCCCGGCGCCGGACGCCAACGACAACCCGTTCGGCTACAAGTTCTCCTGGAGCCCCCGGGGGGTCCTCCTGGCCTCCAAGAGCTCCGCCCGGTACCTCAGGGACGGGCAGATCGTGACCATCCCGGCCGAGCGGCTCTTCGCCGATCCCGAGATGATCGCCGTGCCCGGCCTGGGCGGCTTCGAGGGATACCCGAACAGGGATTCCGTTCCTTATCGGGAGATCTACGGCATTCCGGAAGCGCGAACGGTGCTGCGAGGCACCCTCCGATATCCCGGATGGTGCCGGACGCTCCTGAAGATCGGCCAGCTGGGTCTCCTGGACGAGACCGCCGGGGACAGGCCCGGCGCGAGCTACCTCGACCTCATGGGAGAGCTCTCGGGTGCCGCGCCCGGGGAGGATGTCCGGGCGGCCGCGGCCCGGCGCCTGGACCTCGACTCTCGCTCCGAGGTCATGGAGAGCCTGGAGTGGCTCGGTCTGTTCGAGGCGAGCCCGCTTCCCGCAAGCCGGGGATCGGCCTTCGACAATCTAGCCGCCCTGATGATCCGGAAGCTCCGGTACCGGGACGAGGAAAGGGACATGATCGTCCTGCGGCACGAGTTCGAGACGGAGGACGCCCGCGGGCGGAGCGAGCGGATCGTCTCGACCCTCATCGACTACGGGATGCCGGGAGGTCCTTCGTCCATGTCCCGAACGGTCGGGCTGCCGGCGGCCATCGCCGTCCGCCTCATTCTCGAGGGCCGGATCGAGAGGAAAGGCGTGGAAGTGCCGGTCCATCCCGAGATCTATGTCCCCATCCTGGACGAGCTCCGCGAGCTGGGCATCCGGTTCACGGAGGAACGGTCCGGACCCTGAGCCTCCTCCCGCCGCCTTCTCGTCGTGTTGACATCCCGCCCCGGGGCGCTTATTAATGGAGAGGAGGCCTGTATGAGAAGACAGCCGCAGGTCGCCGGGACCTTTTACCCCGGGCGGCGGGACGAACTCCTCTTGACGCTCAGGGAGATGACCGTCGCCAAGGTCGAGAAAAAAAGGGCCCTGGCCGTCGTCGTCCCCCATGCGGGGTTCGTCTATTCGGGCCCGGTCGCCGGGGCCGTTTTTTCGTCCGTCGAGATCCCGCCGACGGCCGTCATCCTCGGGCCCGCCCATAGGGGCGCCCGCGCGCTGTTCGCCGTCCAGACGGACGGGAGCTGGGTGACGCCGCTCGGCGACGCGCCGGTCCGCAAGGACCTTGCGGTGCTCATCGTCGATCGCTGCCCCGGGGCCGAGCGGGATGAAGAGGCCCATCTCGGCGAGCATTCCCTCGAGGTCGAGGTCCCTTTCCTCCAGTACCTCCGTGCCGACGTGGAGATCGTCCCCGTGTGCGTTTCCCACGAAGCAGGGTACGAAGACCTCGAATCCTTCGGGCGGGGGCTGGCCGAAGCGATCCGGGCGCTCGCGGGCCGGGTGCTGATCGTCGCCAGCACCGATATGAGCCACTACGTCGGCCAGAAGACGGCCGAAAGGATGGATGCTCTGGCCATCCGCAGGATCCTGGACCTCGATCCCCGGGGCCTGTTCGAGACCGTCGTCGAGAAGGGGATCTCCATGTGCGGTGTCCAGCCGACGTCCGCCGCTTTGGTCGCCGCCAAGGATCTGGGAGCGGCATCCGCCGAACTCGTCCTCTATCGAACGTCGGGAGACGTCTCCGGGGACTTCTCCCAAGTCGTTGGTTATGCGGGACTTAGGATTTTGGCGGGAGGCGCCCCTTAACTCCCAGTTTATTGACAGGGGTTCCCGTTTAGTGCTATAAAAACTCCGGAAGGTCGCCCATGGCCCGGTCGATTCTGCGTGACAAGGATAGCCAGGTTCTCCGCTTGGTCGCGGAGGCCTATGTCCGGAAGGGGCGCCCCGTGAGCTCGGGTTCCGTTCACCAATCGGGGCGATTCGAGGGATCTCCCGCCACGATCCGGAACATCATGGCCAAGCTCGAGGAGCTGGGCTACCTGTCCCAGCCGCACACGTCGGCGGGCCGGGTCCCGACGGACCGGGGATTGCGGGCCTACGTCAGCGGCCTCCTTGCCGAGAAGCCCTTGGCCCAGGACAACGTGCCGGTGATCCAGGAGGAGTTCCCGACGAAGACCTCCGATCTCGATTCCCTCCTCGTTCAGGCCTCGCGGGTCCTGGCCGACTCGTCCGACAACCTGGGCTTCGTCGTCTCCCCGAACGTCTCCCGGGTCCCGTTCGAGTACCTCCGCTTCGTCAAGATCTCGGACCGCAGGATCCTGGTCATTCTCGTGACGCCGTTCCACATGGTCCTGACGGAGACGCTGGAGACCCGGATCTCCGCCAGCCAGGGGGAGCTCGACCGGGCCTCCCAGTACATCAACAGGACCTACGGCGGCCGGACCATTCTCCATGTCCGCGACGCCCTGCTCAGGGAGCTCCCCCAGCACCGGGCCAGGTACGAAGACACGCTCGGCAAGCTCCTCGACCTCATCAAGGCCTCCATCGAGGTCGAAGAAGGAGAGAACAGGATCTTCCTGCAGGGCACCTCGCGGCTGCTCAACAAGTCCGAACTGTTCGAGATGAACAAGCTGAGGTCGCTGTTCGAGAACCTCGAGGAGAAGGCCAACCTCGTCCGGCTCCTGTCGGAGTTCATCAGCCTGGAGCGGGTCAAGGTCCTCATCGGGGCGGAGGTCAACTTCCCGAACGTCCAGGACTGCTCTCTCGTCCTTTCCCACTACGGATACGGCAATCAGGTCCTCGGGTCCCTGGGCATCATCGGGCCGAAGCGGATCCCCTACGAGAAGATCATCCCCCTGGTCGACCGGGTCGCCAAGCGGCTGAGCCGGGCCATCACCATCTTCGGCAGAGAGGTTGCCTTATGACGGAAGAGAACGAAGGGCCGAAGCCCGAAGATCCGAAGACCGAGGAGGAGATCGAGTTCATCCCGGAGACGGGACCCGAGGCCCCCGCCGCGGAAGCGCAAGCGCCGCCCGCCGCTGACAAAAAGGACCATCATGAAAAGGGGGACGGCGCCGAAGGCCACCGGGGCCTGAAGGACAAGCTCAAGAAAAAGGACGCCGAGCTCAAGCACCTCAAGAAGGAAAGGGACGACCTCAAGGACCAGTATCTGCGCAAGCTCGCGGAGATCGAGAACCTCCGGAAAAGGTTCGAGCGGGAGAAATCGGAGCACTACCAGTTCGCCTTGAGCGAAATGATCCTCGAGCTGCTCGCCGTGAAGGACAACCTCGAGCGAGCCCTCCAGAGCCGGGCCGCGGAGACCGACGGCAAGACCTTCCGGGAGGGCGTCGAGCTCATCGACCGGATGTTCCACAACCTCCTCGCCAAGAACGGCGTCCAACCCATCGAGATCAAGGACCGGCGCTTCGACCCCGCCTTCCACCACGCCATGACGACGGAAGAATCCGGGACCGTCGAGGAACCCGAAGTCCTCGAAGAGCTCCAGAAAGGCTACCTCCGCCACGGCCGGCTCCTGCGCCCGTCCCTGGTCAAGGTCGCCGTTCCGAAGAAGGCCTGAGAGACCATGGGACACGTTATCGGCATCGACCTGGGAACGACCTATTCCTGCGTCGCCTATCTCGAGGCGAGCCGGCCGGTCGTCATCCCCAACCTGGAGGGCCTGCAGACGACCCCGTCCGTGGTCTCCTTCACCTCGACGGGGGAGAGGCTGATCGGAACGCTGGCCCTGCGGCAGGCCGTCACGAATCCCCACAACACGGTCTTCGCCGTCAAGCGCCTCATCGGGCAGAAGTACGCCTCCCCCGAGGTCCAGAAAGCCCGCGAGAGGCTGCCCTACGCGCTCGTCGAGGCGCCCAACGGGGACGTCCTGGTCTCCATCGGCTCCCAGCGCCTGACGCCTCAGGAGATCTCCTCGATGATCCTGAGCTATCTCAAGACCTGCGCCGAATCGTTCCTGGGCGAGAAGGTCTCCGGCGTCGTCATCACCGTGCCGGCCCACTTCAACGACCATCAGAGGCAGGCGACCAAGGACGCCGCCGAGATCTGCGGCCTGAACGTCCAGAGGGTCATCAACGAGCCCACGGCCGCGGGCCTGGCCTACGGGCTGGACACGCGCAAGGACGGGACGGCGGCCGTGTTCGACCTCGGCGGCGGGACGTTCGACATCACCCTACTCGAGATCAGCGAGGGCGTCTTCAACGTCCTGGCCACCAACGGCGACTCCTACCTGGGGGGCGAGGATTTCGACAACCGCATCGTGGAATGGCTCGTCGACGCGTTCCGCCGCGAGGCGGGGATCGACCTCGGCGGGGACAAGCTCGCCCTGCAGCGGATCAAGGAAGCCTCGGAGAAGGCCAAGCGCGAGCTGTCCTTCATGCTGGAGACGGAGATCAACCTGCCGTTCATATCTTCGGACAAGTCCGATTCACGGCATATCCGCAGGACCCTGACCCGTCAGACCTTCGAGGCCCTGACCGCGGACCTCGTCGAGAAGACGGTCCCGCATATCGAACGGGCCCTGGCCGACGCCCGGCTCTCCCCTGAGGCGATCAACCAGGTCATCCTCGTCGGCGGCCAGACCCGCATGCCGCGGGTGAAGCAGAAGGTCGCCGAGTTCTTCGGGCGGGCCCCCGAGGAGCATGTCAATCCCGACGAGATCGTGGCCATGGGCGCGGCCATCCAGTCCGGCATCCTCCACGGCGGCGTCCAGGACCTCGTCCTCCTTCTCGACGTCACGCCCCACTCGCTGGGCATCGAGACGGAGAACGACGGCTACGAGATCATCATCGACCGCAACGCGACCATCCCGACCCGCAAGACGAAGGCCTTCACGACCGTCGAGAACAACCAGCGCCGGGTCAAGATCCACGTTCTCCAAGGAGAGGGGCTGCTGGCCTCGCTGAACGTGTCGCTGGCCGTCTTCGAGCTCGTCGGCATCGAGCCGGCCCCGGCCGGCGTGCCGCGGATCGACGTGACGTTCGAGATCAACGCCGACGGCATCGTCCAGGTCTCGGCCCGTGACGTCGAGACTGGGCAGCAGCACAAGATCGAGATCCGGCCCTCCTCGGGGCTCATGCCCTCGGAGGTCAAGGAGATGCAAAAGGCGCTGGGCGAGGGCCGGCCGCCTTCGGAGACCCATGGCTAAGAGGGACTATTACGAGGTCCTCGGGCTGCCGAGGTCGTGCTGCGCCGAGGACATCAAGCGGGCCTACCGTCAGATGGCCCTGAAACACCACCCGGACCGCAATCCCGGGAGCAAGGAGGCGGAGGAGAAGTTCAAAGAGGCCGCCGAGGCCTACAGCGTTCTCGCCGACCCGGAGAAAAGAGGCGTCTACGACCGGTTCGGCCACGAGGGGCTGCGCGGGGAGGGCTTCCAGGGCTTCTCCGGCTTCGACGCCTCGGTCTTCGAGGATTTCGAGGACATTCTTGGCAACTTCTTCGGGTTCAGCTTCGGGAGCTTCTTCGGCGGCCGGGAGAGGCGCCGGGGGCCGGAGCGGCACGAGGGCCGGGACCTCGCCCTCGAGGTCGAGCTCAGCTTGGAGGAAGCCGCGGCCGGGGTCGAGAAGGACATCAAGCTGACCCGGGCCGAGCCCTGCCCGACATGCCGGGGCTCACGCCGGAGGCCCGGGACGCAGGCGACCTCTTGCCCGAGCTGCGGCGGGAGAGGCCAGGTCCGCTATCAGCAGGGCTTCTTCGCCGTGGCCCGGACCTGTTCCCGTTGCCAGGGGAGGGGGGAGATCGTCGAATCTCCCTGCGAAACCTGCCAGGGAAAGGGCCACGCGCGGGAGAAGCGAGCCCTCAAGGTCCGCATCCCGGCCGGCGTCTCCGACGGCCTGCGGCTGAGGCTCGTCGGGGAAGGCGAGGCCGGCGACCAAGGCATGCCCGCCGGGGACCTCTATGTCACGACGCGCGTGCGCCGGCATTCCTTCTTCGAGCGGGACGGCAACAATCTGGCCTGCGAGATCCCGATCTCGTTCACCCAGGCGGCCCTCGGCGCCCGGGTCGAGATCCCGACCCTCGACGGCAGCGAGATCCTCAAGATCCCGGCCGGCGTCCAGGCGGGAGAGGTCATCCGGATGAAAGGGAAGGGGATCCAGGACCTGGCGGGGAAGCGCAGGGGGGACCTGTTCGTCAGGATCCTCGTCAGGACGCCTGACGGCCTGTCCAAGGAACAGAAGGCGCTCCTCGTGAAGCTGGCCGAGCTGCGGGGAGAGGATGTCGAATCGGTCGACAAAAGCGTCATTCACCGGGTGAAGGACATTTTCCAGTAGGCCGGAAGGAAGCGTGACCTCGAACCAGTTCTTCGTCCCCCGTCTCGAGGAGGGGGCGTCGCTGATCGTCTTGCGGGGCGAAGAGCACCGCCATCTGGCCAAGGCCGCCCGGGTGCGCCCGGGGGACAGCGTCCGGCTGTTCGACGCCGACGGCCGCCGCTGCTTGGCCGAGGTCGTCTCCGTGGGCCGCGAGCGGAGCGAGCTCCGGGTCCTGAGGCGCGAAGGGTCCGAAGGCCGCCGCGTGAGTCTCGCTCTGGTCCAGGCCATGCTCCAGGCCAAGAAGATGGAGTTCCTCGTCCAGAAGGCCGCGGAGCTCGGGTGCGCCGAGTTCTTGCCGGTCATCACCGAACGGTCCATCCGGGAGACGGCAGAGCGGTCCGGGCGGAAGCTCGAGCGCTGGACGAAGATCGCCCTCGAGGCGACCAAGCAGAGCAAAGGAGCCCTCGCGACCGTCGTCCGGGCCCCGAGGGCCCTGACAGCCTATCTCCGCGGCGCGGTCCCGGGCCGCAAGCTCCTCCTCAGCGAGAGAGGCGGGCGGCCCCTCAAGGACATCCTGGCGGAACTGGATGCGCGACCCTTCCCGGAGGCGGCGCCGGTGAGCCTGCTGATCGGGCCCGAGGGAGGCTGGAGCGTCGCGGAGGAGGGCCTGGCCCGCGAGTCCGGGTTCGAAGCGGCGAGCCTGGGCCATCGGATCCTCAAGGCCGAAACGGCGGCCCTTGCGGCCGCCGCGATGGTCCTCCATTTCTGGGGCGAGTGACATGTTCCTGCAGGGGCAGAAAGTCGGGAAATACGAGATCCTGCGCTCGCTCGGCAGCGGCGGCTTCGGCTCCGTCTACTTGGCCAAAGACACGTGGCTGGACATCAAGGTCGCCATCAAGGTCCCCCACAAGCAGTCGGCCGAGCTCTACAAGCTGCTCAAGGAGCCCCGCCTCCAGGCCGTCCTCAACCATCCGAACATCGTCCGGATGCTGGCCGCGGAGAAGGAGAAGAACGTCTTCTTCATGGTCATGGAGTACGTCAAGGGACCGACCCTGGAGAAGGTCCTGGAAAAGGAAAGGATCCTGGGCTTGGAACAGGCCCTGGACATGGTCAAGCAGATGGCCTACGGCGTCGACCACGCCCACAAGAACAAGATCATCCACAGGGACCTGCGGCCCTCCAACATCATCGTGTCGGAGGAGGGCACGGCCAAGATCACGGACTTCGGGACCTCGGCCTGGCTCAATTCCGTCCCGTACGCCTCGACGAGGATCGGATCGCCCCCCTACATGGCGCCGGAGCAGTTCCTGGGCAAGGCCGGCTACGCCTCGGACCTCTATTCGCTGGGATGCATCTTCTACGAGATGATCATCGGCCGGCCGCCCATTTTCGACTCCGACCCGTTCAAGATCCTGGAAAAGGCCCAACAGGGGAAGATCACTCCGCCCCGGATCCGCAACAGCCGGATCCCGAAGGACATCGATGCCATCATCATGAGGGCCCTGGCCGCCAAGGTCGAGGACAGATACCAGAGCGCGTCGGAGATCGTCAGGGACCTCTCCCTCTACAAGGGCAAGACCCCCAAGACGTCGGAGATCGACGACATCATGCTCCGCATCAAGGCGCGCGAGCAGAAAACGTCCGCGCTGTGCTGGAACTGCCGCCGGCCCCTGCCCGTCAAGTCGCGCAGCTGTCCCTATTGCGGAGAGACGACCTGATGGGCCATGCGGGCCGTCCCTCCGAGTTGACGCCGCCGGCCTGGATGGGATACGATGGGACCTCGACATCGGCTTCGGACAGATCTCGGATTCCATCGGGAACCCCGTGCCGCGACTCAAACCAAGGAGCCGCCTATGAGCCCTTTCTTCGACGCCGGGACCCGTGACCGCCAGGGTCCACGTGGCCTTTTTCGACATCTTCGCCGGGAGGCGGGGGGACGTCCCCTGCTGGCTCACCGTCGTCCCCCCCAAAACCCAAGGAGGCCCTCATGGTCATCGATGAATTCCTGAAGATCGCCATCGAGCGGGACGCGTCCGACCTTCATTTCAAGGCCGGCAACCACCCCCAGCTGAGGATCCACGGGACGCTCACGCCGTTGACGGGATTCCCCCGCCTGACGGCCGCCGACTGCGAGGAGCTCGCCAACCAGATGATGACGGAATATCAGCGCAGCCGCCTGAAGGACGACCTCGACATCGACCTCGCCTACAGCCTGCCGGGCTTCGGGCGCTTCCGCGGCAGCATCTACCACCAGCGGGGATCCCTGGCCATCGCCCTGCGGATCATCCCCCTCGACGTCAAGACCATCCGCCAGCTGCTCCTGCCCGAGGTCCTGGAGAAGATCGCCTTCTACCAGCGGGGGCTCGTCCTCGTCACGGGGACGACGGGGAGCGGCAAGACGACGACCCTGGCCGCCATGGTCGACTACATCAACACGTTCCGCCGGGAGAACATCATCACCATCGAGGACCCCATCGAGTACCTCCACAAGGACAAGAAGAGCACCATCAGCCAGCGGGAGGTCGGGATGGACGTCCTGAGCTTCTCGCGGGGGCTGCGGGGCTGCCTCCGCGAGGACCCCGACGTCATCCTCGTCGGCGAGATGCGCGACCTGGACACGGTCGAGACGGCCCTGCTGGCCGCCGAGACGGGCCACCTCGTCCTCAGCACCCTCCACACCCTCGACGCCCCCGAGAGCATCAACCGCATCATCTCGGTCTTCCCGCCCCACCACCAGCGGCAGGTCCGGCTCCAGCTGGCGAGCATCCTCAAGGCCATCCTTTCCATGCGCCTCATCCCGCGCATGGACGGCCAGGGCCGCGTCCCGGCCGTGGAGGCCATGATCGCGACGCCGTACATCCAGGACTGCATCGCGGACAAGGACAAGACCGGCCTCATCAAGGACGCCATCACCGCCGGCGTCTCCCAGTACGGGATGCAGACCTTCGACCAGTCCATCTACCAGCTCTACCGGGACGGCTACATCTCCTTCGAGCAGGGGATGAAGTACTCGTCCAATCCCGACAACTTCAAGCTCCGCATCATGGGCATCCAGTCGACCCTCGACATGGCCGTCGAGGAGATGGAGAAGGGCATGAGCAAGGTCGAACGGGCCGACGGGGGAGGTTGAAGACACTGGCCATGACCTCCCAGCGGGTCCGAGAGACCTTTCTCCGCTATTTCGCCGACCGGGGCCACAAGACCGTCCCGAGCTCCCCGCTCCTGCCCAAGGACGATCCGACCATCCTGTTCGCCAACGCCGGGATGAACCAGTTCAAGAACGTCTTCCTGGGTCTGGAGAAGCGGAGCTACAAGCGGGCCGCGTCCGTCCAGAAGTGCCTCCGGGTCAGCGGCAAGCACAACGACCTGGAGACCGTGGGCCGGACGGCCAAGCACCACACCTTCTTCGAGATGCTCGGGAATTTCTCCTTCGGCGACTATTTCAAGCGCGAGGCCATCGCCTATGCCTGGGAGCTCGTCACGGGCGTCTTCGGGCTGCCCGCCGACAGGCTCTACGCGACCGTCTATCTCGAGGACGACGAGGCCCACCGCATCTGGGCCGAGGAGGCCGGGCTCCCGCAGGACCGGATCTTCCGCTACGGGAAGAAAGACAACTTCTGGGCCATGGGGGATACCGGTCCCTGCGGCCCCTGCTCGGAGATCCACTACGACATGGGCGAGGACATCGAGGCCGGGGACCCTCGGGTGCTGATCGAGAACGGCAGCGACCGGTTCGTCGAGCTCTGGAACCTCGTCTTCATGGAGTTCGACCAGGACGGGAAAGGCGGCCTCCGCCCGCTGCCCTCGCCGTCGATCGACACGGGCATGGGGCTCGAGCGGACGGCGGCCGTCCTGCAGGGCAAGCGGAGCAACTTCGATACCGATCTGTTCATGCCCCTCATCGAGGCCATCAGCGAGAAGGCCGGACGGGAGTACCCTTCCGGCGACGAAGGGGACGTCGCCGTCCGGGTCATCGCCGATCATGTCCGGGCCGTGACTTTTCTCATCGGCGACGGCGTCACCCCCGCCAACGAGGGCCGCGGCTATGTCCTGCGCCGGCTCATCCGCCGGGCCCACCGCCGCGGGAACCTCCTCGGCATCGACAGGCCCTTCCTCTTCGAGCTCACGGGCCGGGTCGCCGACATCATGAAGGACGCCTATCCGGAGATCGTGGCCTCCATCCCGTACGTCTCGCGGGTCTGCCTGTCCGAGGAGGAACGGTTCGCGTTCACCATGGCGTCCGGCCTGAAGTTCTTCGACCAGGTCGTCCGGGAGACCCGCGAGGCGGGCGGCCGGACCTTGCCTGGCGACAAGGTGTTCAGGCTCTACGACACTTTCGGCTTCCCGGTAGACCTGTCGCAGGAGCTGGCCCGCGAGAAGGACATGGATATCGACGAGCCGAGCTTCGAGCGGGAGCTCGAGGAGCAGCGCCGGAAAGCGCGCCTCTCCTGGAAAGGCGACGAGCGCCGGAAGGACAGGGCGGGCGCCGGCGAGATCGGCGGCCTGACGGTCCGCTCGCGGGTCCACGAGACCGGAGAGCTCGCCGATGTCCGGGTGACCGCGGTCCTGAAAGAGGGACGGTCCGCCGAGGCCCTCCGGGAGGGCGAGACCGGGGAGATCGTTCTCGAGGAGACGCCGTTCTACGCGGAGGCCGGCGGCCAGGTGGGCGACACGGGCGTCCTCAAAGGGGCCCGGTTCTCGGCGCTCGTCGAGAACACCCGATTCCTGACCCCCGAGGTCATCTCGCACACGATCAAGGTCCTGGCCGGCGAGGTCATGGCCGGCGACCGGGTCGATGCCGCGGTCGATCTCGCCCGCCGGCGGGCCGTTTCCGGCAACCACACGGCCACCCACCTTCTCCACGCCGCCCTGAGGCAGGTGCTCGGCGACCATGTCAAGCAGGCCGGCTCGCTCGTGTCGCCGGCCCGCCTGCGGTTCGACTTCACCCACTTCGCCCCGCTGACCCTCGAGGAGATCCGGCGGATCGAGGCCATCGTCAACGAGCGGATCCGGGGGGACGTCCCCCTCGAGACGCGGGTGACGACGCTCGACGAGGGCCTGAAGTCCGGGGCCATGGCCGTCTTCGAGGAGAAATACGGAGAGTCGGTGCGGGTCGTCGGGATCGGCGATTTCAGCCGGGAGCTCTGCGGGGGCGTGCATGTCCACGCGACCGGGGAGATCGGCTTTTTCAAGATCCTGTCGGAATCCGGCATCGCCGCCGGCATGCGGCGCATCGAGGCCGTCACCGGCGAGGGCGCCCTGCGGCACACCCAGGAGACCGAGGAGCTGCTGGCGGGCGTGGAGAAGGGCCTGGGTTCGACCCGCAGGGAGATCCTGGGCAAGATCGACAAGCTCAAGGATTCCGTCGAGAAGCTGGAGCGGGAGAACCGGGCCCTGCGCAAGAAGCTCCTGGCCGGGTCGGCCGAGGACAAAACGGGCCCCGGAGGGGGGGCCGCAGGCTCCGAAAGGTCGGTCAAGGGCATCCGCCTCCTCGTCCGCCGGGTCGAGGGGCTGCCGGTCAACGAGCTGCGGGACCTGGCCGACTCCCTGAAACAGAAGATGGGCAGCGGCGTCGTCGTCCTCGGCGAGGCGCACGAAGGCAAGGCCTTCGTCGTCGTTTCCGTGACCAAGGACCTGACCGGCCGTGTCAAGGCCGGTTCGCTCATCAAGGAGATCGCGCCGCTCATCGGCGGCGGCGGCGGCGGCCGGCCGGACTTCGCCCAATCGGGCGGGCCGAGGACCGGAGAGCTCGACAAGGTCCTCGAGCTCGTCCCCGGACTCATCGAGCGCCTTGCGGCCTGACCCCCCCGGAATCACCCCGGGCGGGGATTGCCAAGCTTCCTGTTTTTTGCCATCATACTCGGGAACCGCCATGTCGAACGCGAAGCGCGGCGCCGTCCTCGTCGTCCTCCTCTGTGCGGCCGTCCGGCTGTCCTTCGCCTCCGTGGCCGACCGCAAAGCCCTCTACGACCCGCTCGTCCGGGCCCTGGCCGAGAAGCACCGCGTCGACCCGGAGCTCGTCCACGTCATCATCCGGGCCGAGTCGAACTACGATACCCTTGCCGTTTCCGTCAAGGGGGCCATGGGGCTCATGCAGCTGATGGCCGCGACGGCCAACCAGTACGGGGTGAAGAACGTCTTCGACGCGGCCCAGAACATCGAAGGGGGGATCAAGTATCTCAAGGACCTCATCAAGCTCTACGACGGGGAGACGCGGCTCGTCCTCGCCGCCTACAACGCCGGACAGGAAGCGGTCCGGAAGTACAACGGCATCCCGCCCTATCCGGAAACGAGGAACTACATCAGCTCCATCATGAAAAGCTACGCGAAGCCGACCGTCAGGACGACGAACAAGATATACAAGCTCGTGGACGAATCGGGCCGGATCGTCCTGACGACCGACCCCGACCTGCTCAAGAAAAAGAAGAGCGACTGACCGGCGGCCCCGCTTTCCGGTCCGGGAGGGTCATCCGGCAGGCTGGAGGAATCCCTTGATCGGCACGTTCCGGGGGATGATCTCGAAGGTCGCCGGCAGGCGGCCCAGCTGCTCGCCGTCGAGCTCGAGGAGGACCTCGTCGCCGCCCTCGGGCCAGGCCTCGACCTTTTCTCCCCGGTAGAGGCCGACCTTGGGGTGCGAGAGATGGCTGCCGTTGATGAGCTTCCAGCCGTGCAGGCAGAACTCGATGAACCGGAAGCCGCGGACGAGAACGGCGTCGAACAGCCCGTCGTCGAGGCGGGCCTCGGGCGCGACCTTCATGCCCTTGCCGAAGATCTTGCCGTTGGCCACGGCCCCGATGAGGTACTCTCCCTCCGGGAGATCGCGTCCGTCCACCCGGATCCGGACCCGCTTGTTCCTGTAGCGGGCCATCGTTTCGACGAGGCACCGGACATAGGACGAGGCCTTCCTCTCGAGGCGCCGCTCGTTGACCTTCCGGACGACCTCGCCGCCGAGCCCGAAATCGGCCACGTTCAGGAAGTACCGCTCCGCGTCCGCCCCCCGGTGGTCCTTGAAGCGGACCTTGCCGACGTCCATCCGGACCGACGGGGCGTCCGCGAGGACCTTGAGGGCGCGCTTCAGGCCGGCCGGAATGCCCAGGCTCCGTGTCAGGTCGCAGCCCGTCCCCGAGGGAACGATGCCCAGCGTCGCGTCGGGATTGATGATCCGGCGGTCCTCGAAGAAGCCGTTGGCGATCTCGTTCATCGTCCCGTCGCCGCCGACGCCGATGACGAGATCGCTGCCGTCCTTGATGGCCCGGCGCG
The DNA here is from genome assembly GCA_037447475.1 of Candidatus Aminicenantota bacterium. Classification (GTDB taxonomy): domain Bacteria; phylum Acidobacteriota; class Aminicenantia; order Aminicenantales; family Saccharicenantaceae; genus RBG-16-66-30. The sequence continues at coordinate 17,291 of JBBIGP010000037.1, forward strand.
TGATGTCCGTCGCGTGGAAGGGCTTCTCGGTGAACTCGTACTTGAACTCCCGGACGAAGTTCTTGAGGCCCTCGCGGATCTCGGCCCAGCGCTTGCGGGTCCGTCCCTTGTTCGATTCGGGATTGACGATGACCTGGGTCCTAAACCGCATGGGGGGGGCCCGTTTCCGGCGATGGGGGAGGGGGAGGGACGCGCTTGCGCCCGAAGAGCGATACGCCGATGACGCCGCCCAGGACGCCAAGGCCGGCGAACACGACGGCCGAGACGAACAGTCCGAGGAGGAAGAACCCGGGCGAGCTCCAGGATCCCCCGCTGAGCCAGCTCCCCAAGCCGGCCGGCATCTCGTCGGCGGTGTCGGGGAGCATTTCCAGCAGCCGGCGTGTCTGTTCCATATTGAAGGACCGGAAGGGGATCTCGACGACGGTCCCGGCGACGGCGGCCACGATCCCCGTCAGGGCGCCGACGACGGCCCCGTCGCCGGCCGTTAGGGCGCCTGCTGTCCGGTCGGCCAGAAGGCGCGATGCGAGGGCGGCCCCGCCGATGATCCACAGGCAACAGAGGCAGTTGACGAACGGGATCCCCGACAAGACCCCGGAAACGCCGCCGGCGATGAGGGCCGGCATGAGATATTCGGGTTTTTGCTGCTCCATAGCGCCTCCTTGGGCGGGCCTTATTCTACGCTTTTTCCCGGGGGATGTGCAACATCTGGATCCGCCGGCTGTCGAGCCGGAGGCGCGGCCGGCCCCCGGCCGCCCCGACGGGCCCTTCTTTCGACGATCAGCCCTGCGACGCCCGTGATGAAATAGAACGGCAGGACCGTGCCCCAGAGGGATCCCGTCGCGAGGCGCAAGCCGATCGGGCTCGCCCAGATCCCGAGGATGCCGGCCAGGCCGTCCACGCCGATGGGGGCCGAGAACAGCAGGAAGGTCCGGGCGTGCGGGAGCTCGAGCTTCGAGAACCCGCGAATGAACGGATAGGCGAGGAGGCCCGCTAAGAAGCCGAGGTACACTCCCAGGCAGCGGCCGCAGACTGCCATGGGGTATCCCTGAAGAGAGAAGCACCTGTCGGGGATTTGATGGCAGGTCGGCGAAAAGACCGCGTAGATGAGGCTTGCCGCCCTCCCGGCGTCCCGGCTTTGAAGGACGGGCGCCAGAAATATCGCCAGGAGCCAGAGCCCCGCGCCGAGCAGGGAGAGAGCGAGCACCAGACGCGTCGCTCGCGATGCCTCGTCGGCCATGGTCGTCTCCCGCCGGGCGATATTCTAGCTTTTTCCCTCCATTCTGTCACCGGGTCGGCCGTCTATGGATCACTATGGGCCGATTACGGGTCGTTTCGGCGAACTAGCCTGACCTATTCATGAAAATGCCGATGTGTTCCCTAAGTCCTGCGATATCTGCAGGATCTCCGGCTTTCCGCTTTTTGCCAGGGCTTTTTACAAGCGCCTCTCAGAAAGACCGGCATTTTCACCCTCCGGGCGAGCCGATCCGGCCGCATCTGCTGTGTTGTGAAGGGATGGCATCTGCAGCCGCCTCGACTCGTGAATAGATCAAGCTAGGGGCCTGAAGTGAGGAATTGACAGCGCCGGCCTCCTTGGATACATTATCCCTAACAGGCTTCGCCGATGCCGAGAACAAGGAGGGCGCAATGACCTTGCGACTTCGGGGAATGACCGCCGTTCCTGCCATGATCATGCTGGCCGCCGCTTTGGCCCCGGCCCAGACCGATGATGCGAACCGGGTCCTCAACCAAACGGCTCCGGGGGTCTTGACCCTCGTCCTGTACGGCGCTGACAAAGCCGAGATCGGAAAAGGCTCGGCCCTGGCCCTGGCCGAGGACGTCGTGGCCACCTCGTATCATGTCGTCGCCCGGGCGTCCGACATCGAAGGCCTGAACAACAGGGGAAGGAAGGTCAGGGTCGAGGGCGTCCTGGGCGTGGACAAGGCCCGCGGAGTCGCGCTCCTCAAGATCAGGGGCAAGCTCCAGCCCCTGCCTATCGGGAATCCCGAAGGGCTGGGAGAAGGGGCCCTCCTCTTTGCCGTGGGATCCAACGAAGGCGGGCAGTTCTCCGTCTCGGACGGCAGCCTCCGGAAGATGGCCGCCGTCGGGCCCCAGGACAAGGTCATGGAGATGTCCCTGAACGTCCCCGAAACGTACAGCGGCGGTCCCCTGCTCGACGCTTCCGGCCTGCTCGTGGGCATGACCCTGTTCCTCGAGCGCGGGATCAAGATCGGGATCCCTCTGCCCACCCTTATGGCCGTCCCGCGGGCCGGCAAGGCCGAGGAATTCAAGTCGCGGACCCCCGAGGACTATTTCGGGACCTTCGACGGGGCCGCGCTCGGCGGGCTCGTCGCCGTCGCCCTCGGCGAGGACATGGCGGCCAGGGTCCATCTGGAGAAGGCGGTCTCCTTGAACCCGTCCTTCATCGACGGCCATTTCCTGCTGGCCGACGTCTATGCCAAACAGCGGGATTTCTCCTCGGCGGTCAGCACTTACCGGAAGGTCGCCGACCTCGACCCCTCGCGGGCCGACGTTTTCCACCGTCTCGGGTCCGTGCTGACAAGAATGGCGAACTTCAAGGAGGCGGTCCCGGCCCTTGAGAAAGCCATCGCCCTGAAAACCGATAGCAGGGAGATCCACTTCGAGCTGGGCACCGCCTATGAGGAGACCCAGGAATGGGAGAAAGCGGCGGCGGCCTACGAGAAATACCTCAGTCTCAATCCCGAGGTCGCCTGGAACGCCCAGCTCCGGCTGGGGATCAGCCGCTCCAAGGTCGGCCGGCACGACGCCGCCATCGCCGCCTTCCTCGAGGCCCGCAAGGCCCAGCCCGAGGACCTGAAGGTCAACTTCACTCTGGCGGAGGCCTACGAGAAGGCCGGCCGGTTCGAGGAAGCGGAGGCCGTCTTCGATCACATGGCCTCGATCAACCCGCAAGAAGCGAAGACCTATCATTCCCAGGCCATCCGGATGTATGACACGGCGGGCTTGTACGACAAGGCCATCGGACCGGCCAGGAAGATCGTCAATCTCGATCCCGCCAACGAGATGAGCTTATACAACCTCGGCCTGATGTACTTCAAGCTCCAGAATTACGACCAGGCCATCGAGGCGTTCAAGAAATGTCTCGAGGTCAAGCCCGATTATGCCTATGCCTGGTTCCAGATCGGCTCCTCCCACATCCAGAAAAAGGCCTATAAGGAATCCGCGGAGGCCTACAGGAAATTCGTCGAGCTGTCGCCCGATGAGCCTTCCGGCTGGCTGAGTCTGGGCGTCTCGTATATGCAGCTCAAGAATTTCGAGGCCGCGCTGGAGCCGATGAGAAGGGCCGCCGAGCTCCGGCCCGACAACGGCGTCGCCGTCTACAATCTGGCCATCGTCTACATCAACCTCAAGGACAACTACAGCGCCAAGGAGTTGTACAATAGGCTCGTCGGTCTGGACCCAGGACTGGCCGAGAAGCTGAAGAAACACATCCGCTGATCCCGGCGGCGTCTCGCGGGACCGGGCGGGCCGGCCGAAATTGACAGGTCCGGCCCGGAGGGCCTAGAATAGACGTCCGGACCGGAAGGTCCCGTCAAGCCTCGCGGAGGGCCCCGACCCTCCGGCACCCTCGTTCGGCTTCCCGGAGGGAGGCGAGGCATCCGGGTGATCAGGAAGGGCAGGTGGCGGAATCGGCAGACGCGCTAGGCTTAGGACCTAGTTCCTGATGAAGGAGTGCGGGTTCGAGTCCCGCTCTGCCCATTCTCGTCCGGAAGCGGCCGCGAGAGGAAAGGCCTCTTGCCTCCGGGCGGCATGACCTCCAATATGAAAGCGAGCGCCATGAACGAAGAGCAAGGAAGACACACACGGCTCGTCGATGTCAGTCCCAGCCGAAAGGAGCTGGAGATCGAGATCCCCGCCGCCGAGGTCGGCCGGGAATACGAGCGCGTATGGGGAGAATACGCGAAACAGGCCAAGGTCCCCGGCTTCCGCAAAGGTCATGCGCCTCGCGACATGGTCAAGGGCCTCTTCGACCAGGATATCAAGCATGACGTCTACGACGCCCTTATTCCCCGTGTCCTCGACGAGGAGCTCGAGCTTCTCGGCCTCAAGCCGGTCAACGTCCCCTCCATCCGGGACCTCGCGCATGAGGACGGCGGGACCCTCCGGTGCAAGGCGGCCTTCGAGGTCCTCCCGGAATTCGAGCTCCCCGATTACCGGGCCGTCCAGGTCCCGCGCAAGGCGGCCACGGTGGAGGACGCCGACGTCGACAAGGCCCTGGAGGAGATCCGTGCCCGGGCCGCCGAGTTCGTGCCGGTCGAAGACCGCGGAGTGGGGGAGGGGGATTATGTCACCGTCGAGATGCAGGGCCGGGACCTGAGAACGAAACGGCTTCTCCCGGCAGAAAAGGCCGTCGTCCTGGCCGGACACGCCGACAATGAGCCCGCCCTCAACGAGCGCCTGGCCGGCATGGCCCTGGGCGAGACCCGTTCGTTCATGGTCTCCTACCCCAAGGACCACGCCAACCGGAGGGTCGCCGGCAAGGACATCGAATACAGCCTCAAAGCCGGAGACATCAAGGCCAGGAAGCTCCCTGAGCTCGACGACGAGTTCGCCAAGTCCGTCGGGAGCTCGACGGGGCTCGATGACCTCCGGGAGAAGGTTCGGCGGGAGCTCCTGGCCGCCCGGGAAAGGGCCGCCAGGACCGAGACGGCCTCGGAAGTCCTGGCGGAGATCGCCCGCCGGGTCTCGCTGGAGCTTCCGGACTCGGTCGTCGAACAGGAATCGCTGTCCGTCCTGAGGCGGATGCTGAGCGTCGCGAGAGGCCGCCGCTTGACGCCTGAAGCCCTGGAGGCGCTGAAAGGGGAGGCCAGGCGCCAGGCCGTCGACCGGCTGACGAACCACCTGATCATCGAGAAGATCGCGGCCAAGGAGGGCTTCGGGGTCGCAGAGGACGAGATCCAGGCCGAGATCCGGGGGCTGGCCGAAGCCAATAACGTGGCCCCGGCCGCTCTCGAGGACATGCTCGCCAGGGAGGGGAGGAGGGAGGAGATCGCCGAATCGCTCCTCTTCCGGAAGACTGTTGACTTTCTCATAAAAACGGCTATAATGAGTTGACCAAGGTTCCGATGCTCTGGTTCCCCTTGAGCAGGTCAAATCTTCGATAGAAAGCGGCCCCCGTCGTTCATGCCCAGGGCCGTGCGCCTAACGACGAGCGGAGGCCCCCGCGGGCCCGGAGCGTAAGCCATGCAGGATCCCAGCGAACATCCCGAGGTCCTCAGGAACATCCCTCTCATCCCCCTGAGGGACCTCGTGGTCTTCCCGGCCACCCTGGTGCCCTTCATCGTCGGGCGGTCCTCCTCCATCCAGGCCCTGGAGAAGGCCGCCGAAAAGGACAAGATGATCTTCCTGGCCGCCCAGATGGACGCTTCGATCGACAACCCGGCCCCAAAGGATATCTACTCGGTCGGGGTCACGGCCAAGATCATCCGGACCATCCGGAGCGACGAGCGGAACATGAAGGTCATCGTCGAGGGCAAGAGCCGGGCCCGGATCGTCGAGTATCTCAGCACGACGCCGTTCTACCAGATCCTGGCCAAGGTCGTCCGGGAGGTCGACGACCGGGTGCCCGAATCCCGCGAGCTCCTGAAGAGGGTCCTGTCCCTTTTCGAGGACTACCTCAAGCTCAATCAGAACGCCAACCTCGATTCCATCATCCCGGCCCTGCGCGAGAACACGCCGGACCGGATCACCGACATCATCGCCTCCCATGTCTTCATGCCCCTCGAAGAGAAGCAGAACCTCCTCGAGACCGTCAACAGCTTCGAGAGGCTGAGGCGCCTCAACTACGTCCTGGAGAACGAGATCCTCAAGATCCACTCCGCCTATCAGAAGGACCCCCAGCGGGCCGCCAAGCGCCGGGCGGCCATGAAAGAGCCCGCCGCCGGCCAGAAAGGCTACCCGCCCCGCCCGTCCGGATACCGGAAAGAGGACCAGCCCAACGAGATCGAGGAGCTGCGCCAGAGGGTCGCCAAGGCCAAGATGCCCGCCGACGCCGAGGAGAAGGCCTACAAGGAGATCGAGCGGCTGGAGGCCATGCCCCCGATGTCCGCCGAGGCCACGGTCAGCCGGAACTACCTCGATTGGATATTGTCGCTGCCCTGGATCAAGAAGTCCCGGGAAAAGCGCGACCTCAAGGAGGCCGAGACCATCCTCAACGAGGACCATTTCGGCCTGGAGAAGGTCAAGGAGCGGATCCTGGAGTACCTCTCCATCCGCCAGCTCGTCAAGAACCCCAAGGGGGTCATCCTGGGCTTCATCGGCCCCCCGGGCGTCGGCAAGAGCTCGCTCGGCAAGTCCATCGCCCGGGCCACGGGCCGGAAGTTCGTCCGGCTTTCCCTGGGCGGCGTCCGGGACGAGGCCGAGATCCGCGGCCACCGGCGGACCTACATCGGGGCCTACCCGGGCCGCATCATCCAGATGATCAAGCGCGGAGGGACGCGCAATCCCGTCTTCCTCCTGGACGAGGTCGACAAGATGAGCATGGACTTCCGCGGCGACCCGGCCTCGGCCCTCATGGAGGTCCTCGATCCCGAGCAGAACAACACCTTCCTCGACCACTACATCGACACGGACTTCGATCTTTCCCAGGTCATGTTCATCGTCACGGCCAACATGGTCGAGCCCATCCCCAAGCCCCTCATCGACCGCATGGAGATCATCCGCATCCCGGGCTACACGGAGGACGAGAAGCTCGAGATCGCCAAGCGGTTCCTGCTCCCCAAGCAGATGGCGGCCCACGGCCTGACCGGAGAGAACATCCAGTTCTCGGACCGGGCCCTCCTCAAGCTCATCCGGAGCTATACGCGGGAGGCCGGGGTCCGGAACCTGGAACGCGAGATCACCACGGTCTGCCGCAAGATCGTCAAGAAGGTCGTCCAGAAGGGCAAGGGGACCAGCGAGCGGGTCACCCCGAAGAACCTCGAGACCTTCCTGGGGATCCCCAAGTTCCGCCGCTCGGAGTTCGACAAGAAGGACGAGGTCGGGGTCAGCACGGGCATGGCCTGGACGGAATTCGGCGGAGAGCTGCTGCGGTTCGAGGCCACCAAGATCCACGGCAAGGGCAATTTCACGCTGACCGGCCAGCTCGGCGAGATCATGCAGGAGTCGGCCCAGGCGGCCTTCAGCTTCGTCCGCGGAAAGATCTACGAGCTGGACATCGCCCGGGACCTTCACAGGAACTCGGACATCCACATCCACGTTCCCGAGGGCTCGACGCCCAAGGAGGGCCCGTCGGCGGGCATCACCATCGCCACGGCCATCATTTCGCTCCTGACGGACATCCCCGTCAGCAAGAAAGTGGCCATGAGCGGGGAGATCACCCTCAAGGGCAAGGTCCTGCCGGTCGGCGGCATCAAGGAGAAGCTCCTGGCGGCCTACCGGGAGGGCATCCGCGAGGCCATCCTGCCCCTCGACAACCGGCCCGACCTCAAGGACCTGCCCAAGCTCATCAAGCAGAACATGACCATCCATCTCGTCGAGGCCATGGACGACGTCCTGAGGATCGCCCTGACCAAGGAGCTCCCCAAGAAATCCTCCGAGAGCCGCGACAAGAAGCCGGCCGAGTCCGAGAAGGTCGTCCCGGTAGGGGAGGGGGAGGCGCCCAAGGAGCCTCCGCTTACGAACTGATCACGAACTGACCGAGAGACCGATAAGCATTCCGAGATAGGCTCTCCGCAAGGTGGATCAACCATGACGGCGAAAAAGAACGACAACAGCGAGGTCAAGATGAAAGAACTCAACCTGGTCGATCTGGAAGAGAAGGATATCCCGACGCTCCAAAAGGTCGCGGCCGGCTTCGGCCTGGACGAGGCGGAGACCGAGGGGGCCAGCAAGCACCACTTGATCTTCAAGATCCTCGAGGCCCAGGCCAAGAAGCAGGGGCTGCTCTTCTCCGAGGGCGTCCTCGAGTGCCTCGAGGACGGCTTCGGCTTCCTGAGGGCCCCGGAGTTCAGCTACCTGCCGAGCCAGGACGACATCTACGTCTCGCCCTCCCAGATCCGCAAGTTCCAGCTGCGCACCGGCGACACGATCTCCGGCGTCGTCCGGGCCCCCAAGAACGGCGAGAAGTACTTCGCCCTGATCAAGATCGAGGCCGTCAACTTCCTCCACCCCGACGTCATCATCGAGCAGAGGCGCAACGTCCACTTCGAGAGCCTGACCCCGCTCTATCCCTTCGAGATGATCAAGCTCCAGGACGGCAACCCCAAGAACATGAACGCCCGGGTCATGGAGCTGCTGACGCCCATCGGCAAGGGCCAACGCGGCCTGATCGTCTCGCCGCCACGGGCCGGCAAGACGACCATCCTCAAGACGATCGCCAAGAGCATCGAGAAGAACCACCCCGAGATCTTCCTCATCGTCCTGCTCATCGCCGAGCGGCCCGAGGAGGTCACGGACTTCAAGCGCTCGGTCAACGGCGAGGTCGTGGCCTCGACCTTCGACGAGCCGCCGACGCGCAACGCCCAGGTCGCCAACATCGTCCTGGAGAAGGCCAAGCGCCTCGTCGAGATCAAGCGGGACGTCGTCATCCTGCTCGACTCCATCACCCGTCTGGCCCGGGCCCACAACTCCATCGTGCCCCCGTCGGGCAAGGTCCTGTCGGGCGGCATCGACGCCAACGCCCTGCAGAAGCCCAAGAAGTTCTTCGGCTCGGCCCGCAAGATCGAGGAGGGCGGCTCGCTGACCATCCTGGCCACGGCCCTCGTCGACACGGGGAGCCGCATGGACGAGGTCATCTTCGAGGAGTTCAAGGGCACGGGCAACATGGAGATCAACCTCGACCGGCGCCTGGTCGACAAGCGGACCTTCCCGGCCATCGACATCAGCCGCTCGGGGACCCGCAAGGAGGAGCTGCTCATCGAGGAGCAGGAGCTCAACCGGATCTGGATCCTGCGCAAGGTCCTCAGCCAGATGAACGAGGTCGAGGCCGTGGAGCTTCTCATCGACAAGCTCAGCAAGACCAAGACCAACCAGGACTTCATGGCCGCCATGAGCAAGGGGCTCTGAGCGGGGCCGCTTGACCGCAGCCGGGTCGGTCCCAACGAGAGATTGACATCCGCCCTTTTCTTGCCTTCTCTTTAGGTCTTGTGGACCATCCTTCTATCCGTGCCTTTAGCCCGAAAGCCATGTCCGCACACGCTCTAACTTCAGGTCCCGGCCGCCTAATCTAATAAAACAGCTTCCTACGGGGACTTTTTCAGACTCCCCGGGGAGGTGCATCACATCATCATGTTACCTATCTTTGAGGAGGTGAGAAGGGAGGATCATCTGTCAGCGCGGGGTG
>JBBIGP010000038.1:0-26369 GCA_037447475.1 Candidatus Aminicenantota bacterium
TGAGAAAAGACGGTCAGCGTCGACGATAATCGTCGTCGAGCCGGACGATGTCGGACTCCGACGACGGCCCCAGCCAGAGCTCCATGATCCGGGCCGGCCGCGTTCCCTTGTTGCGGAGGCGGTGGGGCGTCCCGCGGGGGATGAAGATCTCCTCGTCGGGCGCCGGCTCCCAGACCCGCTCGCCCGCGGTGACCTCGAGGCCCGGATCGAGGGCCACCCAGAACTCGGCCCGGCCTTCGTGGTATTGGAGGGAGAACCGGGCGCCCGGCCCGACGGTGATGATCTTGATGCTTGAGACGCCCTCGTGGGGGAAACGGCGGAACTTGCCCCAGGGCCGGACGTTCTCTTCGACGCCGGCCCGGAACGCGGCCTCCGGGCTCTTCGTGTCGCTCACTTCGGGCGGCTAAAAGGGGATGTCGTCGTCGCTGCCGGACCCGGCCCCGGTCCCGGCGGGGAAATCCTCATCGACGATGTCGTCGGCGGGGACGGGCCGGCCGCCGGGTTCGGCGCCTCCCGGGAAGCCCCCCGTCTCGAGGTCGGCCGTCCCGGGCCGGACCTGGCCGTCCTCGCGCTTGCCGAGCAGGACGATGTTGTCGGCCACGATCTCGGTCGTCGTCCGCTTGTTCCCCTCCCGGTCCTGCCAGTCCCGGGTCCGGATCTTGCCCTCGATGAGGACCTGGCGGCCCTTGTCGAGATACTTCTCCGAGAACTCCACGAGGCGGGGGAACCAGACGACGATCCGGTGCCATTCCGTCCTGTCCCGCGACTCCCGCGTGGCGGGGTTGAAGATCCGTTCGTTCGTGGCCAGGGTGAAGCGCGCCGACGAGCGTCCGGACTGGGAATGGCTCTGGATCTCGGGCCGCTGGCCGAGGCGGCCGATGAGGAGGACCTTGTTCAGGCTGTTGATGTCTCTCATTTTTGGGTCAGTTCCTTGATCTTGTCCTGGGCGATCCGGCTCTCCTCTTCGAGCGGGTACTTGGCCACGAGGACCTTGAGGGCCGCCAGGGCCTCGTCCCTCTTGCCGAGCTCGACGAAGCTCAGCCCCTTCTTGAGAGAGGCGCCCGCGGCCTTGTCGCTTTGGGAGTAGGCCAGGATGAGCTCGTCGAAGGCGTCGATGGCCTCCACGAACTTCCGCTGGCTGAAATAACATTCGCCGATCCAGTAGAGGGCGTTGTCGGCGAGGGGGCTTGTCGGGAACTGCTGGCGGTAGAGCTTGAAGCTTTGGACGGCCAGGTCGTAGTTGCCCCGGAGGAAGTCGTTATAGGCCGCGGCGTAGGATTCCTGGGGCGAGACGGCGGGGGGGGGAGGGGCCGGCGGCGGCTGGGCCGCCTGGGGCTTGGGCTCGGGGGCCTTTTTCGCCGCGGGCTCGCGGGAGGCTTTGTCCTTGGGCTTCTCCTCCGGAGCGGGCGGCGGAGGTTCGGGCGCGCGGACGGCCGCGATCTCGGCCGAGATCCTCTGGAGCTCGAGGGTCACCTGGTCGATCCGGCGGACGAGGTCCTGGTACTGGGAGGGGACGGACCGGAGGCTCTCCCTGAGCCCGGCCTGATCGGACGCCAATTGACGGAGGAGGTCGCCGATGATCCGCAGCTGCTCGCGGATCGCGGCGACCTCCCCGGCGTTGCGGTCGAGGCGTTCCTGGAGGTCCTTGACCTGCTGTTTGAGGACCTGCACGTCGTCGTAGACGACGTCGATGGCCGATCTCCTCCTGTCCTGCGCGGCGGCCGTCAGGACCAGCCCCGCGAGGAGAGCGGCCCCCAGTGCCTTGAGGCGCAAGTCCTATTTCTCGATGATCAGGAATTGAGCGCGGCGGTTCATCTGCCAGGCCGCCTCGTTGTGGCCCGGGTCGATGGGCTGGCTCTTGCCGTAGGAGAGGATCCTCATGCGCTCGGGGGCGACGCCCAGGGAGAGGAGGTAATCCATCGTGCTCTTGGCCCGCCGTTCGCCGAGGGCCAGGTTGTACTCCTCCGTCCCGCGCTCGTCGCAGTGCCCCTCGATGAGGATCTTGATGGTCCTGAACCGGCTCAGCCAGGCGGCATTGGCTTCGAGGACGGGCTTGGCGTCATCGCGGATGAATGACTTGTCGTAGTCGAAGTGGACCATGGCCAGGGGCTTTTCCCGGTTGATCTGCTCGAGGGACTTCTGGAGGAAGATCTCCTCTTCGGTGAGCTTGGGCTCCCGGACGACGGGGGGGGCGACCTTTTCCACGGGCGGCTGTTCCTGGACCTGGGGCGGGGGCTGGGGGACTTCCTGGGGCTTCTTCTTACAGGAAACGCTGAGCGAGAAGATCAGGACGATCGCGAGAGAGAAGACGATCAGTTTTTTCATCGGGCCTCCTTGCGGCGTTGTCTCGGGGCGTTCCGTTTGCGCGGCAATCCCCGCGGGAATTTAAGCATATCAGAGGGATGGTTGTCAACAGATTCCGGCGGCCCTTGAGGTCGAGGCCGAGGTCTAGTTCGCCCAGCTGGGCAGCTTGTTCTCGCCGCGATCCGTCAGGCGCCTGAGGTTGGCCCCGTCGTAGTCGACGGAATAGATCTGGATCGAGCCCGACATGTTGGACGAGAACATGAGATGACGCCCGTCCGGCGACCAGCACGGGGATTCGTTGAAGGCATCGCTCTCGGTGAGCTTGACGATCTGGTTGGTCCGGAGGTTGAGGACGTAGAGGTCGAACCGGTTCTCGACGCGCGACACGTAGGCGATCCGGTCGCCGGTCGGGGCCCAGGCCGGGCCGTCGTGATAATTGCCGCCGAAGCTGACCTTGCGGACGTTGGAGCCCTCGGCGTCCATGACGTAGATCTGGGGGCTGCCGGCCCCGAGGCGGTCGGTCGTGAAGGCGATCTCGCGGCCCGTGGGCGACCAGGAGGGCGCCGTGTCGGTGGCGCTGTTGTACGTCAGCCTCCGGGTCCTCATGGTCGCCAGCTCCAGGACGTAGATCTCGGCGTTGCCGTCCTCGGTCATGGTCGAGCAGAACGCCAGCCGCCCCCCGTCGGGGGAGAACGCCGCGGCGTAGTTCGTCCCTTTCGAGGAGACCAGGGTCTCCGTGCCCTCGTAGATGTTCCGGAGGTAGAGGTGGGCCCCGGCGCTGCGGTAGGAGGTGAAGGCGATCGTCCTCTGGTCGGGGGACCAGGCCGGCATGTAGTCCTTGATCTTGTTGAAGGTGATCCGGGTCGGGTTGGCCCCGTCGTAGTCCATCATGTAGATCTCGTCGTTGCCGTCCCGGTTGCTGACGAAGGCGATCTTGGTCGAGAAGATGGGCTTCTCGCCGTAGAGCTTCATGAGCTCGTCGGCCATCTTGTGGGCGACGAGGCGCAGCCCCGACTTGTCCGACTGGTATCGCTTGCCGATGATGTACCGCTCGCTGCGGACGTCGTAGAGCTTGCCGTCGAAGACGACCCGGCCGCCGTCCTCGCTGATCTCGCCGACGAGCAGGAGCCGGGCCTGGATGCCGTCCCAGTCCTTGAAGTGGATCTTCTCCGGGTTGAGGGGTCGGATGTAGGCGTAGTAGGCCTTGGGCAAGGGCTGAAAGACGCGGCTGTAGGCGACGTCGGCGGCCAGGACCTGGTGGATCTCCTCGGCGGCGGCCCGGGCCGCGTCGGTCGGCGTCCGGACGACGAGCTCCGGCAGCGCCAGGTTGATCATGGGCATGCCCTCGCTGATCTTCAGGACGACCTCCTGCTGGGAGAACAGGCCGAAGGCCAGGAGGACGACGGCGAGGGCGATGAGGGTTCTTTGAGGGGTCATTTCACATGCTCGAATATGAGGGTTATGCCGAGATACTGGCCGTCGTATTCGCTCGGCAGGGGCGGGAACGGCGCCGAGTTCTGGATGGCCCGCAGGGCCGAGAGGTCGAACGCCTGGACGCCGCTCGAGATGTCGACCCGGAGGTCGGAGATCTGGCCGTTCTTGTAGATCCGGAAATAGACCTGGGTCTGGTACTGGCCGCCGACGCCCGTGTCGACGAGCGAGGTGAACCATTGGGACGTGATGCGGTCCGAGATGATCTGGAGATAGTAGCTGAAGGGGAAGCCGGCGATGCCGAAGGGGTCGCCCGAGCCCGTGCCGAAGCCGCCGCCGGTCCCGGTCCCCCCGCCGCCTCCTCCGCCGCCCGCGCCGAACCTCAGGCCGTAGCCGGTCCCGGTCCCGCCCTCCTGGCCGCCCGCGGCGGCCGCGGTCCCGGCCTCGGTCGACGGCGGGGTCTTGGTGATGGCCGCCTTCTTCTCCGTCGTCTTCTTGGGCTTGTCGACGGGGTAGCGCATCGCCGGCTCGGACCCGGTCGCGGCCTTCTGGGGCACGGTCAGGTCGCGGAGCGTCTCTTTTTTCGCCGGGGCCGGCGCGGGCGGCGCCGGGGTCTCGGCCACGACCTTGGCCGCGGGAGAAGGGCCTCCCCCGGGGCTTCCCGGCGTGCCGCCTCCGCCTCCGCTTCCGCCGATGAAGTTCACATATTGGACGAACCCTTTGCGGGACGGACGGGAGAAGGACGGGGAAGCGGCGATGAGGACGATGAGCCCGGCGTGGAGCAGGGCCGAGAAGAGCAGGGCCCGTTGGAAGTTCCTGGGCAGGCCGCGGCCGTCGGCGGTCATCGCTTCTGGCCCTTGACGTCCTTGATGTCGATGGGGTCGGTGACGATGCCGAGGACCTCGACGCCCGCCTTCTTGGTGATGTCCATGATGCGGACGATGACCCGGAACGGCAGCTCCTGGTCGGCCTTGATGTAGACGACCTTCTTGGGCTTGTTGAGGAAGTGCTCCTGGATGCGGCGCTCGAGGAGGTTGATGTTGATGACAGACTCGCCGATGTGGATGTACTGGTCCTTGGTGATGGTCAGCGTCAGGCCCTCCTCGGCCGGCGCCGAGTCGGTCTCGGCCTGCGGGAGGTTGACGCCGATGCCCGACTGCATCATGGGCGCCGTGACCATGAAGATGACGAGCAGGACGAGCATGACGTCGACGAAGGGCGTGACGTTGATCTCCGAGAGGGACGTGCCGACCTGCCTCCGGCCGCGGGAGGACGCCGGCAGAGACTGTATGCTAAGAGCCATGGAGCCTCTCGGCGATGCTCAGGAATTCCAGGGAGAAATCCTCCATGTCCGAGATGAGGTCCTTGATGCGGCCGAGGAAGTAGTTGTAGGCGATGACGGCCGGGATGGCGGCGAACAGGCCGACGGCCGTGGCGATGAGGGCCTCGGCGATGCCCGGGGCCACGGTCTGGAGGCTCGCCGAGCGCATGACGGCGATGCTCTCGAAGGACCGCATGATGCCCCAGACCGTCCCCAGCAGGCCGATGAACGGCGAGACGCTGCCCGTCGTGGCCAGGAAGAACATCATCTTCTCCAGGCGGGCCGTCTCGGTGTTGGCCGCCTTGAGGAGGGCCCGGTTGAGGCTGTCGGTCCGGTCGCCGGACCAGCCGTTCTCGGCCGAGGACTTGGACTGGTAGGCGAGCTCCTTGTAGCCGGCCAGGAAGATGGCCGCCAGCGGGCTGGCTTTGTGCCGCTTGGCCGCCTCGCTGACGTCCGACAGGCTCTTGCTCTTGCGGAACGAGACGAGGAACCTGTCGGAGAGCTTGAAGGCCGCCTTGATCGTCCGGTACTTGAAGATGATGATGGCCCACGAGAAGACCGAGAAGAACACGAGGACGAGGAGGATGAGCTGGACGAAGATGTCGGCTTGGGTGATGATCCGGATAACGTTGAAGGTCATGGTCGTTCGCCTCAATAGTAGCGCACGGCCTGGTGGCTGTCAAACGGCCCTCGCCTCACAAACCTCGCAACTCACGTAGGCAGTGATAAGACGAGCCGAACCGCTCCTCGTGCCCTCCTCCTTCCGAGGGGGCGTTTTAGCTTGGCAGTCAGAGGGGCCATCATTGCCTTGCTATCAAAAAAATAACGCTCTTTTTCACGCCACGAGCACTAAAACCCAAGCTGAAGAAGGAATATGGGTACGTGATGGCTTGTTTAGTTTGTCCCAGCCGGACGGATGTTACTGCCCTATCCAAAGCTACGTCTGCTATTGCCTGCGCCCGGTAAATCCCTGAGGAATAAGCTTCCTCAATCCAGGGCTATTCGCGTTTAACAGTTATCTGAAATTTACAGTTCGGGAGAAAACGGATGATATCAAGCGCGAGGTTTTGTCTCCAGGGCGTGATTCTCCTAATTAGTCTGGTCTTATCCACACAAATCGCATTAAGTATCCCAACTACATTTAACGAATATTTTTTAAAGCAGAAGGAGATCAAACTCTCTACTTCGGGCTTGCGTATCAGCGATCTATGGTCTTTTGCCGTCGATGCAGGAGATCATCTCTATTTTCTTGACGCACGAGGCCGTCAGCTGATTGTATTTAATAACGATGGCCGGTTTATCGCCAGAATCGGCGGCCACGGCCAGGGGCCGGGAGAATATATGGTTCCAGGGGCGGCATATATAGACACCTCCAATCGAATTTATATTGTCGACACCCAATCCAGAAAAATCAACATTTATGAAACTGGCGGGAGATTTTTGGAGTCCTTCCGCTTAAATAGTTCCCACGGGCCCGGCAATATTGTCACTGATTCTGAAGCTAATGTTTTCCTGGGTGGTCTAGGCGTACCCGCGAGCCCAGGGGTACACGGTGACTGGCTGCACAAGTATGATAGCCGGGGCCGATTTGTTCGATCATTTTTCAAAGATATGTCGGGACAAATGTGGTTCGTAATGCTGAAGCCGAACTTCCTCTTTGACATCCATGAAGACGTGATCTATGCGATGCAGATAAATCGTTATGACATTCACGTTATTAATAGCGATGGTGATCCCCTCAGAAGCTTTAATCGCGTCCCGAGGTACTACCGGGGACCTGATAAAAACTATGTCATGGACGAAAAAAAGTTCCCATCTCTTGATAAACTGAAAGACGAACTCTATCGCCTTATGAGTTCGTGGACCATGCCCCAGCATTTGGAAATAGTCAGCCCGGGAGTTATTCTGGTCCAATCTTCAGCAAACGGGCTTGTCGCAGGATGTTCGAAGAAGTACATCATTGATCTTTGGTCAACTCAGGGAGAACTTATCGGCGAGGCGATCCCGTGCGACCATCGATTTCTATGCTCAGACAGAAAGGGCACCTGTTACATTCTCATAAGTACAAATCAAGATGAGGCGCTCGATAAAGATCCAGAATATGTAATCGGGAAATATAGCCTCACGCTTCATATTAAGTGAAAAAGCGCGACTTCGCTATCGTCCTTCTTATCCTGTTAAATCTTGCGCTTATCACGAAAGTCCTGATGTTAAAAAATAGTATTAGCACCCGAAACGCTGGATTGTCCCCTGACCTTCTCTTCGTTCCGCATTTTTCTCTATTCGACCTGAATAAAGAGGCTTGGTCAACAGATATGATTGTTAGAAAATCACCTTATGCAATGCTGGTGTTTTTCTCTCCTCAAGACTGCTCGACTTGCCTCTTGGAGTCTTCACTCTGGAAGTATATTTATGAGCACTGGCAGATAACTGTAATTGGAGTCGCCAGACACATGAACGAGAGGGAGCTGAGAATTTGGGTTGAGAATGAAAAAATAACTTTTCCTGTGCTGTTTGATAGGGGCGGGCAGGTAACAAACCTGTTTCAATTGAGATCAACTCCGCAGAAGATAATAATCGACAACTTCGGTAAGGTCCTTGTGACAGACGCGGTACGAATCGGGCAAAGTGAATTTGACGAATTCTTACAACTACTGAAAAAAACCATCGGGTAAATTCAGCACTTGCAGTCGGAAGCCGGTTCATATCAAGGTTCGTTTTAATTTTCTTGTCCGTCGTGGCTTTTTTAATGACTGCAGAATCCGCTCCCTGCCGGCGGGGGCGCGTCCGTTCCGAGGAGGCGGCGGAGGATCTCGCGGGCGACCTTCTTGGCGTCGCGGCCGCTCTCGTGGGTGGCCCCGACGCAGGACGGGCAGCCGTCGCGGCAGGGGCAGGCCTCGATCGTCCGCAGGGCGTGGTCGAGGAGCCGCGTCTCGAGCGCGTAGAGCGACGGGCTGAGCCCGATGCCGCCCGGGAAGTTGTCGTAGATGAAGATGTTGGGCTCGAAGTCGGGGCCGAGCAGGAGCTCCTCGCCTTCCGTCGGGCGCTTGCGGGCCGGGAGGTCGCGCGGCGGCAGGGTCAGGCCCGTCGAGTTGTCGCCGATCGAGACCCCGACGTCGTGGACGTCGCACATCATGAACAGCGGCGAGACGCGGTGGAGGACGTAGGCCAGGCCGAACAGGCCGTTGATCCGCGACTCGGAGGGCACGGGGATGGCCGCCAGGAAGTCGGCGGGCACGGTCAGCCACCAGGCCGTCGTGTGCATCTCGTTCTCGGGCAGCGTCAGGTCGCCGGCGCCGACGTTCTCCATGGTGTGGAACTTGATCTTCTTGAAGCCGACGACCTGGGTGGCCACGTGGACCTCGCCGTGGGAGACGCGGCAGCGGTCGAGAGGCAGGGACTCGAAGACGTCGAGGACCTTGATCTTCGTGTAGTCGATGGCGTCGGTGTAGTAGTCGATGTCGGTCCTCTTGACGTAGGCCTTGCGCTCCTCGAAGTCGAGCTTCTCGACGAAGTACTGCTCGCCCTCGCAGAGGTAGATGGCCTTGGGGTGGAGGGCCGTCAGGGCCGAGGTGAAGTCGACCTCGGCGATGACCCGGGCCGGCCCGGTCTGGTCGACGACGACGAAGTTGTCGGAGCTGACGCTCCGCAGGTTGACGGCGTCGGCCGGATAGGACTCCGAGGTCCAGAACCATTTGCCCTTGGAGTGATGGAGGAGCTTGTCCTCTTCGAGGTACTTGAGGATGCTCGAGATCTCGGCCCGGCCGAAGGCCTCGCCGTCCTCGAGGGGCAGCTCGAAGGCCGCGCATTCGACGTGGTTGACGAGGATGGACAGGTTGTCGGGGTTGATGAGGGCCATCTCCGGCGACTTGGAGAAGAAGTACTCCTGGTTGTTGACGATGAACTGGTCGAGGGGCGAGCTCGAGGCGACGAGGACGGCGGCCGAGGCCCCGGTCTTGCGGCCGGCCCGCCCGGCCCGCTGCCAGGTGCTGGCGATCGTCCCCGGATAGCCGGCCAGGACGGCGACGTCGAGCGTGCCGATGTCGATGCCCAGCTCGAGAGCGTTGGTCGAGACGACGCCCAGGATCTCGCCGCTGCGGATGCCCTTCTCGATCTCCCGGCGCTTGAGGGGCAGGTAGCCGCCCCGGTAGCCGCGGATGAGGCCCTCCTTCCGGATGGCCGTCTCGATGTCGGTCTTGAGGTAGGTCAGGAGGACCTCGGTGATGAGCCGGCTCTGGGCGAAGACGATGGTCTGGAGCTCGTTCTTGAGGAAGACGCCGGCGACCCGGCGGGCCTCGTTGACGTAGGAGCGTCGGATGCCGAGAGTCTCGTTGACGACGGGCGGGTTGTAGAAGACGAAGAATTTCTCGCCGCGGGGGGCGCCGTTGTCGTCGATGAGCTCGACGGGGGCCTCGATCATCTTCCCGGCCATCTCGGCCGGGTTGGCGATGGTCGCCGTGCACAGGATGAATTGGGGGTCGGACCCGTAGAAGCGGGCGATCCGGCGCAGGCGGCGGAGGACGTTGGCCAGGTGGCTGCCGAAGATGCCCCGGTAGCTGTGGAGCTCGTCGATGACGACGTACTTGAGGTTCTCGAAGAGCTTGATCCACTTCGTGTGGTGGGGGAGGATGCCGGCATGGAGCATGTCGGGATTGGTCAGGACGATGTGGCCCCGGGCCCGGATGGCCTTGCGGGCGTCCTGGGGGGTGTCGCCGTCGTAGGTGAAGACCCGGACCTCCTCGGGCAGGCGGGCGTTCGTGTCGTCGAGCTCGGCCCGCTGGTCGTTGGCCAGGGCCTTGGTCGGGAAGAGGTAGAGGGCCCGACTCGAGGGGTCGCGGAGGATGGCGTCGAGGACGGGCAGGTTGTAGCAGAGGGTCTTGCCGGAGGCCGTTGGGGTGACGACGACGACGTTCTTCCTCTCCTGGAGGGCGTCCCAGCAGGAGCGCTGGTGGGAATAGAGGTTCTGGAAGCCCTTCTGGCGGAGGGCGTCGAGGAGCGCCGGGTGGACGCCGTCGGGGTATTCCCGGTACTTGCCCTCCTGGGCCGGGATGTGCTTGACGGCCCGGATGGACCCGCCCTCGTACCCGGTGCGCTTGAGGAGCTCGATCGACCGGAGGAGCTTTTCGTCTTTGGCCATGGGTCCGAGCCCATCCTAGCCAAATGTCATGCGGCGGTCAACAATCGAGGGACATGATTCCCCCGCTCTCAAAACGAAGCGTTGATCTTGCCCTCGACGTACTGGTGGAGGATCGAACCGATGAGGGTCTGGTAAGGGATGCCCAGCTCCCGGGCCCTGGCCTGAAGCCGCTTCAGGTCCTTCTCAGGAAGGCGGATGCTGATGTGCCGGTTCTTGGCGAGGGTCGCCCGGGCCGCCCGGACGAGCGTCTCTTTGGCCGCTTGCTCATTTGGGACCGGCGTCAGCTCGCCGTTCTCGATGGCGTCGCGGATGTCCCGCTCCTGCTCATCGAGCGGCTCGAAAAAGCGCTTGTCACGAGCTTGATCCATCCTTCTTTCCTTTCGACATCCGGTATTCCTTCGTCGCCCGGCGGCTTGGATAGATTGTTTTGAAGTTGATCTCATCATCGCCTTCCTCGTAGGGGACGATGAAGACATAGCGTCCGATCAAAACGGCCAGTATCCGCTGGCCCGGATATTTCTCGGGCCTTGGGTGCTCCTTGACCCAAAGCGGCCCATGTCGGGAAAGGGCCTCGAGGACCATCTCAAAAGATACTCCCCGCCGTTTCTTGATGAGCGCATTCTTGCGTTCGTCCCAAGTCGCGAGCTTATTACAATATATATACATTGTCAACAACTCCGGGAATTATCTATCCGGCCAGAGCTGTGGCCTCTATGGAGTGACGCTAGCGCGCCGAGGGAATTCTCACTCGATCGTCAATGGGAAAATGGGAAACGGGTATCATGTCCCCCATTTGTGATAAAATGGTTAGATTATGCTCGACGAGATACGCATCAAGAGGGCGGCCCAGCACAATCTGAAGGCCATCGACGTCTCGCTGCCCCGCAACAAGCTCATCGTCGTCACCGGCCCGTCGGGCTCCGGAAAATCCTCTCTGGCCTTCGACACCCTGTTCGCCGAGGGCCAGCGCCGCTACATCGAATGCCTGTCGGCCTACGCCCGCCAGTTCATCGACCAGATGGAGAAGCCCGAGGTCGAGTCCATTGAGGGCCTCTCGCCGTCCATCTCCATCGACCAGAAGACCATTTCCGCCAATCCGCGCTCGACGGTCGGCACGATCACCGAGGTCCACGACCTCTTCCGGCTTCTGTACGCCCGGATCGGCACGCCCCATTGCCCGAGCTGCGGCCGGGCCGTCAGCTCCCAGACCCCCGAGGAGATCCTGGCCCGGCTCCGTGAAGGCTATGCGGGCGGCAAGGTCCGTCTCTTCGCCCCCGTCGTCAAGGGGCGCAAAGGCGAATACCAGCGGCTGTTCGAGAGGTTCCGCAAGAAGGGCTTCCTCCGGGCCCGGATCAACGGCGCCCTGCGCGACCTCGAGGACGACATGCCCCTCGAGAAGAGCCGCAAGCACACCATCGAGGTCCTCGTCGACACGGTCAAGGTCGGGCCGGACGCGGACCGGCGGCTGGCCGAGGCCGTGGACAAGGCCCTCGAGATCTCCTCCGGCGAGCTCCTCGTCGTCGACGAAAAGGGCCGCGGGCGGTTCTTCTCCCTGACCCTCCTCTGCCCGGCCTGCGAGGTCAACCTGCCGACCCTCGAGCCCCGCAACTTCTCCTTCAACAGCCCCTACGGGGCCTGCCCCGCGTGCCACGGATTGGGCTGCCGGACGGCCCTCGACGAATGGGGCGAGACGGCCCTGACCGACGACCTCTGCCCGCAATGCCGGGGCTCGCGCCTCAAGGCCGAGAGCCTCTCGGTCCTCGTCGGCGGGCGGAACATCCATGAGTTCGGCGAGCTCGCCGTCCGCGACCTGCTGCGCACGATGTCAACGCTCGCCTTCCCTCCCCCGCAGCAGGTCGTCGCGTCGCGGATCCTGCGGGAGATCACGGCCCGCCTGGGGATCATGGAGGAGCTGGGGATGTCCTATCTCCAGCTCAACCGGACGGCCTCGTCGCTCTCCGGCGGCGAAGCCCAGCGCGTCCGCCTCGCGGCCCAGGTCGGCTCCCGCCTCCGGGGCGTCCTCTACGTCCTCGACGAGCCGACTATCGGGCTCCACCAGAGGGACAACGGCCGCCTCATCGCGCTTCTCCGCGGCCTCCGCGACGAGGGCAACTCCATCGTCGTCGTCGAGCACGACGAGCAGACCATCCGGGCCGCCGACCACATCCTCGACCTGGGACCTGGGGCCGGGGAGGCCGGCGGCTTCAAGGTCGCCGAGGGGCCCCTTCAGGCCGTCCTCGGCTCGGCCGCCTCCCTGACCGCCCGGTATCTTCGCGGCGAGATGTCCGTGCCGGTCCCCGCGGCGCGCAGAACGCCGTCGGGCTGGCTGACGGTCCACAAGGCCCGCGAGCACAACCTCAAGGGCATCGACGTCCGCGTCCCCCTTTCGGTCATGACGGCCGTGACCGGCGTCTCCGGATCGGGCAAAAGCACCCTCGTCACCGATATCCTCTACAAGGCCCTGACGAACAGGCTCCACAAGGCCCGCCTGAAGGCGGGAGCCCACGACCGCCTCGCCGGCGCCGACGGCCTCGACAAGGTCGTCGCCGTGGACCAGAAACCCATCGGACGCACGCCGCGTTCGAACCCGGCCACCTACACCGGCCTCTTCACGGCCCTGCGCGACCTGTTCGCCCACGCTCCCGAGGCCCGGGCCAGAGGCTATGCGGCCGGCCGGTTCAGCTTCAACGTGCCCGGGGGGCGGTGCGAGGAATGCGAGGGCGCGGGCGTCAAGAAGATCGAGATGCATTTCCTGCCGGACGTCTTCGTGACCTGCGACCGGTGCGAAGGAAAGCGCTACAACAAGGAAACCCTGGCCGTCGCCTACAAGGGCCGGACGATCGCCGACTTCCTGGCCATGACCATCGACGACGCCGCCGAGCTCCTCAAGGCCCACCCCCAGATCAAGCGCAAGCTGGCCACGCTGCGGAAGGTCGGGCTCGGATACCTCCGCCTCGGCCAGCCTGCCCCGACGCTCTCGGGGGGCGAGGCCCAGCGCATCAAGCTCAGCAAGGAGCTCGGGCGGCGGGCCACCGGGCGAACGCTCTACCTCCTGGACGAGCCCACGACCGGGCTCCACTTCGACGACGTCCGCAAGCTCCTCGAGGTCCTGTCCGAGCTCACGGCCCTCGGCAACACGGTCGTCATCATCGAGCACAACCTTGAAGTCATCAAGTATTGCGACTATATTATTGACCTGGGGCCGGAAGGCGGCGAGGAAGGCGGCTGGGTGGTGGCCCAGGGGACGCCCGAATCCGTGGCCGGAGAGGTCCGATCCTACACGGGCCAGTACCTCAAGAAGGCCCTCGACGGCGGGCGGCCGGCGGGAAAGGACGGTTCATAAGCGATGGCCTTCAAGGACATCGAGGGCAACGAACGGGCCAAGCGGATCCTCAAGCTGGCCCTCGAGCGGGAGCGCCTGCCGAACTCGCTCCTGTTCGCCGGCCCGGAAGGGGTCGGAAAGCGGCGGACGGCCCTGACCCTGGCCAAGGCCCTCAACTGCCGGCGGCTCTCGGCGGATTCCTGCGACGCGTGCGACGCCTGCCGGGCCATCGACGACGGCCGGTTCCCCGACGTCATGGAGATCGCCGCCCCGGCCAAAGAGATCACCATCGAGCAGGTCCGGCTCCTCAAGCAGACGGCGGCCCTCAGGCCCCTCGCCGGAAAAAGGCGGGTCTTCATCCTCGTCGACGCGGAGAACGTGAATCCGGCCTCCGCCAATTCCCTGCTCAAGGTCCTCGAGGAGCCGCCCCCGAGGTCCCACATCGTCCTCTTGACGGCCAGCCCCTTCCTCCTCCTGCCCACCATCCGGTCCCGCTGCCGGACGCTCTCGTTCGCGGCCATGGCCAGCGAGGAGCTCGAGAGGATCCTCCGGGACAGGGAGTTCCCCGAGGACAGGGCCCGCATCCTGGCCCTCCTCGCCGGCGGCAGCCTGCGGAGGGCCCTGGAGCTCGACTGGGACGAGGTCCAGGAGCGCAAAGAGAGGGCCTGGCTCCTGTTCGAGGGCCTGCTGTCGGGCGACCGGGCGTCGCTCTTCCTGGACGCCTTCGGGAACCTGCCGAAAAGCGCGCTCGAAGAGTTCCGCGAAACGCTCGAGCTTTTCTCGTCGTTCGCCCGGGACCTCCTTCTGCTCGGGCTCGGCGGAGATGCCCGGCTGCTCCTCAACCCGGACCTCGAGGACCGCCTTCGCGCCTCCGGCCGGTTTGCCGCGCCCCGGCTCCTGGCGGCCCTGGCCGAGTTCGATCTCGTCCTCGCCGAGCTGCCGAAGAACCTGAACAAGAGCCTGCTGGCGGCGGCGCTGTTTTCCAATATCGGGGAGATCCGAAATGGCTGATGTCATCTGCGTCCAGTCCGAAACGTCCGGCCGGCTCATCCGGGCCAGGCCCGACGGCATCCCCCTCGCGAAGGGGGACCGCTGCATCATCGAATCCGAGCTCGGCGGCGACCTGGCCGTCGTCGTCGACGACCACAGCTTCCTCTGCACCAACCCGAAGGCGGCCCGGGCCGCCGTCCAGGTCGTCCGGAAGGCGACCGACGAGGACGTCCGGAAGTTCGAATGGCTCGGGGACCGGGAGCGGCGGGCTTTCGACCTATGCCTGCGGCGGATCGCCGAACGGAAGCTGCCCATGAAGCTCGTCGCGGTCCGTTATTTCTTCAACGAGAAGAAGGGCATCTTCTACTACACGGCCGACGGGCGGATCGATTTCCGGCAGCTGGTCAAGGACCTGGCCAAGGAGCTCCGGATGCGGATCGAGATGCGCCAGGTCGGCGTCCGCGACGAGGCCAAGATGATCGGCGGCCTGGGGGTCTGCGGCCGGTGCCTGTGCTGCACGAGCTTCATGAAGACCTTCGAGCCGGTGACCATCCAAAAGGCCCGCAAGCAGCAGATCGTCATCAATCCGACCAAGATCTCCGGCCTCTGCGGCCGCCTGATGTGCTGCCTGGCCTTCGAAGAAGAGACGCAGGGCCGGATGTTCCACCAGGACGACCGCCTCATCGAGGATTGACGGATCGGGGGGAGAAGCGGGGAGAGCGGGGGGCCGCCCTAGCCTGATCTATTCACGAGTCGAGGCGGCTGCAGATGCAAGGCGCGGAGGGGCTTCCCTAGCTCCGGCGCTTGAGGAAGGGCAGGAGCCTCCGCTTCCGGGCCTTGGGGCGGGGCTCGTCGCCGGCGAATTCGAGGGAGGGGTCGAAGACCCGGCCGTCCTTGAGCACCCGGACGACCTCGTAGGTCTCCATCGTCCGGGCGAAGCAGGTCTCGCAGTTGAAATAGTGCTTCTCGAACTCGGCCTGTTCGTCCGGTCCGAGCTCGTCCTTCACGTACCGGTCGATATAGTCCTCGTAGGGGCACTTGCTCATGGTCTCGGCCATCCCGGGGCTCACCTTTTTAGTCGCCTGTCGCGGCCGATGGGAGTAAAAATCATGGCCGGACCTTCCTGCGGATGAGCTTGATGGCATAGTTGGCCCGTTCGCTGACCCGGCGGGGCGTGATGCCCAGCCGTCGGGCGACCTCGTCCCTCGACATCTCCTTGTAATAATAGAGGTAGAGGACGTCGCGGAACTTGGGCTTGAGCTCGGACACGGCCTCGGCGATCCGGCGGGACCGCTCCCGGCTCTCGACCTCGTCGTGGGGATCGGGGTAGGGAAGGGGCTCAGGGGCGTGGCGGAGGACGCGCGTCTTCTGGCGGATGTAGTCGATGATCCGGCGGCTGGTGATCGTGTAGAGGAAGGTCCCGACCGAGCAGTCCCCGCGGAACTCGCCGCTCTTGATCTTCTCGACGGCCTGGGTCAGGATCTCGTTGACGACGTCCTCCCAGTCGGGGTTGGAGGCCCCGAGGGCTTTCCGGACGCGGAACGAGATGACGTTCCTGTAGGGCAGGACGGCTTCGTCCGGGGCGGGCTTCCTTCTCGGCGCGGGCATGGGGGCCATTATATCGGGAGGCCCCGGCCCTCCGCAAGGCGCGGCCGGCTCATGCCTCGTCCTTCCTGGCCCGCTCCTTCTCCCTCTCCTTGAAGTAGGCCTTGCGGTCGACAAGGATCTCCCGGGCCTTGCTCCCTTCGGACGGCCCGATGATGCCCTCGTTCTCCATCTGGTCGATGATCCGGGCCGCCCGCGCATAGCCCAGCTTCAGCCGCCGCTGGAGGTGGGAGGCCGAGGCCTGCCCGCTTTGGATGACGGTCTCGACGGCCTTGTCGTAGAGCTCGTCCTTCTCGCCGTCCAGCTCGAGGAGGTGGTCGCCGTCGCCCTTGACGACGTGGAGGATGCGCGTGTCGTAGGTCGGCGTCCCCTGGCCCTTGACGTGCTTGACGAGGCGCCGGACCTCGGGGATGGAGATGAACGAGCAGTGGAGGCGGACGAGGCGCGGGTAGTTCGGCGGCAGGAAGAGCATGTCGCCCATGCCCAGGAGCTTGTCGGCCCCGACCGTGTCGATGATGATCCGGGAGTCGACCTTGGACGGGACGCGGAAGGCGATGCGGCAGGAGAAGTTGTTCTTGATCGTTCCGGTGATGACGTCGATCGACGGCCGCTGGGTGGCCATGACGAGGTGGATGCCGACGGCCCGGGCCAGCTGGGCCAGCCGGCCGATGAAGAACTCGACCTCCTGGGCCCCGACCATCATCAGCTCGGCCAGCTCGTCGATGATGATGACGATGTAGGGCAGGGGCTGGAGGGCCTCCTTCTCCTCCTCGGTCAGGCGCCCCTTCTTCTCGGCGATATGCTGCTTCATCTGCGTGTTGTACTGCTCGATGTTGCGGACCTTGGCGCCCTGGAGCTTCCGGTAGCGCTCCTCCATCTTCCTGACGATGTCCATGAGGACGACGTGGGCCTTCTTGGGGTCGTTGATGACCGGGCACAGGAGGTGGGGGATGTCCTCGTAGAGCGTGAACTCGAGCCGCTTGGGATCGATGAGGACGATCTTGACCTCCTCCGGGGTCGCCTTGTACATCAGGCTGGCGATGAGGGAGTTGAGGGCCACGCTCTTTCCCGTGCCCGTCGAGCCGGCGATGAGGAGGTGGGGCATGACGGCCAGGTCGGTGACGGCCACCCCGCCGTGGACGTCCTTGCCCAGGGCGAAGGTCAGCTTCGACGGCGAGCCTTGGAACTTCTCCGACTCGATGATGTCCCGGAGCTTGATCGTCTCGCGCTTGTTGTTGGGGATCTCGATGCCCAGAGAGGACTTGCCGGGGATGCGCTGGATGCGGACGGATTCGGTCTCCAGGGCCAGGGCCAGGTCCTCGGTCAGGTTGGCGACCTGGGCGACCTTGATGCCCGGCGCGGGGAAATACTCGTAGGTCGTGATGACCGGGCCGGGGTGGTACTCGCGGACCTCGCCCTCGATGCCGAACTCCTTGAGCTTGTCCTCGATGCGGCGCTTCTTGTCGAAGAGCTCGCTCTTGTCGACCTTCTCGGCGGGCTTGCCCGGCTCGAGGAGGGTGAAGGGCGGGTAGTGGTACTCGCCCTTCTTGCCGAGGTCGGGGAAAAGGAGCGGCTCGGGGGGCGGCGGGGCCGGCTTGGCCGGCGGGGGCCCGGGGGCCTTGAACGCCCGGCGGGCCTCCTTCTCCTTCCTCAGACGCTCTCTCTCGGCCTTCTTGTCGGCCTTGCTGCTCGCGGGGAGAGAGCCCAGTCCGGCGCCGTCGGCCGGGACCGCGGGCGGGGCGTATTTCTGCCGGACCTTCTCGCGCATCTTCTCCTTGGCCCGGGCCTTGTTGTAGTCGGTGACTTTGATGCGGACGACCTTGACCGTGGAGTCGAGGGCGCCCTTCAGGAAGCGGAGGGTCTTGGACAGGGACCAGCGGGTCGAGAAGATCAGGAAGAGGGCCAGGGCGGCGAGGAGGAAGAGGAACGATCCCACCGTGTTAAGGTAGCGGACGAGGAAGGCCAGGATGAGGCTGCCGATGATGCCGCCGGCCGGCATGTTGGTGCCCCGATAGGGGAACGGGTCGAATATGAGAGCCAGGAAGGGGCAGACGAGCAGCAATCCGAGGACGATGACGCCGAGCCGGCGCAGGAGGTGGGCCGAGGTGCCCCGGAGGACGGCGCGGATGGCCGCGGTGCCGAGGGCGAAGGGGAACAGGAAGGCCGCGAGACCCAGGACCCAAAGCAGGGCCTGGGAGAAATAGGCCCCCGTGCCCCCGGCGAGATTGCGGACCTTATGCCCGGGCAGCGGCGTGTTGGCGAAGGACGGGTCCTGGGGGTTGTGGCTGACGACGCTGACGAGGGCGAACAGGGCCAGGACGATGAGGACGACCCCGGCGATCTCGACGGCCAGGCCTTGCTTCCCGGCTTTGGCCTTGCCGTTCCCGGAGCTCTTCTTCCGCTTTTTCACGGCGCGATTATAGCACATCCTCTGGGCGCGTGTACCCCTGACGTCGGTTCCTCTCGCGGCGCGCCCCCGTCCGTGCTCACCGCTCTCGAGCGCTCTTCGGCATCAGCGGCCCCGCGCCGCTGCGTCACCCGCCGTCAGGGGGCGTCAGCGCGGCTTCGGGATCAAGGCCGCGAGGAGAGCGAAGAGCGTTTCGGGAGTGAGCTCTTCGGCGCGCGCGTTGCGGGCCAGGCCCAACGATTCATAGGCTAGGGCGAGGGCCTCCGCATGGCTGCTTCGGGCCAGATTGTTCCAGAGGAGCTTGCGGCGCTCGGCGAAGGCGGTCCGCAGAAAGGCGCGGAAGGGCTCTTCAGCGGCTCCCGGGAGGAGCGGAGCCGGCCGCCGGCGGAGCGTGAGCAGCGCGGAGCGGACCTTGGGCGGGGGGGAGAACGAGCCCGGCTCGACCAGGAACGCGATCTCGGCCTCGAACTCGTTCCGGAGCAGGATGCCGAGGGGAGCGTAGCTCTTCGAGCCGGGGCCGGCCGTGACCCGCTCGGCGACCTCCTTTTGAAGGAGCAGGGTGGCGTCCGAGAGGGCCTCGCGCGCGTCGAGGACTTTGAAAAGAAGCGGGGAGGAGATGGAGTAGGGGATGTTCCCGGCCAGCCGGAGGGCCGGCACCCCGGCTTCCCTTCGGATCTCGCGGAAGTCGGTCTTCAGGACATCGGCGTGGACGATCTCGACGTTGGCTGGCATCGACTCCCGGAGGCCGGGGATGAGGCGCTCGTCCTTCTCCAGGGCGATGATCCGGCCGGCCTTGGCCGCCAACGCAGCGGTGAGAGCGCCGCGGCCCGCGCCCACTTCCACGACCACGTCGCCGGGCCGGGGGTCGATGACGGCGACGATCCTGCGCAGAACGCCCGCGTTGGCCAGGAAGTGCTGGCCGAGGGCTTGGCGGCGGGACTTTCTTGCGGGCACGGAGACCATCATAACGCCTTTTGTCCCGCCCATAAAGGCTCTTTTCGATACAAGATCCACGGGATCAGTTGACCGCTCGATGGTCACCGGCTATAATTCAATCGACATCACACGAAAGGTCATGGATAGATGCGGTTGAAGAAGATCCGGCTTTTCCTGTTGGGGGCGGCGGCCGTCCTGGTCGCCCTCCTGGCCCTGAAAAAGAGCCCGAAATAGCCTGAAAAACGGCCCGGCGATTGACAAACGGGGCGGATTCCCCTACAATCGGCGGGCGCCTGAGTATCCCCCAAAGCAAGGAAATCGCCCATGACCAGCCTGTGGACCCGCTGCAACAGCTGCCAGCGGATCCTCTACAAGCAGGACATCCTCGAAAACCTGGCGGTCTGCCCGGCCTGCAATTTCCACTTCCGGCTGACGGCCGAAGAGCGCCTGCAGATGCTCTTCGACGAGGGGGCCTACGAGGTCCTCGACCGGAACATCCATGCCGTCGACGCCCTCGGCTTCGTCGACACCAAGCCCTACGCCTCGCGGATCGTCGACAGCGAGAAGAAAACGGGCCTTGCCGAGGCCATTGTCACGGCCAAGGGCACGATGGGCGGCATCCCCGTCTATGTCCTGGCCATGGAGTTCGGCTTCATGGGCGGCAGCGTCGCCTCGGTCGTCGGCGAGAAGATCGCCCGGGCCTGCGAACGGGCCCTCGAGGACCGGCGGCCGGTCATCATCGTCTCCTGCTCGGGCGGGATGCGCATGCAGGAAGGCATGCTCTCCCTCATGCAGATGGCCAAGTCGAGCGCGGCCATCGCCCGCCTCGGCCAGGCCAAGATCCCCTACATCTCGGTCCTCGCCGATCCCACGACGGGCGGCACGACGGCCAGCTTCGCCATGCTCGGCGACATCAACATCGCCGAGCCCCAGGCCCTCATCGGCTTCGCCGGGCCCCGGGTCATCGAGCAGACCATCAAGGAGAAGCTTCCGAAGGGCTTCCAGACCTCCGAGTTCCTGCTCGCCCACGGCATGCTCGACGACGTCGTCGACCGCAAGAACCTCAAGGCCACCCTGGTCAAGGCCCTCCGGCTGTTCCTCAACCGTCCTCAATGAACCCCGCCGAGTGCCGGGACTACCTCGGCCGTCTCCAGTATTTCGGCATCAAGCTCGGCCTCGACAACATCCGGGCCCTTTGCCGGGCCCTCGGCGACCCTCAGGACCGCTTCGCGTCGGTCCACGTGGCCGGGACGAACGGCAAGGGCTCGGCCGCGGCCATGCTCGAGATGGTCTTTCGGACGCACGGCCTGCGGACCGGGCTCTACACGTCTCCCCACCTCGTGAGGGTCGAGGAGCGCGTGCTCGTCGGCGGCCGGCCCGTGTCGCCCGCCCGGTTCCGCGGCCTGCTAGGACGGGTCAAGGATGCGGCCGACCGACTGATGGCCGAAAAACGGCTCCTCGGCCACCCGACGTTCTTCGAGGTCCTGACGGCCCTGGCCTTCCTCGAGCTCGCCGATCGCAAGGTCGATGTGGCCGTCCTCGAGGTCGGCATGGGCGGGCGGTTCGACGCCACCAACGTCGTCACGCCGCTCCTTTCGGTCATCACGACGATCGCCAAGGACCACGAGAGGCACCTCGGGTCGACCCTCCGGAGCATCGCCTTCGAGAAGGCCGGCATCATCAAGCCCGGCGTCCCCGTCGTCTGCGGCGTCGAGGGCGGAGCGGCTCTCCGCGAGATCCGGCGGGTGGCCCGCGAGCGGCGGTCCCCGCTCGTCGAGGTCTTCGGCGCGGGGAGGTCGCTCGTCGAGCCAGGCGGCCCCGGGGGAGGCCGGTTCGTTTATGACGGCGGGGAAGCGCGTTATTCCTTTTCGCCCTCCCTGCAGGGCCGCCATCAGGGCCGCAACGCGGCGGTGGCCATCGCCGCGGCGGAGGTCCTCTCGCGGACCTGGAGGCCGCTCGAGAAGCGACGGATCGTCGAGGCCCTCGGCCGCACGACATGGGAGGGCCGTTTGGAGACCGTCTCCCGGCGCCCGCTCGTCCTTCTCGACGGCGCCCACAACCCCGACGGCGCCCGGGTCCTGGCCGAACACATCCGGGAGACCGTCCGGCGCCCCGTCGTTCTCGTTTTCGCGGCCATGAAGGACAAGGACATCCGGGGCATGACCCGGGCCCTGTTCCCCCTCTGCGAGACGGTCGTCCTGACCCGCGTCCCCTATAAGCGCTCGGCGTCGCCCGAGGAGATCCGGGCCGCCGCCCCGCCATTCAAGGGGCCCGTCTTTCTCGAGCCGGACACGCGGAAAGCGGTCGAACTGGCGCTGCGGGAGAGCCGGAAATGCGCGAGGCGGGGGGCGGGGACATGCGCCTCCGGTACGCGTCCCCCGTCTCGGCGGGGCCCGGCGCCGGTCGTCATCGCCGGCTCGCTCTTCCTCGTCGGCGAGGTCAAGCGCCTCCGGCTGTTCGATCGCTGAGGAATGGGGGCCCTCGGGGACGCATGCCTCAGGTCCATGTCCCCGGGCGAAGCCCTGCCTTGATCGGGGCGGAGTGGGGCGTCGAAGCCCGACCGCGGAGAGATCCGCCGGGAGACGATGCGGAGCGACGCAGCGGCGCAGGCTAATAACCAGGGAGGCTGCGGAAGAAGGGGCCGCAGGGGTGTCCTTGACGGGAGCATAAAGCGGTGATTTAGCTGGAACGGGACGGATACGCGGCCCATTCCCACCGGATCCGGACCGGGGCAGCGTGAAGAATCACCGCGTGGACGGAGAGGATACCCCGAGGCCCTCCCGCAGCCGGAGAAAGAGTGAGCGCGCAAGGAGGCGGCGAGAGATCCTCCTCGCCGCTGCGGCGTTGCAATCGGCGGCGGGACATGCTAAAGTTCCCTTCCCTAAATCCCCCAGGGAATGACGTTTCATGCTGTCGATCGACGCCTCGGCCATCGTTATCTTCGCCCTTGTCTGGGTCCTCGTCCTCGTCCTGGGCAGGATCTTCTTCAAGCCGATCACCCGCATCCTCGACGAGCGGGCGGGGCGGATCGCCCGGGACCAGGCGGCGGCCTCCGAGGCCCTGGAAGCCTACGATCGGGACCTGCGGCGCATCGAGGAGAGCCTGAAGGAGGCCCGGGCCGCCGCCGACGGCATCCGGGAAAAGGCCGAGCTCGAAGCCCTCAAGGAGAAAAGCCGCCTCGTCCGCGAGGTCCAGGCGGAGGGCCGGGCCGAGGTCGAGAAAGCCAAGGAGGAGCTGGCCCTCCAGGTGGAGGCCCTCAAGGCGGATCTCGAGGCCCGCTCCGGGGAGTTCGCCGAGAAGATCGAAAAAAGGATCATGGACGGATGACGCGCCGCCGCCCGGCCCTCGCCCTGCTCCTCGTCCTGCCGCTCCTCGTCTTCGCCGGGGCCGAGGAGGGCCGTCACGGCTCGGCGACGCTCGATTTCCTCGGGAAGGTCGTCAATTTTGTCATCCTGTTCGGCGGCTTGACCCTCGCCCTCCGCAAGCCGGTCCGGGAGATGCTCCGGAAGAGGTCGGCCGAGATCAGCCGGACCCTGAGCAAGACCGAGGAGTCCAGAGCCGAAGCCGAGAAAAAGCTGGGCCAGTCCCGGTCCCGCGTGGCCGGGCTCGAGGAGGAGATCGGCCGGCTCAGAACCGAGGCCGAGGCGGAGAGCCGGTCCCGGGCCGAGCGCATCGCCGAGGCCGGGGCCGAGGAGGCCGAGCGGCTGAAGAAGTTCGTCCGGCAGGAGATCGAGGAGATCGTCCGGGGCGGGGTCCGCGAGCTCGTGTCCTTCACCGCGGAGCGGTCCGCGTCGCTCGCCCGCGAGAGGATCCGCGCCCGCCTGACCGACGAGACCCAGTCCGCGCTCGTCGACCGGTCCATCGAGAGGCTGTCCGAACTCCATGAGACATCAGGTCCTCGTTAGGAAATACGCCCAGGGGATGGTCCAGGCCCTGAAGGGCGACCGCGAGTACGGATCCGCCCTGGCCTCCCTGAATGCCTTCCTCGGCATCTATCGTCAAAGAGAGGACCTGCGGACCGCTCTGTCCAGCCCGTTCCTGAACGCCCGCAGGAAAGCCGCCTTCCTCGCGGACGTGGCGGCCCGGGTCGGGGTCCGGGGCAAGGCCCTGCGGCTCCTGGACCTGCTCCTCGCGCACAAACGGCTCGACATCCTCCCGGCCGTCGTCGAGATCCTGCCCGAGGTCTGGCACGAGAAGCTCGGCGTCCGGACGTTCGAGGTCGTCTCGGCCGTGCCGCTGACGGACGCCCAGAAGGGCCGGCTCGCGGCCCGGGTCGAGGCCTGGCAGAAGGCCCCCGTCCGCCTCGTCTACACGGTCGAGCCCGGGATCGTCGGCGGTCTGGCCCTGCGCCGCGGCCACGTCGTCTACGACCTTTCGGTCCGGGGGCAGCTCGAGAGATTCCAGGAGACGCTCCGCGAGGCATAGAGGACGCCATGAGGATCAAAGCCGACGAGATCACCAGGATCATCCAGCAGCACATCGAGGGCTACCAGGCGGGGGTCGACGTCCGCGAGGTCGGCACGGTGACCTCGGTCGGCGACGGCATCGCCCGGGTCTACGGCCTCGACCGGGCCATGTTCAACGAGCTCCTCGAGTTCCCGCGGGGCGTCTTCGGCCTGGCCCTGAACCTCGAGGAAGAGAGCGTCGGGGCCGTCCTCCTCGGCGAGAGCCACCTCGTCCGCGAAGGGGACGCCGTCAAGCGGACGCGGCGGATCATGCAGGTCCCGGCCGGCCCGGCCATGATCGGGCGGATCGTCAACCCCCTCGGCCATCCCCTCGACGGCAAGGGCCCGGTCAAGACCGACGTCAACGTCCACGTCGAGCGGCTGGCGCCCGGGGTCGTCGACCGCCGGCCCGTCCGCGAGCCCCTGCAGACCGGCATCAAGGCCATCGACACGATGATCCCCATCGGCCGCGGCCAGCGCGAGCTGATCATCGGCGACCGGCAGACGGGCAAGACGGCCATCGTCATCGACGCCATCATCAACCTCAAGGGCTCGGACGTCGTCTGCATCTACGTGGCCATCGGCCAGAAGAACTCGACGATCGCCCAGATCGTCAAGACCCTTGAGGACTTCGGGGCCATGGACTACACGATCGTCGTCGCCTCGTCGGCCAGCGACCCGTCGCCCCTCCAGTATCTGGCCCCCTACGCGGGCTGCGCCATGGGCGAGTACTTCCGCGACAACGGCCGACACGCCCTGGTCATCTACGACGACCTCTCCAAGCACGCCGCCGCCTACCGCGAGATCTCGCTCCTCCTGCGCCGGCCGCCGGGCCGCGAGGCCTACCCCGGCGACGTCTTCTACCTCCACTCCCGGCTCCTCGAGCGGGCGGCCAAGCTCAGCGACGAGCTCGGGGGCGGCTCGCTGACGGCCCTGCCGATCATCGAGACCCAGGCGGGGGACGTCTCCGGCTACATCCCGACCAACGTCATCTCCATCACCGACGGCCAGATCTACCTCCAGCCGGAGCTGTTCAACGCCGGCGTCCGGCCGGCCATCAACGTCGGCATCTCCGTGTCGCGCGTCGGCGGCAACGCCCAGGTCAAGGCCATGAAGCAGGTCGCCGGCAAGCTCAAGCTCGACCTCGCCCAGTACCGCGAGCTGGTCGCCTTCGCCCAGTTCGGGACCGAGCTCGACAGGACGAGCCAGGCCCAGCTCGACCGCGGGGAGCGGCTGACCGAGGCCCTCAAGCAGGGCCAGTACGAGCCCATCCCGGTCGAGAAGCAGATCCTCATCGTCTACGCCGGCAACCGCGGCTTCCTCGACCCGTTCCCGGTCGCCGAGGTCCGGAACTACGAGCGGAAGCTCTACGAGTTCGTCGAAAAGAAGCACCCGGACATCCTCGTCAAGCTCCGCGAGAAGAAGCACATCGACCAGGCCCTCGACGAGCGCATCGCCGCGGCCCTCAAGGAGTTCGGCGCCGAGTTCAAGGAGGGGCTGACGTAGCATGGCCACCCTCATCGACCTGCGGCGCCGCATCTGCAGCGTCCGGAACAGCCAGCAGATCACCCAGGCCATGAAGACCGTCTCGACGGCCAAGTTCCGCAAGGCCCACAAGAAGGTCCTCGAGTCAAGGCCCTACTGGCACCTCCAGCCGGAGCTCATAGGCCGTCTGGCCTTCTGGGCGGCGGCCGCGCCCCATCCGCTCCTTCTCCGCCGCGAGGAGAGGAAGATCGCGGTCATGGTCGTCACCTCGGACAAGGGCCTGGCCGGGGCCTACAACTCGAACCTCCTGGCCGCGGCCTGCGCCTTTATCGAGGAGAAGGCCCCGCCGGCCGAGGTCCGGCTGGTCCTCGTCGGCAAGAAGGCCGTCAACCATTTCCGCAAGACGGCACTGCCCGTGGACCGGGCCTTCGGCGACAAGACCGACCGCCTGACGGCGGGCGAGATAAGGGACCTCGGCGAGCTCCTCATGCGGCAGTACGCCCTCCAGAGGACCGACGCCGTCCATATCGTCCGCAACGAGTTCAAATCCATCCTCGGGCCGCGCGTCGTGATCCAGCGGGTGCTCCCGCTGGAAAGCGATCCCGGCCCCGAGGGGCCGAACGCCTGGGGCCCGGACTGGGAGCCGGAGGCGGAGAAGCTCGCCCGCTTCCTCCTTCCTCTTTATATCGAGAGCCAGATCCGCCACGCCCTCCACGAGTCGCAGGCCGCCGAGCAGGCGGCCCGGATGATGGCCATGGACAACGCCACCAAGAACGCCGAGGAGCTCATCGACAAGCTCGTCCTCCAGCTCAACAAGATCCGCCAGGCCGGGATCACCAAGGAGCTCCTCGAGATCATGACCGCCGTCGAGGCGCTGAGGCAGCAAGCGTAGGGAGACCGCCCATGGAAGAGACAACCGCCGCCACCGGGACCGTCGTCCAGGTCATCGGGCCCGTCGTCGATGTCAAGTTCGAGGGCGGGGACCT
>JBBIGP010000039.1:0-23531 GCA_037447475.1 Candidatus Aminicenantota bacterium
GGAGATCCTTCAGATATCGCAGGACTTAGAGAACACATCGGCATTTTCATGAATAGGTCAGGCTAGGCCTTTCTTTGAGAGGGAGGGCTTCTTTCTTCCCCGCGCCCCTGATTCCGTGACTTGGGCAGTTCGTCGTTTCTTTTGCCTAACCCAACTTCGCCGGCTATGGGCGTTCTTTTATTGATAAGCTTAGAGTTACCGGTTCATCGGGCATGAATCGCCACGACATTCTTGATGATTTGGGGTCGGTTAGGGAGCTGGATTCCGAGCGTCAGCTTCCGAGGCTTGTAACGATCGCCGTGCGCACTGTTTCCATGAGCTTGTCCATGGTTTCCCGCGAAAAACCGGTCACCGGGACGGGCTGGAGGAACTCCACGCGGACCTTGCCACGCCGGGCGTAGAGCTGCCCCTTGGGCATCAGCTCGAAGGTCCCCCGGATGGCCACCGGAACGATGGGCGCCCCCGTTTCGAGGGCCAGGAAAAAGCCGCCCCTGCGGAACCGCTGGAGCTTCCCATCGCGGCTCCGGGTCCCCTCGGGGAAGATGAGGAAAGAATACCCGCGGTCCCGCATCATGGCCGCGGCCTTGGCGATGCTCTTCTTGCCGCCCTCCTCCCCTTTCCGGTCAACAGGCACGAACCCGACAAAGCGCATGGCCATGCCGACGATGGGGATCCTCAGGACGGGCTTTTTGAGGACGACGCGGGCCGCGCCGGGGATGAGCATCTCGAGCAGGGGCCCGTCGAGAAAGCTCAGGTGGTTGGGCATATAGATGCAGGGCGTCCTCGGGTCCAGCCGGTCGCGGCCCGAGACGTCGAGCCCGGAGACCTCAACCTCGATCCCCAGGACCCGCCGGCCTACCCGCATGGCCCATTGCCCGACGGCGACGATCGCGTCGCGCCACCCGGCCAGCATGCAGAGCAGGATGAACGGCGTGAGGAGGATGACCAGCACGGCGTAGAAGGCGACGAGAACGGCGGTGCGGATCATGGGCCGGCGGGATTATAACATAAAAAAAAGGGGCGGCCGAAGCCGCCCCTTCCACAAGCGTACGCAATAACTACGAGGATCAGCCTCCGGGCTGGACGAGGGCCGTCGAAGGCGCGACGATCCAGTTGCCGGACCAGGCGACCAGGTCCTGGTCGAAGTCGGACATCCGGCTCACGTTGTAGCGGCTGGCATCCGGATTCGTCGGGTCGTACTGCAGGGCTCCGACCTCTCCGTTCCGGCCGAAGGAGGCGATGCAGAAGTCGTCATCGCCCAGGTCATCCAGTGCGTCGCCCGTGAGATAGCCCATGGCGGTGACGCCGTCGACACCGGTGCCGACCTGATAGGCCGTGTTCCAGGGATCGTTGATGGGGAAGGACTTGACATAGAACGGCGAAAGGCCGAGAACGAAGGCATCGCCCTGGGCGACCGGTCCGCCGCTGGCCGTGGCGAGCGTGAAGTCGCCATGGTCCGTGATGTAGTCCGCGGCGCCCGTCGAGATCGTCATGATCTCCTTCATGGCGCTCTTTTGCTTGGCCTTCTGCATGGCGGACAGAGCGTTGGGGATGAGAAGAGCAGCCAGGATGCCGATGATCGCCACGACGATCAGCAGCTCGATGAGGGTGAAACCTCTCATCTTTTTGAACATCTTAAAACCTCCTTAAAATTCCCTGGCTGATGTACTCAGCCGGGTTCGTTTGCCAATTTCAGTTGGCACATCTACTTGTGCAATATCCGTGCCAATATATCATCGTAAATAAGTCATTGATATTAAATGAAATGCATTTTTTGTCTGTAAACGACAAAATACATTCTGCCGTATTTTGTCACTTCTTGTCAATAATTGTCTTTCAGGCATGGTCCCTGTCCCCCGTTCCGTTCCTCCGTTCGGCCTTCCGGACCTCGTTCAATCCGTACTTGCCGATGAGATAGCGCAGCGTCCTGTAGCTCGTGCCCAGGAGGGGGGCAGCCTTTTGCAGGCTCCCTCCCGTGGCCGCCAGGGCCTCCTGGATGTACTTCTTGCTGATCTCGTCGAGGTGGTCGGAGAGGCGGAAACCGGGCCCGAACAGGACCCGGGTGTCGGCCTTCGGCCGCCCGGGCGAGAGCATCTCCCGGGGCAGGCAGTTGGCCGTCACCGTCTCCCGGTCCTCGATGGCCACGATGCGCTCGATGACGTTCTCGAGCTCGCGGATGTTGCCCGGCCAGGAGTAGGCCTCGAGGATCCCGACGACCTCGGGGGTCAGGCGCTTGGGCTTCTTGCCCATCCGGTCGCAGTACTTCTGCAGGAAATGGGCGACGAGCAGGGGGATGTCCTCGATCCTCTTCCTCAGGGGCGGCATCTCGAAGGAGATGACATTGAGCCGGTAGTAGAGCTCCTCGCGGAACCGGCCCTCCTCGATGCGCTTCTTGAGGTCCTGGTTCGTCGCGGCGATGATGCGGACGTCGACGGTGATCTCCTCCGTGCCGCCGACCCGCCGGATGCGGCGGTCCTGCAGGGCCCGCAGGAGCTTGACCTGGGTCCAGGGCGACGTCTCCCCGACCTCGTCGAGGAAGAGGGTGCCGCGCTGGGCGGCCTCGAACATGCCCTTTTTCTCGGACACGGCCCCGGTGAACGCTCCACGGACGTGGCCGAAGAGCTCGCTCTCGAGGAGGTTCTCCGGGAGGGCGGCGCAATTGATGGAGACGAAGGGCCGGTCGCGGCGGCAGCTCTGGACATGGATGGCCCGGGCGGCCATCTCCTTGCCCGTGCCGCTCTCGCCCGTCACGAGGACCGTCGAGTCCGTGTCGGCGACCTTCTCGATGAGGGTGTAGATCTCCTGCATCGGCCGGCTCTTGCCGATCATCTGCTCGAAGGCGTAGCGCTCCTTGAGGCCGCGCTTGAGGAGGACGTTCTCCATCTCGAGCCGGCGGCCGGCCAGCCCCCGGGCGACGATGATCTTCAGCTCCTCGACGTCGAACGGCTTGACGACGTAGTCCAGGGCCCCGGCCTTGAGGGCCTCGACGGCCTGGCTGATGCTCCCGTAGGCGGTGATGAGGATGACCGGGACGTGGGGGCGGTTGTCGCCGACGAAGCGCAGGACGTCCATGCCGTCGGCCCCGGGCATCTTGATGTCGGTGACGACGAGATCGACCTCCTCCTTCTCCAGGATCTCGAAGCCGCGGGCCGCGGACTCCGCCGTTTTGACCCCGTAGCCCTCCTTCTTGAAGACGACCGAGAGGAGGTCGAGGAGGCTTCTCTCGTCGTCGATGATCAGGATGTTGTCCATGGCTCCCTATTTCACGCCTTCTCGGGCCCTCGGACCGGGAGGGTGACGATGACCTCCGTTCCCGCTCCGGGCTCGGAGCGGACCTCGATCCGCCCGTCGTAGTCGTCGACGATCCGACGGACGACGGC
Source organism: Candidatus Aminicenantota bacterium (assembly GCA_037447475.1). GTDB lineage: Bacteria > Acidobacteriota > Aminicenantia > Aminicenantales > Saccharicenantaceae > RBG-16-66-30. The sequence goes on from JBBIGP010000039.1 coordinate 3,381, forward strand.
CAGGCCCAGGCCCCGGCCGTTCTCGAACCCCGAGTAGAAGGGCTCGAAGATGTGTTCTTTTTCCTCCGCGCTCATCCCCCGGCCCGTGTCCGCCACCCGGAGCCGGACCTCTTTCCGGCCCGGGCGCTCGAAATCGACCGTCAGCCGCCCGCCCTCCGGCATGGCCGCCAGGGCGTTCTTGGCCAGGTTCCAGAAGATCTGCTTGAACTGTCCGGCGTTGCCGAGATAGGAGACGGAGGCGTCACGGAAGTTCCCGCCGACCTCGACCTTGCCGTTCATGATCCCGCCGGCCTTGAGGATCTTGAGCGTCTCGTCCGCGATCTCGGGCAGGTTGATGACTGAGAAGACCGGCTTGGCCGGCAGGGCGAAGTCCAGGAACTGCTCGAGGCTGTGCGAGACCCGCTGGGACTCCCGGAGGACGATGTCCATGAGCTCCCGCTGGGCCGGGTCGAGGGGCAGCTCCTTCTTGAGGACCTGGACGGAGCCGGAGATGGCCGCCAGAGGGTTGCGGATCTCGTGGGCCAGGCTCGCCGAGACCCGGCCGGCTTCCGATAGGCGCTCCCTTATGAGGAGCTCCTTCTCGGCCGCCTTCAGGGCCTCGCGGGTCCTGCGCAGGCTGGCCGTCAGATAATTCATCAGGAAGGCGATGACGAAGAACACGGCCCAGGCGATGAAGATCGTTACGAGGAGCGAGCCGAGCGAGGTCTCGACGGCGTGCTCGGGCCGGAAGTAGGGGATGAACCCGAAGTATGTCCCGTCGACGAGGGCCCCGAACAGGATGGCGGAAAGAGAGGCGGCCAGGAAACCCGCCCGCCCCGAGATGACCAGGCTCGCGGCGATGATCGGGAAAAGATACAGGAAGTAGGTCGACGAGCCGACCCCGCCCGAGATATGGACGAGGCCGGTGATGAGAAGAAGATCGAAAATGACCTGGGCGTAGGCCTGGGCCGCCCTCGCCCGGCCCCAGAGATAGGCCAGGAAGAACACGGCCGAGGCCGCGTAGCCGGCCACAATGATGTAATAGAAAGGAAGGACGGGCAAGGGATCGGGCGTCGCCAGCTGGATGACGACGGCCGAGACGAGAAGCGAAGTCAGGACGCCCAGGCGGAAAAGGATATGCCTGAGGATATCCTTCTTCTCGACCGCCCGGTCCGCTCTCATCGTCATCCTCCTCGCTCGTCCCGCCCCCCTAGAACTGCTGCATGAGATTGAAGATGGGCAGGTACATGGAGACGACCAGCCCGCCGACGATGCCGCCGACGAAGATGAGGAGGATGGGCTCGAGGACGGACAGGAGGGAGGCCACGGCCGCGTCGACCTCCTCGTCATAGAAGTTCGACAGCTTGTTGAGCATCTCGTCCAGGGTCCCGGTGGCCTCCCCGACGTTGATCATCTGGAGCATCATCGTCGGGAAGCGCCCGGACTGCTTGAACGACTCGGCCATCGTCTTGCCCTCGGAGACGAGCTTCCTGGCTTCGACGATCTCCTGCTCGATGAGGACGTTGCCGGCCGTCGAGGAGGTGATCTTGAGGGCCTCAAGCATGGGCACGCCGCCCGAGATGAGGGTGCTCAGGGTCCGGGTGACCCGGGTCATGGCCACCTTGTAGAGCAAGCCCCCGAACAGGGGGATCTTCAACAGTATGCGGTCGGTCGTCCAGCGGCCGGCCTTGGTGTTGCGATAGTAGCGGAAAGCAAAGACAAAGGCGATGAGGCCGATGATGACGAAGACGATGTAGTTCTCCACGAACTTGCTCATGCCGATGACCAAGGCCGTCAGGGCCGGGAGCTCCGCGCCGAGGTCGATGAAGATCGAGGCGAAGACCGGGATGACCTTCCACAGGAGGAAGATGGCCACGCTGATGGCGAAGATGACGATGGCCGACGGGTAGATCATGGCCTGCTTGACCTTGGACCTCAGGCGGACGACCTTCTCGATGAACTCGGACAGCCGCCGGAGCATGATGTCGAGCGAGCCCGACTGCTCGCCCGAGGCGATGAGGTTGCAGTACAGGTCGTCGAAGGCCTTGGGGTGCTTGCGCTTGGCCTGGTTGAGGGTCGAGCCGGCCTCGACGTCCTCCTTGACGGTCTTGATGACGTTGCGGAAGTAGGCGTTCTTCTGCTGCTCCTCGAGGATGCCCAGGCTCTGGATGAGGGGCAGCTCGGCGTCGATGAGGACCGACAGCTGCCGGCTGTAGACGGCCAGGTCCTTGAGCTTGACATTCTCCCGCTTGAGGAACGGGATGGCCAGGCCCTTGCGGGCCGGCTCGGCGCTGACGACCGTGATCTGGTCCTTCTGGAGCGCGCGGACGAGCTCGTCCCTGGAGGCGGCCACGCGTTCGCCCCCGACCATGTCTCCGTAGCGGTTCTTGCCCTTCCATACGTATGTCGGCATCGTTCACCTCGCCTTTCCGGGGGCCTTGTCCCCCCTGCCTTTCCTATTTTTTCATGGACCCGCCGGGGGTCGACGGAGAGAGCTTCGTCCCCTCGCGGCGCTGGATGATGTCGGTCAGTTCCTCGGGGAACGAGGACACGGACATGACCGTGTCGAGGCTGACCAGCTTGCGGAAGTACAGGTTGGCCAGGGACTGGTTGAAGGTCTGCATCCCGAACTTCTCCTGGCCCATCTGCATGGCGGAGTAGACCTGGTGGATCTTGTTCTCGCGGATGAGGTTGCGGACGGCCGTGTTGGGGATGAGGATCTCCATGGCCAGGACCCGCCCCCTGCCGTCGGCCTTGGGCAGGAGCGCCTGGGTCAGGACGGCCTCGAGGGACATCGACAGCATGATCCGGACCTGGGTCTGGTACTGGCTGGGGAAGATGTCGATGATGCGGCTGATGGACTCGACGGCCGAGTTCGTGTGCAGCGTCGAGAAGGTCAGGTGGCCGGTCTCGGCGACCCGCAGGGTGGCCTCGACGGTCTCCATGTCGCGCATCTCGCCGACGAGCACGACGTCGGGGTCCTCCCGCAGGACCGAGCGCAGGGCGTTGCCGTAGGTCAGTGTGTCGGCGTAGAGCTCGCGCTGGTTGATGATGGCCTTGCGGGGGTTGAGGTAGTACTCGATGGGGTCCTCGATGGTCACGATGTGGACGGGCCGCTCGTGGTTGATGTGCTCGATCATGCAGGCCAGGGTCGTCGACTTGCCGCACCCTGTCGGCCCGGTGACCAGGACCAGTCCCCTCGGCAGGTAGCAGAGCTGCTGGATGCGCTGGGGGATGCCGAGCTGGGTGAAGCTCCACATCGAGGGCAGGAAGCGGCGGAAGGCCGCGGCCACGGCGCCCTTCTGCATGAAGACGTTGGCCCGGAACCGGCCGAGCTCCTTGATGCCGAACGAGAAGTCGAGCTCGAGCTTCTCCTCGAACAGCTTCTTCTGCTTGTCGGTCATGATGCTGTAGACGAGCTCCTTGGTCTCCGAGGGGGTCAACGCCGGGTGGTCGATGTCCTTGAGGATGCCGTGGACCCGGACGCGCGGCGGGATGTAGGTCGTGATGTGCAGGTCGCTGGCGTCGGCGTCCACGCAGGCCTTCAGCATTTCGAAGATGGCCTTGGCCATGTGTTCCTCCTTAGTTCTCGCGGTTCCCTCAGAGCTCGTCGCGGACGGTCTCGCGCAGGACTTCCTCGACCGACGTGATGCCCTTCTTGATCTTGATGAGGCCGCTGCGGCGCAGGGTCATCATGCCCTTCTCGACGGCCTTCTTCTTGATCTCCCGGGACTGGGCGCGGTTGAGGATCATGTCGCGGATGTCGTCGTCGATCCTCATGACCTCGAACAGGGCCGTCCGGCCCTTGTATCCGGTCTTGTTGCAGGCGTCGCAGCCCTTGCCCTTCAGGACCTGGAGGCCCTTCAGCTCGTCCTTCCGGTAGCCCATCTCGAGGAGGGACGACTCGGGGAGGGCGTGGGGCTGGGGGCACTTCTTGCAGAGGCGGCGGACCAGCCGCTGGGCGACGACGAGGATGAGGGAGTCGGCGATGAGGAAGGGCTCGACGTTCATGTTGACCAGGCGGACGATCGTGCTCGCGGCGTCGTTCGTGTGGACGGTCGAGAAGACGAGGTGGCCGGTCAGGGCGGCCTTGATGGCGATGTCGACGGTCTCGAGGTCGCGCATCTCGCCGACGAGCATGACGTCGGGGTCCTGGCGGAGGAAGGTCCGCAGGCACGAGGCGAAGTTCAGGCCGATCTCGTCCTTGATCTGGACCTGGTTGATGCCGGGGACGTTGAACTCGACGGGGTCCTCGGCGGTCATGATGTTCATGTCGGGGGAGTTGATGGTCGACACGGCCGAGTAGAGGGTGTTCGTCTTGCCGCTCCCCGTCGGCCCGGTGACCAGGACGATGCCCCAGGGCCGGTGGATGGCGTCCTGGAAGAGCTCCAGGGACTCGGGCTCGAAGCCGAGCTGGGTCAGGTCGAGCTTGAGCATCTCCTTGTCGAGGATGCGGGAGACGATCTTCTCGCCCCACAGGGTGGGCAGGGACGAGACGCGCATGTCGACTTCCTTCTTCTTGCCGCTGTCGAGCTTGACGCGCATCTTGATGCGGCCGTCCTGGGGCAGGCGCTTCTCGGCGATGTCCATGTTCGAGAGGATCTTGACCCGGGAGATGACCGGGCTGCGGTACTTGAGTGGCAGGTTGACGATCTCGTAGAGGTCGCCGTCCATCCGGTAGCGGATGCGGAAGGTCGTCTCGTAGGGCTCGAAGTGGACGTCGCTCGCGCCGCGGCGGATGGCGTCGATGAAGGTCTGGTTGACCATCTTGATGATCGGGGCCTCGTCGGCCTCGGACTTCAGCTCGGTGAGGTCGTAGTCGTCCTTGTCCGGCTCGATGATGTTGACGGGCGTGTCGTCGGCCAGGGCGATGTCCTCGATGATCTTCTTGACGCGCAGGGAGTCGGCGGTCCCGTAGTATTTGTTGATGGCGTTGACGACCCCGGTCTCGGAGGCGATGACCGGCTGGATGGCAAGGCCCGTGCGGAAGCGGATGTCCTCGATGATCTCGAGGTCGGTCGGGTCGACCATGGCCAGGGTCAGGAAGGAGCGGATGCGGTGGATGGGCATGACCATGCATTTCTTGGCCACGTCCGCGGGGATGAGGCTGATGACTTCGGGGTAGACCTCGAACTGGTCGAGGTCGATGTAGGGGTAGCCGAGCTGGCGGCTGAGGGCCTGGGCGATGTCCTCCTCGGTCAGGTAGCCGAGCTGGACGAGGGAGGTCCCGACGGGCAGGCTGTTCTTCTTCTGGAACTCGAGGGCGGAGCGGAGCTGGTCGGCCGAGAGGATCTTCTCTCTGAGGAGTAGCTCGCCAAGGTTAGAGGCCATGAGAATCCCGAATCATAGTCGTATTGACAAATCCTGTCAATGGCCGGGGGCTTTGGTCCCGATCGATAAGAAAGACGCTCGGGGGGCCCGAATGATCTCGTTCAGCAAGGCTTTTACAGGGAAACATTGCCACTGCTCCGGCCCCTCCATTCTCTACGGGCGCCAAATTACGTCAATCACCCCGGGTGAGCATTGCCTGGGTGATATTACCAATTTTTGTCTCACCCCTCAAGCCGTTGCGGCCTCATCTTCGGGCCAAGAAGGGGTCAAATCTCCATTCATTAAATATTCTCCATAGCACGTCACGGAAAGTCTTCGACGCTTCGGGGAAGATTTAATGAGTGGAGATTTGACCCCCTCTTGAAAAAAGCGCGCCTGGAGGGACTCGAACCCCCGACCCGCTGCTTAGAAGGCAGCTGCTCTGTCCAACTGAGCTACAGGCGCGTATTATCGGGCCTTCGCCAAGCCGGTTCCGGCGGAGGGCGTATCGGGGAGAGCGGATTTGAACCGCCGACCTCCTGCTCCCAAGGCAGGCGCGCTAACCAGGCTGCGCCACTCCCCGCTCGTCTCGTTCGATGGACCGGCCCGAAAGCGCGCTCATCTTAGCAAATCGCCCAGAGGGGGTCAAACCTTAACGATTTAAGGTTTGACCCCTTCTTACCTTCGTAAGCCTTTTTCCAGCTGAGCCCGGTCGATGCGCACGACGACCGGGCGGCCGTGGGGACAAAGGGCCGGCCGGGAGGTCTTGAAGAGCTCGCTGACGAGGTAGCCCATTTTCTCCCGGTTCAGGGGCTGGCCCGCCTTGACCGCCGACTTGCAGGCCATCATGGCCAGCATCCGTTCCCGCCGCTCCCCGTCCTCCGCGTCCTTCGCCTCTTCGAGCAGCCCCAGGAACACCTCCGTGGCCGCCTCGGGGCCGAAGATGTCCGGATACTCCTTGAGGGCCACCGAGCGCCCGCCCATGGCCTCGGCCCGGAACCCCATCTCCTCGAGGAGCCCGGCGTTCGCCTCGAAGCTCACCTGCTGGGACGGGCTCAGCTCGACGACCGACGGGATGAGCAGGCTTTGCCGCGGCCAGGCCCGCTCGCGGTCGATTTGCCTGTATCTCTCGAACAGGACGCGCTCGTGGGCGTTGTGCTGGTCGATGACGAGAAGGCCCTCAGCGCTCCCGGCGACGATGTACACGTCCGCATATTGGCCGAGGATGACTGGGTCTTTCCCGGCAGGAGCGGTCCCGGCCTCCGAAGACGGGGACGCGTCCCGTCGGGATAGGTCCCCGGCCGCCGGCGTCGTCCCCATACCGCCTCTCGTCCAGGCCGCGCGCCCCTCCCCTTCCGGCTCCCTGTCGAACCCGAGTCCCGGGCTCCCCGCCGTCCCGCCGGACTCCGACACGCCCCGCGCGGACCGCCTTTCCCCGGACACGGGATAGACCTCCTTGATCGTGTGGCCCCGGGCCGCTCCCTCCGACACCGCCCGGAGGACGAGCCGGAACACGAGCTGCGGGTCCTTGAACCGGACCTCGGCCTTGGCCGGGTGGACGTTGACGTCGACCTCCTCGCGAGGCAGCCCGACGAACAAGAACGCTTCCGGGTGCCGCCCCTTCTCGAGGATCCCCCCGTACGCCTGCCCGAGGGCCGCCAGCAGGATCCTGTCCTTGACCGGCCGGCCGTTGACGAAGAAGTGCTGAACGGACCGGTCACCCCGCCCCGCCAAGGGCAGAGAGGCCAGCCCCTCGACCCGGCCCTCCCCTTCGACGGCCGCGACGTCCATCAGCCTGTCGACGACGGCCTTGCCGAACAGCTGGAAGACCCGCTCCCGGAGGGACCCCACGGCCGGGCAGTCCATGATCTGCCGCGTCCCGCCGACCAGGGTGAACCTCACCCCCGGCGAGGCCAGGGCCGCCTGGGTCATGTATTTGGCGATGAGGTTGAGCTCCGACTGGGCCGACCTCAGGAACTTCCGCCGGGCCGGCAGGTTGAAGAACAGGTCCCGGACCTCGACCGCCGTCCCCCGGGGAAAGGCGATGTCGGTGACGGCCAGGAGCTTTTCGCCCTCTCTCTCGATCAACGTCCCCCGGCCGCCGGCCCCGTCGAACGTCCTTAGGGCGAGCCGCGAGACGGCGGAGATGCTGGCCAGGGCCTCTCCCCGGAACCCCAGGGTCGAGATCCTCTCCAGGTCGGCCTCCGAGGCGATCTTGCTCGTCGAATGCCTCCGGAAACAGAGGGCGGCGTCCTCGCGGCTCATGCCCGAGCCTTCGTCCTGGACCTTGACGAGACCCTTCCCCCCGTCGCCGAGCTCGACCCGGACCGATGACGCCCCGGCGTCCAGGGAGTTCTCGACGAGCTCCTTGACGACCGACGCCGGCCTCTCGATGACCTCGCCCGCCGCGATCTTCCGGGCGACGTCGTCGGGCAGCACGCGGATCTTGTTCATCGTCGGGCCTCCCCGGCCCGCTCCATTATACGTCAATTCGGCCTTCCGTCGAGCGTTCGCCGGCGCGCACGATGCGGACCCGGACGAGCTCGCGCTCCGGGGCCGGACCCGCGGCGGACTCGACCTTGATGAAATTGTCCGTCAGCAGCTCCGCCCGCCCGGCCCTCCGCCCGCCTCCCCCGTTGATGACGACCGCCCCGAGGGTCCGCCCTTCGAACGACCGGCGGAAGGCGAGGTTCTTGGCCGCCGAGAGCCGCCTCAGCAGGGCCGCCCGCTCCGTCTTGACCCCGTCCGGCACCCGGCGCCTGCCCGCCGCCGGCGTACCCCGGCGCGGCGAATAGCTGAAGACGTGGAAATAGGCCAAGGGCGCGCTCTCCAGGAACTCCCTCAGCTCCTCGAAATCGCCCGCCTCCTCCCCGGGAAATCCGACGAGGACGTCCGCCCCGAGCGCCGCCCCGGGCACGGCTTCGCTCAACGCCGCCAGCACCCGGCGATACCCCTCGGGATCTCCCTCCCGGCCCATCGACCGGAGCATGCGGGTCGAAGCGTGCTGGAGCGACAGATGGAAATGGCGGCAGATCTTGCCGCTCGCCGCCGCCAGGGCGACGAGCTCCTCGTCCACCCGCCCCGGGTCGAGGGAGCTCAGCCGGACCCGGCCGAGCCCCGGAACGTCGACGACCTGCCGGACGAGCCCGGCCAACGTCGTCCGCGGCTCGAGGTCTTCCCCATAAGAAGACAGGTCGATCCCGGCGAGGACGATCTCCCGGTGCCCCCGGCCCGCGGCGGCCGCCACCCGGGCCAGGACTTCCTCCGGCGCGACGCTCGCGCCCGGGCCCCGGACGCTCGGGATGATGCAAAAGGCGCACCGCTTGTCGCATCCGTCCTGGACCTTGACCCAGCCACGGGCCCGGAACAATTTCGCCCTGTCCGGCTCGCTTCTCCGCACGGCCGGCCGTCCCCGGTCCGGCCCCGCCTCCAGGAGCGCCATCACCCGGTCGACGAGCTCGTCCTTCTCCTTATTGCCGAGAACGAGCGCGACCCCCGGCCTCCGGACGAACTCCTCCGGGGCCCTTTCGGCCAGACAGCCCGTGACGACGATCTTCGCGCCCGGAGCGTCGCGTTCGATGCGGCGGAAGAACTTCCGGACGTCGCGATCGGCACGTCCGGTCAGGGTGCAGGTGTTGACGACGAGGACATCGCTCCGCCTCCAGACTTCCTCGAAGCGCAGCCCCCGCCCGCGGAAGGCCTCAACCCAGGCGAAGGATTCGGCCAGGTTGACGCGGCAGCCGAAGTTCCGGACGGAGAACGAGGGCATCGGCGGCGGTCACAGCTTCTCCCGGAGCTTCTTGGAGGTCGCCTCGAGGGCGAACGGGATCCCGAAGCCCTTGAGGACCCCCAATCCGCCCTCGATCACGCCGAAATCGGAGTCGCTGCCGAGAGAGATCATGACCATCATGGACGTTCCTCCTTGACGGCGCCGATGTCGCGCCGGTAGTGCATGGCTTCGAAGTAGATGCGGCCGCAGGCGTTGTAGATCTTTTTCATGGTCTCCGCGAGGGTCTCCTCCGAGGCGCAGACGCCCAGGACTCGGCCCCCGTTGGTCCGATAGGTCTCGTTCTCGTGCTTCGTCCCGGCGTGGAAGACGGTCACGCCGGGCATGGCCGCCACGTTCTCCAGGCCCGAGATGGCCTTGCCTTTATCGTAGCGGACGGGGTAGCCGCCCGAGGCCAGTACGACGCACCCCGCGGGCCGGCGCGACCAGCGGACCTCCTTCTCGAGGACGTTCCCCTCGACGGCCGCCAGGAGGACCTCAACGAGGTCGCTTTCCATGCGGAGCATCTGGGGCTGGGTCTCGGGGTCGCCGAACCGCACGTTGAATTCGAGGACCCGCGGGCCCTGCTCTGTGAGCATCAGGCCCGCGTACAGGACGCCCCTGAACTTCCGGCCCTCCTCCAGCAGGCGGGTGACGGTCGGCATGATGACCGTCTCCATGACCTCCCCGAACAGCTTCTCGGTCATGAACGGCGACGGCGAGATGGCCCCCATGCCGCCCGTGTTCGGGCCCTTGTCGCCGTCATAGGCCGTCTTGTGGTCCATGACCGAGACCAGGGGCTGGACGCGCGTGCCGTCGGAGATGACGATGAACGACACCTCGCGTCCCCGGAGGAACTCCTCGATGACGACCCGGTCGCCGGCCGCGCCGAACTTCTTCTTGACGAGCATCTCGGCGGCCGTCTCCTCGGCCTTCTTCTGGGACGAGCAGACGACGACCCCCTTGCCGGCGGCCAGGCCGTCGGCCTTGACGACGACGGGGAAGCCGAACTCGCCGGAGGCCAGGACCTTGCGGGCCGCGTCCAGGCCGTCGGCGACCCGGAAGCGGCCCGTGGGGATGCGGTGGCGGGCCATGAATTCCTTGGCGAAGACCTTGCTGCCCTCGAGCTCGGCCGCCTTCTTCGACGGGCCGAAGATCTTCAGGCCGCGGCCGTCGAACTCGTCGGCGATGCCCAGGACGAGCGGCATCTCGGGGCCGACGACGGTCAGCCCGACGCCCTCGCTCACGGCGAGATCGGCCAGCCCGGCGATGTCCGTCTCCGCGATGGGGACGTTCTCGGCGACGAGCCGCGTGCCGCCGTTGCCCGGCGCGCAATAGACCTTCTGGACGTGCCGGCTGCGGGCGATCTTCCAGGCCAGGGCGTGCTCCCGGCCGCCGGAACCGACGATGAGTATCTTCATGTCCTCCCCCTCCTTCTCCGTCTCTCCCCCCCGCCCGCCGCCGGCCGGACCGGGACCCCTTCCTTCCGGCCGCCCGCGCCGCTCAACCCTTGGCGACCCTTTCGAGGCTCTCGGCGAACATGGCCGCATAATCCCGGTCCGGGATGGCGGCGGCCGCTATCCGGGCCGCGAGGGGCAGGGCCTCCTCGGGCGGCAGGCAGTAGCGCATCGTCAGGAAGTTCCGCCGGAACCGGGCCGCCTCGTCCTTGACCTTTCGCCCTCGGACGACGCAGTCGGCCATCAGCCCGGCCAGAGCGTCGAAGTCCTTCTCCTCCATGCCGAAGCGGGTCATCTCCTGGACTCCGAGCCGGATGCCGCTCGACTCGAGGAACGAGGGATCGTCGGGCAGGGCCTGGTAGTTGGCGACGATGTTGTTGTCCTCGAGGCGCCGGGCGATCTCCATCCCCGGCCCGAAGGCCTTGACCCGGATGAGGACCTGGTGGGTCTCGGTGAAGCCGTCGGCTTCGCCGCCCTCGACGGGGATGCCTTTCGCCTTCAAGGACCTGGCGAAGGCCTTGGCGTTGGCCCGCACCCGGCTCTGGTAGGCCTCCTTGAACTCGTTCATCTCGTAGGAAGCCATGAGCAGGCCGAGCAGGGTCCCCAGGTGGTGGTTGCTCGTCGAGCCCGGGAAGGCCCGGCCCTTGATGTCGAGCCAGAGGTTCCGCAGCGGCGAGTCCGCCGGGAAGTTCCCGGCCACGAGGCCGCGCTGGGTCCCGAAGAACGTCTTGTGGGTGCTCCCCGTGACGACGTCCGCGCCCTCGGCGAACGGGGCCTGGAAGGCGCCGTAGAGGCCCAGGACGTGGGCCATGTCGAACATCAGGATCGGCCGCTCCTTCCAGCCCTTGACGATGTCGGCGACGAACCGGACCGGCTCGGGATAAAGGAACATGCTCTTGCCGAAGACGACGAGCTCGGGCCGGTGCGCATCGAGGAGCTCGCCCAGCCTGGCCGTGTCGGCCTTGTAGGGATTGTCCTCGAGGACCGGGAAGTTGACGACCCGCTCCTTGCCCGTCCCCGGGTCCTCCTCGACGTAGTTGAAGAGGGCCCCCATCGGCTGCGAGCTGAGATGGCCGCCGTAGATGAGGTCGTTGTTGAGGACGAGCCTCATCCGGCGCGAGGGCTCCCGAGGGCCCTTGCCGCGGTTGAGGAACTTGACGACGGCCTTGAAGACGACCTCGTTGGCCATCTGGCCGCTGACGGGCCGCAATTCGACGTCGGAGCAGCCGAAATAGGCCTCGAGCTCCCGCCGGGCCTCGACCTCGACGTCGCGGATGAAGTCGATGCCCTGATAGAAGTAGACCTCCTCCCCCTTCATCGTCCGGTGCTCGGCGTAGCGGCCGGCGGGGTCGGCGATCTCGCAGATCTTGACCAAGAACGACGGCGTCGTTTCCGAGGGGATGAGATTGAAACACTCTCTTTGGCGCCAGGCGCTGTTGCGCTCGACGCGCTCGGCCAGGGCGCGGGCCTTTTCATGGAACGTCGGCATGGGACGGCTCCTCTATCGGCGACGGCGGATCACTTGCAGTTGGCGTCCTCGATGTCGCGGATCTTCTGGACCCGCCTGGCGTGGCGTCCGCCCTCGAACTCCGTCTCGAGCCAGATCCGGACGATGGCCAGGGCCAGCTCGACGGAGTGGGTCCGGCCGCCCAGGGTCAGACAGTTCGAGTCGTTGTGCTTGCGGGCCATCTCGGCCGCGTACTCGCTCGGGCACGGGGTCGCCCGCAGGCCCTTGAACTTGTTGGCCGCCATGGCCATGCCGATCCCCGTGCCGCAGACGAGGACGGCCCGGTCGCAAGCCCCCTCGATGACGGCCCGGGCCGCCTTCGCCGCGTAATCGGGGTAATCCACGGATTCGTCGGGGCCGCAGCCGAAGTCCTCGAAGGCGGCGCCCCGGGCCCGCAGGTAGCCGGCGACTCGGGCCTTGAGATCGTACCCGGCGTGGTCGGAGGCGAGGGCGATCCTCATGGCGTCATCGGGGCGGGGGCGTTCTCTCCAGGAACCGGGCGGCCTCGGGCATGACCTCGATGGCCTTCATGACCACCGGGTCGGTCAGGCGCGCGACGCGGACGCCTTCGTCGACGCCCCAGACGGCCCCGGCGATCTCGCGCTCGAGCTCGCGACGGATCTCCGCCTCGGCGTCCTGGAACGCGCTTTCCTCGTATTCGATCCTGCGCCCGGCGAGGAACGCGCGGAAATCGGCCACGACGTCGTCGTTGACGATGAACGTCCGGCCGACCAGGATCCGGCCGGCTTCCGGCTCGCCCCCGGCCTCGAGCTCCCGGGGGAAGACGAACTTGCGGCCGAGCTCGGTCTGGTGCTGGACGAACCGGCGGGCGTAGGCGAAGAATGCGCCGCTCAAGCGGAGGCGCCCGGTGAACGGCTTGAGCAGCGAGTTGACGTGATAGTCGGGCGTGATGCCGCCCTGGCCGAGGACCTTGCGGCCGGCATCCGTATACCGGACCTCCCGGGCCTCGTCGGGGGCCCGCTTGCTCAGGAGGTAATCGTCGATCTCGGTGTAGTCCCGCTGGATGAACCGCCCGCTCGGCGTCAGGTACTGGGCCACGGTCAGGGCCACGGCCATATTCGGGCCCAGAGGGAAAACGGTCTGGACCAGCCCTTTGCCCCAGGAGTCCTCGCCGACGATGAGCCCGCGGTCGTGGTCCATGACCGCCCCGCTGACGATCTCCGAGGCGCTGGCCGTGCCCTGATCGATGAGGATGACCAGGGGCAGGCCCTCGTACTGGCCGTCCGAGGAGGCGGCGAAGGCCCGGTCGTAGACCGGGTTGCGGCCCTTGATGGAGACGACGAGCGAGCCCCGGGGAAGGAACATGTCGGAGATCTCGATGGATTGCATGAGCGACCCGCCGGTGTTGAGGCGGAAGTCGAGGATGAGGCTCGTCATGCCCTGCCCTTTGAGCGTCCGGAGGCCCTCCTCGAGCTCGCTCGGCGTGTGCTCGGCGAAGTTCCGGATGTAGATGTAGCCGATCCCGTCCTCGAGCATGAAGGCGTAGGGCACGCTGAGGAGCGGGATCTCCTCGCGTTCGATGGTCAGCTCGAAGGGGCTGTCGAGGCCGTCGCGGACGATGGTGATGGTCACCGGGACGCCCCTCTCGCCGCGCAGCTTCTGCATGGCGTCGTAGCTCGAAATGGGCACGGTGCTCTCCCCCTCGATGTGGGAGATGACGTCGCCGGGCTGGATGCCGAGGCGCCAGGCCGGACCGCCTTCGAAGGGCGAGATGACGACGATGTTGTCGCCCTGTTTCTGGATCTGGATGCCCAGCCCGAAGTACTTGCCGGTGTACTCCTCCCGCATCCGGGAATAGCTGGAGGGATCGAGGAAGTAGGAGTGCGGATCGAGCGTCTCGAGCGCTCCGCGGACGGAGGCCACGGCCAGCATCTGCTCGTCGGGCGGCCGGTGGTAGCTCTCCTCGATGAGGCCGGCGATGGCCCGGACCTTCTCCCGGGAGGCGGTCCAGACGTCCTGGTCGAGCGACGGCCGCGGGACGAGGGCCAAGACCGCGGCCGCGGCCAGGGCGACGAGCACGGAACGCTTTGTCATGGCTGATTTCGCCCGTTCATCTTACCAAAGCCGCCGGACAGGGTCAAATGGCGGATTTGACCCCTTCCCCCCGAGCGGATATAATCTCCCGTGCCGAAAAGGCCCGCCGAGACCATCATGTTCGGAAGCATCGGACCCGCGGAGCTCATCCTCATCTTCGTCATCGCCCTGCTCGTTTTCGGGCCCAAGAAGCTGCCCGAGATCGGCCGCTCCGTGGGCAAGGCCCTGCGGGAGTTCAAGAAGACGTCCGACGAGATCAAGGGCCGGATCGAGGAGGAGATCGAGGCCTCGGAGATCAAGGACATCGGCAAGGACATCCGGACGAGCGTCAACGAGCTCCAGTCCGGCGTCAGGAGCATCGAGGACGGGATCAAGAAGGAATTGACGGACAATGAGAGCGGGGAAGGGCAGCAAATCGCCTGACGAGATGACCTTCCTCGAGCATCTGGAGGACCTCCGGAAGCGGCTCTTCTACTCCGCGCTGGCCCTCCTCGCGGGCTTCGTCCCGGGGTGGATCTTCTCCAAGGACCTCTACGGGATCCTGGCCCGGCCCGTCACCCGGTACCTTCCGGAAGGGACGAAGCTGGCCTTCACGACCCTGACCGCGCCCTTCATGCTCTACATCAAGGTCGCCGTCCTGGCGTCCGTCTTCCTGGCCGCGCCCTTCATCTTCCTCCAGGTCTGGTATTTCGTCGCCCCGGGCCTCTATAAAAAGGAGAAGAAGTACGTCGTCCCCTTCGTCCTCATGACGACCGTCTTCTTCAGCCTCGGGGCGGTCTTCGGCTATTTCGTCGTCTTCCCCTGGGCCTGCCGGTTCTTCCTGCAGATCGGCCAGGACTTCCAGCCGGTCATCACCGTCGACCAGTATTTCGGCCTGGCCCTCAAGGTCCTCCTCGGGCTGGCCCTCGTCTTTCAGCTGCCGACGCTCGTCTTCTTCCTGGCCAAGATGGGCGTCCTCACGGCCCGCTGGATGATCCGCAACTTCAAGTACGCCGTCCTCCTCGTCTTCGCCGTCGCCGCGGTCATCACCCCCACGCCCGACGTCGTCACCCAGAGCATCGTGGCCGTCCCCATGCTGGCCCTCTACGGCCTGAGCATCCTCATCGCCCTGGCCGTCGGCCGCGGCCGCGACAAGAAGGAGGATTCCGAATCGACGCCGGCCGGCTGAGAGGACTGACGCCATGGACGGACGCCTGATCATCGGCAACGAGCGGATCGCGACGGCCGAGCGGCTCGTCTCCGAGAACCCCGCGACGCTCGGGCCCGTGGGCGAGGTCTGCCTGGCCTCCGACGAGCTCTGCGACCGGGCCGTCGCGGCGGCCAAGGACGCCTTCCCGCGATGGCGGTGGCTCGCCCCCCGGGAAAAACGGAATATCCTCCGGCGGGCCGAGAACATCTTGGCCCGCCGGGCCTCCGAAGTCGCCCGCCTCATCTCGCTGGAGAAAGGCTCGCCCTACCCGGAGTCCCTGGCCACCGAGGTCTTCGGCGCCCTGCAGGCCCTCAATTATTATGCCCGAAACCAGGGCCGCCTCCTCCAGCCCCATCGCGCCGGGCACCACTCGCCCCTGTTCTTCAACAAGTCCGGCGCGTTCCATTTCCACCCTCTCGGGCCGACGCTCGTCATCTCGCCGTGGAACTTCCCGTTCCTCATCCCCTTCTGCGACACCCTCAGCGCCCTGACGGCCGGCAACGCCGTCGTCCTCAGGCCGTCGACGGCGACGCCGCTCGCGGCCCTCATGCTCGGCGAGATCCTCGTCGAGGCCGGCCTGCCGCCCGGCGTCGTCAACGTCGTCCCCTGCCGCGCCGCCCAGGCCGAGCGGATGATCCAGAACACCGACGTCCACACGGTCATGTTCACGGGCAGCGTCGGCATCGGGAAACGGGTCATGGAGCTCTGCTCGCGGAACCTGACCAACCTGACCCTCGAGCTCGGCGGCAAGGACCCGATGATCGTCCTCGACGACGCCGACCTCGAGCGGGCCGCGCGGGGGGCCGTCTGGACGGCGTTCATGAACTGCGGCCAGAGCTGCGGGTCCATCGAGCGGGCCTACGTGGACCGCCGCATCGCGGCGGAGTTCACGGACAGGGTCGTCGAGCTGACCAAGGGGGTCCGGGTCGGCAACCCTCTCGATCCGGATGTCGACATGGGCCCGATGACCACGGCCGGCCAGCTCGAGGCCGTCCTCGAGCACATCGAGGACGCCCGGGCCAAGAGGGCGCGGATCCTGTGCGGCGGGGGGCGGATCGCGGACCTCCCCGGACATTTCATCGCGCCGACGGTCCTCGACGGCGTCGACCACACGATGAAGATCATGACCGAGGAGACCTTCGGCCCGACCCTGCCCATCATGGCCTTCGACACGCCCGAGGAAGCCGTGGCCCTGGCCAACGACAGCCTCTTCGGGCTGACCGCCTCGGTCTGGACCCGCGACAGAAAGCGAGCCGCCTGGTTCGCCGAGCGCCTCGAGGCCGGCTCGGTGACGGTCAACGACCACATGTACTCGTTCGTCGAGCCCCGGGCCATCTGGGGCGGCATCAAGCAGACAGGGATGGGCCGGTCCCACGGCCCCTACGGCCTGCACGAGCTGGTCAACATCAAATACATCGGCATGGATTTCTTCCGGAAGAAGGCCCAGACCTGGTGGTTCCCCTACGACCGCAGCCTGTCCGGGCTGATGGAAAAGGTCATCCCCCTGTTCCACGGCCGGAGCCGGCGGGCGAGGGCCGCGGCGGCCGCCGGCCTGCTCAAGGAGTGGCCGAGGATCAAGGCCACCGCGCCCCTCATGAATTACGTCCGGGCCCTGCCCCGGATCTTCAAGAAATGACTCACGGAAAGCCGCGGCTCATCGGGCTGACCGGCACCAACGGGGCCGGCAAGGGGGAGGCCGCCGCCTACTTCGTGTCGAAGGGCTACGCGTTCTTCTCTCTTTCGGACGTCATCCGCGAGGAGCTCGAGCGGCGCGGCGAGCCGGCGACGCGGGACAACCTCATCCGGACGGGGAACGGGCTGCGCGAGCGATTCGGCCCGGACGTCCTGGCCCGCCGGACCATGGCCAAGGTCCGGGGCCCGGCGGTCATCGACAGCATCCGCAACATGCGGGAAGTGGCCTACCTGAGGCGGCAGCGAAGGTTCGTCCTGATCGCGCTCGACGCCCCGGTCGAGGTCCGCTTCCGGCGGACGGCGGCCAGAGGGCGCGACGAGTCGGCCTCGACGCTCGAGGCGTTCCGGGCCAAGGAGGCCGAGGAGCGGGCCGGGGGAGACGCCGCCCAGCAGCTCGAGGCCTGCATGGCCGCGGCGGACAGGCTCGTCGTCAACGACGGGACGATCGAGGAGTTGCGCAGGAAGCTCGAGGAGGTCGCATGAGGGCGCAGAGACAGTCCAAGGACCTGTACTACCTGGGCATCGCCCGGGAGGTCTCGACCCGGAGCACCTGCTACCGGAGGGCCATCGGGGCCATCATCGTCCGCGACGACCAGATCATCTCGACGGGCTACGTCGGCGCGCCCCGCAAGACGAAGGACAGCCTCCAGCACGGGTTCTGCCTGCGGGACCGGCTCGGCATCCCCCACGGTCAGCGCTACGAGCTGTGCCGGAGCGTGCACGCCGAACAGAACGCCATCATCAACGCCGCCCGGGCCGGCGTCGGGCTGCTCGGCGGGGACATGTACATCTACGGGAGCGACGCGGCCGGGGAGGCGCCGATCGACGCCTTCCCCTGCTACATCTGCAAGAAGATGCTCATCAACGCCGGACTGGCGAGGGTCGTCTGCTCGACGCCGGACGGCGGTTCCAAGGTCTTCCTCGTCGAGGACTGGATCCGCGACTGGCGGGAGCGCGACATCCTGGACGACGAGCATCAGTACGGGAAGAAGGGATGAGAGTCGTCGGGGCGATATCCCTCGCGGCCTCACGGAGGCCTCGAGGGATGCGGTTCGCCGTCCTCGCGGCGGCAGCGTTTCTAGTGGCAGGGGCGGGCGGCGGGAATTTCCCGTCTCTCCAAGAGGGAGCCGGGTCGAACGCCGGCCTGCTCAGGCTCCTCGGCATCGAGCCGTCGGCGGAATCGGTCGACTACGTGCGGAACAAGACCCAGTTCCAGCTCCATTCGCTGCTGACGGAGCAGCGCCATCCCCGGACGTGGCACCTCGGCGAGCGCGTCCGCGAGGACACCCTGGCCGGATTGAGGATGCTGTCGTCGGTCGACGAGGACATCCGGACGAGGATAGAGGAGCTGGCGGCCGCGCCGGAGGCCCTCGAGCGGGCCGCGAAGGCGGTCGAGGCCGCGATCCGAGACGGGCGGAAGATCTACGTCTACGGGTGCGGGGCGACGGGACGGCTGGCCAAGCAGATGGAGAGCACGTTCTGGCGGCCCTTCTGGCGGAAAGTGCGGGCGGACGGACGGCTGTGGGCCAAGGCGGCTCGGGTGGTCTCGGCGACGGTCGAGGACGACCTCGTCGGCGAGATGACCGGCGCGGACCGGGCCCTGATCAGCTCGCTCGAGGGCTTCGAGGACCTTCCGCTCATCGGACGGCTGCAGCTGAGGGACCGGGGCATCGGGAAAGGCGACGTCGTCATCTGCGTCACGGAAGGGGGCGAGACCTCGTCGGTCATCGGGACCGTGCTGGCCGCCCTCGACGACTGGAAGGCGGGGCCGGGATACGACCCTGCGGAGAGCCGCAAGCGCCTGTACTTCGTCTACAACAACCCGGACGACAGGCTGATGCCCTTCGAGCGCAGCCGGAGCGTGCTCGAGGAGCCGGGCATCACCAAGATCAACCTGACGACGGGCCCCCAGGCCATCACGGGGTCGACGCGCATGCAGGCCACGACGATCGAGACCTTCGTCGTGGCGGCCGTGCTAGAGACGGCGGTCGGCAGGGTGCTGGAAAAGGGCCTGAGCCGGAAAGAGATGGCCAGGCTGGGATTCGAGGCGGGGGATGGAGGGGTGGCGGCCCGGTTGGGAGGGTTCGGGAGCGTCCTCAACGGCGTGCGGCAGGCCCTGCCGGCGCTTGCGGCGCTCACGGACCTCGAGGCGGCGACATATGAGAGCGGGCGGTTCTCGACCTATTTCGCGGACCGGGGATTGATCACGGTCTTCATCGACAGCACGGAGCGCAGCCCGACGTTCCGCCTCCTGCCGCTCGACACGGTGAAGGAGCCGAAGCGCCGGGCCTGGATCCAGGTCTGGGGGCCGGCGGAGACGCTGGAGGACGGGTGGCGGGCGTTCCTGGGGAGGACGTTCCGGGGGCTTGAGCCGAGGATCTACGGGGGCCCGTTCGCCGAGGGGATCGAGGACCCGTATCTGCGGCGGGCGGCGCTCGAGAGCCTGAAGCGGGCCGGGGACGAGCAGGGGCGGCTCTACGACTTTTCGTTCTCGGAGCGCAACTTGACGGAGCGCGGACCGGGCGCGGGCGATATCGCGGTGATGGTCTGCCTGACGCCGGAGGAGGCGGAGGCAGGCCGCGAGGGGTCCTATCTCCGGAGGTTCGTGAAGGCGGCGGTGAAGGGGGGCGCGGGGCTGGGCGTGCTCATGGTCACGGACAGGCCGCCGAAGGAGTTCCCGAGGCTCGAGCAGGGGGTCCGCCGGGCCTTCGAGGGCGGCAGGGGACCGATGGTGTTCGTGCCCGTCCACGTGCCGGCGGCCGGGGATCCGTTCGGCACCCGGCAGCAGATCGCGGCCAAGATGATCCTCAACGCCCATTCGACGGCGGTCATGGCCAAGCTCGGCAAGGTCGTCGGCAACACGATGACCAACGTCAGTCCCAGCAATCTCAAGCTCGTCGGCCGGGCCACGTACCTCATCCAATCCCACGTGAACGACATCCTGGGCCAGCCGGCGTGGGTCAAGGCCCGCGGGGCGCGGGCGCCGGTCTCCTACGGCGAGGCCAATGCGGTCCTGTACGACGCGATCGAGTATCTGCGCGACAAGCAGGCCGAGGGCGGGCAGACGGCCGAGGTCGCCTTCTCGATCATCCGCATCCTGGAGTCGCTGAAGCGGAAGCGCGGCGTCGGCCCCGACGAGGCGCTGGCGCTCGTCAGGACCGTCGGCCTCGGCCCCTACCTCGCCTCCCTCCGCTAA
>JBBIGP010000040.1:0-23317 GCA_037447475.1 Candidatus Aminicenantota bacterium
GAGGGCGTATTCCATCCCGTGCTGCGAGGGCCTCCACGGATCGGGTTGTTCTTGAGCCCGTTGCCGACCGTCTCGATAAGAGAATGGATTGTCAGGGGGCGGAGGAGCCGTGGCGTTTAGCGCAGGGCCTCCGCGAGCCTGGATAGGGCCGCCGCCTTGTCCGGCTCGCCGAGGACGAGCGCGGCGAAGCGGCCCGCCGCCCGGAACAGGAACCAGCGGCCGATCTGGTTCCGCCCTTCGACCGTGTCCCCGTCGCGGCGGATGTCGCGGAGATATTCGCTGAAAACGGCGATGACGTTCTCCATGAGATCAGCGGGCGCGGCCGGGCGGGCCGCTTGGGCGTTGGTCGTCGCCGCGCCCGCTCCGGAGGCCCTGAAAAACTCTACGAGGATGAGCTTCGAGACGGCCGGCGCGGCGCCGTACCGGGCTGAATAGGCTTCAGCCGCGCCCTCGCCGAAGCCCCAGAATCCGGCCTCGAGGAAAGGCGATTCGTTCTGGGCCGCGAGAGGCCCCTTGATGTAACGCCCGCTGCCGGGGACCATTCCCTTGACGGGCAGTCGTCTCATTCCGGCCGGGCGCACCGTGCCTTCTCCCGGGATCTTCGGCTCGAGCGTCGTCAGGAACGCGCCGACCTCCTCGTCCGTGCAGCCCGAGGCCAGGACGTTGGCCAGGAACTCGCCCTTGACCAGGTTGGCCTGGCCAGGGCTCATCCAATGGTCCGCATCGATGCCCGGCCAGCCTTCTTCGCCGCCTTCCAGGCGGGTCGAGTAAAGGCCGAAGGCCGCCTCTCCCGACTCCATGCGATAAAGCTCGAGGACGATCTCCTTCGTCGCGGGCGCCGCCTCCACGCCCTCCCCGGGGGTCGTTTTCCCCGCCGGTAGGAACGCGTAGACGGCCAGCTCCCGGAACCCGTACTGGAGGACGATCTCGGCCCCGCCGTCGATGTGCCCGTAGAGCCCTTCCCGCGTGAAGACGCGCGGCTCTCCGGCCCGCGTCCATCCCGGGATCCCGTCCACGGCCCGCATGATACCATCGCCGCTTTGAGAGAGGAGCGGCGTGTTACGCGTCGATATCTCCGCAGGAGGGCCGGACGACAGCGCCCGCCCCTCGAGAAGGGCGGCGTCCCCCGCCCGGCAATCCGCGGTGAAAAGGGCCAGGATGAAGGCGAAGAACGCCGCCGCAAGCGGCATCCTCGACCTCCGAGGCCCTCCGTCTCTCATAGCCTCCTCCAGGTCCTTGCCCCGCCGAGTATATTGAGGTCGAACGGCAAATGCAACGGGCGAGCGGCCGGCATTATCCATAATCCCCGAAATCGGCTATCATGGAGGGGATGAACGAACCGCGCAGAACCCGCCCCCTCGCCCTTCCGGCCGCCGGCCCGCTCTTTTTGCTGTCGGCCTTCCTTTTCTTATTCATGGGCCTCCCGGCCCCGGCCCGTGGCCAGGAACCGGCGGACCTGCCCGCCGCCCAGTCGATCACGCCCCGCCTCGACGAGAAGATCCCCGTCGATCCCAAGATCACGGTCGGCGAGCTCCCCAACGGCCTCCGCTACTGGATCCGGGAGAACCGCGAGCCCCGCAACCGGGCCGATCTCCGGCTCGTCGTCCGGGCCGGGTCGGTCCTCGAGGACGACGACCAGCGCGGGCTGGCCCACATGGTCGAGCACCTGGCCTTCAACGGCACCCGCAGCTTCCCGCGCCAGAAGCTCGTCGAGTTCATGGAGTCCATCGGCATGCGCTTCGGGCCCGACCTCAACGCCTTCACCGGCTTCGACGAGACGATCTACCTGCTCAAGGTGCCCACGGACTCGCCGGCTGTCCTGCAGACGGCCTTCCTCATCCTCGAGGACTGGGCCCACGGCCTGGCCTTCGACCCGGCGGCCGTCGAGAAGGAGCGGGGGGTCATCATCGAGGAGTGGCGCCTCGACCGGGGCGCCGACGCCCGGATGCGCGACGCGCAGCTGCCCGTCCTCCTGCGGGGCTCCCGCTACGCCGAGCGCCCGCCCATCGGCAAGAAGGAGGTCATCGAGGCCTTCGAGCACGAGACCCTCAAGCGCTTCTACCGGACCTGGTACCGCCCGGACCTCATGGCCGTCATCGCCGTCGGCGACTTCGACGGGGCCCGCATCGAGGAGCTCGTCAAGCGCCGCTTCGGGGCCATCCCGAAGGCCGCGGGAGCCCCTTCCCGCCCGGACCATCCCATCCCCGACCACGACGAGACGCTGTTTGCCATCGCCGCCGACAAGGAGGCCACCGACAGCGTCGTGGCCGTCTACCATAAGCTGCCGCTCCGGGACCAGAGCACGGCCGGGGCCTACCGCCGGATGCTCGTCGAGCGGCTCTTCAACGCCATGCTCAACGAGCGCTTCTCCGAGATGGCCCAGAAGCCGGGCGCGCCGTTCCTGGGGGCGGTCGCGAGCTCCGGTCCGTTCATCGGGTCGAAGGAGGTCTTCATCCTGTCGGCCCTGGTCGAGGAGGGCGGCGCGGCCGCGGGTCTGCGGGCCCTGTACGCGGAGGGGGAGAGGGTGGCCCGCTTCGGGTTCACCCCGACCGAGCTCGAGCGCCAGAAGAGCGAGATGATGCGGATCTTCGAAAGCGCCCTCGCCGAGAAGGAAACGGAGAATTCGTCGACCTACGCCGAGGAGTTCACCCGGGCCTTCCTCGAGGGCGAGCCGACGCCCGGCATCGCCTACGAATACGAGATGCACGCACGCTTCCTGCCCGGCATCACGCTCGAGGAGATCGACCGGCTGGCCGGGGAATGGATGTCCGAGAGGAACCGGGTCATCATGGTCAACGTCCCCGAGAAGCCCGGCGTGCCCGTGCCCCGGGAAGAGGACCTCCGGGCGGCCCTGGAGGCCGTCCGGGGGGAGGAGCTCGCTCCCTACGAGGACGAGACGGTCGACGAGCCGCTTCTGGCCGGGCCGCCCGAGCCCGGCGAGATCGTCTCGGAGCGGACGATCGAGTCGATCGGGGCCATCGAGTGGAAGCTCTCCAACGGGGCCCGGGTCGTGCTCAAGCCGACGGACTTCAAGGAGGACGAGATCCTCGTCCGGGCCACGAGCGCGGGCGGCGTTTCGCTCGCCGGGGACGAGGACCTCGTGCCGGCCAACACGGCTGACCAGGTCGTGTCGGCCGGAGGGCTGGGGGCGTTCAGCGCCGTCGCCCTGCAGAAGAAGCTCGCCGGGCAGTCCGTCACCATCCGGCCGGCGATCGGCGAGCTCGACGAGGGCCTCACGGGGAACGCCTCGCCCCGCGACGCGGAGACCCTCTTCCAGCTCATCCACCTGGCGTTCACCGCGCCGCGCCCCGATCCCGAGGTGTTCGAGGTCATCAAGACCCAGTTCCGGTCGTACCTGGAGAACCGGGCCAAGAGCCCGGAGACCGTTTTCTCGGACGTCCTGCGGACGACGCTCCAGCGGGACCACCCGCGCTTCCGGCCGATGACGGTCGAGGAGGTCGACAAGATGGACCTCGAGCGGTCGCTCGCGTTCTACCGCGACCGGTTCGCCGACGCCGGGGACTTCACGTTCGTCTTCGTCGGCAAGCTCGACCCGGAGGCCATGAGGCCCCACGTCCGCCGCTACCTGGCCTCGCTGCCGGCGACGGGCCGGAAGGAGACGTGGCGCGACTGGCGGATCTCGCCGCCGGAGGGCGTCGTTGTCAGGTCCGTCGAGATGGGGGTCGAGCCCAAGAGCCTGGCGGCCATCGTCTTCTCCGGGCCCTTCCGGAACACGGCCGGCAACCGCGTCGCGCTCCGGGCGGCGGCCCAGGTCCTCGAGACCCGGCTGCGCAAGCTCCTGCGCGAGGAGCTCGGGGGCACCTACGACGTCGCCGTCCGCCCGGCCTACAGCCAGATCCCCCGCGAGGAGTACCGGGTGACCATCGACCTCGGGGCCGATCCCGCGCGGATCGACGCCCTGACCGCGGCCATCTTCCGCGAGATCAAGAAGCTGAAGTCCAAGGGCCCGTCCGAACGGGAGATAGGGGACTTCCGGGCGGCGGACCTGCGGACCTTCGAGACGAGCCGCCGCGTCAACGGCTGGTGGCTCGCGAGGCTCACCGAGAGCTACCGGTTGGGCGACGACCCCGGCGACATCCTGCGGTTCCCCGAGTCGCTCGGGCTGCTGACCAGGCGGTCCGTGAGGGACGCGGCCCGCCTCTACTTCAACACCGGCCGGTACGTCCAGGTCACCCTCTACCCTGCCGTGGCCGCTGTCATTGATCGATAATAAAGAAATAAGCCGCATCCCCGAACAAGCTTCGAAAAACAGCGGGTGGGATCATTATCAGCAACGTCCAACAGCCAAGGCGGAAATGGGTTGCGCGGCCCGCGAGAGCTGTGATATAAATATCTTTCGAACCGTCTTTGGAGGCGTTCATGTCCGCGAAAAAGAAAGTCCTGATCATCGACGACGATCCGGCGATCTGCGAATCCGTCCAGGCCATCCTCGACGCCAACGGCTACAAGACGGCCACGGCCCTCAGCGGCAAGGACGGGCTGGAGGCCTTCCGCGCGATGGACCCCGACATCGTCCTCTGCGACATGATGATGGAGGACATCGACGCCGGCGTGAAGGTGGCCAAGGTCATCAAGGAGGAGCGGCCCGGGACCCCGATCTTCCTCCTCAGCGTCGTCGGCGACGCCACGGCGGACACGGTCGGCATCTACAACGCCGGCTTCAACGGCGTCTTCCAGAAGCCCGTCGATTTCGACCTTCTCCTGTCCGTCCTCGCCAAGCAGGCCAAGTCCGGATGAGGCCCCCGCGAGCCCCCCGGCGCGCACCCCATCGTTCCCCTTGAGAGCGGGCCCCATGCCGGCCGCCGCGCCCCGACATCGAGGAAGGCCATGAGCGTATCCCCCGCCGACATCTTCCGGACCGCCGGGGACATCGAGTCGTTCCGCCGCGCGATCACGGCCCTCGAAGGGGATTTCGATCTCGACCGCGCCGCCATGACCGCCTTCGGAAAGGCCTATTTCGAGAAGTATCCCGACCGGGATCACGACAGGAAGATGGAGGAGGTCCGTCTCGGCTACGAGCTGGTCCGCATCTGCGCCATCGAAAAGATGGTCCGGGGCCTCCCCGCCGACCGCAAAGAGGTCTATCGGACGGCCCTGAGCCGCCCCGCCTCGGCCGGCCCGGCCGCCGAAGGGCTGGCCAGATCGATCGGCCCGCAGAGGCTGGCCGCCGACCTCGCGCTCCTCTCGTCCGCCCTGGAGAACATCAAGAGGACCATCGACGAGATCCCGAAAGGCATGATCCGGGAGAGGTTCGCTGGCGGGGTCTCCTCCCTGTTCAACCTCCTCTACGTCCTCAAGATGAAGGTCCGGCCCCCGGCGCCCTGAGGCCACGGTCCCCGTCCCTTTTCCGCCGGCCATTTTTCGCCGTATTGCGCTTTACATTCCCGGTCCGTTCTGGTACCTTGTCGTCTCATGTTTCCCGGCGGCATAACACCAGGCCCCTGCTTCGCCCGATCATTCGCCGGCAGCCGTTCCTCGGGGGGAGGACCGGGCCTGGGCCATAGATCCCCGCTGGCGACTTCCCGCTGACGTCAAGGGCGGGCCCTTCCGTCGCGGCAAGGCAGCTGAGGAAGTGTTCCGATGATCTACAAAACCGGCATCTGCAACTTCTGCGGAACGGGGTGCGGCCACCTCATGAAGGTCGGCGAGGGGACCGTCAAAGGGGTCTTCGCCTCGCCCGGCCACCCGGTCGGCGCGGGCCGGCTGTGCGTCCGCGGCTGGCACATCCACGAGCTGCTCGCGACGCGCGAGCGGATCACGCGGGCCCAGGTCAGGAAGGACGGCGCGCTCCGGGACGTCCCTCTCGACGAGGCCATCGCACTCGCGGCGGACAGGCTGGCGGCCTTCCCGCCGGAGGCCGTCGCATTCCGGGCCTCGCCGCGGGCCTCGAACGAGGACAACTACCTCCTCGGCAAGCTGGCCCGGGCCGTCTTCGGCACGAACAACATCGACCTGGCCTCCGACGCCGGCCACGGCCACACCGTGGACGTCCTCCTCGAAAGCGGCGGGCTCCCCGCGGCCTTGGCCTCGGTGGCCGACATCCGCGAAGCCGGGTCCCTCCTCGTTCTCGGGATCGACATCACCCGCCAGAACCCGATCCTGGGCTCCGAGCTCCACAAGGCGGCCCGACGGGGCGCCCGCTTGGTCACCCTCTCCAGCCGGCGGACCCAGATCGCCAAGCTCAGCGGGACGCACCTGCAGAACCGGCCCGGGTCCATGAGGATCGTCCTGGCGGCCATGGCCAAGGTCCTGCTCGAGGAGGGACTCGTCGACCGGGCCTCGACCGGCGAAAGGACCGCCGGCTTCGACGGCTTCGCCCGGGCCCTCGACGGCCTGGACATGGGCCGCTTGGCCGGTCTCACGGGCCTCGACCTCGAGGCCGTCCGGAGCACCGCCCGCGCCCTGGCCGGTCCCGAAGCGGCGGTGGCCGTCTTCGCCTCCGGCATCTCCGGCCTCGACCGGGAGACGATCGCCATGGCCCACAACCTCTTCCTCCTCGCAGGGAAGGCGGGGCGGAAGGGGAGCGGTCTTCTGGCCGCGACCGGCATCTCCAACATCGCCGGGAGCTGGGACATGGGCGCGACCCCGCGGTTCCTGCCCGGGTACTTCAAGGCCGGCGACGCCGCGGCCGCGGACAGGTTCGGCAGGCTGTGGTCGGCCGGATTGAACGGCAAGCCCGGCCGGACGGTCGAGGAGCTTCTCTCGTCCTCTCCCGCGGCCTTGAAAGCCCTGGTCGTCGCCGAGCACGACGAGGGCCTCATCCGCCACGCGGAGGCCCTCGCGGCCCTCGACCTCGTCGTCTTCGTCGGGGCCTACGACAATCCCTTCACCCGCTTCGCCCACATCGTCCTTCCGGCGGCGACTTACGCCGAGGCGGACGGGACGTACACGAACACGGAGCGCCGCATCCAGCTCAACCGCAAGAAGGTCGAGCCGGGCCCGGACATCCTTCCCGCCTGGCGGATCTGGACGGCGATAGCCGCCAAGCGCGGCGTCGCCTGGCCCGCCAAGACCGCCTCCGACGTCATGAAGGAGATCGCGGCCGCCGTGCCCGCCTATTCGGCCGTCACCTACGAGAAGCTCGAGAAGGGCTTCGGCCTCCAGTGGCCCTGCGACGAGGGCCACCCCAAGGGCTGCCCGCATCCCGGCGAGCTCCCCGGGCGCCTGTCCTTTGCGGCCGTCTCGGACCGGTTCACGGCGCCCGCCCCGACGGACGAATACCCGTTCCTGCTCACGGCCGGCACGGACAACACCTTCTGGCACACGAACGTCATCATGAAGAAGACCCATATCCCCCGGCGCGAGTACAACGCCCTTCTCCTTCTCTATCCGCAGGGCCTCGTCGAGATCTCGGCCGAGGACGCCGCCCGGATCGGGGTCCGCGACAAGCGCCCCGTGAAGGTCGTCTCGGCCTCGGGGTCGATGCAGGTCGCGGCCAAGGTCTCGACCGACGTGCGGCCGGGAACGGCCTACGTCCCCTATTTCATCGGCGACATGATCACCGGGTTCCTCGACGCCCACGGATCCTTGCTGGAGGGGGGAGAGGAGTCCGTCGTCCCGGTGAGGATCGAAAAGGTGTGACCATGCATATCCTGCCAAAGGCCGACCTCCGCCGCCTGACGGGGGCCCTCGCGGAACGGCATGCCCTCTACGGGCCCGTCCGCCACGAGGTCTCCGGAGAGGTCATCTTCGACCTCGCCGCCGGCCCGTCCGAGATCGATCTCGACATCCCCATCCCCTACAATCCCCCCAAGGGCGTGGTCTTCCCGCAGGCGGAGCGCATCATGTCCTTCTCCTGCGACCGGGCGTCCAAGGCCGTGACCGTCGAGCCCGCGCCCCTGGCCGCGCCCAAGGCCCTCGTCGGCCTGCGGCCCTGCGACCTCAACGGCCTGCTCTGCCTCGACCGCTTCATGCTGGGCCAGGAGTACGTGGACGAAGTCTTCCTCGAGCACCGGAAGAAGATGTTCATCGTCTCCAACACGTGCGTCCATCCCTTCCCCCAGTGCTTCTGCGCGTGCACCGACAGCGGCCCGGCGGCCGTCGAGGGCTTCGACCTCGACCTGACCGACATCGGCGGCGAATACCTCGTCCTCACCGGGAGCGCCAAGGGCGGGGAGCTCGTCCGCGGGCTCGGCCTGGCCGAGGCCCCGGCCGCCAAGGCCGCGCTCCGGGCCAAGGCCGTCGAGGCCTCGGTCGCCCTGTTCGACGCCCAGGCCAAGGACAACAAAGCCTGGATCTCGCGGGCCGTCAACCGCATCACGACCGGCTTCATCCCCCACGAGGTCTGGGAATACATCGGCGACCAGTGCTTCGAGTGCGGGGCCTGCGCCTTCGTCTGCCCGTCCTGCTCCTGCTTCAACATCGAGGACTTCAAGGAAGGGGAGGGCCGGTCGGCCCGGGAGAGGGCCTGGGACTCCTGCTCCTTCGAGGGCTACGCCCGCATGGCCGGCGACCACAATCCCCGCAAGGCCGTCGAGGACCGCCGCAACAAGCGCTTCTTCTGCAAGCTGTCCTTCAGCCAGTCCCGGAAATATCTCCGCCCGGGCTGCGTGGGCTGCGGCCGGTGCGTCCGGGTCTGCCCGGGCGACATCGGCCTGCCCAACGTCGTGACCGCCATCCGCCGCGAGACGACAAAGCAGGTGCCCCATGAGTGAGACAGGGTCCAAGGCCATCGTCACCGTCCCCGCGGTGGCCGTCATCGACGAGATCCGCGACGAGATCGAGGACGTCAAGACGTTCTACTTCTCGTTCGAGGACCCGGACGTCGCCAGGTCCTTCCGGGTCCGGTCCGGCCAGTTCATCATGTGCACGGTCTTCGGGGCCGGCGAGTTCGCCGTCTCCCTGCCCTTCAGCCCCGAGAACGACCGGCCCCACCTCTCCGTCCGCCAGGTCGGCAAGGTCACCCGGGCCCTCCACGAGCTCCGGCCCGGCGACAAGATCGGCGTCCGCGGCCCGTTCGGCAACGGCTTCCCGTTCGAGGACATCAAGGGCAAGAACGTCATCTACGTCGCCGGCGGCATCGGCCTCATCCCCCTCCGCTCGTCGATCGTCCACGTCCTCCAGCACCGGAAGGATTTCGGGCGCATCCTCCTCATCTACGGCTCGAAGACGGCCAAGGAGCTCATGTACCGCTACATGATTGACGAGTGGAGGAAGACCGAGGGCTTCGAGACCTACTTCACGATCGACAACCCCGAGCCGGGCTGGGACGGCCATGTCGGGTTCGTCCACACCCTCGTCGCTCCGGCCTCCATTCCCGTCAAGGAGACGGTCGCCTTCGTCTGCGGCCCGCCGCTCATGTTCAACGCGGTCATCAAGGAGCTCAACAAGGCCGGCCTCAAGGACGAGGCCATCGTCTCGACCCTCGAGCGCCACATGAAGTGCGGCATCGGCAAGTGCCAGCACTGCGCCATCGGCCGGACGCTCGTCTGCACGGACGGCCCCGTCTACACCTATAAGCAGATCAAGACCCTGGGAGAGCAGATCTGATGACGCCGGTGCCGGAGCTCGCCGAGATCCTCCGGGAGGGGGCCTGCCTCGTCGGGCTCGGCAACCCGTACCGCCGGGACGACGGCGTCGGGCCCTGGCTCGCCGAGGCCGTCCGTCCGGCCGAGGGCCGGTCGTCGCTCCGCGTCTTCAACGTCGAGGACGTCCTCGAGAACTTCGTCTTCAAGATCGCCGCGACGGACTGCCGGAACGTCGTCATCGTCGACGCCGCGGCCGCCGAAGGGGAGCCGGGGACCGTCGTCTTCGGCCCGCTCGGCGACTTCGCCGGGTCCGGCTCCGTCTCGACCCACAAGCTCGCCCTCGAGCTCAGCGGAAAGGTCCTCGAGTCCGCCGGGAAGCGGGCCTTCCTGCTGGGGGTCGTCCCCGAGGACCTGGGCTACGGCCACGGGCTGACGCCGAAGGTCCAAGAATCCGCCGTCCGCCTCAGGGACCTCGTCCTGAGGGCCGCCGGGCAGGCCGGCGAGGAGAACACCCATGGCTTCTGACCTCCACGGGGCCCTGTTCGTCGGGCTCGGATTTCTGGCCGCGTCGGCCGTCGTCTCGCCCCTGCTGGCGGCGAAACGGCGGCTGGCCGGGACCGTCAACTTCCTCCTGACCGCGGCCGCCGGGGCGGCCTTTCTCTACGTCGGCGCCGGCTCTTTGTCGGGCGGCGCCGGGCACGCCGTGAGCGCCGTGAATGTGGGGGGGGTGACCTTCACGTTCCTGGTGGACGGCTTCGCGGGCGTGTTCATCGGCCTCATCGCCCTCATGGCCATGGCCGCCGCCTTCTATTCCATCCGGTACATGGAGCACTACACGGAATACGGCCTGAGGGCCTACTACCTCTGGCTGCCGGTCTTCGTCCTGGGCATGATCGCCCTCGTGACCGTGGACGACCTCGGCCTCGGCTTCACCGCGGCCTGGCAGACCATGACCGTTTCGTCCTATTTCCTGATCAAGTTCGAGCACAGAAAGAGAGGCAACGTCCGGAGCGCCATGAAGTATCTGGTCCTCATGGAGATCGCCTGGCTGCTCGTGGCCGGCGGGGCCTTTTTCGTCGACGGCCATTCGTTCGGTCACGCGATGCCCGAGATCGTCGCCGGCGTCGCCCGCACGGGCGGCGTCCCGCTGGCGCTCTTCCTGGCCCTCCTCCTCGTGGGATTCGGGCTCAAGGCCGGCGTGTTCCCGCTCGGCCAGCTCTGGCTCCCGGACGCCCACTCCATCGCTCCATCGCCGGTCAGCGCGCTCCTGAGCGGGGTCATGCTCAAGACCGGCGTTTACGGCCTGCTGCGGACGTTCTTCTTCCTGGCGCCCGCCTCGGGCGCGGCC
Source organism: Candidatus Aminicenantota bacterium (assembly GCA_037447475.1). Classification (GTDB taxonomy): domain Bacteria; phylum Acidobacteriota; class Aminicenantia; order Aminicenantales; family Saccharicenantaceae; genus RBG-16-66-30. The sequence goes on from JBBIGP010000040.1 coordinate 10,837, forward strand.
TTCGACAGCCGGGCCTGGGGGGCCGTCCTGGCCGCGGTCGGAGTCGTCACGCTCTTCATCGGAACCGTCCAGTCCGTCAAGCAGAGCGACGCCAAGCGCCTCCTGGCCTTCAGCTCCATCGGCCAGATCGGCTATATCGTGTTCGCCTCGGGGGCGGCGCTCATGATGTCCGGGGGGCCGGACGCGGCCATCCGATCGCTGGCCGCGGTCGCCGTCATCGGGGCCCTCTATCACATCCTCAACCACGCCGTTTTCAAAGGCCTGTTGTTCATGACCAGCGGCAGCCTTCTGTTCGCCACGGGAACGAAGGATCTCAACAAGCTGGGAGGGCTCGTCCGCCTCATGCCCGTGAGCGCGATCGTCGCCGGCGTCGCCTCGATCTCGATATCGGGCGTGCCGCCGACGAGCGGCTTCGCCAGCAAGTGGGCCATCGTCACGAGCTCCCTCCTCGGCGGCGGCGCCGGGGCCATCCTGGTCCTGTTCGGGATCGTCGCCCTGTTCACGAGCGCCGTGACCCTGGCCTGTTACGTGAAATTTTTCGGCATGGCCTTCACGTCGGCGGGAACGGAATGGACGGTGGCCAAGCCCGTGCGGGAAGTCCCGGCCGCCATGCTGGTCCCGAAGCTGGCCCTGGCCGCCCTCTGCCTCGTCCAAGGGCTCTTCCCATTCCTTTTTTACGGCCTGATCGCTTCCGCTATCCGGAGCTCGGAAGGATTCCTGCTCCTCGGAGAATTCGCCGCCGGGGGCCCCTCCGGCGCCCTTTCGGTGTCGGCTCTCGGGGTCCGGATCGCGGGCCTGTTCGGAGCGTCCTTCAACGCGGCGGCCAGCCCGATCATCATCCTGGGCGTCCTGGTTCTCATCCTGCTCGCGGCTTCGGTCATCGCCAAGGCGGGCGGGGGAGGGGAAAGGAAGACCGCGACCTGGCTCTGCGGCTATCAGGACATCGGCGACGCCAACCGTTACGCGGACCGGAACATGTTCGCCGCCCTGAGAGGGCTGCTGCGCTGGACGGGCGGGAAAACGGAGAACCCCTGACCGTGAACCTGGTGAGGAGAACATCATGACCGCCGTCGAAGTCGTCAAGAAGCTCAAAGAGGAGTTCGGGGCCGCCGTGACGGCGGCCGAAAGCCCCTCCCCCGACCGCTCTTTCGTCGACGTCGAGCGGGCCGGGCTGCGGGCCGTCTCCCACCGGATCGTGGGCCTCGGCGGCCGATACATCGTCAGCATCGGGACCGACGAGATCGACCGCAACGGGACCCTCGGCCTCATCCACACGTTCGCCTTCGACGCCGATCGCTGGGCCATGGCGGTGAGGACCTCGGCCCCGGCCGCCGACCCGGTCTTCGATTCGATAACCCCCGACATCCCCAACGCAGGATGGTCCGAACGGGAATACATGGACCTCTTGGGCCTGACGTTCACAGGCCATCCCAAGCCCAAGCGGCTCGTCCTGGCCGACGACTGGCCGGAGGGCGTCCATCCCCTCCGCAAGGAGGTCCCCTACAACCTCATGCCGCCCGCGGCGGAAGATGTCGCCTACCGGCTGGACGAGGCCCCGCCGGGGACGACCGTGATCCCCATCGGCCCCTTCCACTCGAGCCTCCACGAGCCCGAGCACTTCGCCCTCTACGTCGACGGCGAGACCATCAAGGGCTGCGACTACCGCGGCTTCATGACCCACCGCGGCATCGAGAAGCTCTGCCAGACCCAGGTGAGCTACAACGAGGTGCCGTTCGTCGCCGAGCGGATCTGCGGCATCTGCGGGTCGGTCCACGCCACCACCTATGCCCAGGCCGTGGAGGCGGCCGCGGGCATCCGGATATCCCGGCGGGCCGAGTACATCCGGACCATCGTCCTGGAGATCGAACGCCTGCACTCCCACCTCCTCTGGCTCGGGGTCGCCGGCCACCTCATCGGGTTCGACACCGTCTTCATGCAGGCCTGGCGGGTCAGGGAACGGATCATGTGGCTCTCCGAGAGGATGACGGGCAACCGCAAGACCTACGGCATGGTCGTCATCGGCGGGGTCCGCCGCGACATCACCCAGGAGATCGCGGAGGAGATCGGAGAGGTCCTGGCCGCCGTCGAAAAAGAGACTCTCGCTCTCAAGAGGTCGATCATCGGCGACACGTCGATCCACCGGCGGACGAAGGGCGTCGGCGTGATCTCGAAAGAGGAGTCCGTCCGGTGGAGCCTGGTCGGGCCGGTGGCCAGGGCCCGGGGGATCGACATCGACGCCCGCCGGGATCATCCCTATGCCGCCTACGACGACATGGCCTTCGACGTCCCGGTCGTCGCCAGCGAGGACGTCTGGGGCACCCTCGTCGTCAGGGTCCTCGAGATCTTCGAATCCATCAAGATCCTGCGGCAGGCCCTCCGGAACATGCCTTCCGACGGGCCGCTCCTCGCCGAGGTCGCCGAGGCCCTTCCGCCCCTCCGGCACGCCTTCTCGCTGGTCGAGGCCCCTCGCGGCGAGGCGGCCCACTACGTCATAACGGGGGAGGAGAACCGGCCCGAGCGCTGGCGCGTCCGGGCCCCGTCCTACCCGAACCTCCAGGCCGTCCCGCTGATGCTCCTCGGCGACCAGTTCGCCGACTTCCCGATCATCCTGGGAAGCATCGACCCCTGCTTTTCCTGCACGGACAGGGTCGCCGTGATCGACGTCCGGACGGGCCGGCGGCGCGTCCTGGCCCGCCGGGAGCTGGAAAACATCTCGAGACGGGGCAAAGGATAGGATCATGGTCATGGGCATCGTCTTTGCGCTGGTCAACGTGCTCGTCTTCGTTCTGGCGGCTCCTTTCTATGACGGCGTGGCGCGCAGGCTCACCGCCCGGGTGCAATCCCGCAAGGGGCCGCCGCTCCGCCAGCCCTACCTGGACATCCTCAAGCTCCTGGGCAAGGAGAACCTGACCTCCGCCGAGGGCTGGCCCTTCAAGCTCGCCCCCTTGGCGGCCTTGGCCTCGATCCTGGCCGTCGTCACCCTGGTCCCCCTGGGCGCCCGGGCGAACATCCTGAGCCACCGGGTGGACGTCATCACCGTGATCTATCTCCTCGTTCTGGGGGGCGTTTCCGTGCTTCTGGGGGCCCTGGCCAGCCGGAACACGTTCGCCATGATCGGGGCCAGCCGGGAGATGATGACCATGATCATGGTCGAGCCGGTGCTGGCCATGACCCTGATCATGACGGCGGTCAAGGTCAACAGCCTGGGGCTCCAAGGCGTCCTGGCCGGGGTCGGCGCCTCCGGCTTCGGCCTTTCGACGGGCCTGATGCTCGCGGTCTATCTCCTGGCGCTCCAGGCCTTCGTGGCCAGGCAGCCCTTCGACATCGCCGAGGCGGAGATCGAGATCCTCGAGGGCCCGTTCATCGAGTACAGCGGCCCCAGCTACGCCATGTTCAAGCTCTATATGATGATCAAGCAGATGTTCTACGCCTTCCTGTTCGTCTCCGTGTTCCTTCCGGCCGTCCGGACCGGCTTCTATCCGCTCGACGTCCTCCTCCAGCTCGCGGCGGTCCTGGCCGTCGTCGTCTTTATCGCCGTCGTCGGCGCGACGAACCCCAGGCTGCGGATCGACCAGGCCGTCCGCTATTACGCGGCCCTCATTTTTCTTTCCCTGTGCGCCGTCGGGCTGGCGCTGAAGGGCCTTTGACGGACGAGGAGAGGAGCATGTGACATGTGGCTGACAAGCAAGATCAAGCAGATCCTGATGGTCCTCAAGCCGGGGGTCGTCACCCTGAAATACCCCTTCGAGCCGCGGCCGGCGCCGAAGGATTTCCGGGGCGCGCCGCGCTGGGACCATACCAAGTGCGTCGGCTGCGGCGGCTGCGCCAACCACTGCCCGGCCCGGACCATCATGACCCGCGACATCTGCCAGGAGATCCGCATCCTTCTCTATGACGGCTCCCGCTGCACCTACTGCGGCCGCTGCGCGGACCTCTGCCCCGAGAAGGCCATCGCCATGACCTCCGACTTCGAGCTGGCCACGCCGTCGCGCGAGGACATCACGACGACCCTCGAGCTCTTCATGCTGACCTGCCAGCGGTGCGGCCGCTGTTTCGATATGGAGATCACGAACGTCATCGACAAATTGGACCTCCGCGGTTACCGGTATGACGACCTGGAAGCCCGGGCGGTCCTGCGCCGCACGAGCGACCGGCTCGACACGGCTCTCCTTGAAGAGACCGAGAACACGTCGAGGCCCGCGGAGTGAGGAGAACGACATGCTGAGAAGGCTCGCCAAAAAATGCTTCCCCCGGTCGCTCTGGGTCTACCACTGCAACAGCGGCGCCTGCAACGGGTGCGACATCGAGATCCTCAACATCCTAACGCCCTATTACGACGTCGAGCGCTTCGGGATCAAGCTCGTCGGCTCGCCGCGCCACGCGGACGTCATGCTCCTGTCCGGCGCCGTGACGCGGCCGACCCTGCCTCTCGTCATGAAGGCCTACGAAGCGATCCCCGGGCCGAAGCTCGTGTTCGGGATCGGCTCCTGCGCGGTGGGCGGGGGCTGCTGGTTCGACACCTACAACGTGACCGGAGGCGGCGCGACGGCGGTCCCGGTGAACTACTACATCCCCGGGTGCCCGCCCCGGCCGGAAGCCATCATCTACGGCGTCGCCCTGGCCCTGGGGCTCGTCGACAAGAAGGCGGCGCCGATCGAGCTGAAGCAGGTCGAGTTCCCCATCGACGCCTACGAGCGGAACAAGGCTTGGGAAGAGAGAAACGTCATCTATGAGCTGCTGAAGCACTGAGCTCTCTATTCGGGGGAGAAAGCCATGGCCAAGAAAATTCTCATCGTCGACGACGACAAGGACCTCGTCGCCAGCCTGGAGCAGGTCCTGGCGGCGAACGGCTACGCGGTCGCCTCGGCCTTCAGCGGGGCCGAGGGGCTGAAGGCCCTCGAGGCCGAGAAGCCCGACCTCGTCATCCTCGACGTCATGATGGAGACGGACACGGCCGGGTTCGAGGTCGCCGACAGGATCCGGAGCCGGCGGCCGACTTCCAAGTACCGCGCGTTCAGGGACGTCCCCATCATCATCCTGACGGCCATCGACCAGGTCACGAACTCGCGGTTCTCGATGGACCCGCGCGACAGCTTCCTGCCCGGCGTCGACGGCTTCCTGACCAAGCCGGTCGACCTTGACGAGCTGCTCGAGAAAGTGTCCCTACGCCTGAGATGATCAAAAGGGTCCTCCGCTCGAACATCCGGTTCAAGCTCGTCGTCAGCCTGCTGTCCATCGTTTTCCTGGCCGGCGCGCTGTCGATCGTCGTCGGCCTCGACGTCATCAACAAGAACATCATCCGCGAGGCCACCGACGCCGTGCGGACGAGCCTGGCGGCGACCAAGGAGCTCTACCAGGAGGAGATCGAGAACCGCTCGCGGATCGTCCGCTTCCTGGCCCGGACGCCGGAGATCGTCCGGGCCACGGCGGTCCGGGACCGTCCGTCGCTCTTCGAGAAGCTCGTCCAGATCAAGGAGGAGTTCGAGTTCGACATCGTCAACGTCGTCGGCGAGGACGGCACGATCCTCGTCCGGGCCAACGATTTCGAGGCCTTCGGCGACAGCATGGCCGGCTACCGGACCATCCAGGACGTCCGGAGGACGCGCGCGCCCGCGGCTGGGACCGGCGTCCTCGATTTCGAGGACATCGCCCGCGAGGGCCCTGATCTGGCCGAGCGGACGGCGATCACGGTCATCCCGACCTCCCGGCTGCGGCCCCCTCCGTCGCCCGTCGAGGACCGGGCCATGGTCATCAAGATCGCGGCCCCCATCCTGTCCGGCGAGAGGCTCGAGGGCATCCTGTACGCGGCCATCCTGCTCAACAACAATTTCCGGTTCATCGACCGGTTCAAGAGGCTCGTCTTCAAGGAGGAGAGGATCGGCGGCGTGCAGGTCAGCACGACGACGCTCTTCCTCGGCGGCATCCGGGTGGCGACGAACGTCGTCGACAGCGAAGGACGAAGGGCCGTCGGGACCCAGGTCTCCGACGAGGTCTACGAGAGGGTCGTCGTCGAGGGCCGGGAGTGGCTCGGGGAGGCCCTCGTCGTCGGCAACTGGTACATCTCCGGCTACACGCCGGTTTATGACTTCGACGGCCGCATCCTGGGAATGCTCTACAACGGCCTCCTCAAGGAGAAGTTCGACCTCATCGTCAGGAACACGACGATCTCCTTCCTCCTCGTCATCCTGTTAGCGACCGTCCTTGCCCTGGCACTGTCGGTCTATCTCATCAACCTCTACACGAAGCCCGTCAAGAGGATCATCGACGCCTCGACCGAGATGGCCCGGGGCTTCTACGACCGGATCGAGGTCGATGCCCAAGACGACGAGGACGCCCGCGACCTCGGCCGGGCCTTCAACCAGATGGTCGACGCCATCGAGGAGCGCGACCGGCGGCTCAAGGAGCAGGCCGAGCAGACGATCCTCAAGTCGGAGAAGCTGGCCTCGATCGGCCGGCTGGCGTCGGGCATCGCCCACGAGATCAACAACCCGCTGACGGGGGTCCTGACCTACAGCAGCCTGCTCCTCAAGGACCTCAAGGACACGAAGCACGAGGAGGACCTCAAGGTCATCCGCGACGAGACGCTGCGCTGCCGGACCATCGTCCAGGGCATCCTGAACTTCGCCCGGGAGGACAAGCCCGAGAAGAGCCTGGCCGACATCAACGCCCTCGTCGAGGAGAGCCTCAAGATCCTCGAGCGGCATGTCCATTTCCAGAACGTCGAGATCGTCAAGGCCCTGGACCCGGCCGTCCCCCTGGTCAACGTCAACGGCGGGGAGATCCGGGCGGTCATCAACAACCTGGCCGTGAACGCCGCCGACGCCATGCCCGACGGCGGTCGCCTGACGGTCGCCACGAAGGCCGAGGAGGGGGCGGGCGCGGTCGTCATCACGGTCGCCGACACCGGGATCGGGATCAGCAAGGAGAACATCGGCCGGATCTTCGATCCGTTCTTCACGACCAAGGAGCGGGGCAAGGGGACGGGCCTGGGGCTGGCCATGGTCTACGGCGTCATCGCCCGCCACGGCGGGACGATCGACGTCCGGAGCGAGGTCGGCAAGGGCGCGGAATTCACGATCCGGCTGCCACTCCGGTGAGGGAGCGGCGGGAGGAGAACATGGCGGCCAAGCTGCTTTTCATCGACGACGAGGCCATCGTCCTCAAGAGCTGCCGGCGGGTCTTCGCCGGGGACGAATGGGAGGTCGACACGGCGCTGTCCGGGGAGCAAGGCCTGGAGATGGCCCTGGCCAAGAGCTACGACGTCGTCGTCACCGACCTCAAGATGCCTGGGATGGGCGGGATCGAGGTCCTCAAGAGGCTGCGCCGGGAGAGGCCGGAGCTCCTCGTCGTCGTCTTCACCGGGTACGCCAACGTCGAGACGGCCCGCGAGGCCCTCAAGAACGGGGCCTTCGACTACATCCCCAAGCCCTTCACGCCCGAGGAGATCACCGATGTCGTCCGCAACGCCGCGCAGGCGAAGAAGGCCAGCGGGACGGCCAAGATGCTGGACCTCATGGCCGTCGTCTCCCACGAGCTGAAGAGCCCGCTGGCGACCGTCCAGACGACGGCCGAGACGCTCCACCGGGGCTATTTCGGCGAGCTGGCCCCCGAGCACAAGAAGATCGTCGAGACGATCCTCCGCAACTGCGCGTATCTCGAGGACGTCATCCGCAGCTACATCGACCTCAGCAAGATGGAGCTCGACGGCCTGGCCGCGTTCACGAGAGAGATCCGGCTGGGGGCCGACGTCGTCCGCGAGGTCCTCGAGGACCCCGATGCGAAGGGCGGGCTGAGGGGGATGACGGTCGCCCTGGAGACCGTCGACGACCCCGTCGTCCATGGCGACCCGGAGCTGCTGAAGATCGTCGTCCGCAACCTCGTCAACAACGCCGTCAAGTACGGGAAGGAGGGGACCGAGGTCAAGGTCCGGCTCGAGCGCCGGGGGGGCGAGGCCGTCCTGTCCGTTCACAACGAGGGCGTGGGCATCTCGAAGGAGGACATCGAGAAGCGGTTGTTCAAGAGGTTCGAGCGCCTCAAGCAGAGCGGCACGGAAGGGGTCAAGGGCTCGGGCCTCGGGCTCTACATCTGCAAGGCCGTCATCGACAAGCACGGCGGCCGCATCTGGGCCGAGTCCGAGCCCGGCTCCTGGGCCAAGTTCTCCTTCGCCTTGGCCGTTGTAACAAGCTGATAAAATAACAGCTAGCCAATTCCGCAAGCAATGCCAAGCGCCTTAACCGGCCTTTTCAGGGGCTAAATGGCGGTGCAAACGACTAAAGGGTCGGTGACGGCGTGAGCGAGAGCGCGATGACAAGGCGATCGTTGTTGGCGGCGGGCTTGGGCGTGTGCCTCGCTCTGGCGGGCTGTCAGTCGGGCCCGTCCTCGTCGGCCCCCGGCCGGCCGGCGGAGGAGGAACAGGCCTTGGCCGTCGAGCGCAAAATCGGCTTCCTTGAAGACGCCTTGGGCCGGCGCGGCACCGCGGCGCGGATGATGGACGAGCTCGTAGCGGCCCTCCCCGAGCGCGTGTGGCTGACCGAGGTCCATTACGAAGCTGGCGAAGCCCGGGTCAAGGGGCGTGCCCAGTCGAACACCCTCCTTGTCGACTATCTCTCGAGGCTCGAAAGCAGCCGGGTGATGGCCGGGGTGACGCTTCAATCGTCCGTCCAGACGAGCGGTCGCGACAGGGAGAGCCGGGAGTTCACCCTCCGCGCGCTCGCCGGTAATCCCGGAGGCCGCGAGGCCGGTGCGTCGGGCTCTCCGGAAGACCGGCTGGCGGAGCTCGAGAGACTCCTTGCCGGCCGCGACGAGACGTCCGGGTTCTTCCTCCAGATCCAAAGACTGGCCTCCGACGCGGGGCTCCAGATGACCAAGTTCGCGCCGGCGGGCGCCGTTTCCGGGGAGCCTTACGAGGAGTGGGCGGCCGCGATCGAGGTCACGGGCGGCCAGGCGGCGCTCCGGCGGTTCTTCGGCGGAATAGGGGGCCTGCCCCGGCTCTGGGTCGTCGAGAAGTTCTCGTTCAAAACTCTTGCCGCCGACGACAGCCGCTCGCCCATACGGATCTCGATCGCCGCGCGGACCTTCCTTAACTTGTACGGTAGACGGGACTGAACGGTCTTGGATCCGGACTTGGGGGAAATGCGCGATTGGACCGATAACAAGAATCTTGAAGCGTCAGCGGTCAGAACACGCGCTCGACGGGCACACCGCGGACCCTCAATGCCCGGATCAGCCGCGCCGTCTGGGTCTTGAAGAACGAGTCCGTCAAGGCTTCGAGCAGGCCGTGGCGCGCGTAGAAGTCCCTGACCGCGGGCACATAGTTCATCCGGTCGATGAGGACCCGGTCGGCGGCCCCGGCGAGCAGGGCGGCCAGACGCTCGGGGTTCCCCGGCAGCAGAGGCCCGGCGAAAGCGAACGTTCGGACGCCCGCGGCCTTGAACTCCCGCAGGGCCTCGATCCGCTCCCTGACCGGCGAGGCCCGCCTCTCGAACATCCCGGCCACGGTCTCGTCCTCGGTGGCGATGGTGAATCCGACCTGGATGTCGGGGAGGCGGCGGATGACGTCGAGGTCGCGCCGCACGCGGGCCGATTTCGTCTGGATCTCGACCGGGAAATCGCTGCCGGCCAGGACCTCGAGCGAGCGGCGGGTCAGGGCGTAGCGCTCCTCGAGCGGTTGGTAGGGATCGCAGACCGAGGCGATCCAGATCGTGCCGCGGCGGGCCCTGACGATCTGCCGTGCCAGAAGCGCGGGCGCGTTGACCTTGACGTCGACGAACTCGCCCCACGGCTCGCTGTGGCCGCTGTAGCGCCGCATGAACAGGGCCGCGTAGCAATAGACGCAGCCGACCTCGCAGCCCGTGTAGGGGTTGATGCAGTAGTCGTGGATCTTCGAGGCGTTGAGGATGGACTTGGCCTCGATCTCGCGGACGACGGGCCGCCCCTGGACGGCCGGTCTTTTGGGCGAGCCTGGAGATGCCGGGGACTTGAGGGCCGATGAAATCATGCCTTCATTATACTCGGGAAGGGGAGTAGCCGGGCGCCGGTCCGCGAAAAGGCGGGCCGAAAATGCTAGAATAGGGGAAAAGAGAGGCCGGAAAGATGTGCCGTCACCGGAAGATCCTCGTCCCCGCGCTGGCGATCTTTCTTCTGACGGCCGTCGCTCTTTCCGCGCAGGACCGCGCGTTCCCCTACGAGCTCAAGACAAGGGACTATTGGCTGCTGCCGGCCGGGATCGGCCTTTCGTCGCTGGGGAGCGTGCTCCACGCGCGTCAAGATGCGGTCACGCTCGAGGAGATCGCCGGGCTCGACCGCAACGACGTCAACGCGTTCGACCGACCGGCGACCTTCAATTGGTCGCCTCGCTGGGCCGATGGCAGCGACCTCACGCTGGGCATCCTGGTCTTCTCGGCCGTGTCCCTCGCGGCGGGCCCCCCGCTCCTGCACGCCCGTTGGCCCGAGGCCTTGACCATGGCGACGATGCTGGCGGAGACGGCGCTGCTCGTCAGGGGGGCCGTCTACCTGACGAAAGGGACGGTCGACCGCAAGCGCCCCTATCTCTACAACTCCGGCCTGACCGTCGAGGAGAGGCTGTCCGTCCGCAGCGACGCCAGGTCGAGCTTCATCTCGGGGCACACGGCGGCGTCGTTCGCGGCGGCGGCTTTCATCTCCAAGGTCTTCACCGACATTCACGGACCATCGCCCGGAACGACTCTCCTCTGGGCGTCGAGCCTGTCTCTCGCGGCGCTGACGGGATACGCCCGGCTCAAGGCCGGCCTTCATTTCCCGACCGACGTGATCGCCGGCGCGGCCGTGGGCTTCGGGATCGGCTACCTGGTCCCCGTCCTCCATAAGAAGGGCCGGGGGGACCGCGTCAGCGTCGCCGCCGCGCCGAACCTCGTCACCGTGTGCCTGCGGTTCTAGCCCGCGCCGCCGGGCACGCTCAGAGAGCTTGCCCGAGCATGAATCCGGGGATGATGCCATCGAGGGGAGAGAACCTCTTGGAAACGATCCGGCAGTCGTCCAGTTCCAAACCCGTAGCCAAAGCCCGCAGGCGCTTGACGTCCGAAGGTTGAGGCGTCGCTTTGACCTCGTAGCCGGTACGGCCATTCGAGATGAAATCGATCTCCGGGCCGCTCTTTTTCTGGTAGTAATGGACGCCGCCCTCGACGCGGAGGTTCTGGAAGACGTTCGTTTCGAAGACCGCACCCTCGTCGAGCCTGGCCAGGTGGCCGGCCAGGCCCGAATCGCAGAGATAGACCTTCGGCGCCTTGCGGATCTCGGCGTCCCTCGACCCGGTGAACGGCCGGACCAGCGAAACGAGAAAAGTCCCCTCGAGAAAGGCCAGGTAATCATAGACCGTCTGGCGCGCAAGGCCCAGTTCGCGTGAAATTTTCTGGACGTCGAGCCTCGCGCCGGTCCGCGCGGCCAGGAGAAGGATGAGATCGCGGACCGCCGTGTTCCTCCGGAAATCGCCGAACTGGACGACCTCCTGGTTGTAATAGGAAGTGAAGATCTCGTCGAGGGCCAGCCGCTTCTCCTGCACGGAGGGTTTGAGGACGACGCCGGGAAAGCCTCCGAAGGCCAGGTATTCCTCGTAGAGCGGCAGGGCGGTGTCGGCCATGGCCTCCGTGACCTCCTTCGGGTCCGAGGGGATCGCCAGCCGGCTTTCCTTGAACCGCAGGAATTCCCCGAAGGTCAGGGGATGGAGCTCGAAAAGATATTTCCGGCCGGCCAGGGTCTCCGAAAAAAGGTTCCTGATGTAGAAACCGGCCGAACCGGTCATGATGAATTTGACGCCGGCGTGGTCGATGAGGAACTTGGCGACGGACGGAAGATTCCTCTGGTGTTGGATCTCGTCGAGGAGGAGAACGGCCTTCCGGCTGAAATCGAGGCCGAGGGCGGCCAGGTTGGCCTTGACCTGGTCGTAGTTCTCCGGCTCGAAATATTTCCTGTTCAACGGATTCTCGAGGTCGAGAAACAGAACGTTCTTATCGGCTAGAGTGCCTTGGATGTAGCGCAGAAGAGATGTTTTCCCGGTCCGCCTCATGCCGGTAATGATCAGGGCCTCGGGCGAAGAGAGGTAGGGCTCGATTTTCCTGAAAAGCGTCCGTTGATAAATCATGGTCAATATAACTATTATAAATATACAAATAAATATATAATATGTCAACCTCTAATATACATAAAGTTAATTATGGCCATATAATCTGCTTCGACCGTTGGCCGATCCTAATTCCTCCTATATAGACGCTCCCCGGGGTCCACAATTCTCAGCGGCGCGATCCAGGCCTGCTCCGGCGATTCCATGCGGGCCTCGGATCAAAATGTAGCGACGGCGGCGATGAGGCGGGCCAGGTTTCGCAGATCGCCAAGGTCCAGCACCTCGACGGGAGAGTGGCTTTGCCGGCCGGGCCAGCCCAGCCCGGCGTAGAGCGCGCCGTAGCGCATGAAGGCCGCCCCGTCGGTCCCGCCGCCGGAGGCTCCCCGC
>JBBIGP010000041.1:0-23195 GCA_037447475.1 Candidatus Aminicenantota bacterium
CAGGGACTGGACCCTCCCGCATCTCATCATCGACGACCTCGACGGGGACGGCCGGGTCGAGACCCTCTTCAACGCTTTTACGGACGACGGCCTCAGCCAGGGGAGCCTCCTTTGTTTCGACCGCCGGGGAAGGAAGCTCTGGGAATTCGAGGCGGGGCGGCCTCTCGAGTTCGGGGCGACGCGGTTCTCCGGCGATTTCGTCGTCCGCGGCTTCGACGCCGTCGATCTCGACGGGGACGGCCGGAAGGAGGTCCTCGTCATCGCCAACCAGATGCACCGGTTCCCGACGAGGCTCAGCGTGCTCGATGCGAATGGGGCGGTCATCGGCGATTACTGGCACTCCGGGCACCTGGCCGATTTCGCGCAGGACGACCTCGACGGGGACGGCCGGAAGGAGATCCTCCTCTTCGGCACGAACAACGAGTACGGACAGGGCGTTCTGATCGCCTTCGACCCGGCCCGCGTGCATGGATCCTCCCCCCAGTCGGACGAGAGATTCCGCTGGAAGGACAGGGAGCCCGGATCGGAGCTGTATTACATCCGGCTCCCGAGGCCCGACGCCGAACTGGCCGACTATTTCCCGTCGGACAGCGTCCACCGGGTCATCGTTTCCCCGAGCGGGACGATTTCCGCCTGGTCAGGGCGCAGCGGTCTCGAATACGTGTTCGACCGGTCGCTGAACGTCGTCGAGGTCCGGGGCAGTCACAGCTTTCAGGTCCTGCACGAGAACGCCCGGCGGGCCGGGAAGATCGCGAGCGTCATCGACGCCGCCTACTTCGAGGACCTCCGCCGCCGCGTCCTTTACTGGGACGGCTCGTCCTGGACGACCGAATCCGCCTTGGCTGTCGCAAATAGCAGACGGAAAAGAAAATAGGCTCGAACCGAGCGCCCAATTTTTAATGATTTAAGGTTTGACCCCTTCTTGGTTGACCCCTTCTAGGTTGAGGTCGTTGACGAGGAGGCGCAGGGTGCCGACGTCGCGGCGGTTGAAGGGCAGCGTCAGGCGCGGCAGGCCGGGCAGCTCCCCGCGCTCGCCTTCGACCGGACCCGGGTGCTGTTCGATGCGCCCTCCGGTCAAGATCGGGCGATAGACGTCGTTGAGGCGCTCGACGGCCTCGGGCGCGAGCGGCGCATTGAGCCGCAGCACGAGCGTCGGCCCGACGTAGCGCATCGAATGGTAGCGCCGGTAGAAGCCGACGACCTCCTCGACGGCCGCATCGACGTCGTCGGTCACCTTGAACAGGTGCATGTCGTCGGGGCTGATCATCCCGGTGTGCAGGAGCTCGGCCTTGACATAGGTCCGCCAGTGCTGCCAGTACGTGCCGCCCGGCGCGTCGACCATGACGATGGGCACGAGCGTGTTCTTGCCCGTCTGGACCATGGTCAGCGATTCGAATCCTTCGTCGTGGGTCCCGAACCCGCCCGGGAAGAGGACGATGGCCGAGGCCTCCTTGAGGAACAGGATCTTGCGCGTGAAGAAATACTTGAAGTTGACGAGCTTGGGATCGTCGGCCATGACGACGTTGGTCCTCTGCTCGAACGGCAGGCGGATGGCGACCCCGAAGCTGGCCTCGCGCCCGGCCCCCGCGTGCCCGGCCTTCATGATGCCGTCGCCGGCGCCGGTGATGACCATCCATTCGCGCTCGCGCATCCGGCGGGCGAAGGAGTCGGCCTGGATGTAGTCGGGATGGTCCGCGGGCGTGCGGCTCGAGCCGAAGATCGAGACCTTCCGGATGTGGCGGTACGGGGCGAAGACCTTGAACGCGTAGCGCAGCTCCTTGATGGCCGAGGCGATCATCTTCAGCTCGCCGCGCCCGGTCTTGTCGCGGGCCAGGCGGGTGACGGTGATCATCATGTCGGCGAGGATGTCGCGGTCGGGGGTGTCGGCGAAGCGCTCGAGGAAGGAGGCGATGCCCCGGTCGCGCTCGAGGGCCCAGCCCGAGACCGCCGCGCGAACGGGCTGCTCGGGAGCGCGGGGCTTGACAGTCTTGATGTCCCGGGCGGGGGCGCGGCGGGCCACGTCCTCGTCGCCGCCGACAGCCGGCGGGATGGGGCGCGGCGAGGGCTTGGGCGGGCGCTTGGACGAGTGCTCGGGCGAGGGTTTCGACGAGGTTTCGGCATCCCCACGTCCGGACGGCGCTACTCTGCGGCGGTCATCACGGCGCTCGTCCCGCAGCGTGCGTCGGGGGCTCATGTGGAGGGGTTTCTTCGTCATAGGTGTTCGCCTCACCGGCCATTCTAACATGATTCGGGCCAAGCCGTCCCGCGCCGCGCCGCTCCCCCGAAATAAGGAAACGGGTATTGTGTCCCCCATTCAAAAGTGATACGCTCCCCATCCGTCATGGGCATCAGCGGCGACCAGCTCACCGGTTTGATGATCGACATCGCCTGGCTGAGTCTCCTCCTGCTCGCCGGCAAGCATCTGCGGACCAAGGTCCGCCTCTTCCAGCGCCTCTTCCTGCCGGCCTCGATCATCGCCGGGTTCATCGGCCTCGTCCTCGGCCCGTACGTCTTCGGGCGCCACCTGTTCACGGTCATCCCGGCCTCGATGATGGAGTCGTGGTCCCTCTATCCGGGGCGGCTCATCAACGTCGTCTTCGCCTGCCTGTTCCTCGGGTTCGCCGTGCCCTCGCTGAAGTCCATCTGGCGCGAGGGCGGGCCCCAGCTCTGCTACGGCTGGATGGTCGGCATGGGGCAGTACATCGTCGGCGTGGGGCTGACGGTCATCCTCCTCAAGCCGCTCTTCGGAGTGCCGGACTTTTTCGGCTGCCTGCTCGAGATCGGCTTCTCGGGCGGGCACGGCACGGCCGCCGGGATGGCCGAGGCCTTCACCGACATCGGCTTCCCGGCCGGCTCCGACCTCGGGCTGATGTCGGCCACGGTCGGCATCATCTGCGCCGTCGTCTTCGGCATGGTCATGGTCAACCTCGCGGCGCGGCGCGGCTACACCAAGGTCATCAAGTCGCCCAAGGAGCTCAGCCGCGAAGAGATCCGCGGGCTCATCCCGCGCGGCGACCGGCCGGCCGGTTCCTATCATACGTGCACGCCCAACGCCCTCGAGCCCTTCGCCTTCCACGCGGCGTTCGTCGGGGTGGCCATCCTCATCGGGTGGTACCTCCTGAAGCTCATCAAGACGTTGAGCGCCGACATGAGGCCCAACCTGTTCGAGAGCTTCCCACTGTTCCCGCTGGCCATGCTCGGCGGGCTGCTCATCCAGATCGTCGCCGGGCGGACGGGGCTGGCCGAGTACTTCGACCGGGCGACGTTCGACCGCATCCTGGGGACGGCGCTCGATTTCCTGGTCGTCTCGGCCATCGCCTCGATCAAGCTCGACGTCTTCCTGGCCTACTTCTGGCCGTTCACGATCCTGGTCGTCGCCGGGTTGGCATGGGTCATCTTCGCGACCTGGTTCCTCGCGCCGCGGATGCTGCCGGACGCCTGGTTCGAGCGGGCCATCACCGAGTACGGGATGCAGACGGGGGTGACGGCCATCGGACTATTGCTGCTGCGGGTGGCCGACCCGAACTTCCGGACGCCGGCCGCCAAGTCGTTCGGCTTCAAGCAGATCCTCTACGAGCCGATGCTCGGAGGAGGGTTCATCACGGCCGCCGCGCCCATCCTCATCTTCAATTACGGGGTCAACGAATCGCTCTTGGTCGGCGGCGCGAGCATCCTGTTCTTCCTGGCCATCGCCCTCTTCAGCGGCTGGTTCCACCGTCGGGGTCGGACCTCAGCATCTTCTTGACTATCAGTGCTTTAACATTATTTTTTGGATCCGCTTATTGATTTAAAATGATGTTTTTGGGGTCAAAAACGTGCACGGGGGGGAATGACGCTTCTGGTCAAGACGGCTCGGGCCGGGTCCGGATAGGCTGGATCACGCCAGTCCGTCGATCTCCTTGACCTTGCGCGCCAGGCGGACGGCCGATATAGGGTAGGCTGTGCGGATCTCGGGGGCGAACAACGCCAGCTTGAACTCCTCGATCATCCAGCGCAGCTCGTCGACGGCCGCCGCCCGCTCCGCTAAATTTGGGGACACAATATCCATTTCCTTTTTTCGAGGGCCGGCCTCGAGGCGCTCGAGCTCGAAGGCGTACGGCTCGACTTGGGCGGCCTTGGCCCGGTCCTTCTCGGGATCGACCCGGGCCCGTTCGAGGCGGATCTTGAGGCCCTCGAGGTAGCGCGGGATGCGGGCGAGCCGCCCGACGGAATAGGCCTCGAGGAAATCCGGGGGGACGAGCCGCTCGAGGTCGCGCTCGATCTGTCCGCGGTACTCGGGGACCGCCCGCTCCTTGAGCCGGTCGAGCTCACGGAGGTCCAGCGATCTGGAGTATTTTTTATGAATGGAGATTTGACCCCTTCCTGCCCCTCCTGACAGCGCCGCGCGAACGGCCGCATGAAGCGCGAGGATCCGGACGACCGTTTGGGTCAGGGCATGTCCCTTCTCGAAGAGCGTCCGGCCGACCTCGGCCCCGTAGGCCTTGAACTCCGCTTCGGTCCGGATGGGCCGCTCGAAGATCTCCCGGGCCAGAGCCGCCTCGATGGCCCGCTCGACGCCCTCCCTGCCTCCGAACGGCCGGGCGGCCGCCTCGTACTCCGCCGGGATCTTGTGGTAGCGCCGGACGAAGGCCAGGTCCTTGCCGAACTTCTTCATCAGCAGGAAGCGAACGCCCTTCCTGTGGGCCGCCTCGGCCTCGGCGCGGGTCGCAAAAATGCGGACCTCCAGCCGGCCCCCTCCTCTATGATCGGCATCCGCAGCCTCCGCCGAACGCGGCGCGCCGGAACTGGCCCCCATTTTCAGGGCGAGGTAGGCGGTGAGCGAGGTGCCGACCGCGACCGTCTCCGGCAGGTCGCCGAAGGTCCAGTCCTCGATGCCCTCCCGCTCCCACTTGCGGCACGCCTCCCGCCAGGCCGGGGATTCGACCTTCGACGGCGCCAAATCGGCCGCCCCGACCTTCTTGCGCAGCAGCTCGACGTCGCGCCCCGCATCGATGACCTTCCCCGTCGCCGGATCGACCACGGCCAGCCGCATCCGCAGGTAGCGCGGCACGTCGGCAAGGGCCCATTCGCGCGCCGGGATATCGACCCCGAACCGCCGCCGCACGAACTCGGCCACGGCCTTGGCCAGCGGCACTTCCTCGGGCGCCCGCGGCATCTCGGCCGCGACGATCGCCGCCTTCTCCGCGACCGGCGCCAGGAGCTTGCGATAGCGCTTGGGCAGGCCCTTGATGAGGGCCGCGATCTTGTCCCCGTACCAGCCCGGAACGCCCCACTCGAGCCGCTCCGGCGGGATGGCCGGAAGCTCGGAGACCGGGACGTTGAGCGTGACGCCGTCGTCCTCCTCGCCGGGCGCGAACCTGTAGACGGCGCGGAAGGGCCGCCCCGCGACCTCGACCGTATCCGGGAACGACGCGACCACGGCCTCCTCTGGCGCATAATTGGTGAGCATCCCCTCGTCGAGGCGCAGGAACGCGTCGTCGCCGTCCCGGTCCTTGATGAGCTTGCGGAGGGCCGCTACACTGAAGATCCCCGGGAGCCGCTCCGAATAGAACTTGGCGATCCGGGCCGCCGGCACGAGGAGGTCGCGCCGCCGCAGCTTTTCCTCCAAAGCCTCGACCTTCCGGCGCAAAGCGAGGTTGTGAAGCAGGAAGACCGGCGGGTCGTCCACCTCGCCCTCGACGAGCCCGGACATGACGAAGATCCCGTGGGCCCCGGCCGGGTCGATCCGTCCATAGGAGACGCGCCGGTCGCGGACGATCTCGAGCCCGAAGAGCGTCACCCTCTCCTTGGCCGTCACCTCCCCCCGCCCCCGGTCCCATGCGGCGTCGGAGTAGGAGCGCTTGCAGAGCGCCCCTCCCAGCCGCTCGAGCCAGTCGGGGTCGATGCGGGCCGCCGTTCGGGCATACAGGCGCGAGGTCTTGACCATCTCCGTGGCCACGATCCAGCCCGCCGACTTCTTGAACAGGGCCGAGCCCGGCCAGAGCATGACCTCCCGGCCCTTGGCCGCCGTGTAGGCGTTCTTTTCCTTGAGACAGGCGATATTCGACAGGAAGCCGGCCAGGATGGACCGATGGATGGCGCCGTAGAGGGCCGGCGATATCTCATCGTGCACCCGGAGGGGGCAGGTTTGATCCCTTCTTCGTTCCCGCAGCACGGAGACGATCTCGTCGTGCAGGTACGTCCATTCGCGCATCCGCGGGAACGACAGGAAGTTGTCGTGACAGAACTTCCGCCTCCGGGCCGCGGTCCCCAGCTTCTCGAAGTCCCCGTGGTAGCGGTTCCAGATGTTGAGCAGGGCGACGAAGTCCGAGTCGGGGTGCCGGAAGGCCTCGTGGACCGCGTCGGCCTGGGCGCTCTTGTCGGGCGGGCGCTCCCGCGGGTCCCGGATGCTGAGGGCCGCCGCCAGCACCGCCGCCTCCGCCAGGCAGTTCTCGGCCCGGGCCTCGATCAGCATCCGCGCGATCCGCGGGTCGAGCGGCATGCGGGCCATCTCCCTGCCCTTCTCCGTTAAAATGGGGGACATGATGCCTGGATCCCGGCCGGCCCCTGCTTCGGCGTTCGGGCCGCGGTCTCTGCCCCCGCGGAAAATGGGAAATGGGTAACATGTCCCCCATTTAATGGCGCCGAGCTCGACGAGCGTCTCGTAGCCGTCGCGCACGGCCCTCGCCGACGGCCGGTCGATGAACGGGAACTCGAGCGGGTCGCCCAGCCCCAGGTCGATCATCCGCAGGATGACCTCGGCCAGGTCCGACCGCAGGATCTCCGGCGGCGTGAACTCGTCGCGCGCCTCGTAGTCGGCCTCCGAGTACAGCCGCACGCACACGCCCTCCCTCACCCGCCCGCTCCGCCCCTTGCGCTGGTCGGCCGAGGCCCGCGACACCGGGCTGATCGGCAGGCTCTTGATCCGCGTCCCCGGCTGGTAGCGCGCGATCCTCGCCACTCCCGTATCCACGACATACCTGATGCCCGGGATGGTCAGCGACGTCTCGGCGACGTTGGTGGCCACGACGATCTTCGGCCCGGTCACGGTGTACACCATTCTCTGCCGCCCCGCCGGCAGGCGCGAAAAGAGCGGCAGCACCTCCGTCGCCGCGAACTTCCGCCCCTCGAGCAGCCGGCACGTCTCCAGGATGTCCTGCTCGGTCGGCATGAACACGAGGATGTCGCCCTCGCCCCTCCCCCGCTTGATCTCCGTCACGGCCTCGACGGCCTGCCCGACGTAGTCCTTGTCCTCGGCCTCCTCCTTCCCGGGCGGCCGGTACTCGACATGGACCGGATAGACCCGCCCGCTGACCTGGATGACGGGCGCGCCGCGGAAGGCCGCCGAGAACTTCTCCGTGTCGAGGGTCGCCGAGGTGATGACCAGCTTCAGGTCCGCCCGCGCATCGAGCAGCCGCCGCGCGATCCCCAGCAGGAAGTCGATGTTGAGCGACCGCTCGTGGGCCTCGTCGATGATGATCGTCCCGTAGTCCCGCAGCAGCCGGTCGCCCTGCGTCTCCGCGAGCAGGATGCCGTCGGTCATGACCTTGACGAGGTTCGTCCGGGCGCTGCGGTCCTGAAAGCGGATCTTGTAGCCGACCGTCCTGCCCAGCGGCTCGCCGAGCTCCTCGGCGATGCGGTGGGCGATGGTCACCGCCGCCAGCCGTCGCGGCTGGGTGCACCCGACCATCCCGGCCTCCGACCGCCCCGCCTCCAGGCACATCTTCGGGATCTGGGTGCTCTTGCCGCACCCCGTCTCGCCCGAGATGATGACGACCCGCCGCCGCTTCTCGCGCAGCGCGGCCACGATCTCGTCCTTCCTCGCCGTGATCGGCAGCTCGCGCGGGTAATTCAGCCTCATCTCCGTCGTCCCTCGCCGCTATTCTAACAAAAAGCGGGCTCTCCTCCCCCGCCGGCCGGGCTATGCGAACTCAGGCAAGCTCAAGAAGGCCCGGGCCGTGACGATCCTCGCGCCCCGATATTCCTCGAGCCCAAGAAGATGACGGTCCCCGCTGACGACGAAACGGGCCTTCCCGGCCGCGGCCGCATGGAGGAACTTGTCGTCCTCCGGGTCCTCCCGGACGATCGGCCGCTTCCCGCCCCCCGTCCGCACCGCGACCGCGAACGGCAGAACGACCTCCTCGACGAGCGACGCGATCTCGTCCGCCGTCAACCCGAATTTCGGGTAGGCCAGGACGCGCAGGTATTCCACGAGGATGTCTTTCGAGACGACCGGCGCGAACCGCCCCTCGCGCCACAGCGGAACGAGCCGCCCGACCGGCCCCTCGAACAGCAGGGCCGAGACGAGAACGCTCGTATCGAGGACGGCCCTTATTTTTTCCTGGCCCATGCGACGGCGTCCTTGACATCGCTCTCGGTCAGGCCCAGCGACGCGATCTTCTTCCGGACCTTCTCGAGCTCGCTTCCGCCGAGGGGGGTGATCTTGACGGGCTCGAGGACGATCACCCCGTCCTTGACGCCGGCCTCGAAATACTCGACACCCTCGAATTTCTCCATGACCTTCTTGGGCAACGTGATCTGGTTCTTGTAGGTCCTTTTGCAGAGCATGGCATCCTCCTCTTCCCATAATAAGCCCTGAGAAGGAATCTGTCAAGTAATGATACATTACTATTCGGCCCAAGCGGACATTGACGACTCCGCCTGTCCCGATTAGATTAGAGAGGCGATGGCCAAGCGGCGCCTGAAACGGGTCCTCATCGTCCTCGGGGTCCCGCTCGCCCTCTTTCTCCTCGTCATCCTGGCCGCCGACACGGCCTTCGTCAAGAAACGGCTCCTCGCGGCCGCAGGCCGACCGCTCGACTAGCGCGCTTTGGCTGTCAGAAACTGCTGATAATAAAATGAATAACCTTGATAAGCGGGCCTTTTTAGGGCCTTATTGGCGTTTTTTTGTGCTGAAAAAGCCTTTAAGCCGCGTTAGCATGCGGGCAAGAGCCTCAAGGCGGGCGGGCAGAGTAGCAGGCCGAGGGACTCGAATTGTTGCCGCTTTACCTTGGCTGTTGTAGATGTCATTCCGCGGTCGATCCTGTTGGCGGCCAGCCGCGCGGCGCTCGAATACAACCGGCGCAAGCGACGCTCAGGGGCTTTTGGGGAAAGCAGCTATCACGCCACGGCCGTGCAGACGGACGAGCATTTCCGTCAGTGTCTCGTCTCTATCGATAAGTTACAGCAGCCAAGGCAGGCTATAAGGCTATAGTCGCCAGAGGTAGCTGACCTTGAAGAAGAAGCCCCGGCGGGTCTCGAGGAAGCGGTCGCTCTCGGCGTATTCGGTCCCCGTCCATTCGAGCTTTTCGAGGGCCGACCCGTAGCCCAAATGGACGACCGTTCCCGGGATGTAGGTGAACGAGATCAGCCCGTCGAGGGTCATCCGCCGCCGGAAGTCATTGTATTCGACGATCCCCCGCAGGAACAGGTACTTGTTGACCTGGAACGTGCTCCGGCCGCGCAGGATGAGATAGTCGTAGATCTTCTCGCGGTCGGATCTCCGGAAGAAATCGACATAGCTCAAGCTCACATTGAAGTCGAGCTGTCCCGCCGGTTGATAGCGAACGCTCGCCGAGGCCCTCGTCCCGTACCCCTGGTAGGGATCATCGGGATCGTAAAAGACGCTCCCTGTCCGCCGGGCGAAGATCCTGAGATAAAGCTGTTTTGCCAGCTGGGATTCGGCCTGCATCCCGTACCCGCTCCGGTCGAACCGTTCGCCGGCGTAAACCTCGTTGGCCAGCAGCCCGTCGAAGCGGACCATCGTGTTGCGCGGCAGGCGGAAGCGGGCGACGAAGACGTTGACCGTCTCCCACATGTCGTGGACCGTGTCATAGAGATGGTAGCTCCAGTAGAACGGCTCGATCTTCTGGAAGAACTTGGACTCGGGATAGATCTGGTACTGGGCGAAGCCTGCCAGCCTCCTCAATCCGGTCCGGAAAAGGAAGCCCGCGTCGGCCTGGAAGCCCTCCGAGATGTCCTGGTAGCCGAGCTGCACGGACCACTTCCGGTTCGAGAGCGAGTAATCCGCCGAGAGGGCGTGGCCGGCGCTCGCGTCCTCGGCGCCCGGGGCCTTGGTCAGCGAGCCGAACAGGTGGAAGGAGGCCGTCGAGATCGGGCTCAGCCGGAAGCGCCCGTCCAGGCCGCCGGCGCGGTTGAACCCCTGGCCGTACTCGCGCCCGGTGTAGAAGGCGCCGATGTAGGCGTCGTCGCGAAGCGCATGCCGGAAGCGGGCGATCATGAAGTCGGGGTGGTCGTCGATCTCGTCGCCCCGGAGGTGGTCCTGGGCATAGATCGCGGCCACGGTGTCGCGCGGCGTGATCTTCCCGGTCAGCTTGAAGCCGAACGCCGGGTCGATGATGGTCCGCGTGTAGACGAGGGCCGCCAGGGGCGCCTCCTCCATGGCCCCGCCGAATTGCCAGAGCTCGCCCCCCTCGAGGAAGAACGGCCGCTTCTCCGGATAGTAGAGGGAGTAGCGGAGGTTGAAGTCGACCTGCCCGGCGTCGGCCTCGACCTGGCTGAAGTCCGGGTTGACGGCGCCGTCGAGGGTCAGGTCGGACGTGATGCCGAACTTGCCGGTCAGGCCGAGGTCCTTGATGTCGAGGCCCTCCTGGCGCACGAGCGCGCCCTCTTCGGCCGCCGAGGTCGACCCATAGGTGAAGGCCGGGAGTAGCTCGACGAGCCTCTTGTAGGTCAGCCCCGAGACGCGGAACGGCTGGGATTGGCCGAGGATGGAGCCCCCGTCGGCGGCGAGGGGCGGGAAGGCCGCCTGCTCCGAGGTCCGGGTGAAGAAGCGTACGAAAAGGACGCGCATGGTCAGGACGTCCTTGTTCGGGAAGCGGATGCTTTTCAGGGGGACGCGGGCCTCCACGGTCCAACCCTGGTCGTCGATCCGGCCCTTGCTGAACCAGACGGTGTCCCAGCTTTCGTCCAAGTTCCCGTCGACGTTCATCATGCCGTCGCCTTGGATGCCGAGCGGGTTGAGGATGAAGCTGAAGCCGCCCTGCCGGTCGTTGAAGGTGTCGAGGATGAGGAAGACGATGTCGTCCTGAAAGACGTTGTCCCGCTTGCAGAGGGCGGCCTTGATGCGGGAGGGCTCGGAGTCGTAGCTGCGGAACGCGAAGTAGAGGTTTTCGGCGTCGTAGGCCAGCATGCCCTCGGTCCTCTGGCTGGGGTCCTTGCCGAAGTCGGGCTTGAAAGTCTTGAAGCCGTCGAACCTGAGGGTGGTCGCGGCGTCGGACCAGACGGCGTCGTCGAGGATGCCGTCGATGACGGGCGGCTCGTCGGTCTTGGCGATGGCCGCCGCTCCTTCGTCCGCCTGGGCGCGCGCGGCCGGTGCCCGAGGCGCGTTCGCGGCGGCGTCAGGGGCGGGATCGGGACCGGAGGCGGGCTGGGAGGCGGGGGCGGACGGCGAACCGGGCGCGGCCAAAGCGGACGAGACAGGTGCGAAGCAGATCATGGCGAAAAGAACGGCCGCCGGGAGGAGGAGCGCGCTTGGAAGAGCGTCGGCGCGGCGGCGGGTGCGGCAGTGCTTCATATGAACCTCCTCGGGCTTGTTCGCCCTGTCGCAATCTTGGTCTTGACTATATCTACGTTCCCGCCTTCCAGAAAGTTCTCTTTCGCGTCTTGGCTGACGGAAGATTTTGCCGGCCTTCCGATTTTTGCCAGGGCTTTTTACAGGCTCCTCTCAGAAAGACCGGCATTTTCACCCTCCGGGCGAGCCGATCCGGCCGCATCTGCTGTGTTGCGAAGGGATGGCATCTGCAGCCGCCTCGACTCGTGAATAGATCAGGTTTTTGTGAACTATCTTATTTAAAATGTGTAAATTATGCCAGCCACGGCACGCGGGAGGAAGAGATGGGCCGGCGGCCCGTCTAAACGGATGTGAGGAGGGAATCCATGGCCCCGTTCTGCACAGAGCTGACTGAGGACTTCGATCCGTCCGCCCCGGGCGCAACCGCACAGGTCCTCGCCGTGGCGGCCATCGTGATGTCCGCAATCGTCCTGGCCGCGTGCAAATCGCCCGTCCCGGTCGACGAGCCGGGGGCCTTCACGTTCCGCGGCCTGCCCGTCCATCCCGCGGCGGTCGCAGAGCTCTACCGCTCCCCCGGCGGCGCCGTCGACCTGGCGGTCTTCCCCGGCCGGGGCCGCCCCGCGTTCGGACCCTGGGAGGACCAGCCCGGGTGGTGGATCGTCGAATACGAGGAGAACATCGCCACCGGCAAGTCCCCCTTCTTCGCCTACGCGGCGTTCACCGGCCCCGACGCCGGCGGCGTCGAGACCTACGTCGTGTCCATCACCTTCGACGACGGCCGGGCCGGCGACGTCGACAACCTCCTCCTCCTCCAGAAGTCCGGCGGCGTTCTCTATCTCCTCGGGACCTGGGAAGAAGGGAGCGCCTGCGACGGCGGCATCTTCGCCCAGCGCCTCGAGGGCGACAACTTCCTCTACTCCCGGGACCTGACCCCGGGCGGCATGCTCGAGCTGGCGACCGACGTCCGCCTCGAGCTCGTCGCCCACGAGGACCTCGAAGCCATGTCCGACAGCTGCTACGCCTCGGCGAACTTCGTCTTCCGCATCCCCGATGCCCGCGAAGAGCTCGTCTCGATCCGCCTCTACGACGAGCCCAAGCCCGATGAAAAAGGCCGCACGGACCGCTTCCGCTTCCAGTCCTGCTTCAACCGGCTCTACAACGCCTACCTCGCCGAGGGCAAGATCGTCCTGACCCCCGCCGAGCTCAACGACTTCGCCCGCCGCTTCCGCGACGAATGCGCCTTGGCTGACGCAAATTAGGATACAACAGCCGAGGCAGACTAAGGGGCGCGGCTAAGGGGCGCCGGCGAGAAGGTCGGCGGCCGCCGCGTTCTCCGCGACCTGCTCCGGCGTTTTGACCCCTGGGATGACCGCCGTCACGACCGGGTCCCGCAGGCACCAGGCCAGCGCCCAGCGCACCCGCGAGACGCCCTCGGGGACCTCCTCCCCGGCGACCCGCTCGGCCTCACGCACGCGGCGCTCGATCTCCTGCCTTTTCAGCGTCGAGCGGTAATCGTCCCCGGCAAACCTGTCCGCCAGCCCGTACTTGCCGCCGAGAAAGCCCCCGGCCAGCGGCACCCGGGCCAGGACGCCCAGCCTCTGCCGTCGGACGAACGGGAAGACCTCGGACTCAGCCCGCCTGTCGATCCGGTTGTAGACGACCTGGAGGACCCCGTATCCCAGCGAGGAAGCGCCCCTCGTCTGGACCTCGCTCCCCGCCCCCCGGATGGACACTCCCAGGTGCCGGACCCGGCCGGCCTGCTTGGCCTCTTCCAGCACGTCCCGGACCCGGTCGTCGAGGAAGGCCTCGTCGCTCCCCGAATGGAACTGATAGATGTCGATCCTGTCGGTCCTCAGCGCCGCGAGCGAGGCGGCGAGCTGCTCCCGAACGTCCTCCGGGGCGAAGCGCTCCTCACGGTCCATGAAGCCCCGGAACTTGTGCCCGTACTTCGTGGCCACGATCCACCGGTCGCGATCCCGTCGCGAGAGGTAATCGCCGATGAGCCGCTCCGAGAGATGGTCGCCGTAGCACTCGGCCGTGTCGATGAGGTTGATGCCGGCCTCGGCCGCCCGGTCGAGGATGGCGTCGACCTCGCCCTGGCTGAAGGTCCGGCCCCATTCCCCGCCGAACTGCCAGGCGCCGACGCCGATGACGGAAATCGGCAAACCCGTCCGCCCCAAGGTGCGATACTTCATCGTTTTCGGCCCAACGACGTATTAGTCGCGCGGGCCGCCCGCCCTTCCAAAACCCGCTTTCGCTCCGCCTGGCACCTTTTAATGGATCTTCTCCCGATTCCGGCGATCCCGTTTGGGATTCCTGGAAACGGGAGAGGATCCTTCTACTTCCCGTTGTAGAGCACGCCCTTGCTCAGCCACTCCGGGGCCGGCTCGCCCTTCAGGTAATGGTCGAAATACTCCTTCATCTTGATCGAGTAGTCGAGCTTGTTGGCGTATTTCTGGGGATGGTGGGGCTCGCCGCGGTACTGGAGGAAGACGCAGTCCTTGCCCAGCCTCCGCATGGCCAGGTAGAGCTCGATGCTCTGGGTCCAGGGCACGGCCCCGTCCTCGTCGCCATGCATGAGGAGCAGCGGCGTCCGGACCCGGTCGGCGAAGAAGACCGGCGAGTTCTCCCAGTAGAGCCACGGCTTCTCCCAGAGGCTGCCTCCGATGCGGCTCTGCTGCTTCTCGTACTGCATCTGCCGGGCGACGCCGGACTCGTACCGGATGCCGCTGTAGGCGCTGGTCATGTTGCCCACGGCCGCCCCGGCGATCGCGCAGGCGAAGAGATCGGTCTGGGTGACGACATAGGCCGTCCCGTACCCGCTCCAGGAATGCCCGTGGAGCCCGATCCTCGCCGGGTCCGCCACCCCCATGTCGACGAGCTTCTGGGCCCCCGGCACGAGGCACTTGACCTCGGACGGGCCGGGCAGGCCGACATCGAAGCGCACGTCGGGCAGGAACACCGCGTAGCCGTGGCTCGCGTAGAACGGGAAGCAGGGCCGGTGGTTGACGACGACCTGGTTGAACTCGTGGAGGCGCTGCGAGAACAGCTCGTAGAAGTAGACGATGACCGGGTAGCGGCGGCCCGGCTCGTAGTTGCCCGGCTTGATGAGCACGCCCTGGAGCGGCACCCCGCCGGCGCTCGTCCATTCGACGAGCTCGGCCGTCCCCCACGCGAACTCCTTGATCTGGGGGTTGAGCTCGGTGAGCTTCCGGGGCGACGCGAGATCCGTCCCCGCCGCCCACAGGTCGGGGAACTCCTCGTAGCTCTGCCTCGTGTAGATAAGCGTGTCGGCGTTCTTGGCCTTGGCCACGAAGGTGAACTTGCGAGGCGCCTCGAGGAGCTTCGTGACGCCCGGGGTCCCGGCGCGCGCGGCCCAGAAGCCCTCCCGCTTGTCGCGGTCGTTAGCGCTCGAAAGGAGCAGCCTCTCGTCCAGGGCGAAACCGGGCGCCTCGCGGTCCATGCGGACGACCCGGAACTGGTTCCGCGTCCGGCGGCCCTCCCCTTTCGTCAGGTTGACGGCCCGGCCCGTGGGGACCTCGAACCGCCAGATGTCGAACTTGTCGTAGATCAGGACGGCCGAATCGTCGGCCATCCACCCGGCGATGCCGTAGCCGCGGGGCTCGCCGGGCGTGTCGTGGTCCTCGTCGGCGAACGGGACGCCGAGCCCGGCCGTCAGGTTGACGCTCTTACCGTTGTTCGTGTCCAGGAGGAACCAGTCCCCCTTCTCGTAATGGACGACGGCCATCCCCCTCGGCGAGAGGCTGGGCCGTCCCGCATGCCGGGAGAGGATCATCTTCCGCGAGCCGTCGGCGAGGTTGACGAGATAGATGTCGCGGTAGCTGCCGTCCCAGGTGACCTCCTTGAGGTACGGGACCTCCGAGGAGCCCAGGACGTGCCGGGCCTGATCGCCGGTCTCGACGTTGGGCATGTCCCTGTCGGCCAGCGGCACCATGCGCCCGGTGTCCGCGTGGAGAACGGCCGCGTACGTCTGGTCCTTGACCCGGTTCCACATCTTCTTCTGATGGGAGTTGATGAGCGGGTCGTTCCAATGCCAGACGTCGACCTCGCGCTTGGCCAGGATGGCGTCCCAGTCGAAGAGATCGACGGGCGCGTCCTTGTCCTCCTTCTTCTCCGGCTCGTCGGGCTCTTCCATGTCCGCGGGCTTGAGGCCGAAGAACACCCGCTTGCCGTCCTTGCTCCAAGTGAGCGCGTTCTTGGCCGGGATGACCCATCCCGCGGGGGTCGCGGCGGCGGCCACGGCCTCGACGGCCCTCCCCGTCCGGGCGTCCCAGCGCCAGAGGGAACAGTTCCGGACCCGGGCCTTGTCGTCCTGGGCGCCGGCGACGAACGCCAGGCGTCCCTCGGCATCGGACCAGGAGAGGTTCCTGTAGGCGGCCCTCTCGGCTTGATGAACGGTGACCTCGGGGACCCCGGCTTTCCCGATCTCGCGCAGGAAGAGGCCGTTGGCCTTTCCGTCCGGATGGGCCGCCGCGCAGGCCAGGCGGGCCGATCCCTTGTCGAAGGCGAAGGCCGTGACGAACGGCACCCGGACCTCCTCGCCGGTCTCGAGCCTCCGGATCAGCAGGTCGGCGCCGGTCTCGAGCGCGGGGGCCTTGGCGCCGGCCGCCGGGGCCGGTTTTTCGCCCGGCTTGGCCTCCGGCTTGTCTTCCTTTTTCTCCTCTTTCTTATGGAGCAGGACGGCCAGCCACTTCCCGTCCTCGGAGAACGCGAAGCGGTCGACCTCGGCGACCTCGTGGACCTTGCCCGTGGCGAGCTCGACGAGGGCCATCCCCTGCTTGGGGCTGTCCCGTCCGGCCTTTTCGACGTCGGCGGCCTTGGGCATGACGACGAACGCGGCCCAGCGGCCGTCGGCGGAGACCGCCGGCCGGGCGCCGCGCTCGACGGTGCGCGTCTCGCCCGTCCGGACGTGGACGGCCAGTCCCTCGCCGTCCCCCCTGTCGGGCCGGGAGGAGAAGGCCACCCACAGGCCGTCCGCCGAGAGGACGGGATCGTGCAGGTGCCTGAACTTCATCATGTCCGTGAACGTCAGGGCCTTCTTGGCCTGGCCGAAGAGCGACGGGCCGGCCAGGACGAGGACGAGAACGAGGACCGGAACGGCCTTGCGGCCGATCTTCGCGAAAAATGCCATCGTGACCTCCAATGGATATCAAAGGAAAGTTATACTTCAGGCCGCCCCTCCGTCAAAGCCTTTTTCTTGCGTGGCCGAAGGACCGGCGCGGTTGACGGTCCGCCGGCGATTCCGGTATGATTCCCGCCTGAACCTGATCTATTCACGAGTCGAGGCGGCTGCAGATGCAAGGCGTGGAGGGTGAAGCTGTACTCCTAGTACTGCGAACCCTTCACAACACAGCAGATGCGGCCGGATCGGCTCGCCCGGAGGGTGAAAATGCCGGTCTTTCTGAGAGGCGCTTGAAAAAAGCCCTATTTTCATGAATAGGTCAGGTTAGCATGGCCAAGACGACGACCAAGCCCCCGCGCGACTTCTACGAGATCCAGGAGCGCCAGAGGTCCCGGAGCCTGGTCCTGTTCGGGTTCATCCTCGTCTTCCACTTCGTCGCCATCGGGGTCGTCGGCCTCAGCCTGTTCTGGAGCTTCGGCCTGTTCCTCGGGCGCGAGACCCTCGGCTCGCCGGCCTTCTGGCCCCGGTTCCTCCTCTTCGACGGCCTCGCGGCGACCCTCGTCGCCTTCCTCCACTTCCACGACGCCCGCAAGAACGGCCCCCGCTTCATCCTCCACCGCCTCCAGGCCCAGCCGCCCGACCCGACCGACCGTTACCACAAGCAGCTCATCAACACCGTCGACGAGATCCGCATCGCCGCCGGGTTGCCCCGGGTCAACACCTACGTCCTGCCCTCGTTCGCCATCAACTCCCTGGCCGTCATGGAAGAGGACGGCACGCCGGCCGTGGCCGTCACCGAGGGCCTGCTGGCCGAAGGCACGCGGGACGAGCTCCAGGCCGTCGCCGCCCACGAGCTGGCCCACATCGCCCGCGGCGACGCCTCCTACATGACGCTCGTCTGCTCCCTGGCCAATCTCTTCGAGAAGCTCCGCGAGGCCCTCGAGCCCGAAAGGGAGGACCCCCGCGACGCGCGGTCCGGACAGGGCGGCGGCGGGACCGTGTTCCCGCCGGTCCTGTTCTACTTGACGGTGACGCTCTCGGCCATCATCATGCACCTCCTCAGCACGCTCATCAGCCGGGAGCGGGAGATCCTGGCCGACGCCGCGGCCGTCGAGCTCTGCCGGGCCCCCGAGTCGCTGGCCCGGGCCGTCTACAAGGCCCACGTCAAGAACTCCTTCGTCGGGGATTTCTCGCTGAGCTACACGCCCCTGTTCATCGTCCGCCCGGATTCGCGGGACACCTCGGAGGGCCTGTGGGGCCGGATCTTCAGCTCCCACCCCCCGCTCATGAAGAGGATCGTCCTCCTGGCGGCCATGGCCCGCAAGAAGCCCCAAGCCATCATCGACGCCGTCTGGGAGACCGAAGAAGCCCGGGAAAAGGCCCGCGGCGTCCTGCACTCGTTCGACGAGCTCAAGGAGCGCCAGCTCGACCTGTTCTCCGAAGACGGGACCGACCGGGGGCCCGTGGACGGCGACGCCGGCGAGCCCCGGATCTGGAAGCTGGCCGGTGCGGGCGGAGTGAAATGGGAGGGGCCGTTCACGACGGTCGAGCTCATCGCCCGGCCGCGATTCTCGTCCCTGATGCTTGTCAAGAACGTTCAGGAAGGCGTCGAGGCTAAGGCCCGCGAGTTCCCTCAGATCCGGATCGCCATGAGCCGGCTGGCCCGCCACAAGCAGCTGTCGCCCCGAAGTGAGAACCTCTGCCCGCGCTGCCGCGTCGCCCTCGCCGGGGCGTTCTACGAAGGCGTCCCGATCAAGGCCTGCCGCCGCTGCGGCGGGCGCCTCGTCGAAATGTCCGGCATCGACAAGATCATCGCCCGGCGGGAGGTGACCTATTCGGAGGCTCTCGTCGCCAAGGCCCGGGACTATGGGGAGCGCTTCCGGCGCAATCCCCTCAAGAGGCTCAAGATCGAGGCCTCCCTTTCGGACGGCATCCCCTGCCCGAGCTGCGGCTGCCGGATGGTCGCCAGGCCGTACAACTACCAGTATTTCATACCCGTCGACAAGTGCTTGGCCTGCTCCAAGATCTGGTTCGACACCGACGAGCTGGAGATCCTCCAGATCATCATCGAGAGCCGCCGAAAATAGGGGCGGTATCCCGGCGTTCATCCCGTCCCGGGGGGGAAATCATCCTCCAAATCACCTCCAGGGGTGATTGACCCTTTCGAGGGGTGAGAAAAAAATGGGTCCGTACCGAAAGCACCGCCTCTGGAGAGGCCGGGAGGAGCGCCGCAAGGCCCCATTCTCGGCCGTCCTTGGGGCGGACGAAAGGTCGAGTGGATGGGCAAGAAGATCCTCGTCGTCGATTATGACCAGAGCACTCTGGCTTCTCTCGAGCGGATCCTCTCGAAAGAAGGCTACGAGGTCATTCTGGCCGGCGACGGACAGGCCGCCTGGGAGAAGTACAGCCAGGACGACCCCGACCTCGTCCTCATGGAGGCCATGCTCTCCAAGATCCACGGCTTCGAGCTCTGCCAGAGGATCACCTCCGTGCACGAGCGGCGGGTGCCCGTGTTCATCATGACCGGGGTCTACAAGGACCGGGTCTACAGGACGGAGGCGCTCAGCTCCTACGGCGCCTCGGAGTATTTCGAGAAGCCCCTCAAGATCGCCGAGATCCTGACCTCGATCGAGGCGTCCATCGGCAAGCCCGAACCGGAGCCCGTCCGCGAGCCGGAGCCCGACCCGGACCTCGCCCCCGGCTATGCCGAGGCCGCCGCCGCATCCGCCATGATGCAGGGAGCCGGCCGCGCCGAGCGGAACGGACCCGAAACGGCCGCCGGGCCGGTATTCGCCGGGGCGCCCGCCTCGGCGTCGGCGATGCAGGAAGTCATGCCTCCCGTGCCCCCCAAGCCCAAGAAGCCGAAGCCCCCCGAAGCGGACAACGGCTGGACATTCGATCTCGAACAGCTCGAGAAGGACATCCCCAAGATCATGGCCGACACCCCGCTCCGGAGCGAGAAGGACAGGGACGCCGGGTCCAAGCCAGCCAAGGACGAGATCGACCTCGTCGCGGCCGCCCTGGAATCCCTGCCGAAGGTCACCGTCGAACCAGCCCGGGGCAACAATAACAACGGCAACGACGGGCTCGAAATCGACAACATCCTCAAGTCGGCCCTGGCCGACCTCGACATCGGCGGCGAGAAGATGAAGGCGCCCGGGAAGCCCAAGGCGGCCCGGCCGCCCGCGCCCCCTCCGCCGTCCAAGCCTAAGCCGGCGGTCCGCGCGGCCGCCCCGCACGTGGAAAAGCCGCGGTCCGTCCCGCCGCCTCCGCCGCCCCCTGTCGAAAAGCCCCGCCCCGTCCCGCCGCGGCAACCCGTCGCCCCGGCCCCGGCCGCAGAACGGGCAAGGCCGACACCCCAAAGAGAAACGCCCGCCTCGACCCCGGCGCCCCGGCCCGCGGACAAGCCGAGGGCCATGTCCCCGTCCCCGACGCCCGCGGCCGCTCCGGTCATCCCCCCGGCCTCCTCTCACGCCGCGACACGGCCGGCAAATAGGGAAGAAGAGCGCCGGGCTCCCTCATGGGAGCGTCCGGCGCCTGCCGAGGCCCCCGACGAGCTCCGCCGGTCGGTCATCGAGGACGCGAAGCTGCGCCAGAGGATCCCCTCGGGTTTGTTCGACGAGGTCCATAAGGACGAATCCAAGGCGGGTCTTCCGGTCATCCTCGCCGGGGGCGCCGCCGTCGTTATCCTGGCCGTCGCCGGCTTCCTGCTCTTCCGCCCGAAACCGAAGCCTTCCATGCCCGTGACCACTCCCGCAGCGGCGGTCGAGACCTTCAGCCAGGCGGCCGTCGAACCTCCGGCGGTCCAAGAGCAGCTCCCCGAGACGGCCCCTGCGCCCGCGCCGGTGCAGAAGCCCGTCGCGAAGCCGCCGGACACAAAGGCCAAGGCGGCCGCCGGCAACGGCGCCGTCCGGGAAAAGCCGGAAGCCGCGGAGGAGGCGCCGGACATCATCGCCCCGATCGCCTCGGCCGCCAACCCCGGGCTTGCCCTGCAGCTGCCCGACAGTCAGAAACCCGAAGAGAAGACGACGGCGCCGCCGCCCGCGGTCGTGCCGGAAGAGGTCCGCTCCCAGCCCGTCGTCCAGCCCCCCTCCGCGGCGGCCGCCCCGGCCGCGCCGGTCAAGGAAGGGGACCTCGTCGACCTCACCGAAGTCGATATCCCGCCCGCGGTCGCCAAAAGGGCCGAGCCGGTCTATCCCCAATCGGCCTTGAGGCTCGGCATCGAGGGCGCGATCACGGTCCATGCCCTCATCGACGAGACCGGGAAGGTCATCGACACGGCCATCCTCAGGGGGATGAAGGACGACCGGGGACTCGAAAAGGCCGCCCAGACGGCCGTCAGGAAATGGAGATTCGATCCGGCCCGCAAGAACGGCGTCAACATCAAGGTTTGGATGCCGATCGTCGTCGTCTTCAAGCTGGGCTCCGGTGAAGGGGAAACCTCGAGATAGGAGTATCGCATGCCACTGAGCAAGGACCAGGAAGATCTGTACAAGAAGACGATGGAAGAGGTCCGCAACCAGCTGGACCACCTCGACGAAGAGGTCGAGAAGGAGCTCCAGAAGGTCCGCAAGCGTCTCGCCGAGCTGCAGGAGTCCAAGAAGTCGTTGAAGATGGTCTACGAGGGCACGGCCAAGCTCCTCGGCATCGAGCTCGAAACCGAAGAGGAAAACGGCGAGAGTGACGCCTCGCGCGTCACGAAGATGTAAGGGCCGGGGGGGCCACGGTCCCCGGTGCGCCCTCGCTCCCCAGGCCCGGTTCTCTCCCATTCGCCGGGCTCCGCGAATTGACTATCCCCCGCCGTTTCTGATATATGCTACAATATGTTCGTGCTGGTCGGGCTATTCGTCGGCCTGCTGGCCGCGGTCCCGGTCGGCCCGATCAACCTTTACGTCGCCTCCCAGACCCTCAAGAGGGATTTCCTCCACGGCCTCCTCGCAGGGCTGACGGCCTCGCTCCTCGACGTCGCGGCCTGTTTCGTCGCCCTGACCGGCTTCTTCGAGCTCAAGTTCAGCGTCAGCCCCGGATTCAGGCCGGTCCTCAAGGTCGTCGCGGCCGTCATCCTCATCCTCATCAGCCGCAAGCTCATCCGCGATTCCCGGACGTTCAAGATCCCGGCGGCGGGCGACAAGATGCCGGCGGCCACCCATAAGCCCGCCCTCGGCGTCCTTCTCCTCTATGTGACCAATCC
Source organism: Candidatus Aminicenantota bacterium (assembly GCA_037447475.1). GTDB lineage: Bacteria > Acidobacteriota > Aminicenantia > Aminicenantales > Saccharicenantaceae > RBG-16-66-30. The sequence goes on from JBBIGP010000041.1 coordinate 21,847, forward strand.
CACCCTCTACATGTACTGGATCGCGGTGGCCGGCACGGTGACGGGCCACCGGATCGTGCCCCACGGCGGCTGGAGGACGGCCGTCTTTGCCGCCGCCTGCGGTCTGGGATCGTTTGCCTGGTACATCTCGCTCGTCCGGTTCGTATCCAACCGGCAGTCCCGGATCCGCCCCGAGCTCTTCCGCAAGCTCCTCTTCTACATGGGGCTGGCTTTAGTCGCCTTCGCCATCTACACCCTGGGCACGGTCTTCATCTGACGGCCATGACCAAGCGCGAGCGGGTCGAGCGAGCCCGGGCGTTCGAGCCCGTCGATCTCGTCCCCTTCGTGCCGGCCGTCTACGAACATAAGGCCCGCCTCGCGGGGCGTACGCCCTCGGAGGTCTGCCGGGACGGAGGGCTCCTCCGGGAGTGCCTGGAGAGGGAGCTCGAGACCTACGATCCCGACATGCTCACCGTCGGCGTCGACGTCTACAACGTCGAGGCCGAGGCCCTGGGCTGCAAGGTCCGGTATTTCGGGGATTCTTCCGACGTGCCGGCTCTGGAGGCGCCACTTTTCGACGGGCCCAGCGGGCTGGCGAAGCTGGGCTTGCCCGATCCGGGCCGGGACGGCCGGCTGCCGCTTTTCGTCGAGACGGCCGCCGGGCTGCGCAAAGACGTCGGCCGGGACATCGTTGTCCGGGGGGCCCTGACCGGCCCGTTCTCGCTGGCCTCGGCCCTCGCGGGAACGGAAAACCTCCTCGTGGCCACCGTGGACGACCCGGCCTTCGTCCGCGCCCTCCTCGAATTCGCGGGCCGGGTCACGGTCGTCTTCGGGGCGGCCTTCCTCGAGAAGGGCGTCGAGATCGTCATCTTCGATTCCAAAGCCTCGCCGGCCGCGGCCTCGCCGAAGGTCTTCCGGGAGTTCGTCATGCCCGTCTATCGGGACGTCGTCGTGCCGGGCCTCGGCGCGGCGGGCGCCCGGCAGACGCCCCTGATCGTCGGCGGGGACACGACGCCCGTCCTCGAGGACCTGTTGCGGACGGGGGCCACGCAACTTCTCTGCGACGCGGGGTCGGACCTCGGGCTCTTCAGAAAGCGGTGCCGGGAGGAGCGGCGGGCCTTGCGGGTCAGCGTCGACGCCCGCCTCGTCCACACGGGCAGGCCCGACGAGATCCGCGCGGAGGCTTTGCGCGTCCTGAGGGAGGCCGGGCGCGAGCCGGGGCTGCTGTTCGGCTGCGGGGTCGTGGCCTACGACTGCGACCCGGCCAACGTCGTCGCCCTGCGCGAGGCCCGCGACGAATTCGCCGCCGGCTGGCCCTAGCCTGACCTATTCATGAAAATGCCGATGTGTTCTCTAAGTCCTGCGATATC
>JBBIGP010000042.1:0-22690 GCA_037447475.1 Candidatus Aminicenantota bacterium
AGTCGTCGCCGAGCTTGCGGCGGAGCTCCTCTTCGGCCCTCGTGCCGAAATAGGCGTGGAGGGCGGGCCACGAGTCGGGGTGAGGGTTGCCGAGCCAGAAGCCGCAGCGCGGAGCGGGCTCGAGGGCGACGATGGCCTTGAGAAGCTCGCGGCTGGTCATGGGATCACGGGCCACAGCGATGATAGCGGCGCCGGTGAGCGGCTGTCAAGGACGCCCATTGCGTCCCCCCTCTGTTCTGATATCATACCTGGTAATCGCGGCCGGCTGTCGGTCGGCCCGTCGAGGAGGAATCATGAACAGACCGACCTGGATCATGAGCATGGCTCTGGCGCTTTTCGCGTCCGCGGCTGCGTCCGGCGGGCCTTCGGAGGCGAGCGGGCCGCCGGCGTCGCCCAAGCCGGTCTATCTCTACAAGACGACATTCGTGAGGGCGGCGCCGGGGAAGCTCCTCGACCTCATCGCCCTCTACAAAGAGCGCCTGGCCGTGATCGAGAAGGCGGGCCACCCGCGGCCCTTCTGGTGGAGGCACACCCAAGGAGATCATTGGGACCTGATGGTGCTCACGCCCATGGGGAGCTACGTCGAATATTACGCGAAGGGGCGCGTAGCTATGCGCCAGAAAGCGGCCGAGGCGTCGGGTTTGACAGAGGAGGCGTTCGCCGAAAAGCTCGATGCATGCTCGTCGTGGAAAGAGGACGTCTATGTGATGGGGCCTCCGCTCGAGTTCGTGAGGGAGCAGTTCGAGGGGACGGGCTACTACCACATCGAGATCATGGTCTCGCTGCCGGGGAAGCAGGCCGAGCTCTATAAGGAACGGGAGATGGAGAACGTCTACGGCACGGCCGGCGGCCGCCCCTATAACATGATCTTCGTCAGGGAGTCGGGTGCGTCGTGGGACATCTTCACTCTCGGCTGCTACCGCGACCTCCAGCACTGGGCCGCGCCGAGCCCTTTGACCAGGGACGAGCGCGAGGCGGCGGCCAAGAAAGCCGGGTTCGCAGGCGCCGACGCTATCGGGCCCTACATGCGCACGCTCATCGACTTCCACCGCGACACGATGGGCGTCGCGATCAGGTGAGGTTTTTCTCCGGGGCCTCGCCTTTTCAGGCGTCCCCGTTCGACGTTTCCTCTATCAGCGCCGCTTCGCGCCAGGCACCAGACCTTTCGACGCGGACCGTCTTGATCTCAAACGGCCTGAAAGCCAGGGGGACATGGACCGGAGGCACGTATTCCCGATTATTCTTTCTGTGTCCGCGTCCGCGATCCCGCTTGTGCATCTGCGGCGGCGCCTCGATCCTGACCGACGCCTTCGTTCTTTTGCCCACGGCCTCCTGCAATCTGACGATGAGGGCCTCCCCGTCCCACGAGCGCTTGCACGCCAGGAGGCGGATGTTGGACGGCGACAGGGACAGCAGGGGGATCCCGAAAGGCCCGAAGCCGTCCCCGGTCCGGCCGCCGAACGGAAGATGCGGGTAGGCGGCGGGAGGAGCAGCGAGATGGTCCGCCAGGCCAGGCAGCATCCTCAGGACGCGCACTCGTTCGCCGGCGGTAACGAGGAGGCGGATCTCATGGACGCCGATATCGGCGAACTTCCACCCGTACGGATTTCGGGGACATGGACCGGAGGTCCGCTTCCCCGTTCTTGACGGCGCCGGTGAGTCGAGATCGAATCCCTGTTCGTGACAGTAGGCGGAGCTTCGGAGGACCGAAAGCCGCAGCTCGCCGTCCTTGAAGTCGAGCCCGTGCTGTCCGTCGTGGGCGATGCCGAGCGCTAGATCGGCATGGGCGCCGCGCCCGATGGAGGTTGTCCTTAACGATCGCGCCCTCCCGCCCGGGCCGGCCGGCCTCCCCTCGAGGGCCAGCCAACGGCCATGGACGTGTTCCTCGCCGTCGGACGGGCGCTCGATCGCCCCACCGGGGACCTCGCAGAGAAGCGATGCGGAGAGGAGCGCCGTGGGCACGCGGAGCTTCAACCGCCGCCGCTCCTCGTTCCATTCGATCCGCATCTTGAATTCCAGGACGGGCCAGTCCGGATAGGAATGGACGTCCATGACGATGCGGCTTCTTCCGAAGGCGTGGATGGACCGGATGATGGCCCGGACGGGGCCATCGGCGATGACGCGGGGAGGAGCGCACGGCTTGAACCGGCCGACGATCTTCCGGTAGTTCCCGCGCCCCGTCCCCCACGAATCGCCGATGTCCTCGACGACCAGAGGCTCGAGGAGCGGCCCGGCCAGGCACTCGCGGCCGCCGGGAGTTTCGAGCGATGTGACCAGGCCGGTCTTGCGGTCGATCCCATGGGCGAGCGCGCCCTTGACGGGGACACGAGCGCCCGGTCCATGTCCCCGTTCTCCCGCGACTTTCTCGCCCGCTTCGACAGCCCTCAGAAAATAGCGCACAACGCCCACGCCCGGCAGGTCGTCGACAAAACTGAGGCGGCGCCGCCAGTCGTTGAACGGCAGGAGAGCCTCCGGTTGTTCCTCCTGACAGGTGACCTCCCGGCCGTCGGCGCGGAAAAGACGAAGGCGCCACTCCCCCTTCCAGAACGGCCGGTAATCGGCCTGGCACTCAAACTCGACAGGGGCGCGTGCCAGCGATGGATTGGCGTTGGCGGCCGTCAGAGGCAAGCCGGGGCTCGGTCCCGGGCCGCGCGTGAGGGCCGCCACGGAGCCGAGCTTGACGTTGCGGGCTTTGTCTTCGGCCCGGCCGTATTGGTCGAGAGCGTCCTGTTCGGCCGGTTCCGTGCACGTCCCGGTGAGGATGTCGTGGAAGTCGTTGAAGAGATGCGCCCGCCACGCTTCGGCGAGATCGCCGCCGGGAAAGGCCCGGCCCTCGAGCCACCAGGCCGCCGCAGCCAGGGCCTCGGCCTGGACGAGACCCCCGAGGCTTCGCACGGCCCGGCGCTTGAGGCGCGAGAGCGAGGTGTAGCACCCGGTGAACGACCGCTGCAGGTCGCCGGAGTGGACCGGGGCCTGGGCCGCGGCCTCTTTGACGGCCTCGAAGAACCGGTCGGGAGTGCTGTGGACGATGCGGACCCTGCGCTCGCCGGCCGCGAAGGCGTCGATCCGCCGCAGGTCCTCGCGGGTCGCCCCTCCCCCGTGGTTGCCCAGGCCCCAGAAGATGGGGACATCGCGGCGGAGCTTCAAGGCCAGCTCGACGCCCGCCCGCAGGCGGTCCTCGATGTTGTCGCGCTCGGTGTGATAGAGGCCGACGGCGATCCGGTAGGCCGGGATGGTCGTGCCGTCGAGGCCGCGCCAGCGGTAGAGGTCCGCGGGCAGGCGGAGCTCGTGGGCCTGGGGCCGCATGTGGATGTACATCTCGTAGCCGGCCAGCCTGAGGATCTGCGGCAGGCCGCCGCTGTGTCCGAAGGAATCGAAATTGTAGGCAACGCAGGGGGCCGCGCCGAACTTCTCGCGGAAGTAGCGGCGGCCCTCGATGATCTGCCGGATGAGCGACTCCGTGCCCGGGAGGTTGACATCGGGTTGGATGAACCAGCCGCCCGAGACGGCCCACCGGCCGGCCCGCACGAGCCGGCGGATGTCGGCGAAGAGCGGCGGGTCGCAGCGCTCGACCCATCGATAGAGAAGGGCCTCGTTGTGACAGAAGACGAGGTCCGGGTGCTCGCCGAGGATGTCGACGGCGCTGCGGAAGGTCGCCAGGGCCTCCGACGCCCCCTCCTCCCACCGCCACTGCCAGACGGGGTCCAGGTGCGCATTGCAGATCAAATGCACCGTCAAATCCATTTAAACCTCGTCTTTGGCGGGCAGGTTCTTGTACCAAGTGAAGTACAGGACGACGGCCAGGGCCGCGGCCCCGGCCGCCCAATACCCGAGCTGACGCCAGTTCCGCAGGAAGAGATAGAGCGGCAGGATGGCCAGCGAGAACTGGAAGACGGCCGTGACCAGCCCGTTGAGCATGTCGATCTTCGGCATCTTGTCCTTGGCCGGCACGAGCCCTCTCCGCACGCACTCCCGCCTCACCGGCCCCCAGAAGCCGAACGGCCTGACTCTCGTGTAGAACTTGACCAGAACCTCCATGTCCGCCGGTTTGGTGAGGACCGTGGCGACGACGGCCGCCAGGATGCTCAAGCCCATGTCGAGGGCCAGCGATGCCGAGGCGTGAAGCCCCTTGACCAGGACGAGCCGCAGCGCGATGAGCACGGCCGCCCCGCCCATGCCCCAGACGAAGCCCCGCGGCCCGAACCGCCAGTAGTGCCAGCGAAGGGTCGCCGGGACGAGGATGACCGTGACGACCACGAAGACCATGGTCTCCCAGGCCGTGACAACGTTGGTGAAGGACAGCGAGAAAACGAAACCGACGAGGACCGCCGCGACCGAGGCCAGCTGCCCTAGCCGGACGAGCTTCTTCTGCGGCAGGTCCTTGGCGAAATAGCGCTTGATGAAGTCGTTGATGACGACCGAGCTGGTGACGTTGATCATGGCGCTGATCGTCGACATCAGGGCCGCGAGCAGCACGGCCATGAAGAAGCCCCGCATCCCGACCGGGAACCGCTGGAGGACGAGGGGCATGATTCTCTCGGCGTCGAATCCGGCCTCGGAGCCCAGGTAGAAGATCCCCAGGACCATCAGGGCGCTGCCGATGACCCAGCGGAGGTTGTAGCCGACCGTCCACATCCCGGCGGCGAGCTGGGCGTCGCGCGGGGTCCGGGTCGTCAGGAAGAACTGGAAGTCCCAGACGTTGGGCCCGCTCAACAGGCGGAAGACCATCCATAGGAACCCGGCCGCCATCAGGGGCCCGAAGGCCCCGAAATGCTGGTAGGCCGGCGGCGTCTCGGCCATGAAGCCCGGCCACAGCTTCCATGCCGGGGCCAGGGAATGCCAGGACGGGTCCTTGGCGATGAACATTTCCGGCGACGGCTTGCTGAAGACCATGACCCCCATGATGACCGCCCCGCCGGCGATGAGCAGGGTCTGCAGGACGTCGGTCAGGATGACCCCGAAGAAGCCCCCGAGCGTCACGTAGATGCCGACCACGGCCAGGACGATGAGCGTCGCCTCCCAGCGCGGCAGGGGCAGGAACTCCTCGGCGAACTTGCCCGTCCCGACGCTGATGAACATCAGGTTGAAGATCATCAGGACGAGCAGGAAGAGGGCCGCGGCCAGCCGGGCCCCCTCGGCATCCCTGCCCGTCCCGAAGCGGGTCTCGTTCCATTCGGCGAAGGTCATGACCCCCGAGCGGCGGATGTACTTGGCCTGGAAGGCCATGTAGAAGCAGATGATGAACCAGCCCCAGAAGATGTGGGTCGCCCACATGGACTTGAGTCCGAGATAGAACAGGACCCCCACCATGGACATCGTCCCGCCGATGTCGATATAGCTCGAACACCCCGAAAGGCCCAGCATCCACCAGGGGACGTTCCGGTCGGCGAGGTAGAAGGAGTCGAGCTTCTTGGTGGCCCGCTTGCGGATGACGACCCCGACCAGGGCGACCAGGACCAGGTAAGCGGCGATGATGGCGATGTCGACCGGGTGAAGGTTCATGCCCCTCGTTTAACGTATCCCCCGCCGCTTGTCAACATCGGAGGCCACTTCCGAAACCGCCGGAATCGTGCTAAAATGACACATCAAAGGACGAACCGTGATGCCCAAGCCCAAGCCTAAGCCCAGACCGATGAAGAACCTGCTCTTCTGGATCTCCGCGGGGATCCTCATCATCCTCCTCTGGAGCCTTATCCAGTCCCCCGCGGCCGCCAAGCGCGACCTGACCTTCTCGGAGTTCATGACCGAGGCCGAGCGGGGCACCGTCGCCGAGGTCACCATCCAGGACAGCCAGGTCCGGGGCAAGTTCACCGACGGCCAGACCTTCAAGACCGTCATCCCACCCGGCTACACCGACGTCATCAACATCCTCCGCGAGAGCAAGGTCAACATCATCGTCAAGGACACCTCCCGCAGCCCGTTCTTCACCATCCTCGTCGGCTGGTTCCCGATCCTGCTCATCATCCTCTTCTGGGTCTTCTTCATGCGCCAGATGCAGGCCGGCGGCAATAAGGCCATGTCCTTCGGCAAGAGCCGGGCCAAGCTCTTCTCCTCCCAGCAGAAGAAGCTCACCTTCAAGGACGTCGCCGGCGTCGAGGAGGCCGAGGAGGAGCTCCAGGAGATCATCGAGTTCCTCAAGGAGCCCCGCAAGTTCCAACGCCTCGGGGGGCGCATCCCCAAGGGCGTCCTCCTCGTGGGCGGGCCCGGCACCGGCAAGACCCTTCTCGCCCGGGCCGTGGCCGGCGAGGCCGACGTCCCCTTCTTCTCCATCAGCGGCTCCGACTTCGTCGAGATGTTCGTCGGCGTCGGCGCCTCGCGCGTCCGCGACCTCTTCGAGCAGGGGAAGAAAAGCGCCCCCTGCCTCATCTTCATCGACGAAATCGACGCCGTCGGCCGCCAGCGCGGGGCCGGGCTCGGCGGCGGCCACGACGAGCGCGAGCAGACCCTCAACCAGCTCCTTGTCGAGATGGACGGGTTCGACTCGAACGAAGGCGTCATTCTCATCGCCGCCACCAACCGCCCCGACATCCTCGACAGCGCCCTGCTCCGGCCGGGCCGATTCGACCGCCGGATCGTCGTCCCCATGCCCGACGTCAAGGGGCGCGAGGACATCCTCCTCGTTCACATCCGCAAGGTCCCCCTGTCCGAGGACGTCGACCTCAAGGTCATCGCCCGCTCGACGCCCGGCTTCTGCGGCGCCGACCTGGCCAACCTCGTCAACGAGGCGGCCCTCGTCGCCGCCCGCGTCGGCCAGGACAAGGTCATGATGAAGGACCTCGAGTACGCCAAGGACAAGGTCCTCATGGGCGTCGAACGCAAGAGCATGATCATCAGCGACGAGGAGAAGAAGAACACGGCCTACCACGAGGCGGGCCATGCCCTCATGGCCGCCCTCATCCCCGAGGCCGACCCCATCCACAAGGTGACGATCATCCCGCGCGGGCTGGCCCTCGGCCTGACCCAGCAGCTGCCCCTCGACGACCGCTACACCTACACGAAGGACTATCTCGAGGCCCAGCTCTCGGTGCTCCTGGCGGGCCGGGTCGCGGAGAACCTCTTCCTCGAGAAGACGACCACGGGCGGGGCCAACGACTTCGAGAAGGCCACCGAGATCGCCCGCAAGATGGTCTGCCAGTGGGGGATGTCCGAGCTCGGCCCGCTGACCTACGGCGAGCGCGACGACCTCATCTTCCTCGGCCGGGACCTGGCCGTCAACAAGAACTTCAGCGAGAAGACCTCCGAGATGATCGACGAGCAGGTCAAGGCCATCGTCATGCGGAACTTCCAGCGCTCCAAGGAGCTCATGGAGGCCCACCGCGACGAGCTGGTCAAGATCGCCGAGCTCCTCCTCGAAAAGGAGGTCCTCAGCTCCGACGAGATCAACGCCATCTGCGACGGCAAGATGAAGCCGGACGCCAAGGCGCCCCCCGTGACGGCCCCGCCGGCCGGCGAAGGGCCCCTCCGGGCGGCCAAGGAGAAGGCCCCCGGCGACGCGTGAGGACGATGGACAAGAGAGCGCGCACCCTCGAGGCCCGCGGCCGGCGCTTTCTTCTCGGCCCGAGGACGTGGCTGATGGGGGTCATCAACGTCACCCCCGATTCCTTCTCCGACGGCGGCCGGTATTTCGAGGCCGGCCGGGCCGTCGAGCGCGGCCTCGAGCTGGCGGCCCAAGGGGCGGACATCATCGACATCGGAGGGGAGAGCACACGCCCCGGCTCCCTGCCCGTGCCCGAGGACGAGGAGATGCGCCGGGTCGTGCCGATCATCGAGGCCCTCCGGCCCCGGACCGAGGCCCTGCTGTCCGTCGACACGACGAAATCCTCCGTCGCCCGGGCGGCCCTCGAGGCCGGGGCCGACATCGTCAACGACACGAGCGCCCTGCGCGCCGACCCCGACATGGCCGGGATCGTGGCCCGCTCCGGGGCCGGGCTCGTCCTGATGCACATGAAGGGCACCCCCCTGACCATGCAGCAGGACCCGCGCTACGACGATGTGCTCGCCGAGATCCGGTCCTTTCTCGCCGAGAGGATCCGGACCGCCGAGTACCTCGGCATCGCCCGCGAGAGGATCGTCGTCGACCCCGGCATCGGCTTCGGCAAGGCGTACGAGGACAACCTCCTGCTTCTCCGCCGGCAGGATTTCTTCGGGGAGCTCGAGCGGCCCCTGCTCCTCGGATTCTCCCGGAAGGCCTTCCTCGGACGCCTCCTCCATCTCCCGACGGGCGAACGGCTGGAGGGGACGATCGCGGCGGCCGTCGTCTCGGTCGTCAGGGGCGCCCACATCCTGAGGGTCCACGACGTCGCCGAGGTCGCCCGGGCCGTGCGCACGGCCGAGGCCATCCTCGGGACGGCGGGAACGGAGCCCGAGCGCCATGTGGGCTAACGCCTGGGAGATCCTCCTGCACATCACCGTGCTCGATCTCCTGGACATCTTCATCGTCGCCTTCCTCATCTACTATGTCATCCTGCTCATCAAGGACACCAAGGCCTACCAGGCGGCGGCCGGCCTGGGGCTCATCGGCGGCCTCTATCTCCTGACGGTCTGGGGCCGGTTGAGCGTCTCGAGCCGGATCATCCAGACCTTCGTCAATTACCTGATCATCGCCATCATCGTCCTGTTCCAGGGCGAGATCCGCCGGTTCCTGGCCGAGATCGGCTCGCGGACCTTCCGCAAGCCGTTCGCCCTGCGGTCGTTCGTCGAGAAGCTCGAGGACCTGTTCCTGGCCATCGACTTCATGTCCCAGAAAAGGATCGGCGCCCTGATCGCCGTCGAGAAGGAGATCTCCCTCTCCACCTACGCCGAGCGGGGCACGAAGCTCGGGGCCGTCCTGTCCAAGGACCTCCTCGTCAGCATCTTCTATCCCCATTCCCCCCTCCACGACGGGGCGGTCATCGTCAAGGGCGACATCATCGTGGCGGCGGGCTGCCTGCTGCCGCTGCCGGCGGTCCACCAGCTCATACTCCCCTTCCGAACGCGGACCCGTCACCTGGCGGCCATCGGGCTGTCCGAGGAGACCGACGCGGCCGTCATCGTCATCTCCGAGGAGACCGGCAAGGTTTCGTTGGCCGTCAAAGGCCAGCTAGAGGAGTTCCGGGACAAGGACGCCATGGAGAAACGCCTCCTCCGGTACTTGAGAGACCAATGAAGCGATATCTCAAACGGCTGTTCGTCAGGGACTGGAAGTTGAAGCTCGTGTCCCTGTTCCTGGCGCTGGGCCTCTGGCTGGTCCTCGTGCCGCCGGACAAGGTCCTCTCGGAAAAGGCCCTGACCGTGGCCCTCGAGACCCGGAACGTCCCGCCGGGCCTCGAGATCGTGGAAAGGGACGTCTCCTCGGTCGACATCACGGTCCGGGCCCCGAACCGGATCCTCGCCGAGATCTCGCCGTCGGACCTCGTCGCCCGCCTCGACCTCGAAAGGGCCACGGTCTATCAACATGAGTACCCCCTCAACAAGAACATGATCGCCGCCCCGCTCGGGGCCGAGGTCGTCAAGGTGGCGCCCAACAAGGCCGTGATCCGGCTCGAGCGGACCGTGGAGACGGCCCTCGAGGTCATGCCGACGACCTGGGGCCGGGTGGCCGGCGGCCATGAGGTGTCCCGCATCGACGTCGTCCCGGCCCGGGTCACGGTCCGCGGGCCGGAAAGCAAGGTCTCGGACAAGGACACGGTGACGACGGCGCCGGTGAACGTCACCGGCCTCTCGGAGACCACGGTCTTCTACATGGACCTCATCCTGCCGAAAACGGAATTGCGCCTCGTGTCGGCCCAGACGAGCGTCCGGGTCACGGTCCATATCGCGCCGACGGATAAGGAGGCGACGCCGCCGGCCGCCAAAAAGAAGAAGTAAAGGCCTCCGCCATGGGAACGACCCTGCACGCGGCCCGGGCCGGACGTGAGGAATCGGGGGACGGGACCTGAGCGGGCGGGCCCGTCGAGGGAGGCGAGCATGAGACTGGCCGTCAACATCGATCACTTCGCGACGCTGAGGGAGGCCCGGAAGGGGACGGAGCCCGAGCCCGTCCTGGTCGCCCTGCTGGCCGAGCAGGCCGGGGCCGAGGGCATCGTCTGCCACATCCGCCGCGACCGGAGGCACATCAAGGAGCGCGACCTCCGGCTGCTGCGGGAGACCGTCAAGACCAAGCTCAACGTCGAAATGGCCGCGACGGAGGAAATGAAGAGGGTGGCCCTGGCCGTCCGGCCCGACGTCGTCTCGCTCGTGCCCGAGAGGCCGGAGGAGCTGACGACGGAGGGAGGGTTGAGCGTCGTGGCCAACCGGAGGGCCCTCGACAGGCATATCAAGGCCCTGCGGAAGGCCGGCATCCGGACGAGCATCTTCATCGACACCAATCCCGACGAGATCGCCGCGGCCCGGGAGATCGGCGTCGATCTCATCGAGATCAACACCGGGACGTACGCGGAGCGCAAGCCCGGGCGGGCCCGCGACCGGGCCCTCGGGGCCGTGAGGCAGGCGGCGGAGCACGGCCGGTCGATCGGTCTCGAGGTCCACGCCGGCCACGGGCTCGATTATCACAACCTCGGGCCGATCCTGGCCATCCCCGAGATCGAGGAGCTCAGCATCGGCTTTTCCATCGTCGCCCGGGCCGCGGTCGTCGGCATCGACCGGGCCGTTCGGGAGATGATCGCCCTGTTCTGACCTTTTTGTAGAGAAGTGCGTGATGGACCTGCGTATTGACATCGAGCGCTTGAAGAAAGACCTCGAGGAGCTGGGGAAGATCGGCCGGGACGAGCACGGCGGCGTCAGCCGGCCGTCGTTCAGTGCGGCCGACCTCGACGCGCGGGCCTGGCTGAGGGGCAAGATCGAGGAGGCCGGGCTCTGCTACCGCCAGGACGGGGCGGGCAATCAGTTCGGCCGGATCGAATGCGCGGGACGGACGGTCATGGCCGGCTCGCACATCGACACCGTCCCGAACGGCGGCATGTTCGACGGCGCGGCGGGCGTCCTCGCGGCGCTGGAGTGCCTCCGGCGGATCGTCGAGGAGAAGGTCCCGGTGTCGAGGCCGGTCGAGATCGCCTCCTTCACGGACGAGGAGGGCAATCTCGTCGGGGACTTCCTGGGCAGCCGGGCCTTCATGGGCCTGCTCGACGAGAAGGAGATCCGCAAAGGGCGAACCTCGTTCGGGCTGCCGTTCGAAGAGGTCCTCAAGCGGACGGAGTTCACGGTCGACGGCATCCTGGCCGCCCACAAGGACAGGCCGGAGATCGAGGCCTTCCTGGAGCTGCACATCGAGCAGGGACCCATTCTGGAGGACGAGGGGTTCGCCGTGGGCATCGTCGAGAGGATCGCCGGGAAGCACTACCGGCAGTGCTCGTTCGTCGGGCAAGCCTCTCATGCCGGGACGACGCCGTTCGAGCTGCGGCACGACGCGTTCCTGGGCCTCGCCGATTTCTCCCTGCGGGCGACCCAGCATGTGGCCACGAAGCATTACGGGAGCCTGTTGACCGTCGGCCGGGCCGCCCTCCATCCCGGCTCATTCAGCATCATCCCCGGGCGGGCCGATTTCACGCTCGAGTTCCGGAGCGCCTCGGAGGGCACGCTCGAGGACCTCGAGAAAGAGGTCTTCGCCATCGCCGAGGACGTCGCGTCGACGCGAGGGCTGGGGTTCGTGTCGCGGGTCGTCGACCGGACGGCGCCCGTCGAGGTCCCGCCGCGCATCCTGAGGCTGCTCGAGGAAGAATGCGAATCGCTGCGTACGCCGTGGATGAAGCTCACGAGCGGGGCCGGGCACGACTCCCAGATCCTGGCCGGGGGCTGCGACGCGGGCATGATCTTCGTCCCCTCGCCGGACGGCATCAGCCATTCCCCGGCCGAGCGCGTCGACTGGGACGGCCTGGAAAAGGGCGCCAATCTACTCCTGCGGGCACTCGTCCGCCTCGCTTCTTAAGAAGGGGTCAAATCTCCACTTATTAAATTCTCACAACCATGAAAACACCACTCGCCGAACATTTAATAAGTGGAGATTTGACCCCTTCTTTGAAGCGACTGAAGATCGGGAGCGTCGAGGTCGGGTTCCCGGTCACCCTGGGCGCGCTGGCCGGATACAGCGATCTCCCCTATCGCCTCCTTTGCCGCTCTCTCGGCGCGCCCTACTGCGTCACGGAGGCCATGCTCGACCGCCAGGTCCTGGCCCAGGGCCGGCTGCGCAAGCGCCTGGTGGCCACCGACCCCGCCGACCATCCGGCGGCCGGGCAGATCATGGGATCCGATCCGGAGGTCATGGCCGAAGCGGCCGCCGCCCTGGACCGCATGGGGTTCGATGTCATCGACCTGAACTTCGCATGTCCCGTCCGCAAGGTCGTCTCACGCGGGCGCGGCGGCGCCTTGATGAAGGAGCCGGAAGCGGCCCTGGCCATCCTCCGGGCCGTCGTCAAGGCCGTCCCGCACAAGCCAGTGACCCTCAAGCTGCGCCGGGCTTTCCGCGAGGACGGCCGGACCGCGGACGAGTTCTGGAGGATCGCCCGCGGCGCGTTCGAAGCCGGGGCCTCGGCTCTCTCCGTCCACGCCCGCAGCGTCGAGCGGAAGTACACGGGCCGGGCCGACTGGACCTTTCTGGCCGGGCTCAAGCGCGAGTTCCCCGGACGGACCATCCTCGGCTCGGGCGACGTCATGAAGCCCGCCGACGCCCTGCGGATGATCGAGGAGACCGGCGTCGACGGGGTCTTGGCCGCCCGGGGGGCCATCGGCAATCCCTGGTTCTTCCGCCAGGCCCGCGACTTGGCCGCCGGCCTGGAGCCCTATCACCCGCCCCTCCACGAACAGAAGGACATGATCCTTCGCCACTACGCCCTCCTCTGCGAGTTCTACGGACCGGGGCGCGGCTTCAAGAAGATCGTCCACTACGGCCTCCAGTACGCCAAGCTCCACCCCCGGCGGACGGCCCTGCGCAACGCCCTGGTCGCCGCCAAGACCGAGGAACGATGGCGGGCCGTCCTCGACGAGTTTTATGCGCCCTGAGCGGAGGACGCGTACCGAACCTTTACTCTCCGGGCCCGATGTGGTATCTATGCCGTGCTCCGAGTCGAAGGCGCTACAGCCGCAGCAAGACGATCCGCGTTGCCCGGCCAGGCCCTTCGACCGCCAGGGAGGAGCGGGAAACGGCTCCTCCTTCCGTGATCGAAAAGGAGAGATCGTGCGCCGCTGTGCTTCCCCGCCAGGCCGCAACCGCCCCCTCCGTTCGACCGCCGCAATCACGACGGCCCTAGGCCTATTCATTGGAGCCGCCGTCCCGGCCTGTGGCCCGGGCGGCAAGGGCGGGGACGCGTCGGTGGAGGTCGTGCGCCCGGCGCTGACCGAAGGCGCCGCTGCGCAACGGGACATGTCCCTTCGTCGCGCAGGTCCGGCTTCCGCCTCAGGCGAGCGCCGTCTGATGCTGGCCACGACCACGAGCGTGGACGCCACCGGGCTGCTCGACGTCCTGGCCGACGCTTTCAAGAGGGAGACCGGGATCAGCCTGAGATGGATCGCCGTCGGCACGGGAGCGGCCCTGAAGCAGGCCCGGGACGGCAACGCCGACGCGGTCATCGCCCACGCCCGGAAGCTCGAGGACGAGTTCATCCGGGAGGGCTACGGCGTCAACCGGCGCGTCTTCGCCCGGAATTTCTTCATGGTCGTCGGACCGCACGGCGATCCCGCCGGCGTCGCCGGTTCGCGCACGGCCGCCGAGGCCTTCGGCCGCATCAAGTCGGCCGGGGCCCCCTTCGTCAGCCGCGGCGACCGGTCGGGCACGCACGCCCGCGAGCTCGACCTCTGGGCCGCGGCCGGAGGTCCGCCGGCCCGGAATTACCTCGAGACGGGACAAGGTATGGCCGAGACCCTCCGGGTGGCCGCCGAACGCGGGGGCTACACCCTGACGGACTCGGCCACTTTCTTCGCGCTCCGCAGCCTCTCCGGCCTCGCGCCGGCCCTCGAGAGCGCGCCCGAGCTCGAGAACATCTACGCCGTGATGGCCGTCGCCCCGGCCCGCGTCCCGCCGGCGCGGTACGGCGAGGCCATGGCCTTCATCGCCTTCCTGACATCGCCGCACGGGCAGAAGCTCATCGGGGAATTCACGGGCCAGGCCGGCCGCCCGCTGTTCGAACCGATGGCCGCCGTGCCGGGAGTGGACCTCGACAAATGATCCTCCGCGACGTCTTTTTCGCGATCTGGGTGTCCCTCAAGACGAGCGGCCTCGCCGCGCTCGCCGCCAGCCTCCTCGCTGTGCCCGCGGCCCTCTTCTTGGCCTCCCGGGATTTCCGGGGCAAGCGCCTCGTGCTGCTCGTCAACCAGACCTGGATGGCCGCCCCGACCGTGGTCATCGGGCTCCTCTTCTACGCCCTCCTCAGCCGGACCGGCCCCTTCGGCCGCCTCGGCCTGCTCTACACGCAGACAGCCATGATCCTCGGCCAGGTGTTCCTCATCCTGCCGCTCATCACCGGCTTCTCCTACACGGCCCTCCGCCAGGTCGACCGCCGGGCCCGGACGACGGCCCTGACCCTCGGGGCCAGCCGCCGCCAGGCAGGCCGGGTCGTTCTCCGCGAGGCCACGTTCCCGCTCCTCGTCGCCGTTCTGGCCGGCTTCGCCCGGGCCGTCTCCGAGGTCGGCATCGCCATGATGCTCGGCGGCAACATCCGTGGCCAGACGCGGAACATAACGACGACCATCGCCCTCGAAACGGCCAAGGGCGAGTTCACGACGGGCGTCGTCCTCGGCGCCGTCCTCCTGGCTCTCACCCTGGGCATCAACTTCGCGGTCATCGTCGGCTTCCGGAGCGGGGACTGAGTCGAATGGGCGCCGCCATGTACGCGCTCGAGAACGTGCGATACGCCTATCCCGGCGGCGGCCCGGCCCGCTTCTCTCTCGAGCTCGAGGACCTGCGCCTGGAACCGGGGGACGTCCTGGCCCTGGTCGGCCCGAACGGCGCCGGAAAGACGACCCTCCTGACCCTCCTCGCGTTCCTCGTCAGGCCGTCCCGCGGCAAGCTCCTTTTCCGCGGCCTCGATCCGTGGCGCGACGAGGACCGCGTCCTGGACGCCCGCCGGCAGGCCGTGCTGGTGACCCACCACCCTTATCTCTTCAAAGGGACCATCGCCGACAATCTGGCCTTCGGGCTCAAGGTCCGCGACGTCCCGGAGAGCGAGCGGCCCGGCCGCATCGCCGAGGCCCTCGACCTCGTCGAGCTCCCGGGCTGGGAGGGGCGGCCCGTTTCGGGGCTGAGCGCGGGCCAGGCCCAGCGCGTCGCCCTGGCCCGGGCCCTGGTCCTGAGGCCGGCGGTCCTGCTGCTCGACGAGCCGACGGCCAACATCGACGCCGGTCTCGGCCTGCGCATGGAGGCCGTCCTCCGGGAGGTCGCCCGCGCCGCCGGGATGACCGTCATATTCTCGACCCACAACTTCTCCCAGGCCTCGCGCCTGGCCGACGATATCCTCTACCTGTCGGAAGGCCGGCGGGTCGGGTTCGGCCACGAGAACTGCTTCAGCGGCCGGGCCGGGACCGACGGCGCCCGGAGCTGGATCGAACCGCGCCCGGGCCTGCGGATCGTCTTCCCCGGAGCGCTCCAAGGGCGGGTGACCTGCGTCATCAACCCGGCCGATATCCGCATCTTTCCCGCTGACGGGCCCGGCAGGGCCGTGAACGGCCCGAACGTCTTCGCCGGCCGGGTCGCCCGTATGGAGACGACCGAAGCGGGCCTAGCCCTGGTCAGGGTCAGCGGCGACCTGACCTTCCGGGTCACCCTGCCCGTCGAGGTCCTTTCCGCGTCCGGGATTTCCCTTTCCAGGCCGGTTCTGATAAAATTCGAGCCCGATTCCGTGAGGACCGTCGGGGCCCTATCGCCAGGAATATCCGATGCTTGAATACGCGGAAGCTCGATCCCTCATCCTGGCCGCCGCGCGGGCGCCGGGGGCCGAGTCCGTGCGCCTTCTCGAGGCCCTGGGACGCACTCTGGCCGAGGACATCAAGGCCCGCGAGGACATCCCGCCCTTCGCCAAGGCGGTCATGGACGGCTACGCCGTCCGGGCCGCCGACACGGACTTTCCCGGAGGGGCCTCGTTCGTCGAGCTCGAGGTCGTCGAGGACCTGCCGGCCGGCCGCGTCGGCCGCCGCGCCGTCGGCCCCGGACAGGCCGTCCGCATCATGACCGGCGCGCCCATCCCCAAGGGGGCCGACGCCGTGGTCATGGTCGAGCGGACCGAAAAGGCCGGCGCCGCCGTGCGCGTCCTTCGCTCCGTCCGCCCCGGCGAGAACATCGGCCGGGCCGGCGAGGACCTCAAGAAGGGAGAGGTCGGGATCGAGCGCGGGACGGACATCGGCCCGGCCGAGCAGGGCATGCTGGCGGCCCTCAACCGGGCCGCCGTCCGGGTCGCCCGGCGCCCAAAGCTGGCCGTCATCGCCACGGGCGACGAGATCGTCGAGCCCGGCGAGCGCAAGGCCCGCGGCCAGATCCGCAACTCCAACGGCTATTCCCTGCTGGCCATGGCCCGGGCCGCCGGCGCCGAGGCGGAATACCTGGGCATCGCCCGGGACCGGAGGGCGTCGCTGGCGGCGAAGATCCGCCGGGCCGCCGGCGCCGACATCCTCGTCCTGTCCGGAGGGGTCTCGGTGGGCGACCATGACCTGGTCAAGGACCAGCTCGAGTCGCTCGGCGTCCGGCCCGTACTCTGGAAGGTCCGCATCAAGCCGGGCAAGCCCGTCTTCTTCGGCGTCCGCGGCAAGCAGCTCGTGTTCGGCCTCCCGGGCAACCCGACGAGCGCCATGGTCACGTTCCTCATCTTCGTCCGGCCGGCCATCGACAAGATGCTCGGAAGGAGGGAGATCGGGCCGCGGCGGGCCAAGGCCGTTCTCGTCGAAGATATCCTTCTCAAGCCCGGCCGCAGGCAATATCTCAGGGGGACCCTGGAGAGCGCGGGACCCGTGCTCAGGGTCTCGCCCTACGCCGACCAGAAGAGCGGCGTCTTGAGGTCCATGGTCCACAGCCGGGTCCTCATCGAGGCCCCGCCCGATGCCGTCCGGCTCGAGAGAGGCGGCGAGGTCGACATCCTCATCATCGAATGACCATGTCCAAGCTCACCCATATCGATCGCCGAGGCCGGGCCCGGATGGTCGACATCGGGGCCAAACCCGTGACGCGGCGGGAGGCCGAGGCCTCGTGCTTCGTCAAGATGGGACCCGTGACCTTGCGGCTTGTCCGCGCCGACAAGATCGCCAAAGGCGACGTCCTGGGGACGGCCCGGCTGGCCGGCATCCAAGCGGCCAAGAAGGCCTTCGAGCTCATCCCCCTGACCCATCCCCTGCCGATCGAGAGCGTGGACGTCCGGCTCGACGTTCTCAAGACCGGCGTCAAGGTCGTCTGCCGGGTCGCGGTCGAGGCCAAGACCGGGGCGGAGATGGAAGCCATGACGGGGGCCGCCGTGGCCGCCCTGACCGTCTACGACATGGTCAAGGCCGTTGACCGGAGCGCCGGGATCACCCGCCTCCGGCTGGACTTCAAGTGCGGGGGGAAAAGCGGGGTATTTCGGAGAAGGCCATGAGCCCTTCCGCGGCCCCCGGGAAGACCGGCACGACCGGCGCGATCGCCTCGCTCAACGTCAGCCGGAAAAAGGGCCGGATCAAGATCCCCGTGCCCGAAGTCGAGCTCCTCGCCGGAGAGGGCTTCGCCGAGGACGCCCACCGGGGCTTCGCCCATCGCCAGGTCTCCCTGCTGATGATCGAGAGCATCGAGGAGCAGCGGGCCCGCCTGGGTGAGCAGGCCAAGGGGATCATCGAGCCGGGGGCCTTCGCCGAGAACATCACGACGCGCGGGATCGATCTCCTGTCCGTGAAGGTCGGCGACGAGCTGGCCGCGGGGGACAGCGTCCGGCTCCGCGTCACGCAGATCGGCAAGGAATGTCATGCCCGCTGCGCCGTCTATCATCTCACGGGCGACTGCATCATGCCCGCGCTGGGGATCTTTTGCGAGGTCCTGTCGGGCGGGACGCTCAAGGTCGGGGACCGGATTGAGCGGATCTAAGGTCCTGCGCATCTCGGTCACGGACCGCTGCGACCTGCGGTGCATCTACTGCATGCCGGAGTCGGGCGTGCCGCTCGTGCCGCCGGCGGACCTCCTGACCTACGAAGAGATCGAGACCGTGGCCCGGGCGGCCCTGGCCGCCGGCATCCGCCGCTTCCGGATCACGGGAGGCGAACCCTTGGTCAGGCGGGGGGTCGAGTCGCTCGTCGCGAAGCTGGCCCGCCTGGGACCGGACGACCTGGCGCTGACGACGAACGGCCTCAACCTGGCCCGCCAGGCCGCCGCCCTCAAGGCCGCCGGGCTCGAGCGGGTGACCGTGAGCCTGGACACTCTGCGCAAGGACCGCTTCGAGACGATCACCCGGCGGACGGGTTTCGAGCGCATCTTCGAGGGCCTCGACGCGGCCCGGGCGGCCGGGCTCGACCCGCTCAAGGTCAACACGGTGGTCATCCGCGGCGTCAACGACGACGAGCCCGCGGATTTCGTACGGTTGGGGGAGCGGGAGGGGATCGAGGTCCGGTTCATCGAGCTCATGCCGACGACCGGCCTCGGCCCGGAGTGCAAGGAGCTCGGCCGCTGGCGGCCGGCGCTTTTCGTCAATGGCGCGGAGGTCCGGGCGCGCATCGAGGCGGCCTTCGGGCCGCTCGAGCCCGTTCCCGGGACGGACGGCGTCGCCGAGGTCTTCCGGACGGCGTCCGGGGCGCGGGTCGGGTTCATCGCGCCCGTCTCGGAGCCTTTCTGCGAAGGCTGCGGGCGCTTGAGGCTGGGACCTGACGGCCGCCTCAAGCTCTGCCTGTTCGACAGGGGGGGGCTGGATGTCCGGAGCGCCCTGCGGGAAGAGAAGGCGGGGGCGAGGGAGATCGAGGCCTTGCTGAGGGCGGCGCTGGAAACCAAGAAAACCTGGGACCGCGGCGACCTCGCGGGCCTTCAGAGCGACATGTTCAAGGTCGGAGGGTGACCATGAGAGTCGGGATCCTGACCGTCAGCGATAAAGGGGCCCGGGGCGAGCGAGAGGACCGCAGCGGGCCGGCCGTCAGAAAGATCTTGGAAGCCGCCGGCGCGGAGGTCGTGCACACGGGGGTCGTCGCCGACGAAAAGGCCCTCATCAGCGCCGTGCTCGTCAAGTGGTCCGACGAGGGCCTCGACCTCATCCTGACCACGGGCGGGACGGGCTTCGGCCCTCGGGACGTGACGCCGGAGGCGACCAAGGCGGTCATCGAGCGGGAGGCGCCGGGCCTCGGCGAGGCCATGCGGCGGGCCGGGATGGAAAAGACGCCGACGGCCATGCTCAGCCGGGCCGCGGCCGGCATCCGGAAGTCCACGCTGATCGTCAACCTGCCGGGAAGCGAAAAGGGCGCCCGCGAGAGCCTCGAGGCCGTTCTTCCGGCCCTCGGCCACGGCCTCGAGATCCTCAAGGGCACGGCCTCGGAGTGCGGCCGCCCGGATGGGCTCAGTCGCCGGAGAGATCGGGCTTGAAGCTCCGTCCTTTCTTTTTTTCGGAGACGCGGCGCTTGTCCACCAGCATCTTCTCCTTGGCCCGCTGGGAGCGCTTCCTCTTCTGACGGCGGATCTTGGCGATCCGCTGCTGCTCCTCGCTCTGCCGGCCGAGGACCATGGCCTCGATCTTGTCGGCCAGGATGCGGCGGGCCAGGAAGCGGTTGAGGGCCTGGGAGCGTTCCTGCTGGCACTTGACCTCGACGCCCGTCGGCAGGTGCTTGAGATAGACGCAGGTCGCGACTTTGTTGACGTTCTGCCCGCCGCGCCCCCCCGAGCGAACGAACTTCTCGATGAGATCCGACTCGCGGATGCCGAGCTTCTCCAGGCGCTCGGCGAGAGCCTGTTCCTTGTCCGCCCCGAGGCCATATGTCGCCATGCCCCTATCGTAGCCCAATTCGGGGGAACAACGCCAGCTCCCCGATCGATAGCTCTCCTATTTCGTTGACCGGGACCGGAGGTTGGATTAAACTGGACCTTCTTGACAAAGGCCTCGACACGACGCTCAAGGAGGCGCCCGTGAGCACGTCACTCAGAAACCTTCCGGCATCCGCCGCCCTGCTGGCCGCCCTGGTCCTTGCGGCCTCGTCGGCCGCGATCCTAGCCCAGGCTCCCGCCGCCCCCCGGACGGCGGCCGAGCTCACCGATTACAAGGCCACCTCGACCTATGCCGAGGTCATGTCCTTCATCCGCGACCTTCAGAAGCTCTCGCCCTACATCCGCGTCGAATCGATCTGCACCTCAGCCGAGGGCCGCGACGTGCCTCTCCTCGTCGTCGGCAAGCCCCTCCCCCGCGATCCCCTGGCCCTGCGCTACGACAAGCGCCTCGTCGTCTACGTCCAGGCCAACATCCACGCCGGCGAGGTCGAGGGCAAGGAGGCCGCCCTCATGCTCGTCCGGGACATCCTCCTCGACCCCAAGCTTCCCTACCTCGACAAGGTCGTCCTGCTCGTCGCCCCCATCTTCAACGCCGACGGCAACGACAAGATGAGCCCGGACAACCGGCGCAGCCAGGCGGGCCCGGGAAAGGTCGGGGTTCGCCACAACGGTCAGAACCTCGACCTTAACCGCGACGCGATGAAGCTCGCCAGCCCCGAGATGCGGGGGCTCGTCCGCAACGTCCTCATGCGCTGGGATCCCGTCCTGACCGTCGACTGCCACACGACCAACGGCTCCTATCACGAGGAGCCGGTCACTTATTCCTGGCCTCTCTGCCCCAACGGGGACCCGGCCATCATCTCCTACATGCGCGACAAGATGATGCCCGCCGTCGGGGCGACGCTCGAGAAGAGGTACGGCGTGTTGTCCATCCCCTATGGCACCCCGGTGGATTTCCGCGACATGGAGAAGGGCTGGAGGACGTTCAGCCATCAGCCCCGCTACATGACCAACTACATCGGCCTCCGCAACCGGCTGTCCATCCTCGACGAGAACTACAGCTACGCCGATTTCAAGACCCGGGTGATGGGCAACTACCACCTTCTCAAGGCCATCCTCGACCACTGCCGGACGCACGGCGAAGAAATGGTCCGGCTGGTCGCCGAAGCCGATCGGAGGACCGTCGAACGAGGGTTCGCCCCTCAGGAACCCGACACATTCGGCCTCGATATCGACGTCCGGGCCCTGCCGGAGAAGATCTCCGTTCGCGGCTACGAAATGGAGGTCATCCCGCGCGAAGGAAGCTCTTTCCCCCAGCTCAAGAGGACGGACAGGAAACGAACATACGTCATGCCGTACCTCGCCGATTTCTACCCCAAGAGGTCGGTCCGCCTTCCCCACGCCTATCTCATCGCCGTCCATGACGAAGACGTCCTGGCCAAGCTCAAACAGCACGGCCTGGCGGTCGAAAGGCTCGCGGAGCCGGCCGCCCTCGAGGTCGAAGCCTTCCACATCAAGGAGATCAAGGGCGCCGAGCGGCTCTTCCAGGGCCACCGGATGAATACGGTGACCGGGGAGTATACCGTGGAGCGCCGCGAGTTCCCCGCGGGCACGCTCGTCGTCCGCACCGCCCAGCCTCTCGGCAACCTGGCCGCCTATCTGCTCGAGGCGGAGAGCGACGACGGGCTGCTCGTCTGGAACGCCTTCGACCGGCACATCGTCGCCCAGTGGGGGCGCGGGGCGCAAACCTATCCCGTCTACAAGCTCTACGCCCCCGTCAGCATGGCCGCCGTCGCGGCCGACTGATCACTTCTTCTTCTTCTTGCGGGCCGAGGCCAGGAACTTGCCGCAGTTCTCGCAGACGTAGACGTCGTTCGAGCCCTCGATGGCCGAGTACATCTGCGTCGAGATGTTGATGTTGCATCCCTGGCAGGCGCCCTCGACGACGTCGGCCACGGCGAACCCGTAGCGGTCCATCAGTCGGTCGAACCGGCCGAGGAGGTCGCCGTCGAGCTCCTCGCGGATCATGCCGGCCTGCTTCTGGAGGACCTTCTGCTGCTCGCGCGTCGCTTTCTTCCTCTTGATCTCGATCTCCTGGAGCTTCTTGAGGAGGCTTGCCCGGCTGCTGATCTTCTCCTCGTAGACGAACTTGAACTCGATCTCGGAGAGGACGGCGTGGAGCTCGGCCTTGTCCTTGGCGGCCAGGATCCGGGCCCGGTAGTCGGGCCGGATGAGGAACCGGGCCAGGCCGGCGAACAGGTGATTGAAGAGCCCCGGCAGCGTCGGGTTCCAGGCGACCAGGATGATGAGGTGGACCTTCTGGCCGTCGTGGGCCTCGAAGTCGATGCCCCTCTCCGAGCGGCCGGCCGCGACGGCGATCTCGCCGCCGGTGTCGACGCGGGCGTGGGGCAGGGCGACGCCGAAGCCGATGGCCGTGGACACCAGGTTCTCCCGGTCGATGATCCGGGTCAGGAGGAGCTTCTTGTTCTCGATGAGCTTCTGCTTGGCGAGAACGTCGAGCAGCTCTTCGATGGCCTCGACCTTGTCCTTGCTCTTGAGGTCGAAGACGACCTGGGGGAGCTTGAGATAATCCGAGAAATAGGAATGTTTGGGAAGACTGTGGATCTCCATGTGTACCCGGATTCTAGCACAAGGGCCCGAAAAATCCAACCCTATCCCGGGGATAAATATTGGTTCTTCTCCCATCTCCGGGGATCCTCAGGGGCGAGCTCTGCCGATAGATGTCCCCCATTGCCCCCCAGACCCCCGGGAACCAGTCCCGACGGTTCCCCCGTCGGCGGCCGACGGGCCCCCCTC
>JBBIGP010000043.1:0-22361 GCA_037447475.1 Candidatus Aminicenantota bacterium
AAGCGGTTCAGGAAGGCGAACTTCTCGAAGGACAGGCGCCCGGGACGTTCCGTCTCCGCTTTGAGCTGCTTGTCCGAGAGGACCGGGCTCGGCGAATCGGCCCGCCTGCCGATGAGGACGAGGGTGATGACTTGATACTCTTCGGGGATGCCGAGGGCCTCCCGCGTCTTTTTCGGGCTGAAGCCGGCGATCGGATGGGCCACGAGGCCGAGCTCGGTCGCCCGCAGGATCAGGAATGCCGTGGCCAGCCCGGCGTCGAACTGATGGTACTCCCGGTCGCGGATGACGCAGTCGTCGTCCTTGCGGCTGAAGACGGCGACGACGAGGGACGCGGCGTGGCACCATCGATTGCCCTCGCTGAAGACGGCCTTCAGGGCCTCAAGCCTCTCCGGATCGAAGACGAAGACGAAGCGCCAAGGCTGATTGTTGTCGCACGAGGGGGCGAGCCGCGCATGTTCAGCCAGGTCGCGGACGAGGTCCTCGGTGACGGCCAGCGGATCGAGCGACCGCGTCGCCCGCCGGGCCTCGATGGCGGCGTGGACGTCCATCGAGGTCAGTCCCGGAGCCTGAACCGCTTCTCGAGCTCGGCCAGCTTCTCGACGACGCCGCCGTACTCGAGCTCGCTGTAGGGCAGCATGGCGGCCCCGGAGAACCCCTGGCGGCGGATGGCGTCGGCCTTGGCTGAGACCTGGAGGCGGACGGCGTCCCAATAGGGGTGGTCGAAGACGTCGGCCGGCTCCGTCAGCCGCCCTTCGTGGACGCAGAAGGCGGCCCCGGTGACGACCGGCGGGCCGTCGAAGTAGGAGACCGTTGCGTTGAGCTTGCAGGGCATGAGGGGTCCGATGTGGCTGCCGCGCATGAACCCGGCCACGTAGTGCCCGATGGAGAAGGGGGCCAGGATCTCGCCCGTCGCCGGGAATTCGCCCTGGACGCGCACAAGGGCGACCGGATCGTCCTTGCCCGTGTATTTTCCGGCGATGTTGTGGAGCCGGGTCGTCGACACGGCCGCCGCCTGGCCGCCCGTGGCCCGGGAGAAGATGCTCTCGACGACATAGCGCTCGTTGTCGCGCAGGAGCGCGGCGACGTTGTAGAGGTCCTCGGGCGTATCGAGGTCGATGACCTTGTCCTTTTCCGTGTGCCCGACGTCGATGATCCGGAACATGTAGCCCCGGCTCATCTTGGGGCTGAGGATGAGGCCGGCGCAGTACATCGGGTCGGCGAACCCCAGATAGAGGGGGAGATTGTAGGCTCCCGGGTCGGTCTTGTCGGCGGCGAACATGACGAACGGCTCGTTGGGCCGCTCGTCGAACTCGATCTCGGCGACCGCCGGTCCCATGCCCTTGATGTTGCCGCTGAAGGCGTCCTTGAGGAGGTCCTGCCCTG
The DNA here is from genome assembly GCA_037447475.1 of Candidatus Aminicenantota bacterium. Taxonomy (GTDB): domain Bacteria; phylum Acidobacteriota; class Aminicenantia; order Aminicenantales; family Saccharicenantaceae; genus RBG-16-66-30. Next base: position 1,384 of record JBBIGP010000043.1, read on the forward strand.
CGCCGTAGAGCCCCTGGGCCTTGGCCGCTTCCGTGCCCGTCTTGAAGGCGTCCCAGGCGAGGCGGTGGATCTCGGCGTTGCCGGGCCCGCCCTGGTGGGTGCAGAGGATGGCGATATCGTCGCCCGTCGACCCGATGAAGGAATCGATGACCATATCCTTGCCCATTTTCTGGACATGGTCCCTAACGGTCTTCATCAGGGAGGCGCTCGGCTTGATATGCCCGCCGATGCTGCCGATGTCGGCCTTGAGAATGCTGAGAGTGATGCGCACGGCGTCCTCCTAAGCTGAACTGCTGATGACGTCATCATATTTCCCGAGGGCGGGGTCTGTCAACCCTTGCGTCGCGGTCCGGAATGGGTTATTTTTATCGGGCCCCGCCGGCGCGGGCATGCGACATTTCGACCAGGAGGCCCGACATGAACAAGATCGAAAAAGCCCTGATGCACGCCCTGTTCACCCATTTGCATCACAACATCGACAAGGCCATCGACTTCAAGGCCATCGAAGCCCTGAACAAGAAGGTCGGCAAGCTCTTTCCCAAGGCCCTCATCGTCGGCCCGGGAGACGACGCCGCCGCCTTCAAGTTCCCCGGCCTCAAGGAGACGTTCGTCGGCAAGATGGAGAGCCACTGCTCGCCCTGCGTGCCCCGCCCCTACGACGCCGCGGCGACGGGCGCGGGGGGCGCCATGCGGGACGTCGTGGCCATGGGCGCCCGGCCCCTGTTCCTGATGAACTTCATCGGCACCCGGGCGCTCGACGAGAAGGTCATCGTCGGCCCCTGCGGATTCACCGGGGCCTGCACCTGCGGCCGGTGCGTCGAGATGACCAGCGGACAGCGGGTCGACCTGATGGTCAAAGGCCTGCGGGACATGTGCAGCGCCATGGACGTCTTCATCGTCGGCGGGGGCTTCTCGACCTCGTTCTCGGACATCGTCCCGGCCGTCGTCGTCTCGGTCATCGGCAAGCTGGTCACGCCCAAGCCTCTGACCAAGCCGGCCAAGGCCGCAGGGGACCGCATCATCCTCATCGGGCGGACCGGCAGCGACGGCAATGACACTCTCTACCGGGCGGGCCTGGTCAAGGAGATGCGCCCGGCCGTGGCCCTCTTTAAGGAGGAGCGGAAGGTCATGGAGGCCTCCCTGGCCGCCTTCCGGACGGGCAAGATCAAGGCCTGCTCCGACCTCGGGGCGGCCGGCATCGGGGCCGCCGTCTGCGAGTCGGCCCGCTACGGCGGCTTCGGGGCCCGCGCGGATCTCACGCATGTCCCCCTCAGGGACAAGGACATGACCCCCGAGGAGATCCTCATCTGCGAGACCCAGGGGCGGATGGCCGTCCAGGTGGCCCCCAAGGACGTCGACGTCGTCCTCCGGGCGGTCCGGGCCAAAGGGGTGAGGGCCGAGGTCATCGGCGAGATCAACGACGACGACAAGGAGGTTTTCACATACAAAGGCCGGACCGTGGCCGTCATCCCCAACCGCCCCAGCCCGGCCGAGCTGGACGCTCTCAAGTAGGAGCTGTCGGGACGAGCGAGATGCCGGAGAAGCGTGACGCGTCCGAGTATGCCGCGGCGGGGGTCGACTACGCCAAGATCGAGCCCTTTAAGATGGCCATGGTCCGGGCCGGGAAGCGGACGCTCGAGTTCCCGAACCGGCGCGGGGTCTACGTCGACCGGGAGAGCGTCGGCGCCCACGGCGCCGTCTTCGAGTACCGGGGCGGCCAATCCCACCTCTGGTGCATGACCCAGGAGGGCCTGGGCAACAAGAACTGGATCGCCGAGTGGATGTATCAGCACGCGGGGACCGGGCGGACCTACTACGAGGGCATCGGCATCGACACGGCCCTCATGGCGGCCAACGACGTCATCTGCCAGGGGGCCTTGCCGGTCGTCTACACGGACGAGGTCGCCGCGGGCGACAGCGAATGGTTCATGGACGAGAAGCGCAGCCGCGACCTCGCCGAGAGCTTCTACCGGGCCTGCGAGATGTGCGGCATGGCCCTGCCGGCGGGGGAGTCGCCCGCCCTGCGCTACCTGGTCAAGTCCGAACCGCCCGTACGGAGCGCGCCTTCGCTGTCCGGGTGCGTCACCGGCATCATCGCCCCCAAGGGCAGGATGGTCACGGGCGAGAAGCTGGCCGCCGGGGACCGCATCATCGGGGTCCCGTCGTCGGGGCTGCACGCCAACGGCATCTCCCTGGTCATCAAGCGGGCCCTGGCCCTCAAGGACAAGTTCCTCCACGTCCTGCCCAGCGGCCGGACACTCGGCGAAGAGGCCCTCATCCCGACCCGGTCGTACGTCCGGCTCGTCGAGGCCCTCCAAGAGAAGGGCATCGAGATCCACGCCCTGCTCGGCGGCACGGGCGGCGGGATCTCAAAGATCGCCTACGCCAAGAAGCCGTTCACCTATAGGATCGAGCGATGGGTCGAGGACATCCCGCCCCTGTTCCTGTTCATGCGCGAGATCGGGGTCGGCCTCGAGGACTGCCTGACGACCTTCAATTGGGGGATGGGATTCTATGTGTACGTCCCGGAGCGGGAAGCCGGCCGGACCCTCGAGGCGGGCCGGGAAGCGGGCTACGGGATGCTCGACCTCGGCCGGGTCGAGGAGGGCGAGCGCCGGGTCATCTTCGAGCCGGAGGGCCTGACCCTGGCGGCCATCGCCTGAAGTCCTTCTTCCGATCCCGCGGATCCGGAATAAAGATATGGCGATAGATATCCCTCTGAAGACCCCCATAGCGGAGGGGGACCCGTCGGTCGCCGACGGGGGAACCGTCGGGACTGGTTCCCGGGGGTCTGGGGGGCAAGGAGGGATATCTGTCGGCAGAGCTCGTCCCTGAGGATCCGTGGAATCGGGAGAAAGGACTTCTACCCAGGGCCCGGAAGGAGGAACGGCATGAACCGGTTCGCGAACCTCGTCTTTTTCGCCGGGATGATGGTCATGAACTTCCTGGCCAACGCCCTGCCGCTGGGCGGGAAGACGACCGGAGAGCTGTCCGATGCCTACCCCAACCTGTTCGTGCCCGCGGGCGTCACGTTCTCGATCTGGGGCGTCATCTACCTGCTGCTGGCCGGCTTCTGCGTCGCCCAGTTCACTGAGAAGGGCGCGCCGGTCGCCGCGAGCCTCGGCTGGCTGTTCGCGGTCTCCTGTCTTCTGAACGGGCTGTGGATCGCGGCCTGGCATTACGAGCGGGTGCCGCTCTCGCTGCTCGTCATGGCCGGGCTGCTCGCGACCCTCATCCTCATCAGCCTGAAGCTCAAGGACCAGCCGCTCGGCCTGGCCAAGGCCGCGTTCGGGATCTACCTCGGATGGATCTGCATAGCAACCATCGCCAACGTCACGGCCCTGCTCGTCCGCCTCGACTGGAGCGGGTTCGGGATATCCCAGGAGATCTGGGCCATCGTCATGATCATCGTGGGAGCGGCGATCGTTTCCGCGGCCATCGGCAAGCTGGCCAACCCGTTCCTCGGCCTGGCCGTCGTCTGGGCTTTCGCCGGGATCATCCTCAAGCGCAGCCAGGACTACCCGAGCATCGTGGTGACGGCGGCGCTCGGCATCCTGACCGTGGCGGCCGTCACGGTCCGGGCCTTCTTGAAGAGAGAGGCCCTCTTCGGTCCCTGACTTGAGCGGCCCCCCGTTCTGAGAGCGAACTGTTCCCTTGACGCCGGGCCCGGGCCATATTATCCTCGCAGCGTGACCAGGAAGGACCTGTCCCAACGTGTTTGGGAGATCGATTTCCTGCGGGGGCTGTCCATCATCCTGGTCGTCGGCTACCACTTGCTCTACGACCTCGGTGCTTTCGTCGGCGTCGAGAGGTTCCTGGGATTCACGACGGACCTGTCGAGCGTCGCCTGGCGGATGGCCCAGAACTTCTTCGCCGGGCTGTTCATCGTCCTGTCGGGGACGAGCTCGACTCTTACCCGCAGCAATGTCCGCCGGGGCCTGAGGCTCCTGGCCGTTTCGTTCCTCGTCACGGCCGTGACCTACGCGTTCGACCCCTCTTCGGCCGTCTGGTTCGGGATCCTGCAACTGCTGGCGGTCTCGATCCTCATTTACGGGGCGGCGTTCGGGAGGTCCGGACCGATCGCGTGCGCGGCCTGGGGGGCGGTCATCCTCGGGCTCGTCGCGGCGCTTCCGGCCCTAAAAAAAGGCCTGGTTATCCGCTCCGACTGGCTTCTGCCGCTCGGCATCCACAGCCCCGGCTTCACGTCGTTCGACTATTTCCCGCTCATCCCGTGGCTCGGGATCTTCCTCATCGGGGCCGCGCTGGGCAAATCCGTCTATGCGCCCAAGCGGAGCCTCCTGCCGTGGCGCCTGCCGCAGACGTTCGTCAACGCCGCCGGCCGGCATTCCCTCCTGATCTACATCGTCCACCAGCCGCTCATCATGGGCGTCCTGTATGTCCTCGGCCTGATGAAGTAGACGGACGCCGGGGCCTCGCGCTTCCAATTAACGGCCGCGCCCCGCTCGCGACCGTTGGCCAGTCTTGCTTCCGGCCTTGCCGTCGAAAGCGGATGCCGATAGAATGGGAGCCTTGAACGCTCTCCGCCCGCATCGAGGCGGTTCCTCGGTCGGGCCGGCGCTCGTAAGAACCGGAGAAGAAAGAGGAGGCCTCTCATGACCCATCCCATGCATTTCCGAACGGCCATGGCGATAGGTTGGACGCTCTTGACGCTGGCCGTGACAGCCTGCGGCCCGACCAAGCCCGCGGTCCCCCTGAAGGCGCGGCCGCTGCCGCTCGAGGATATTCGCCTGACCGGCGGGCCATTGAAGACGGCCCAGGACCAGAACGGGGCCTATCTTCTTTCTCTCTCTCCCGACCGGATGGTGGCCTTCCTCCGCCAGGCCGCCGGCCTTGAGCCCAAGGCCGAAGGGTACGGGGGATGGGACGGCGCGAACCGCCAGCTGACGGGCCACATCGCCGGCCATTATCTCTCCGGAGTCAGCCTGATGTTCGCGGCCACGGGCGATCCCCGGTTCAAAGAGCGGGCCGACCGCCTTGTCGCCGAGCTCAAAGAAGTCCAGGACGCCCACGGCGACGGCTACATCGGGGCCCAGACCGACCGCGAAGGCACGCCGGGGAAGGACCTCTACGCGCAGGTCGCCGCCGGGGACATCCGCTCGGCCGGCTTCGACCTCAACGGCATGTGGTCGCCCTGGTACGTCCAGCACAAGATCTTCGCCGGGTTGAGGGACGCCTACCGGCACACAAGAAACCGCGCGGCCCTCGAGGTCGAGACCCGCTTCGCGGCCTGGGCCGAAAGCGTTCTGGCCGGGCTCGACGATGATCAGATCCAGAAGATGCTGGGCACGGAGTTCGGCGGGATGAACGAGGTCCTCATCGACCTGGCCGCCGACGCGAGCGACAAGCGCTGGTTGGCCCTGGCCGACAAGTTCCGGCACGTAGCCGTCGTCGAGCCCCTGTCGCGGGGCGAGGATATCCTGCGGGGCAAGCACGGCAATACCATCGTCCCGAAGATGATCGGCGCCCTTGTCCGCCATCTCCGCACCGGGGACCCGGCCGACGGCGCCGCGGCCGCGTTCTTCTGGGACCGGGTGGCCCTCCACCACAGCTTCGCCACGGGCGGCCACGGCCGGAACGAATATTTCGGCGAGCCGGACAAGCTCGATGACATGATCGAGGGCCGGACGGCCGAGACCTGCAACGTCTACAACATGATCAAGATGAGCCGCATGCTCTTCGCCCTCGATCCGCAGGTCCGCTACGCCGATTTCCATGAGCGGGCCCTGTTCAACCACATCCTCGGCTCTATGGACCCGGCCGACGGCGCGACCTGCTACATGGCGCCCGTCGGCCAGGGCGTGGCCCGCGAGTACCAGGACATGGAACGCAGCTTCACCTGCTGCGTCGGTTCCGGCATGGAGAGCCACGCCTTGCACGGCGATGGGCTTTACTTCGAGCACGGGGACACGCTGTGGGTCAATATCTACGCGCCTTCGACCGCGGATTGGAGGTCGCGCGGCGTCCGGCTGACGATGTCCACCTCCTTCCCGGAAGGGGAGGAGGCCGCCTTGACCATCGAGACGAACAAACCGCGTTCCTTCGAGATTACCCTCCGCCGCCCCTTCTGGGCCCGGGAGGGGTTCGCGGTCAAGGTCAACGGCGACCCGATCGACGTCGGCGAAACACTTCCCTATGTCCGCATCCGCAGAAACTGGAAAACGGGCGACACGATCGAGCTGACCCTGCCCAAATCGCTCCATCTCGAGTCCCTGCCAGACAATCCCGAAAGGGCGGCCATTCTATGGGGCCCGCTCGTCCTGGCCGGCGACCTCGGGCCCATGCCCGAGCAGAGGTCGCGGCCGAAGCCGGGGGAGAAGCCCGCGCCCGTTCCCGTGCGGCCGACGACCCCCGTGCTCGTGACTCCGGCCGCCGATGTCGCCGAGTGGGTCAAGCCCATCGAAGGCCGGCCGGGGGACTTCCGGACCGACGGCGCCGGCCGCGACCGGGACGTCGACCTCGTTCCCTTCTATCGCCTTCATCGCCGTACCTACACGGTCTATTGGGACATCCTGACCCCCGAGCGTTGGGAGGAACGGGCGGCCGCCTTGAAGGCCGCCGATGAAGCCCGCCGGAAGCTCGAGGCGGCCACCGTGGCCTTCGTCCAGCCCGGCCAGATGCAGGCCGAGCGCGACTTCGCCATGCGGGGAGGGGAGACCTCGCCCGTCCAGCTCAGGGGCCGCTACGGCCGCCGGGCGGTCGACTGGTTCTCCTTCGACCTGCCCGTCGATCCCTCAGCCCCCCTCGAGCTCATCGTGACCTACAACCGCGAGGAGCGGGCCGAGCGGGCCTTCGCCGTCCTCATCGACGGCCTGAAGCTCGGCGAGCAGCGGATCGCCCGCCGCAGCCCCCAGGAAAAAGAGGAGTTCTTCGACGTCGTCTATCCGCTCCCGGCCGAGGCCGTCGCTGGCAAGCGCAAGGTCACGGTCCGGTTCGAGGGGACCGAGGGCCGCGAGACCGGGGCGGTCTACGGCATCCGCGTCGTCCGGAAGAGGTAACGGTGGTCGGCCAGCCGGTCCGCCCCGGCGCCTCGCACGGAACTCAGGCGTGGCGGTGGTAGATCTTGCCGACGATCTTCCAGCCGATGATGGGCTTCGGGTTCGACCGGGATTGGGGCCTCGGGCTGCATCGAGACCTTAGCTGGGGTGACGCCGCGCTCTCCGTGACGACAGGCAGCGGCATGCCCCTCCATTTCAAAGGCAATTTCCTGGTCGCGTCCCGCGTCTCGCGGGGCGTCACGGCCCGTGACAATTACAGCTTCGGCTTTTCCGCGGCCCACGGCAAGATCCTCGAAACCATGGGTTATGAGCTCATGGACCCCGAGCCGTTCCGCTGGACCGTGGCCGGCGTCGACGCCACTTATCTCTGGAGGAACCTCGAGAACCGGGCCGAGGTCCTGCTCGGCCGCCGGGCGGGGGAGGGGACGCTCCTCCTGTTCTGGCGTACGGGCCTGAACCTGCTCGAAGAAGGTCGCCTGAAGATCGAAGCCCAGCCGGCTATCGCGAGAACCGCAGGGGAGTGGAGCGCTTCGCTGGCCTCCGGACTGACGTTTCTCGTGAACGCCGATCTGGCCGGGCGGTTCATGGTCCATTACGACCACGGGCGGCGGGACGCCCGCTTCGTGTTACAGCTCTATTATTACAAGGGACTATAAGGAGCCGACGGATATGATCACTTGCCCGACTCGATGGCCCTGGTCGCGGGAGAGGGCAACGAAAGTCCCCCGGGGGATCCGCGGAAGCGGAAGACGGGCCATCGCCACGGCCGCTTGGCCCGGATGGGCGACAAGTTCACGGGCTTGTTCGAGACGGCCGACGTCCCCTACACGATGTACGAGATCTTCAGGGGGAGCGAACTCGTCGGCTACATCCACGGCGTCAACCAGAAGGGACGCTACGGCGGCCTCCAGGTCTTCTTGGCCCTCGACACCAAGGGCGTCATCCGGGCTTTTTACTACCAGAAAATGACCGGGCGGGCCCCGTTCTCGGGCGTCGCGGCGTTTCTGCTTGACACCCACGCCGGTAAAAAATACAATCAGGGCACCTTACGAAGGAAGGAGAGGGAAAATGGTCACGACCCTGGCCCAACTGATCGTCAACACGGTCAAGTCCTACCCGAAGGACGACTTCATGCTGGTCAAGAAGGAGGGGGCCTACACGCCCATCTCCACGCAGGAATTCGGGGACGGCGTCCGGGACCTCTGTCTCGGTCTCCATGCCCTGGGCTTCGGGAAGGGCCACAAGCTCTGCCTCCTTTCGGAGAACCGGCCCGAATGGACGATGACGGACCTGGCCGCGCTGTGCGCGGGCGGCCTGACCGTGCCCGTCTACACGACCCTCGTCGCCGAGCAGATCCGCTACATCGTGGACGATTCGGACGCTTCGATCCTCGTCGTCTCGAACGCCGAGCAATGGGGAAAGATCGAATCCATCCGGGGGCAGCTGGGCAAGGTCAAGCATTTCATCACCTTCGCCGACGAGGCGCCCGCCGGGGTCCTGACCATGCGGGAGGCCCTCGGAAAAGGAAAGGACTTGGCCGCCTCGAAACCGGGTCTTTTCGACGAGCTCGTCGCCCGCATCAAGCCCGAGGACGAGGTCACCCTCATCTATACGTCGGGAACGACGGGTGTCCCCAAGGGCGTCATCCTGACGCACGATAACCTGGTCAGCAACGTCAAGACGGCCGCGGACCTCATCGAGGTCACCGACAAGGACACGGCGCTGTCGTTCCTGCCGCTGTCCCACATCCTCGAGCGGATGGTCATGCTCACCTACCTGTACAGGGGCTGCACGGTCGCCTTCGCCGAGAGCGTCGAGGCCGTCGCCCAGAACCTCCTCGAGGTCCGGCCCCACCTCATGGTCAGCGTGCCGCGGGTCTTCGAGAAGATCTATGCCAAGGTCATGGACCAGGTCCTGTCGAGCCCCGGTCTGCGCCGCAAGATCTTCTTCTGGGCCCTCAAGGTCGGCAAGGCCTGTGCGGCCCTGAAGCTCGCGGGGCAGCCGGTCCCGGGCGGGCTGCGGTTCCGGCGAAAGATCGCCGCCAAGCTCGTCTTCTCCAAGATCATCGCCAAGACGGGCGGCCGGGTCCGCCTCTTCGTCTCGGGCGGGGCGCCTCTGTCGAAGGACATCGCCGAGTTCTTCTTCGCCATCGGCCTGGTCGTCCTCGAGGGCTACGGCCTGACCGAGACGTCCCCGGTCCTGTCCCTCAACACCTTCGAGGCCACGCGCCTGGGCACGGTCGGCAAGCCCATCCCCGGCGTCGAGATCAAGATCGCCCCCGACGGCGAGATCCTGGCCCGGGGCCCCAACATCATGAAAGGCTATTACAAGAAAGAGGCGGAGACGCGGGAGGTCTTCGAGGACGGCTGGTTCAAGACGGGCGACATCGGCCGCTTCGACGAGGACGGGTTCCTGGTCATCACGGACAGGAAGAAGGACCTCATCATCACCTCGGGCGGCAAGAACGTCGCCCCCCAGCCCATCGAGAACCTCCTCAAGACAAGCCCCTACATCACCAACGCCGTCGTCATCGGGGACAGGCGGCGCTTCGTCTCCGCCTTGATCGTCCCGAACTTCGACAAGCTCGCGGCTTACGCCAAGGACCAGGGGATACGCGCCGACGACATGGAGGCTCTCGTCCGCGACACGCGGATCGTCGATTTCCTGCTGTCCGAGGCCGCCAAGGCGACGCCCCAGTTGGCCGCTTACGAGAGGATCAAGAAGATCGCCGTCCTGCCTCGGGATTTCGAGATCGAAAAGGGCGAGATCACCCCGTCCCTCAAGGTCCGGCGGGCGAATGTCACTTCGAAATATCAGGCCGAGATCGACGCCCTCTATAAGGAAGACATCGAGTAAAGTCGGAATGGCGGGTAGAGCGGCGGCCCGCCGGGATCAGCCGCCCTTGGCAGGCTCGGCCTTCGCGGCCTCGGCTTTCGTCGGCCAGTAGAGGATGCGTCCGCAGTTCTCGCAGAGGATGACCACGGACTTGTCGCGGATCTCGTTGAGCATCTGGGGGCGGATCCGCATGTGGCACATGGCGCAGAAGTCGCCCCGGACGGGGGACAGGGCGATGCCTCCCTTCTTGCCGTAGATGGCCTCGTAGAGGCGTTTCTGCTCGGGGGGAATGCCCGGGAGAAGGACCTCCCGCTCCTGATGGAGGCGGGTCTTCTTGGCCTCGGTCTCCCTCATCTTCTCCTCGAGGACGATCCGCTCTTGACGGAGGCTCTCCTCTTCCTGGGCCTGCTTGCGGAGGGCCGTCTGGATCTCCTCCTCGATATCGTCGGCGGCCAGCATCTCGGCGATGATGGCCTCCTCGAGCGTGTCGACCCTGTGCTGGGCGTCCTCGATCTCCTTGAGGAGCGAGGTGTATTCCTTGTTCGTCTTGACCTCGTTCAGCTGGCGCTTGTACTTGCCGGCCTGGACCTTGAGGTCCTTGACCTCGGTCTCGAGGTCGCGGCGCTTCTTCTGGTTCTGGGTCATCTTGTCCTTGGCGTCGGCGACGACCTTTGAGCAGGACTGGACCCTCCGGTCGATGTCCCCGATCAGCCGGGGGATGCCTTCGAGGACGAGCTCGGCATTGTGGATCTCCGCGTCCAGGTGCTGGAGCTGGATGATGCGGTCAAAATCGGCGTCCACGGTCCTCCCGTCCTCGACCTAACGGTCGCTTGGGCCTACCAGGATTCGAACCTGGGACCTGCCGGTTATGAGCCGGTGGCTCTACCACTGAGCTATAGGCCCTCGGCCCCCCTTTATAGCACAAGTGGCGGGGGACGCACAAATCAGGTGTTGTTCGTGAAGGACTTCAGCTTGCGGCTTCGGCTCGGATGCTTGAGCTTGCGGAGGGCCTTGGCCTCGATCTGCCGGATGCGCTCGCGGGTGACCTTGAACTGCTGGCCGACCTCCTCGAGCGTGTGCTCGTTGCCGTCGCCGAGGCCGAAGCGCATCTTGAGGACCCGGGCCTCGCGGTCGGTCAGGGACTTGAGGGCCTCCTCGATCTGCTCCTTGAGGTTGATGTGGATGACCGTGTCGGGCGGCGACGGGATGAGCTTGTCCTCGATGAAGTCCCCGAGGTGGCTGTCCTCCTCCTCGCCGATCGGCGTCTCGAGCGAGATCGGCTCTTGGGCGATCTTGATGATCTTGCGGACCTTGCTGACGGGCATGTCCATCTTCTTGGCGATCTCTTCGGAGTTCGGCTCGCGGCCGACCTCCTGGACGAGGCCCCGCGAGACGCGGATGAGCTTGTTGATCGTCTCGATCATGTGGACGGGGATGCGGATCGTCCGGGCCTGGTCGGCGATGGCCCGGGTGATGGCCTGGCGGATCCACCACGTCGCGTAGGTCGAGAACTTGTAGCCCCGCCGGTACTCGAACTTCTCGACGGCCTTCATCAGGCCCATGTTCCCCTCCTGGATGAGGTCGAGGAACTGGAGGCCGCGGTTGCTGTATTTCTTGGCGATGGACACGACGAGCCGCAGATTGGCCGCGACGAGCTCCTTCTTGGCCTGGTCGCTGATCTTCTTGCCGGCCGTGATGGCCCGGACGGCCTTGCGGAGGGACTCGGCGTCGAGACCGACCTCCGTCGTCTGGCGGCGGAGCTCCCCGCTGACGTCGCGGAGCTTCTTCTTGAGAACCGGGTCGTCTTTCTTCCTTTTGGCCAGGGCCGCCTTGAGGTCGTCCCGCTTGTCCTCGAGGTCGTTGACGGCCCTCAACCGCTTGCGGAGGTCGTCGATGATCATTTCCCGGCGGGCCGGGCGGAGGTTGAGGTCCCGGATGAACCGGCTGATCCGGACGATGATCCGGCCCCGCGTGACGAGGGTCTTCCGCTTGTCGGGGATGCGGTCGAGCCTGCGGCTCAGCTCCTTGATCCTCTTGACCTTGGCCAGGATCTGCTTCTTCTTCTCCTCGAGCTTGCCCTCGGCGATGTCCTCCTCGCTGAAGTCGAACATCTCCTGGATGGTGAACGGGTTCTCCTTGATGCGCTCCTCGAGCTCGAGGATCTCGTTGAGGACCAGCCGCGTCCGCGACAGGGCCTTGATGATGCTCTTCTCGCCGCGCTCGATCTCCCGGGCGATGGCGATCTCCCCCTCCCGCGTCAGCAGGGAGATGTTGCCCATCTCCCGGAGGTAGAGCTTGACGGGGTCGGTCGTCCTCTCCAGGCCGTGGGTCGAGACGAGGTCGGTCTTGCGCCGGCGGGGCAGGATCTCCTTCTGGCGCGAGTCAAGGATCTTGATCCCGTAGTCGTCCATGGACGACAGGAAATCGTCGAAATCCTCCTCCGAGTCCAGGTCCTCGGTGAAAGTCTTGTCGATCTCCTCGAAGAGCAGGAAGCCCTGCTTGCGGCCCTTCGAGATCAGCTGGGAGATCTCGTCCTTGTGGAACTTGCTGTCAGGGGGCACGGCGCGCTCCTTGTCCCGTCGTCGGTCCTTCGAGGCGGATGATCATCATGGCTGCGTCCTTCGTCACGACATCGACAGGATCTGCTTGGTGATGTCCTGTTTCTGGTAGAGGAGGGCCGGCAGCTCCTCCGTGTTCCCCTGCTTCTCCGTGCGGGCGATCCTCCGCTGGATGTCCTTGAGCCGGTTCTGGAGGTGGACCTTGCGGAGGGACTTCAGGCACTCTTGGGCCTCCTCCACGGTCGGGCCCTTCTGCCGCTCGTACAGGGCCCGGGCCAGCCGGGAGGCGAGGTCCGCGGGGATCAGGCCCTGGAGCTCGGGGAAATTCCAGTTCTTATTGTCCCGGAAGCATCCGAGGATGTATTTGAAAATGGGCTCGCTCGGCAGCCCCTCGAAGATCTCCTCGCCGCACTCGGCAAAGACGTAGGGGGCCACCGACCGGTCCTCCATGAGGATCTGCAGGAGCCGCTTTTCCCCGGGGCAGAAGCCGCCGGCTTCCTCCGGGGCCCGCCGTCCCGCGGGGCGTTCGACCATGCCTCGCAGGAGATCCTCGCCGACGCCGAGCTCGTGGCTGGCCTGGCGGAGGTACTCGCTCCGGGCGACCGGGTCGGGGACCTTCTCGATCTCCTTGACGACCGCCCGGGCGATCCGCCCCTTTTCCTCGGGCGCCGACATCCGCGCCCCCGCGGTCAGGCTGTCGATCAGGAACTTCAGCCCGGAGACGGCCTTTTTCTGGAGGGACAGGTACCGCTCGCGGCCGTGCTTCCGGAGATAGGCATCTGGGTCCAGGCCTCCGGGCAGGACGAGGACCTCGACGTTGAGCCCCTTTTCGAGGCACAGGGGGACGGCCCGGGCCGCGGCCGCCAGGCCGGCGCTATCCCCGTCGTAGTTGACGACCATGGCCGGGGCGAACCTCATGGCCTGAGCGACCTGGAAGGGCGTCAGGGCCGTTCCCAGGGAAGCGGCGACGTTCCTGATCCCCGCCTGGTAAAGAGCCGAGAAATCCGTGTAACCCTCGACGAGGATGAGAACGCCCTGTTCGCGGACCGCGTCCTTGCCGAAATTCAGGCCGTAGAGGAGCTTGCCCTTGGAGTAGAGGGGCGTGTCGGGGGAGTTCAGGTACTTGGGCTCGGCGTCGACGACCGTCCGCCCGCCGAAGGCCACGACCCGGCCGGTCAGGCTGAGGATGGGGAAGATGACCCGGCCCCGGAACCGGTCGTAATGATCGCCCTTCTTGGGGCTCGGCAAGGCCAGCCCTCCCTTTTCGAGCAGGGACGGCGCGACGCCCTTCCCCTGGAAGAATTCGATGAGCGAGCTCCAGGAGTTCATCGCGTAGCCGATCCGGAGGGTCTGGATGGTCTCCTCCGTCAGGCCCCTCTTTGTCAGGTATTCGAGGGCCCTCGTCCCCTCCGGGGTGCCGAACAGGTTCTTGCGGAAGAAGGCCAGGGCCAGCTCGTTGACCTTGAACAGCTTCTCCTCGAGCTTGAGGGCCTCGGGGCTGACTTTCTGCTGGCGGGGGAGGGGGACCCGGTACTTCTCGGCGAGATACCTCAGGGCCTCGGGGAAGGTCAGGTTCTCCCGCTCCATGACCAGGGAGTAGATGTCCCCGCCGGCCCCGCACCCGAAGCAGTGGTAGAGCTGCTTGTCCTCGTCGACCGTGAACGAGGGCGTCTTTTCGGAGTGGAAGGGGCAGAGGCCGACCCATTTCCGGCCCCGTCTCCTGAGGGTCGTATATTGTCCGGCGATCTCGACGATCGAGGAGACCTGCCGGACCTGATCGATGATCTCCATGAAACTCCGTCGGCCCGGGTGTTCCCATAGAATATAGGGACGGGACCGCACCTTGTCAAGATGTTCTATTTATTTATCTTTCGGGCGCCGGTCCCCTGCGGCCCCCGCCGTCATGAATGGCTGATGAGGCTGGCCAGGAAGGCCGCTCCGAAGCCGTTGTCGATGTTGACGACGGAGGCACCGCCCGGACAGGAGTTGAGCATGGCCGGGAGGGCGGCCAGGCCCTTGAAGCTGGCCCCATAGCCGATGCTCGTGGGTACGTCGATGACCGGGACCTTGACCAGCCCTGCGACGACGCTCGGCAGGGCTCCCTCCATGCCGGCCACGGTCCGGGCCGCCGGATCGTAGGACGCGCGGGGGAGCTTCGTCTTGATCTTCGCCCAGACCTGCGGCTCGATGCGGGTCGCCAGGAGGTTCGATCCTTTCTTGAGGATCTCCCGGGCGATGCGGACGACCTGCTCGGGGGTCTTGCCCAGCCCGAAGATGATCTCGGGCGAGCCCTTGGCGACCTCCCGATGGTGGTCGACCTCGGCGAATTCGAGGTCGCAATAGGGGTAGCCCTCGAGGAGCTCCAGCGCCTTTTCCGGGGAGATCCTCCCCGATCCGACCTATCGAAGGATCTCGGCCAGTCTCTTTTTCATCGCTCAATTATACCATAAAAACCAGGGGGACTCGTTACTTCTCGCCGGATGCGCCCGTCCCGGGACCGCTCTTGTCAATGGCCGCCTCGTCTGGTAGAATAGGGCGGTTTCCGAGCGCCGTGCGAGAGGAAAGACCGTGCGAGAACAACGATCGAAAAAGGACGAGTATCAGAAAGCCCTGGCCGCTTATGGGCAGGCCGTCAAGGAATTCCGGAAGGGGGATCCCCAGAAGGCCGCCGAGCTCTTCGAAGCGTTCATCGAGAAATACCCGGCCGAGAAGGAGGTCGTGGACAGGGCCCGGAGCTACCTGGCCCTGACCCGCAGGGCCCCCAAGAAGGACCTGGCCCCCCCGAAGACGTTCGACGAGCATTGCCGCCATGGAGTCGCCCGGATCAACATGGGGGACTATGAAGCCGCCGTCAAGGTCCTCGAAAAGGCCCTCGACTTCAAGGAGAACGAGGGTCTGGTGCACTATCTCCTGGCCGACGCCCGCTGCCTGATGGGACAGTCCGACGCGGCCATGGACGAGCTGAAAAAAGCCATCCAGAAGGACAAGGCGTACTCGATCCTGGCCCAGAACGAGCCCGATTTCGAAGCTCTCTGGGACGACAAGAAGTTCAAGCTCATCGCCCGCCTGGCCTGACGCTCCCCCGCGCCTTGTATTCCTCTTGGCGATGGTTTATAATGGGGGAAAATTCCGGCAAGGGTTGGACGGGATGAGAGAACACGAACTGCAACGCTATTTCAAGAAGGGCCGGGCCGTGGTGTCGCCCGAGGCCTACGCCATCGTCAAGACGGAGCGGGCCTGCACCGGGTCGTTCGCCGTCATCAAGGACCTGCGGGAGACGACGTGCGTCATCGAGGAGACCAAGCTCCGGTCCCAGAAGTTCCTGGGCATGGAAGGGGGCTGGCGGATGATCACCTTCGATATGATCCTGCCCTTCGGGCTGGTCGGGTTCATGGCCCGGATCTCGGGGGCACTGGCCAAGGAAGGGATCAGCATCTTCGCCATCTCCGCCTACTCCACGGACCACGTCTTCGTCAAGGCCAGGGACCTCGACAGGGCCGTGGCGACCCTCGAAAAGCTCGGGATGATCGTCCAGCGGCCTTAGCCCGCCCGGACCTTGCGCCTGCGGGCCGGGGGACGTCGACAGGAGGCCAGGATGCCCGCAGTCGTTTCCCTCGCCGAGATCGAGACGGCCATCGGATCGCTCGATCCTCTGCCTCTCATCGAGGAGGGGTTCGTCGCCTATTCCCGCGGCGAGGTCGTCGTTCCGCCCGTCGGGGAACTGATCTTCGAGGACCCGCCCGGGGACGTCCACATCAAGTACGGATACATCAAGGGCGACGACTGGTACGTCGTCAAGATCGCCTCCGGTTTCTATGACAATCCCCGCGCCGGGTTGCCCTCGGGCGACGGCGTGATGCTCCTTTTCGACCGCCGGACGGGCTTTCTCGATACCGTGTTCCTCGACCGCGGCTATCTGACGAACGTCCGGACCGCGGCCGCCGGGGCCGTCGCGGCCAGGTACCTGGCCCGGCGGAAGATCCGGGTTGTCGGCATCCTGGGCGCCGGGGTCCAGGGCCGGCTGCAGCTCGAGTTCCTCCGCAAGGTCCGGGAATTCGAGGAGGCCGTCGTCTGGGGAACGGGGGAGGAGGAACTGGAGGCTTACCGCCGGGACATGGAGGCCAAGGGCTTCGAGGTCCGCACGACGCTCGACGCCGAGGAGGTGGCCGCCGCGGCCGGCCTCATCGTGACCTGCACTCCCTCGACGCGGCCCCTGCTGCGGGCCGCATGGATCAGGCCGGGGACCCATATCACCGCCGTCGGCGCCGACACGCCCGAGAAGCAGGAGCTCGAGGCCGCCGTCCTGGCCAAGGCCGACCGGGTCGTCGTCGACAGCCTCAGCCAGTCGGAGCTCCGGGGCGAGGCGTTCAAAGCCGTCGGCGCCGGGGCCATCGGACGGGACAGGCTCGTCGAGCTCGGCCGGGTCATCGCGGAGCAAGGGCTGCGCCGGGCGTCGGAGGACGAGATCACCGTGGCCGACCTCACCGGCGTCGCCGTCCAGGACATCCAGATCTGCAAGGCCGTCCGGGCCGCCCTCGATGGCGGGCGCAGGCAGCGACGATAACGCCGTCGCGGATAGCCCCGCCGCTCGCGGGCAGAAAAGGCCGGGGGAGAGGAGGAGTCCGATGATCCAGTCAGGCCGGCAGGAGAAGAGAGGCACGCGGGAACGGCTCTTGGACGCCGCTCTCCTCGGAACGCTGGCCCTCATCGCCTTGGCCCCGTTCGCCGCCGGACAGCAGAGGCCGCGGGAGGACGTTACAGTGACGCTCGTCGAGGTCCCGGTCCGCGTTTTTCTCAAAGGGGCCCCCGTCCGGGACCTGACCCAGGCGGACTTCGAGGTCTTCGAGAACGGCATCAAGCAGGACATCAGCCGCTTCGAAGCGGTCTCCCGGGCCATCGCCTCGCCCCGGCGGACGCAGGCGACGGCCGGGGAAAACGCTGGACGGCCGGCCCCCAGGCTGTTCCTGCTCGTCTTCAACGTCTTCGACTACGAGGAGACCGTCGGGGCGGCCGTCGACCACTTCTTCTCGGAGATCTTCGGTCCGGGGGACCGGATCATGGTCGTCGTCGAGGACCGGGTCCTCAATGTCGAGCTGAGCGCGAACGTCGAGGACCTTGCTTCCGGCGTCAAGGAGGCCCTCAAAACGTTCAAGGCCATCTCGACCGCGGAAGCCGTCAAGGCCTTCAGGGACGTCGAGCACGAGGCCGAAAATCTCCTCGCCGCCCTGCGGAGCGAACGGAGCCACGCCCAGTCCATGATCCGATTCTTCGAGAACTATCAGCGGGCGTGGGAAGCCTACCGGGCCCAGTTCCTGGAACCCGATCTGGGCTTTTATCGGGGCCTCGTCCGGAGGGTCAAAGGGGTCGAGGGAGAGAAGTGGGCCGTCTGCTTCCAGCAACGGGAAATGTTCCCGAAGGTCAAGAGCGCCTCCCGGCTGGACAACGAGATCCGGGCCTGGATCGATTCCCAGGTCGACCCCCAGGCCCAGGTCATGGCCCGGCTCGTCGAGGCCCGGTACGCCGAACTGCAGAGGAGCTTCGACTTCGCATCGAAGCTCTCGCCCGACGTTCTAGGGGACCTCTTCCTGTCGGCGGGAGTCACCTTCCATCTCATCCTGTTGAGATCGGGCCGGACGATCCTGTCGCAGAACTTCGAGTTCCGGGAGGTCGGGCAGGACTTCGAGAGCGCCTTCAAGGCCGTCAGCCGGACGACCGGCGGCCTGGCGGCTTTCTCCGCCGAGCCCGCCGAAGCCCTGGCCGCCGCCTCCCGGCAGGAAGACCACCACTATCTCTTGGTCTATTCGCCCCGTGAGCCGTCGTCGCGCAATAAGCGGGAGATCCAGGTCAAAGTCGGCCGGCCGGGAGTCGACGTCCTCCATCTCAAGACTTACGTCGAGGACGGGCCTCCGGCCATCGCCATCGCCGGGCTGGAGACGGGGCCGAAAACGCTCCGCTTCACGCTCCGCCACTACGAGACGACGACGATCGACAACAAGCGCGCCGGCCAGGCGTCCGTGAAGGTCACACTCTACGACGGGTCCTCGAAGCAGGTCTTCGCCGAGGGCCGGACGCTCGAGCTGATCAAGTCCGAGATCCGCATCTCCCTGAGCCTCGATCGGCTGGACGGCGGGGAGTATTTCCTCATCATTGAGGCCTTCGACAAGCTGTCGGGGCAGTCGGACGTCTATTCCGGCCCCATCAGGCTTTGAAGGCCGCTTCGGCCCGCCCCCGAACGGAACGTCGAGCCTTCGCCGCCGGTCACCGCCCGACGCCCATCTCGCGGAGGAGGAAGCCGGCCCCGGCGAACTTGTCCGTGACCCAGAGGACATAACGGATGTCGACGCCGATCGACCGGGAATAGTCCGCGCTCCAGGCGTAGTCGTTGATCGTCGCCTCGTAGGTCCGGTCGAAGTTGACGGCCACGAGCTCGCCCCGGGCGTTGAGGACGGGGCTGCCCGAATTGCCACCCGTCGTGTCGGCGTCGTAGAGGACGCAGGCCGGCACGCTCGGCAGGACTTCCGGCCGGTAAGGCCCGAAGTCCTCCGCCCGGCGCAGCTCGAAGAGCTTTCGCGGCGTGTCGAAGGGCTCGCGGCCCGTCGTCTTCTCGAGCACGCCGTCGAGCGTCGTGAACGGCTTGTAATAGACGGCGTCCCGCGGCGTGTATCCCTTGATCCGGCCGAAGGTCAGGCGCAGCGTGCTGTTGGCGTCGGGAATGAAGTCCCGTCCGAGGAACGCCGCTTTGAGGTCCTGCAGCTCGGCGGACATCGGGTCGAGCCGCCCGTTCCAGGCCTCGTTCAAGGCCTGGACCTTCTTGTGCAGGGGATGGAGGGCCGCGGCCAGCCCGATCGCCGGGTCGCCGAGGGCCTCGAGCTCCCGGGCGGACTTGGACCAAGCCGAGGAGACGAACTCGGGGTCGGCCATCCGCGTGCCGGCATAGAGGCGGTCGACGAAGGCCTTGGCCGCCAGGCCCCGGTCGTCGGCCGCGGCCACTTCGGCGAAGGCGGCGATGCGCTCGCCCTCCGGCAGAAGCGACGCCCGGAGGACGAGGGCCGCCAGGACGGCCTTGTCCGTCGGCTCGTGGTAGTTCGCGAGACCGAGGGCCACGCGCCGCCGGGTCTGGTCGAAGTTCCGGTCCATGTACGGAGAGGCCCGCTCGATGTCCTTCTTAACCCGCTCGATCGAGGACTCGAAGACCGTCCCCGCCCAGCCGAGGAGGCCGACGTGAGAGCGCAGATAGGACAGGACCTGGGTGAGCTCGTGGGCCTCGCGGATCTCGTCGTAGATCGCAGCGAACCGGGCCAGGAGGTCCCCCGAAGCCTTCTTCCGGCCCGGATCGGCGTCGATCCAGGCCTGGAGGGCATTCTCCTCACTGCGCTTGGCGTCGACGATCCCGACCCTGGCCATCCCCTGGAGCTTGCCGCGGTAGTTCTTCATCGTGTTGGCCAGTCCCTTGATCCGGGCGGCGTGCTTGAGAGCCACGGCGCGGTCGCCCTCGCCCATCTTGGTCATGAGGCCGATCTGCCATGCGTACCAGTCGGCGACGTCCGGCATGCGGAGCTCTTCCTCGGCGGCCAGGTAGTGGGAGGTCCGATGCCGGTAGGTCCGGGCCGGGTAGCCCAGCAGGAAGACGAAGTCGCCCTCGCCCGCCCCCTCCGGGGCCACCTTGAGGAACTTCTTGGGCCGGTAGGGAACGTTGTGCGGGGAGAAATCGGCCGGCGATCCGTCCGGGGCCGCGTAGGCCCGGAGGAACGAGAAATCGCCGGTGTGGCGGGGCCACATCCAGTTGTCCTCGTCGCCGCCGAACTCGCCGATCGACCGCGGCGGCACGTAGACGAGGCGGATGTCCTTGAGGTAAGAGAACATGAAGAGGACGTAAGTCTGGCCCGCGAACATCTCGGCGACCTCGGCCCGCTTTCCGGGCTCGGCCTTCTCGGCCCGGGCGACGATCTCCTTGATCCTCTGCTGGACGGCCTTGGTCCGGGCCTCCGGCGTCATGGACTTCTTGACGGCGCCCAGGACCTCGGCCGAGACGTCGCGGAAGGATTCCGTGATGCGGGCCGTCATGTCCTTGGCCTCGATCTCCTCGGCCCGGGTCCGGGCCAGGAAGCCGTCGCGGACGTAATCGCGGGCCGTCGAGCTGGCCGCCTGGGCGGCCCCGAAGGCCACGTGGTGGTTGGTCAGGATGAGGCCATCGGGTGAGACGAACGACCCCGTGGCCCCGACCTGGACGACGGCGTGGACGAGGCCGACCCCGCCCGGCCTGTAGATGTCCTCGACGGCGATCTCCAATCCCTTGGCCTTGAGACCGAGCCGGCCGAGCTCGCTCGCCGGCCACATGCCCTCTTCGGCGCCGGCCCGGACCAGAACGAGCGCCAGGGCCCCCAGCGCCAGAAGCGCCGGGGCGGGACGCCGCGACCTCTCACGGATGTTCTTGCGCATGGGTGACCTCCCCTCAATTTCCCTTTTTACCTGATCTATTCACGAGTCGAGGCGGCCGCAGATGCCATCCCTTCGCAACACAGCAGATGCGGCCGGATCGGCCCGCCCGGAGGGTGAAAATGCCGGTCTT
>JBBIGP010000044.1:0-2775 GCA_037447475.1 Candidatus Aminicenantota bacterium
CCGGCCATGTCGAGGCCCTCGAGCATGGCCGCGGCCGTCGCCGCGATGGTCAGGCCTCGGACCGGGTGGACGATCCGGCCGTTCTCGATCCAGAAGCCGGCTGCCCCCCCGCTGAAGTGCCCGCTGACCGGGTTGATGCCGTAACCGGTCACCTCGCGGACGAGGAGGCCGCGCTTGGTGGCTTTGACGATGTCCTCGGGCTTGCTCTTGCCCGCGGCCATATAGAAATTGTGCGGCCCGATCCCGGGCAGCGACGAGTAGCCGCCGCGCGAGGCGTTGCCCGTGCTCTCGACCCCGGCCCGGGCGGCGACGATGGTGTTGTACATATAGCCCCGGAGGGCCCCCTCCTCGACGATGACCCTCGTCCGCTGGGGGACGCCTTCGCCGTCGAAGGGCGCGCTGGCCGGCCCCTTGGGTCGCAGGCCGTCGTCGACAAGCGTCAGGAGGCGGGAGCCGATCCTCTGCCCGACCTTGCCGGCCAGGAAGCTCGCGTTCTGCAGGACGCGCTCGCCGTTGACCGCGCCCAGGATGCCGCCGAGCAGGGCCCGGGCCACGTCGGGGCTGAAGATGACGGCCGCTTTCTGGGTCTTGACCGGCCGGGCCCCGAGCATCTCCCAGGCCTTGCGGGCCGCGCTCTCGGCCACCTCCTCGACCGGCTTGAGGTCGGCGAAGAAGCGCCGTCCGCACGACTCGCCGCCCGAGGACCGCTCCTCGCCGGCGGCGGCCACGACCGAGACCGAGAACGAACAGCTCGAGGACTTGTAGCTCTTGACCAGGCCGTTCGAGTTGGCCAGGGCGATCTCGCCCTCGCCCTCCCCGTACCCGGCCCCGCTGCTCAGTGTGATCCGCGGGTCCTTCACGGCCAGCTCCTCGGCCTTCAGGGCCAGGCCGACCTTGCGGTCCATCGGGATGGCGGCGATCTCGGGGTCGTGGAGAGGGCCTGGGTCCCCGACGCCCTTGTCGCCGGGCAGGACGTTCGCCGGGTCGGGGGTCGTGATGCGGGCGAAGGCCACGGCCCGGTCGATGGCCTCGCGGCAGGCCTTCTCGCCGAGGTCGTTCGAGCTGGCGAAGGCCATGGCCCCCTTGACGAAGACCCGGAAGCCGGCCCCCCGCGAGGCCGCCTCCTGGACGGTCTCGATCTCGCCGTTGCGGACCCGGACCGACAGCCTGCGGACCGATTCGACGTAGACCTCGGCCGCGTCGGCCCCTTTCTTCAGGCACTCGGCGACGTATCGTTCAGCCGTCTGTGTGATGTCCATGTCGTGCTCCTTTCGTCCGCCCTCAGGCCCGCCGGGCCCGCGAGCCGCCGACGTTGATGCCCCGGACGCGGACGGTCGGCTGGCCGGCCGTGACCTCGGCCTCCTGGCCCTTGCCGCAGATGCCCGGCCCGAAATCGAGGTCGTCGCCGACGGCGTCGATGTTGGAGATGACCTCGAGACAGCTGCCGATGAGGGTCGCGCCGCGGACCGGGGCCGTCTTCTTCCCGTTCTCGATGAGGTAGGCCTCGCGGCAGGTGAAGTTGAAGACGCCCGTCGTCGGGTTGACGCTGCCCCCGCTCAGGCTCTGGACGTAGATCCCGCTCGGGGTCGAGGCCAGGATGTCGGCCGGATCGTCCTTGCCCTTCTCGATGAAGGTGTTGGTCATCCGCGGGATGGGCAGATAGCGGAAGCTCTCGCGGCGGCCGTTGCCCGTCCGCTCCATGCCCAGCTGCTTGGCCGACAGGACGTCGGTCATGTACTTGACCAGCACCCCTTCCTCGATGAGGACGTTGCGCTGCATCGGCGTTCCCTCGTCGTCGAAGTTCGTCGTGCCCCGGAAGTTGGGCAGGGTCCCGTCGTCGACCATGGTGAAGACCGGCGTCGCGACTTTCTGCCCCATCCTGCCGACGAAGACCCCGGTCTTGCGGGCGATGTTGTCGGCCTCGAGAGGATGGCCGACGGCCTCGTGGACGAGGACCCCGCCCCAGCCGTTCTGCATGACGACGTCCATCCGCCCGGCCGGCGCGTCCTGGGCTTCGAGCATGGCGATCGACTCGCGGGCGCAGGCCCGGGCGACCTCCTCAGGGCTGACCTCGTCGAACATCTCGAGGCCCGAGTGGCGGCTCAGCCGCTCGCGGCCCATATGGGAGGCCTTGTCGTCCCGCCCCAGCGTCTGGACGATGAAGAAGATGAGCGGCAGCTCGTCGCTCAGATAGAGCCCCTCGCTCGTGGCCACGACCCGGCCGCGGACCTCGTCGTAGTAGTCGATGGACGCCATCCGGATGCGGGGATCGTAGCTCAGGGCGGCCTCGTCGGCCCGTTTCATGATCTCCAGGCGCTTTTCGTCGGCGACCTCGCCGAGCGGGACCTTGACGATGATGTAGGACGGGCGGCTTTGCTCGCGGACGGGGACGGGCCCGGCGGCGCCGCCGGCGCGGGCCACGGCCGAGGCCGTCCCGGCCGCCCGGAGGAGGGCCTCCTCGGCGATCTCGTCCGTGTAGGCGAAGCCCGTTTTGTCGCCGGCGATGACCCGGACCCCGGCCCCGCGGTTGGCGCCGTAGACGGCGCTCTTGAACTTCGACTCCTCCATGAGGATGCCGCGGGAGACGCGGTTCTCCAGGTACACGTCGGCGTAGTCGCCGCCTCTCTCGAGGGCCTTGCGGATGACCCGGTCGAGCATCGCCTTGTCGACCTCGAGCGGCCCGGGACGCCGTCCGGCCTTGACGCAGGACAGCATCGAGGGCGCGGCGACGAGGACGGCGCCGCCCTTGAGGCCGAGCTCGAGGAACCGCCGGCG
>JBBIGP010000044.1:2875-8939 GCA_037447475.1 Candidatus Aminicenantota bacterium
GACGAGACCGGCCGGAAGATCTTCGGGGTCCTGGCCAAGGAAGAGGTCGGCCACGTCGACTATCTCGTCTCGCGGCTCGAGGAGTGGAAAAAGACGGGTCACGTGACGCCCGCGGCCCTCGGCACGGTCGTGCCTTCGCGCGAGCGCATCGAGCAGGGCATCAAGACCCTCGAGGGCCGGGTCGCGGTCAAGGCCCCCGAGGCCGAGATGCGGCTCCTCAAGCGGGCCCTCGACGTCGAGATCGAGACGAGCGCCTTCTACCAGAGGATGGTCAAGGAGCTGCCCGAGGAGGGCCGCAAGCTCTTCGAGCGGTTCGTCGAGATCGAGCAGGGCCACCAGGCCATCGTCCAGGCCGAGATGAACGCCGTGGCCGGCAACGGCTACTGGTTCGACATGCCCGAGATCTCCATGGAGATGTGAGCGACGGCCTCTTTCATTGCCGTGGGGGTTTGACAGGCCTTCCGCCGTCCCCTATAAATGAAAGGGAGGGAGCGCGACGCACCATGGCCCGGAACGAGACGAAAACACTGTCCCGGCGGCGCTTCCTGTCCGTGACGGCGCCGCTGCCGGCCGTCTGGCTGGCCGCAGGCGGAAGGAGGCCGCCCATGACCCAGGACACCGGACGTGCCAGGAGAAGCCCCGCCGAGCCGTCCTACATCGCCCTCCATGCCTCCGGCGAGCTCGACCGCCGGGACAAAGAGCTCAAGGCCCATTACACGGATTGTTCGCTCTGCCCGCGCGATTGCCGGGTCAATCGCTCTCTCGGAGAGCTCGGGAAATGCCGGGCTCCGGCTCAGGTCAGGGTCTCGAGCGCCTTTGCCCACTACGGCGAGGAACCGCCCCTCGTCGGGACCGGCGGCTCCGGCACGATCTTCCTTTCCCACTGCGGCCTGCGCTGCGTCTACTGCCAGAACTGGACCATCTCCATCGAAGGCCACGGCGAGCTGGCGACCGAACGGCAGCTGGCCGACGTCATGCTCGGCCTGCAGCGCCAGGGATGCCACAACCTCAACTTCGTGACGCCCACGCACTACGTGCCGACGATCGTTGGCGCTCTCAGCCTGGCGGTCCCCCGCGGCCTGCGCCTGCCGCTCGTCTACAACACCGGGGGCTACGACAAGGCCGAGATCCTCCGCCTCCTCGACGGCGTCTTCGACATTTACCTGCCGGACTTCAAGTACTGGGACCCCGAGAAAGCCGCCCGCCTGTCGGCCGAAGCCTACAACTACCCCCACTACGCCCGCGACGTCTTCCGCGAGATCCACCGCCAGGTCGGCGTCCTGGAAACCGACGCTCGCGGGATCGCAGTCCGCGGTCTCATGGTCCGTCACCTCGTCCTCCCGAACCGGGCCGCCGGCACGAAAGAGGTCTTCCGCTTCATCGCCAAGGAGCTCTCGCCCGGCCACTATGTTAACGTCATGCGCCAGTACCGGCCGGAGCATCGGGCCTCCGAGTTCCCGGAGATCAACCGCCGCCTCAACGCCAAGGAGTACGCCGAGGCCGTCGAGTGGGCCCGTGAGGCCGGCCTGACCCGCCTGGCCCGCTGATTTTTCCTGCCCTCCCCGGCATGGTCGGGTAAGCTAAAAGCAACCTCGGGTTCAGAGAGGCACTCTCGCTTTTTCGCCGATCACATGCTGATAACAATATCGAACCGTCTTCCCGTGAGCGCCAGCCGCCGAGACAACGCGCTTGTCTTCGAATCGAGCGTCGGAGGGTTGGACACGGGCCTCGGCCAGTTCTCCAAGTCCGGCCCGAGCGCCTGGGTCGGCTGGCCCGGCCTGTCCCTGGCCTCGACCGACAGCCCCGAGGCCCACGAGATCCACAAGCGCCTGCTCAAGGACTCCTGTCATCCCGTCTTCCTCTCGTCCTACGAGGTCGAGAACTACTACCACGGCTTCTCCAACCGGACGATCTGGCCCCTGTTCCATTATTTCCCTCTCCATGCCTCCTACAGCAGGACGTTCTGGAACGCCTACCGCAAGGTCAACGAGAAGTTCGCCGATGCGGCCGCCCGCATCGTCCGCATCCTCGGCGACCCGGACCTGGGCCGGCGCCTGGGGACCGCGGGCCGGGAGACCGTCCGCAGGAAATTCCTCATCACCCGGCTCCTCGGCGACTACCTGGACCTGCTGGCCGATGTCATGACCTGACGCCGGGCCTGCGGAACGGGACCGAAGACAGCCCTCTGTCTGCAGCACGGGATGTGCGGGCGAAGCGCTCGTGCTCGCACCGCTTTTCGATCTCGCCCTCCAACTTCCGGGGCGGGCTCACGGCTCGATGCGCACCGTATAGGATCCCGTGCGGGCCGGGGCTTTCCCTGCCTTCCGGGCAGGCAAGGCGGATGCGCCCGGTCCCCGCCGCCTCCGGTTCGCGCCAGCTCGTCAGGCTCAGCTCGACGGGCAGCCCGGCTTCCTCGAGCGCGCAACGGTCCTCGACGACGATGCGCCGGCCGCGCTCGAGCGTCAGCCGGCGGACCCACGAGCGGATCTTGGCTTCGGGCGGATAGGCCCCGACTTCTTCTCCGACCGGGCGGTCAAGGCCCTGTCCGAGATCCTCGTCATGATGTTCGGCTCGAGATAGGCTGCGTCAGAACCTCGTGCTCAGCGACAGGACGAAGTTCCGTCCCGGGCCCGAGATCCCCGAGCTGTAGGGCCGGTAACGCCGATCGGTGATGTTCTCGACGCCGGCGCTGACGTTCCAATTCCCGGAGATGCGGACCAGGGCCTTGAAGTTCAGCGTGGTCCAGCCGGGGGCGTAGGCAAGACCGTCCGCGTCGGCGGCGTAGATCTCGGTCTTGGCTTTCTCTTCCTCCGCCAGGTCCTCGTGTTTGCGCTCGCCTTGATACACGGCGTAGAGCTGAAGGCTGACCCTTTCGGTATCGTAAGAGAGCCGCGTGACGCCGAACCAAGGCCCGGCGTGGCGCGAGGGGCTGAGGCTGCCGTTGTCGAGCTCTTCCTCCCCGTCCTGGACATTGAGGTCCGAGGAGAACCCGAAGCCTGCGGGCAGCACGACCTCGATGCCGGCCTGGAGGCCGTAGACCTTGGCCACGGCGGCGTTCTGGATGGCCTGGACGCGGCTCAAGACGCCGTCGTACATGATGTACTCCTCACCGTTGAGCGTGAAGTTGCGGCGGACCATGGCGTTGTCGAGATTCGTGTAATAGCCGGCCAGGTCGATCTTGACCGTCTCCCCGAAGACCTTGGCGAGGCCGACGTCGGCCGACCAGGCGTATTCCGCTTTCAGATCGGGGTTTGGGACTGTCACGGCGCCCGGCGCGGAGTCGAAGACCTTGCCCATGTCGTCCACGTTGGGCGAGCGGAAGGCCGTGGCCAGATTGGCGCTGACCGCCCACGACGGGGCCGGGTGGAAGACCGCCCCGAGGCTGCCGGTCAACGAGCCCTTGTTCAGGCGGGCCGTCGTGAACGGGAAGGGGTAGAAGGTCGTGTCGAACTCCGCGTCCAGCTTGAACTGGTTGTATCGCAGGCCGGCCTGGAGCAACACCTTCTCGGAAAGCTCGATCTGGTCGCTGACGTAGGCGGCCAGCGACAGCCAGGTCGCCTGGGGATAGCGAGCCGGCCCCGGGACCGTGATGCCCGTGACGATGTTCTCATCGAGGCCCGTGGAGGTGACGTCGTTGGCGACGTATTCCACTCCGTAATACAGAGTGCTTCTCTTTCCGATCGATTTGACGAGATCGAGATTGACGGAGTAGGCCTCCACCTCTTCGATCCGGACATGCCGCTCCGCATCGTTCCGAGAGCGGTCGATCCGGCTCTCCTCGAACGACTGTTGGGCCAGGCGGACCGTCATCCGGTCATACACGGCGTTCGCTCCGGTGTGGGCCAGGCTCAGGTTGTTCATCATCCACTTCTGCGGACCGTAGTCCCACTCCGCGTGGCGGGGGAGGCCGTTGCGCAGGCGGTTGTGCCGGTCGTAGCGGCCGTAAGGCGACGTTTCGGAGTAATGGAACCCGTATTGCAGATCCCAATCATCATGGGGCTGGAACCGCACCTTTTGCATCAGGTTGATCTGGGAGTACTTGGAGGGGATCTGCAGAAGAGGATCGTCCTGGGTGATGATGGTGTCCACGCCGCCCTGGCGCTGGACGAAGAAGGGCTTCAGGTAGTCGTCGGGCCCGTGGAGGCCCTGGCGCAGATGCCCGAAGTCGAACGAGCTGAAGCTCGTCGTCAGGGCCCACCGCCGCCAGCCGGCGTTGACGTGGAAATGGCCGGTCCTCTCGTCGCTCGCCGACGAGAGCCGGGCCGTGGCCCCGCCGCTGACCGAGGGGGCGTCGGTCAGTGAGAACCGCGGCGTCAGGGTCTCGAAGCTCATCACCCCGCCGATGGCGTCGCTGCCGTAGATGACCGATCCGGGGCCGAAGAACACTTCCGTGCGTTCCATGGCGAACGGATCCAGGGAGATGACGTTCTGGATGTTGCCGGCCCGGAAGATGGCCGTGTTCATCCGCACGCCGTCCACCGTATAGAGAAGGCGGCTCGTGGCGAACCCCCGGATCATGGGGCTGCCGCCGCCTTGCTGGCTTTTTTGGATGAAGACCTTGCCCGACAGGCCCAGGAGGTCGGCGGCGGTCTGCGGGTTCTGCAGAGCGGCCTCGACGGGCGAGATGGACGTGATCTTGGACGGCACGTCGCCGGACGACTGCCGCCAGCGGGTGGCCGAGACGACCACCTCGTGAAGGCGGACGGACGATACCGGGATCGACAGCTCGAAAGCCAGAGACTCAAGCTCGGTGAAGCTCGTCACGGTCGTCCGGTACCCGAGACGGCTGATGACGATCCATTCGGCCCCCCGGAAGGCCGTGATGTCCGCCTGCCCGCGGTCGTCGGTGACCGCGGACGCCCGGGGGCTGTCGCTCGTCAAGGACGTGCCTTCGAGCGGCTCAAGGGTTTTCTGATCCCTTATCGTGACGGTTTGGGAAAAGGCGGCCGCGGAGAGTCCCAGCAGCAGCCAGATCATGAACGTTCTTTTCATTCCTTTGCTCCTCGTACAGTTGAAGGTTCAGGTGCCCGGGGACGCATGGCTGTCCCCGCTCCCGGGCCGGGAGAGAGGTCCGGGTCAGGCGATGTGAGCGTGATCAGCCCGCCCAGGGCGGAGGGGCCGGAGGAGGGGTGACGACCGAAGCATAGAGGTCGGCCGTCCAGGACGGAGGTCCGGACGCCGGCCCGGGCCGCGGGGCATCCCATCGGCCGGGACCCGTCCGGCAGAACGGCTTGAGGCCCGCGAGCAAGGGTTCGCGGGCCCCGCCGAATTTCGGGGACCCGCCGAGAGCTTGGATGGCGAGCGCCCGGAGCCGTTCGTTCAGCTCCGTCTCGGCTTTGTCCCACCAGCAACGGTAGTGGACAATATCGCCGAGGTCGGTCACTTCAACGATGTCGTACATCTGCCCGTCAAACTCGAACTCCCGGGGATGTTCCCATCTCAATAGCGTCCGGGTCTCTTCTTTCGTGAACTTGAGAGTGACCAGGCCGTCCTCGGCGATGCCTCGGACGATGTGGCGGGCGACTTCCCTTTTGATGGCCATCTTCCGGCCGTGGAGAAGGACGAAGTTCCCGAGCAGAGGGTCGAAGAGGAGGGCGAATAGGGCCACCGCCGCGGCGAGCCCGATAAAGGCTCTTGAGGCGGAGCGGCTCCTTGCCATTCGGCCGGGCCGGGCCGCCCGGAACGCCCCGGATGATTGAGTATCCGCCACGAAGCGATGTTAGACCTGAGGACTATGATTTGTCAACCCTCGGCCGCCGTCCGAGGACCGGGACCGTCCTCATCGAAGCGGGGGCGGGTCTCGTCGTCCACGGCCGAGGTCAGGGAGAAATGCTCGTGCTCGCGCCGCAGGCGCTCGGGATCCCACCGGCCCGTGTGGACGAGGACGCGGTAGCGCAGAGTGAAGCTCTCGTCCGCTCGCCGTCGATGTGCTCGAAGCGCCATTCCGGAGGACGAGAGGACCCGGCTCGGGAGCCGCCCGGGCCGCCATTGCTGCCGCCATCTCCCCGACAGCCCGAAAGCCCGAGGACGGCCAACGAACAAATAGCCGCGAGCAGAAAGGCGG
>JBBIGP010000044.1:9039-10524 GCA_037447475.1 Candidatus Aminicenantota bacterium
TCGGGACCGTCGCCTGCGGCGGCGGAGGAGGCTCGCCGGAGCTGCCCATGCTGGCCGCGAGCGATTTCGGCTCGGGGCGGGCCGACGGATGGCGCCCGAATGCGCCAGACAACTGGCGCGTGGCCGAGAGGGACGGGGAGATGGTCTATGAGCTTGTCGCCCCCGGCGCGCAGGGGGCGGTCCGGGCGCCGACGTCGTGGTCGGTATGGGAGGGGTACGAGGTGACCTCGTTCGAGCTCAGCGGGCGGCTTCGGTGCGACACGGACCCCGCCAATCCCTACCGCGACATGTGCGTCTTTTTCCACTTCCAGGGCCCGGCGCGCTTCTATTACGTCCACTTCGCCGGATCGAGCGACGGGGTTCACAACATCATCGGACTGGTCGACGGCGCGGACCGGGTCAAGATCAACGCCGAGCCGCCCGGCGGGTCCGCGGCCCGGCTGACGGACCGGGAGTGGCACGAGTTCAAAGTGACCTACGATGGCCGCACGGGCGACATCCGGGCCTGGCTCGACGACATGGCCGAGCCCATCCTTACGGCGCGCGACCGGACGCTCGGCCGGGGGCTGGTCGGGATCGGCTCGTTCGATGATGCGGGGGCGTTCGCGGACCTCGTGCTGCGCGGGATCAAAGCCGAATAACCCGGGAGAAGGGAGGCAAGCCCATGAAGCCGCCATACGGATGCGACGAGAAGGAATTGGCCCACTACACGTGCCTGCGGACGCCGCGGCCGATCAAAGTCGACGGCCGTCTCGACAAGCCCGAGTGGCAGAAGGCGACCAAGTCGGGGCGCTTCGTGGACCTGGTGAGCGGGGCGCCCGGGTTCCTCGAGACCCGGATGGCCGCCCTGTGGGATGACGACAATCTCTATGTGGGCTTCTGGATCGAGGAGCCCAATGTCCGGGCCCGGCTGACGGAGCGCGACTCGTTCGTGTGGACCGAGAACGACGTCGAGATCTTCATCGGCGGCGAAGACTGCTACTACGAGTTCCAGATCAACGCCCTGGGCACGGTCTACGAGGTTTTTTATATCTGGCAGGACGCCTTTAAGCGGGGCGGCCGGTTCGACACGCCGGAGTTCGATCCGCTGACGAGGAAGGTCGACGTGCTGGGCGGCTTCCAGGACGCCTCGCGGTACGGCAAGCACCCGCGGGGGGCGCGCTGGGCGTTCATGGACTGGGACTTCCCGGGGATGAAGGCCGCCGTGCATGTGGCGGGCACGATCAACGATTCCTCGCAGGTCGACCGGGGCTGGACGGCCGAGGTCGCTTTCCCTTGGAGCGGCATGGGGGCGCTGGCGGGGGAGAGGCCCGTGCCGCCGCGCGACGGCGATGTCTGGCGCATGGATTTCTCGCGCTTCGAGCTGCTCGAGTTCTGCGGGTCCAAGGCCGAGCCGCACCCCGGCTGGGCCCTCAACCGCCACGGCGTCTACGACTCCCACATCCCCGAGTGCTTCTCCTTCATCCATTTTGCCGTGGCTTCTGT
>JBBIGP010000044.1:10624-19519 GCA_037447475.1 Candidatus Aminicenantota bacterium
TCATTCTTTCATTCTTCACAAAATCTTGACAACTCGGCCCCGCGGCGCGATTATTCTAAGCACGTAACGGTGATGACCGGTGCCGACCCAAGGACATCCTCGATGCCTTCGAAAAGGGAACGGGGATGAATTCCGCTCACAATAAGGAGGAAAAAGATGATGAGGAACAAGGGGAAAACGTTGGGGTTTCTGGGGGCCCTGGGGGCCTTGGCGCTCGTCCTGGCTTTGTCCGTCCCGGGTCTCGGCCAGGCGAACGGCGCGAAGGTCCTGACCATCCTGCACGCGAACGACACGCACTCGGCCATGCTGCCGTTCGGTTTCCCGGCCCTGCCCGGGCCCTTCGCCTGGCTGAAGGGCGTCCCCGGCGCGGGTTGGGGGCCGGGCGCCATGGACGCCGGCAGGGCCGCGGACGTCCGCGAGACTGGGGGCATCGCCCGGATGGCCACGCTGATCAAGGGCCTGAGGAGGGGGAGCGGGAACGTCCTCGCCCTGCACGCCGGCGACGTCTTCGTCGGCAGCTTCGAGTTCAATAAGTACCTTGGCTATCCCGAGCTGAAGATCATGGAGTCGCTCTACGACGCCATGACCCTCGGCAACCACGAGTTCGACCTGGGGACCGAAGCGCTGGCCGGGATCGTCAGCGGACAGCTCGCCGGCGGTCCGCCGGTGACCCTGCCGCTCCTCTGCGCCAACATGAGGCTTGACGACACCCTCCTCGCCGGCATCGTCCGGAAGTCCATCATCAAGGACGTCGGCGGCGTCAAGGTCGGCATCTTCGGGGTCACGACCGAGGACGAACAGAACTACTCCGCGGAGATGATCGCCCGGCTCTCGGGCGATCCCTACACGGTCGCCGGGGCACAGGCCTATATGCTCAGGATGGCCGGCTGCGAGGTCGTCATCGGCCTGTCGCACATGGGGACCATGGCCGACCTCATGGGCCTCGCCGACAACGTGCCCGGCATCGACATCATCGTCGGCGGCCACAGCCACGACCTGTTCGACGGGCCGATCGTCCGCAACGGGAAGATCGTCGTCCAGGCCGGGAGCCACGGGCGTTATCTCGGCCAGCTTCGGATCAGCTACGCTCCCGGAAGCGGCGTCAGCCTTGTCGATTGGCGCATCCACGCCGTCGACAGCCACGTCAAGCCCGACCCGGCGCTCCAGGCGCGCCTGAACGCCCTGCGCGAAGGGATCGTCCAGGACCCGCGGCTCGGCCCCGTGTACTCGAAGATCGTGGCCCTGGCCGGCAAGGACATCGACAAGGACTGGCCGGCGACGGGCCCGAACCGCGACACGCCCCTCGGCAACCTGGTCACCGACGCCATGAAATGGGCCGTCGGAAAGGCCGGCTTCGAGGTCGACTGCGCCCTCGACGCCCTGGGCTACATCGCGTTCGGGATCCCGGCCGGGAAGGTCGTCGGCAACGACGTCCTGCGGGCCGTTCCCTACGGCTACGACCCGGCGTCCGGGCTCGGCTTCAAGCTCCTTGTCGTCCCCCTGCCCGGCATGCTCATCCTCGGCGGCCTCGAATATTCGACCTCCTACGCGGAATACATGAGCGACCTCAGCATCCAGGCCTCAGGCTTGACCTACGCCTACGATTCGAGCCGGGTGCCGCAATTGTTCGGCGGGCCGGGCCGTCTCGTCCCACTTTCGGTCATGATCGGCGGCGAGTACGTGGCCGCCAATCTCGACAAGCTCTACATGGTCGTCATGACCGAGCAGGTCTTCAGATTCCTGCAGGACATCGTGAAGCCCCAGGGGATCGAGCTGATGTCCTTCCCGACGGGCATCTTCGAGTACAACGCCGTGCGCGACTACATGCGGTCCCTGAGGCATGTCGTCTACGAGTCGGAGGGCCGGGTCCAGGACATCCGGTAGCGGCGGGCGGGGCGGATCGTCTCATGCGGCGGGAGGGGCGCGGTTCGCATCGCGGTCATTTCGCATCGGGCTTTCCTTGACAGGGGCGGCGCGGCGAGGCTATAGTCCGTTTGGAATCCCGGGCCACGACGCGAGGGATTGAGAGGTCACCCGAGGATGGTCTGCCGCCGCTGCCGCACCGCCAACCCCGACTCTTCCATTTATTGTTCCAAGTGCGGGTCCCCGCTCGTGCGGCGTCCCGCCGACATGAAGCGAGGCGTCCCCTGGTATGCCGCGGCCGCCGGGGCCGTCGTGCTGCTCGCGGCGGGTTTCTTCCTCGCGGGGCTGCTCTCGAAGCGGGGAGACGCGCCCGTGCCGGCTGCCGGAAGAGAGGAGAGGCCCGCCGAGGTCCGGACCGCGCAGGCGGCGGATGACCGCGGTTCGATCCTGGCGGCGGGCGAGGTCTCCGTTATTGATGCCCGCGGCGCCTCGATCTACCGGTCGGCCGCGCCGGTCGTCGCCGGCGGATGGGCGGCGGTCCCGGTCTCGGCCCTTTTCGGAGGCGAAACGGTCGAATACCACGGCCACGACGAAGACAAGGCCGGGCCGGTGCCCGTCGAGCGCGGGATGTGGGCTGCGGGTGAGCCCGTCGCCCTCGTGCGGATCGAAGCAGCGGCCGCGTCGGGAGCGGGGCCGGGAACGGCGGCGGGAGCCGGGGCGAAAGCCGGAGCGGGGAGCCGGGCCCCCGAGCTCCGGCCGTGGCGCCAGGCCTTGCCGCTCGAGTGGCACGCCCTGTCCGTGGACGGCGGCGCGTTCCGGATCGAGGCGGGGCAGGCCGTGCGCCGGACCGTGACGGCGGCGATCGCCCTGCCGTCCGAGGTCAGGCGGCCCGGCGTCTTCGTCCAGGACGGCCGCGTCGTCGGCTGGACGTTCGGCGAGGGGTCTGAGACGGGATATCTGTGGGCGGGACGGCCGGGCGCGGAGCTTGAGGCGAACGTCGATATCGCCGAGCTCCTGGATTCCATCGTCGCCCCGAGCCGGGAGGCGGCTTTCGCCCGGGCGCTGGCCCTGGGCGCGACGGCTCGGCCCGCGGACAGATTGCGAGCCTTGGCGGAGGCCTTTGATCATGTGCCTCTCCTGGAGGCCCGCGACGTGCCGCCGCATCTGCGCCGGGAAGCGGTCACCCGCGAAATGCACGGCCTGGCCGCGGACCTTGTGAGGCGGGGCGGGGAGCGCGGGGCGCGGGACGTCCTGGCGATCCTCGGCGCGCACCTGCTGGGCGAGGCGGCCGATCCCGAGCTCGTCAAGGACGCGGTGCGGGCCGCGGTGGCGGCGGAGGACCACAACCGGGCGATCCGCTTTCTCGAAAGGCTCCGGAAGAGCCTGGCCGACGGGCCGAGCGCGGGCCGGGTCCTGGCCGGGATGGACGCGTTCCACGCCGGGCTCTACAAGGAATGGATCCGGGAGATCGTCGAGAAGGGCGGCTACTACAGCGGCGAGTCGGCCTACGCGGAGGCCCGCAGGGCCTTCCCGGGGGACGCGGAGATCCATTTGCTCGGGGTCGAGGTGGCCCTGGCGGCGGGCGACCACGAACTGGCCGCGGAGCGGCTCAAAGAGCGCGAGCACCAGGGCGCGAACAAGACGTGGGCCGACAAGCTCGCGGCCCGGCTCGAGGCCCACGAGGAGAGCCGGACGGTCGTCATCCGCTTCGGACCTCGCGAAGAGCAGATCCGGCTGGACGCCACGATCAACGGGACGCGGCGGCTGGAGTTCATCGTCGACACCGGCGCCAACACCTCGTCCATCCCCTCGAGGGCGGCCCGGGCCCTCGGCATCAAGCTCGACGACTCGACCAGGGTCGTGGGCGTGGCCACGGCCGGGGGCGTCGGATTGGCCTACAAAGTGCCCCTGGATTCGGTCGAGGTCGAGGGGCTGAAGGTCAGGAACTTGGAGGTCCTGGTCATCGACCTTCCGTACGACGAGGAGGTCGGGCTGCTGGGGCTCGATTTCCTGAGGAACTTCCGCTACGAGATCGACAACAAGCAGGGCACGCTGACGCTGCGGATCAAATGAACCGGGCCGCTCTCCCGGTTTCAGCGATCCTTAAGTCCCCCATTCAGCCGGGAATCGGTCCCGTCGGTTCCCCTTCGAAGGCTGATGCCCCTCTCTGCTATGGAGGCCTTCGGGGGGGACATCTGCCGTCACCAAGATATAGTCCCGGACCGTGACGGATTGTATTATTATCCTTATGCCGCCTGGTGCGTGGAGAGTCCCGGCGCGAAGAAAGATGAGGAGATGCCGATGACCGATAAGCCCCGCAAGATCACCGAAAAATTGCGTGCCTGGAAGCCGCCCGCAGATTGGGTGCGGATCACGACGGTCGACGCCCACACGGCGGGCGAGCCATTGCGTATCGTCACCGGCGGCTTTCCGGAGGTCCCGGGGCGGACGATCCTCGAAAGACGGGCGTTCATCAGGGACAACCTGGACCATCTGCGGACGGCGCTGATGTTCGAGCCGCGAGGGCACGCCGACATGTACGGCTGCGTCCTCACCGAGCCGGTCGAGGAGGGGTCGCGCTTCGGCGTGATCTTCATGCACAACGAGGGCTACAGCACGATGTGCGGGCATGCCGTCATCGCCCTGGCCGAGGTCGCCGTGCGAACGGGGATGGTCGAGCCCGAGGGGCCGGTGACGGAGATCTCCATGGACACGCCGGCGGGGAGGGTCAGGGCGTTCGTGCGGATCGAGGAGGGGGGAGGCGGCGAGCGCGGCGCGAGGAGTGAGGGAGGCTGCGAGAGAGGCGCGGGAGGCGCGGGAGCAGAGAAGCGAGTGAGAGGCGGGGAGAGCGAGAAGGACGGAAAGGGCGGAAAGGGCGAGGTCGCGGCCGTCTGGTTCCACAATGTCCCGTCCTTCGTGTTGGCTGCGGGGAAGACGGTCGAGGTGCCGGGCGTGGGGACGGTGAGGTACGATATCGCCTTCGGCGGGGCCTTCTATGCGTTCGTCGACGCCGACGCGCTGGGCATCGCCATGGTCGAGAGCAATTATCGCGACTTGATTGATAAGGGGATGGCCATCAAGCGGGCGGTCGCGGCGGCCGGCCCGATCGTCCATCCGTCCGAGGCCGACCTCGGGTTCCTGTACGGCACGATCTTCGTCGGCCGCGGGCACGGGCCGGGGGCCGACAGCCGGAACGTCTGCGTCTTCGCCGAGGGCGAGGTCGACCGCAGCCCGACGGGCACGGGCGTTTCGGCGCGCATGGCGCTGCACCACAGCCGGGGGGAGATCGGCGTGGACAGGCCGATGGTCATCGAGAGCCTCATCGGGACGCGCTTCGTGGGCCGGGTCGTCCGGACGGCGAAATTCGGCCCCTACGACGCCGTCATCCCGCAGGTCGAAGGGCGGGCCCACATCACGGGCCGGCACGAGTTCCTCATCGACCCCCGCGACCCGCTCAAGGCGGGCTTCATCCTGCGCTGACGTTCAGCGGTAGTCTTTAAGGGCGATGAGGCGGGCGCCCCACGGGCAATAGAAGCCGACCGTCTGCAGCCAATAGTCGAGGTTGCTCTCGACGAACGACGGGAGGCCGTCGCAGAGCTCGATGGTCGCCTCGGCCATCTCGATCTCCTCGGGGTCGATGTGCCAGGACCACGGCAAATTGTACGAGACCCGGCCGGTGCGGACGCGGCCGTTGGGGATGCGGGCGTTCGACTGCCCGTTCCACAGGGCGATGATCTGGTCGATCGTCGCGGCCTTGGTGACGAAGATGCTGAACCTCTCGCCGTAGACGTCGAACGTGGCCAGAACGCCGCCCTCGAGGCCGGGCCCGGTGGCCGACCGGCAGGCGGGGAGGAGAAGAAGGATGGCGAGAGCGGCCCCGATCGCTAGACCGGTTACGGCTTTGACCGTAGCCGTGGACGGGTTGCGAACCGCATGACGCTTGGGCCTTCTCATACGGGCGAACCCTCTATTCAATATATAGCCCAGAGTATCCAGCCTGTCCAGTGGGCGCCGAGGTGATACGCCAACAAGGACCCCGCTGAAAAAGACAGGGCGGATATCAGCGGGTTGTGGCAGCCAGGGCCCGGAGGTGGCGGATGTGGTCGGCGAGGAGGCCGCGGGCCATCTCGATGACGGCGGGCATGACGTCCTTGGCCAGCAGCTCGCGACCCTCGACGGGGCCGGCGAACGACAGGCGGACGTTGAGCTTGACGCTGCCGGGGCGCAGGCCCTGCTTGATGAATTGCATGACCTCGGCCACCTTCTGGCGCCTGGCCGCCGAGCGGCGGATCTTGGTCAGCCGGCTGCGGGCGTAGCGGGGCAGGACGACCCCGCTGGCGATGGCCGTGATGAGCCGCGTGTCGGGCACCTTGCGCAGCATGAGCTCGACGCTCCGCGACCAGCCTCCGACCGCGGCGGCTGCGAGCGGGGGAGGGCTGATCTCGGGATCGGGCTCGACCTCGCCGTGGGGAAAAATGAGCAGCGCCTCGCCCTTCTTGAGGCGCCCGACCGAGTCCTTGAGGGCGGCCATGCGGCCCGCCGGGTTGCGCGGCGTGTAGACGAAATGTCTGCCCGCGGCCTCGAAGGCCCGGGTGAACGGGACGTCGGAGATGACGACGTTGACGTCTTCGCGCGGGATGGACGATAGGAGGGCGATCGAGTCCAGCCCCCCCGGATGGTTCGAGACGACGAGCAGCGGTCCCTCGCGCGGGATCTTCTCCGTGCCCCGGGCCGAGACCTGCATCGAGAAGTCGGGCAGGATGCGGCGGGCGCTCCCGGTGATCCCCGAGGTGCGGGCGGCGTCTTCGGCGTGGGCGGCGATGCGGCCGATATGGCCCGCGGGGAACTTGAAAATGGGTCCGAGGAACGTGCGGGCGATCCCGTTGGCGATCGTGTCGCGGGTCAGGCCGAAGGCGTGGAATATCTCCCTGATGATCTTCTCGCGGAAGACGGCGACCTTCTCCAGCTCCTCTTGCCAAGTCATCGCACCCCCAATTCTACCAAAATCGAATTGGGGGACACAATACCTATTTCCCGATTTCAAGCCGGGTCAGCCGGATAAGGGCTGTATTTGCGTGGCCGCGTGAAGTATACTTGGCGACCGAAAGACCTCGAGAGGAGGCGGATGTATGGCGAGATCGTTTTTGGGCCGAAAAACGTGCACGCTAAGCTGAACGAGGCCCGCGATAATGGAGATAAATATAATAAGATGAATAAGTTATTTAGGTCCGACCCCATACTGATCCTTGTCCTTATAGCCGTTTTTGCCGGAGGCTGTGCGAGGCCGGCCGCGCCGGAGCCGGGGTATACGGCCTTCGAGGTGACGATCGACCCGTTCGTGAGCGGCGAGCCGCTCTCCGGGCGCATCCTCCTGCTCCTGTCGCGGACCGAGAAGTTCAGCCCGGGCCCGAACGGGACGCCGGTCTTCGGGATGAACGTCGACGGCCTCGCGCCCGGGGCGCCCATCCTCGTCGACGAGACGGCCTTCGGCTATCCCGTGCGGAGCCTGCGCGACGTCCCGCCCGGCGAATACCACGTCCAAGCGTGGCTCAACGTCTACACGACGTTCAGCCGCGCCGACGGCCATGTCGTCAAGCTCCACCACGACCAAGGCGAGGGCCAGAACTGGCGCCGCTCGCCCGGCAATCTCTTCTCCGCGCCGACCAAGGTCCTTGTCGAAGCCGGCGTGTCGAAGACCGTGCCCCTCGTCCTCGATCAGATCGTCCCGCCCATAGAGCCGTACCAGGACACGAAATGGATCAAGCACCTGCGCATCGAGAGCCGCCTGCTCTCGGAGTTCTGGGGCCGGCCGATGTATCTCGGGGCCAACGTGCTGCTTCCCGCCGGCTACGACGAGAACCCCGAGGTCCGCTATCCGGTCCACTACGTCCAGGGCCATTTCCCGCGGGGGAGGGTCGGCGGACGCGGCTTCGAGGACGAGACGAGCGCCGCCTTCAAGCAGTGGACGGCCGAGGGCCAGCCGCGCTTCATCCAGGTGACCTTCGAGCACGCCTGCCCGTACTACGACAATTCGTACGGGGTCAACTCCGAGAACGTCGGGCCGTACGGCGACGCCATCGTCACCGAGCTCATCCCGGCCGTCGAGCGCGAGTTCCGGGCCATCGGCCGGCCGTGGGCGCGCGTGCTGTCGGGGGGCTCGACCGGCGGCTGGATCGCCCTCGCCCTGCAGGTCTTCCACCCGGATTTCTTCGGGGGCGTGTGGTCGTTCTGCCCCGATCCGGTCGATTTCCGCAAGTACCAGATCGTCAACCTGTACGACGACGAGAACGCCTATTACACGGAGCGGGACTGGACGCGCGTGCCGCGGCCGGGGGAGAGGGCCACGGACGGCAACATCATCTACACGATGGAGCAGGAGTGCCTCTACGAGGAGGCCATCGGCGACCGTTACCGGTCGGGCGGGCAGTGGGCCATCTGGAACGCCGTGTTCGCGCCGGTGGCCGAGGACGGATATCCGCGGCCGCTGTGGGACCCGCTGACGGGGAGGATCGACCGGGAGGCCGCGGAGTGGGCCAGGGACCGCTACGACCTGCGGGTCTACCTCGAGCGCAACTGGCCGCTCATCGGGCCGCTGCTCGTCGGCAAGATCCACGTGTATGCGGGGCGGATGGACAACTTCTACCTCAACGAAGGGTGCTACCTGCTCGAGGCCTTCCTGGAGACGACGCGCGAGCCTTATTACGGGGGCGAGTTCAATTACGGGGAGCGGGCCGGGCACTGCTGGTCGCCGTTCGCGGGCGACGAGCTGTTGCGGGCCATGGCCGCCCACATCGCCAAATCCGCCCCCGATTCCGCAAAAACCGACTGGATTTATTGATTGAATTTATTAAATGGGGTCGGACCGAAAATTTTCCTGTGTTATGAACAACTTAGCCGCTGTTTTGGAAAGGGCTCAAGCTGTAGAGCGCACGTTTTTGGCCCCGAAATGATGTGAGGTAGGGGGAGGGGCCGGCAAGCAAGGGTGCACGGAAGCGGAAGGAGGCGGTCGATGACGATGGGCAAAGCAAAAAA
>JBBIGP010000044.1:19619-22302 GCA_037447475.1 Candidatus Aminicenantota bacterium
TGAGCTGGAAGCTGGTCCTCGAGAAGCGCGAGAACTTCCGCCGCGCGTTCCGCGGGTTCGACCCGGTGCGGATCGCCAAGTTCACGGCGCGAGACGTTGCGCGCCTGCTCGCCGACGCGGGGATCATCCGCAACCGGCTGAAGATTTTGGGTGCGATCAACAACGCCCGGCGCTTCCTCGAGGTCCGGCGCGAGTTCGGGTCGTTCGATCGCTATATCTGGGCTTTCGTCGGCGGGCAGCCGATCCATTCGGGGCTGCGGTCGTTCGCGGACATGCCGGGCCGGACGCCCCTCTCGGACCGCATCAGCGCGGACCTCAAGGCGCGCGGGTTCAAGTTCGTCGGGTCAACGGTCGTTTACGCGCACATGCAGGCCACGGGCATGGTCAACGACCATCTGGTCGACTGTTTCCGCTACCGCGAATTGGTCCGCCCGTAGCTTCGAGCCCGAGCGCGCCTCCATCTTCGCCTGGACCTTCAGGAGGAAGGCCCGGCTGCCGACGGCGAGGCTTTCCGTCCAGATCGCTTCCCGCATGACCTTCCCTTTGCGCAGAGCCTGGTCGATCCAGCTCGAACGCATCGCGGCGAGCTTGCCGATGTCCCTTGCCCCGACCAGAGTCATCAGTGCGCTCGTGTCGACTAGGTCGATGAGCTTGCTCGCGCGGGGGAGGCGGGTGCGGCCATTCGGCCGGATGAGCTCGCCGTATCCGCAATAGGGCCACTCGCGGGGGTGGGCGACGACGCCCGCCCTGACCATGTTCATGTCGATGTAGGTCAGGCATCGGGAGAACTGGGCCCCGGTCTCGATCGCGGTTGCGTGATAGCGATCTTCCCAGAACGCGCCGTGCCGGTCTTTGCGGCGGTTGTATTCCTGGGCCACGCGGCCCTGCATGAGCTGGAGCGCGCGGGCGATGGCCGGTTCGTCGTTCGTGTTCGCGATGGCGCCGGTGTCCGCAATTCCGCATTCTCCCGGGCCGACGCATACGCCGGCGCCCACGGGCCCCGTGTTGGTGCGCGCGAGGGCCCTTGCCCCGGCTCGCACGACGGTGCCCTCACTTCTTCTGCGGCCCGCCATGCCGAGCAGGTGGATGTGGTTCGAGGTGATCATGAAATTCAGGATGATGAGCCCGTACCTGATCTTCGCCTGGAGCGCCCAGTGCATCCAGGCTAGCTTGTCCCGGCGGAACCTGAGGAGGAACTCCTTCTTGTGGCAGCGGTGTGTGATGTGCCATATCAGGCCGGGTATGAAGTGGCGGTTCGCTCGGGGCATGAGAGCAGGGTCTCCACTCGCTCGTCGCTCTTCGCTTTTCGACGCTCTTCGATCTCCGTTATAAAAAGACGGCGCATGGGTGCGGTTTGTATCATCTCTCTGTTTAATAACGGGGTTAATAACGGGGTCGGACCTCAAAAAGCTATTATATTCTACAAGATAGCTACTGTTTTCGCCCGCACCTAAACTGTAGAGAGGTGGAAAATAGATTATGCCCGGATTTGTTTTTTGGCCCAAAAACAGCGATTTTGCAGCCCGGCTAAACTGATGCAGAGCGAGTGAGCGCGGCTAACCGGTTTCTATTGAACAACATCTCGTGGTCCGACCCCAACAATCATTCCAATCAATCATTTCCTGTTCATGGGCTGCCAGATCTGGCTGGAGCCGGTGTTGGGGTTGTAGCCGGGGACGTCGCTCAAGATATACTCGCTGCCGTTGGTCCACACGTTCCCGTACCCCGAGGGCAGCTCGACCCCCCGGTTGGTGTTGGGATCGATATACGTCGCCACGCCCCGGAACGCCTGCGTGTAATTCTCGAACATCCGGTCCTGGACCGCGCTCCGGTTCTGGTAGGCCTGCCATGTCATGTCGCTGACCTCGGTCATCGTCTGGCGGATCTGCTGCAGCCGGGCGTAAATGGCCTGTTGATGGCGCAGCTGCTCGCGCGTGATCACGGCCGAGAGCTGCGTGACATTGACGCTCCAAAGAGGGTTGTCAGCCCTGGAATAGAGCATGACCTGGAAGATCCGGATCTTCGCGGGCATCTCCTCGCTCGGGGCCCGGAAGCTCGTGACGACCGGCGCCCACGTCATCGTGGCGATCTGGCCGTACATCGACATGGCATAGCCGATGTTATAGACGACCGCGGCCTGGAAATCCTCGGTCATCTTGCGGCCGCCGTAGGTGTACTCGACCAGTATCCGGGCGGCGTCGACCCGGATCTCCAT
Organism: Candidatus Aminicenantota bacterium; assembly: GCA_037447475.1. Taxonomy (GTDB): domain Bacteria; phylum Acidobacteriota; class Aminicenantia; order Aminicenantales; family Saccharicenantaceae; genus RBG-16-66-30. The sequence goes on from JBBIGP010000044.1 coordinate 21,835, forward strand.
CGGGCTCTGGGGCGGCGATATTTGGTTATAGATCTGCGTTTGCATGTTGGTGATGGCCAGAATGTGCTGGGCCTGGGCGGGAAGAGGCTGGGTCTCGATGACCCGGATATCGCTCACTCCGGCCCGCGCCTGGGGGATGAACACCCGCTGGAGGAACTCGGCGGCGCCCATGTTCTGCATGACCGGGAAGCCCGACTGGGCGTTGATCGCGTTCGCGCTTGGATCCTGCGACCAGAGATAGCCGATCGAGGGGTAGCAATGCAATGCCGACTGGCCGTCGGGGCTGGAAACGGTATAGGCCGTGTAGACGTGAGGCGGGATCTTGGAATAGTCCCAGCTGACGCCTCCTTCGAACTTCCAGTCCTTGGGAACGAGCATCCGGAAGACCTCGTAGCCGAAGCCCTGCGTGTCCATGACGATCTGGTTGCGGAAGACGAGGGGCTGGGCGGCGGGAGTGGCGGCGGGGGC
>JBBIGP010000045.1:0-22024 GCA_037447475.1 Candidatus Aminicenantota bacterium
ATGGTGGCGGGAAGACCGGACTCGCCGGCCAGCTCCTGGAAGCGCGCCCGCAGCCTCGCGTTGCGGGCCACTCCCCCGCAGAGTATGAGCGAACGGGGCCCGACCGTGTCCAGGGCCGCGGCGACGTTGTCGATCAAGGCGCGGACGACGACACTCTCGAAGCTGGCCAGGAAATCGGCCAGGCGCGGACCGTCTTTGCCCACGCCGCTCTCCCGGATGTGCTTGAGGGCCGCCGTCTTGAGCCCACTGAAGCTGAAATCCAGGCTGCGGTCCTTGGTCCGCGGCACGGCGAAGGGGAAGGCCCCGGGATCGCCGTTCCGGCCCAGCTTCTCGATGACCGGCCCGCCCGGGTAGCCCAGGCCGAGGAACTTGGCGATCTTGTCGAGGGCCTCGCCGGCGGCGTCGTCCCGGGTGCGGCCGAGGAGCTTGAAGGACAGCGGCTCGTCCATCCGATAGAGGGCCGTATGACCGCCCGAGACGAGCAGGCCCAAGACAGGGAAGGAGATGTCAGGGTTCTCAAGGAAGCAGGCCTCGAGATGGGCCTCGAGGTGATCGATCCCGACCAGCGGCTTCTTGTGGTAATACGCCAGCCCCTTGGCGAACGAGAGCCCCACGAGGAGCGAGCCGATGAGGCCCGGGCCCTGGGTCACGGCGTAGAGGCCGACGTCTTCCAACTCGGCGCCGGCCCGCGACAGGCTCTCGCCGACGACGGCCGTGATGGTCTTGATGTGCTGGCGCGAGGCGAGCTCGGGGACGACCCCGCCGTAGGGGGCGTGGATCTCGTCCTGGGACAGGACGATGTTGCTGAGGACCTCGGGAGCGGGCCGCGGATCCGACAGGTGACGTGTCCCATCGGTACGTGATCCCGCGCCCGGCACCTCCGACCGGAGCACGGCCGCCGACGTCTCGTCACACGACGTTTCGATGGCCAAGACAAGCATGACGCGGGGACCTTTCCCGGCCATCTTAGCAGAATTCCCAGCCCCCATCCATCCGCCCGCATTGACCTGCTTTCGCCCAACGGATCTCAACGGAATTCCCTCGAGCGGCTGATCCGATCCTTATTGCGCTTGGCTATCAATTTTTTCATACGGCTGACAAAGGCCGCAGAGTTATCGAGCGCTGTCTCCACCTCATCTGGGGATGCGACAAAGTCGAAGCTGTACTGGTCGGAATGCCGCGTTTCCCGGAGATGGTCCAGTAGCTCCACCCACTCCGGCTCGAGCCGCAGCTTTTTGACATAGTTGGCCTTAAGAAAAAGGGCGACACAGGCATGGCTCTTTTCGCGGTACCCGTCTCGAAACAAGACCGCCCGGGCAGCGTGGAAAACAGCCAGATACGAACACAATAGTGATGATCGGCGGGCCTCAACGAGGGCGCTCTTGTGGGCCTCCTCAAGCCACTTGTCCGCCGTCCCCAGGCTCTGCAGGGCTTTATCCCGGGAAGGAACGGTCCTCCTGATCAAACCCTTCTTCAAGCATTCCCGGTAATCCAACAATGTCCTCGCCGTACAGCCTAAGCGAGCCGAAAGCCAAGGACCGGAAGAACAGAGGGTCTTGCTTCTTCATGATCCTCAGCTTTTCTTCCGTCACAAATAATAGACTGACCTTGCCCGTTTTTTTTCTCAGGGCCGCCGCTAATATCGCGTTTTTCAGCTCGACCCACTCCGAGACAGCGATCCAGATATCGATATCCGACTCCTCGTCGTTCTCGCCCTTCGCGGCGCTCCCGTAGACGCCCGCCCCTATGACGAAAGAATATTTCCTGAAATCGAAGCCGGCGAGAGCCTTCAGGCCTAATAAGATCTTGAGCAGCCTGACGTCGAAGGACCCGGCTACGAAATATCCGCCCCTTTTTCTGATGAGGATCCGCTCTTTCTTGAGAATGGCCAGATAGCGCGAAACATAGCTCTTGCCAAGACGGAGCTCTCGGGCAATGTCGACGACAGCGACCTCCCCCTTCTTGTAGAGAACCTCGGCCAGGATAGACCCGCGCCCCTCCGTGGAAAACAATTTGCTCAGTTCCATCTTGGATCCCTTCGGTTCCCGTTTCGGGAACAAATAGTTTCCATATTGGGAACTATTATATGTAAGGCCTGCCCGCTTATCAAGAGAGGTGTAACGGAAAAGGGGGCCGCCGCGTATATTTAAGGAGGATCGATGAGAATATTTCCAGCGTTCGGCGGTCTTATATTAAGAATGGGAACATACCCCGCAACAAAAAGGGACCTGTACCAAAGGACATGTCCCCGAACCTGGGCCGGGCGGCCGGCCTCTCCCCGCCGATTTCCGTTGACAGATTGGCCTGTAAGTTGCTATTGGATGGGGCAGCGGGATATGCCTCAACTTCTGGGACACGTACCGTAGGGACATGTCCCGGATTTTAGCCCCGGCCTGGCGCTGACGACTGCGTCCTTCGTTGACCATACAAGGAGGTGGACGATGCGCGTCCCCAAAGCCGTCCTCGGCGGGTTCCTGATCGTCGCCCTGCTGGGCGCCGGAGCCTATCTTCTCTTCTTGAAAAACGGGCCTTCCTCCCCTGGGGATCAGGCGGAAAGCGCCGCACCCGGGGTCCCCGGTGAAAGCGCCGCTCCGTCGCCCGACCAGAAGGCCGAGGCCGCGCCTCTGCCCGTCAAGGTCGCCAAGGCGGTCAAGGGCGACCTGGTCATGACCCTCAAATCGCCCGGCGAGGCTTACACCGAGAAGCGCATCTCCCTGCGGGCCGAGGTCGGAGGCGTTGTCAAGAACCTTTACGCCGCCGAGGGCCGCCATGTCAAGGAAGGTGAGATTCTCGTCGAGCTCGATGACCGCGAATACCGCCTGCGCCTCGAAAAGCTCGAGGCCCAGCGCATCCGCATTCTCTCCGAGCTCGTCCTGGAGAAGGAGTTCGACACGCTCGGCGCCGGGGCGTCGCCGCAGGCTGCCGATCGCTTCAAGAAGGCCCAGGCCGATTTCGAGCGGGCCTCCAAGGCCTTCCAGAAAGGCCTGCTCTCTCAGGCCGCCTACGAACAGGCCCAGAAGGACTACGAGCTGGCCATGATCGAGGGCGGCCTCAAGAAAGAGGAGATCATGGCCTCGACCAAGGGCCTGACCCAGATCGAGGTCGACGTCAAGATCGCCCGCATGGACCTCGAGAAGACCCGCATCCGGGCCCCCTTCGCGGGCATCATCACCGACATCAAGCTCTCGCCCAAGGAGCGCGTCGAGGCCGGCCGCGAGCTCTTCACCCTGGTCGACATCAGCCGCATCAAGGTCCGGGCCAAGGTCCTGGAGAGCGAGGTCGGCAAGATGCGCCCCGGCCGCGAGGTCGATCTCCTGTTCAGCGCCTTCCCCGGCCGCCCCTTCAAGGGCCGCATCGAGGCCGTCAGCCCGGTCATCAGCGCCGAGGACAGGACCTGCGCCGTCCACGTCACCATGGACAACCCCTCCGAGGAGGTCAAGCCGGGGATGCACGCCGAGGTCGAGATCCCGACCGAGATCTTCGGCGGCCGGCTCCTCGTCCCCCAGAAGGCCATCCTCGTCCGCGGCGGCCGGAAGCTCGTCTTCGCCGTCGAGAACGGCGTCGCCAAGTGGCGCTACATCGAGGTCGGCCTGGAAAACGAGCGCTTCGCCGAGGTCCTGCCGGGCCGCGAGCCGGGCTGGGGCGTCAACGAGGGCGACGACGTCATCGTCGAAGGGCACGTCACGCTGGCCCACGACACCAAAGTGACGATAATCGAATAGGCAAGGCCATGAGCCACGCCCGCATCGCCGTCGAACGTCCGACCGCTCTCCTCATGATCGCGGCCGCTGCGATCCTGTTCGCCGCCGCGGCAGGCCTCGTCCCCGCACAAGAGGTCGTCGAGAACCCGGCCAAGCCCAAGGCCGCGAATGCAGGACGGGTCGTTGCTCCCGCAGAGGCCGCGGCCATCTCGGACGAAGGGACGGACGAATATTACTTCAAGCGGCCCCGCGGACTGAACATCGCGCCCGACGGGTCCCTGGCCCTCCTCGACGAGAACCAGATCCTGCTGTTCGACAAGAACGGGAATTTCCGCGCCAATCTTTTCAAGAAGGGCCAGGGGCCGGGCGCAGCGGCCGTCTCGGCGTTCGCCCAGCCGCAGTGGAAGGGGACGATCGTCAAGGAGGGCGACGTCACTGTCGCCAAGAACCCCAAGGAGCCTCTCTACAAGACGCCCATTCTCGAGTTGAAAGAGGAGCTCTCGCTCGGCGGCGCGGACGCCGCGGGCGACGACGCTTTCGGGCGGATCCGCCATGTGGTCGTCGACGATGCCGGAACGATCTATATCCTCGATTCCCAAAGCGCCCACATCAAGGTCTTCGATGCCTCCGGCAAGTACGCCCGGACGATCGGCCGGAAGGGGCAGGGACCTGGAGAGATCGAATCGCCCATGACCCTGTCCATGAACCCCTCGACGGGCGAGCTCGCCGTCCACCAGGCGAGCCGGCGGATGTCCTACTTCAAAACGGACGGGACGTTCCTACGCCATCTCTCCTTCAAGGAGATGTGGGCCCTGCGCGGACGGGTCGACTCCAGGGGCCATATCTACATCACGGAGGGCTTCGTCGACGAGAAGGACCCGCGCTACGAGACGAAGATGCTCGGCCCGGACGCGTCGGTGATCTCGGTGATCGGCAAATCGCCCGCGCCGACGGGCGGAGGGAAGCTCGATCCGTTCATGGCCGTCAATTATTTCATCATCGACCGGGCCGACCGGCTCATCTACGGATACCCGAAAACCTACGAGATCCAGTTCTTCGGCCCCGCGAGCCCCAAGCTCTTCAAAAAGATCACGAAGGAGTACGACCCCGTTCCCGTGACCGCGGAGGAGCGGGCCGAGGAGGAGAGAGGCGTCCCGCCCGGGATGAAGATCGACTTCGATTTCTCCAGGTACCACTCGGCCTACTACCGGTTCTTCGCCGGCGACACGGGACATCTCTTCGTCCAGACCTGGGAGAAGACCAAGGACGGCAAGAGCGTCCACGACATCTTCGACCCCGAGGGCCGGTTCATCGGCCGCCTCCCTCTCAAGCCGTCCGGGCTCGAGGTCCTCAAGGGCAAGTACTACGCCCTCGAGGAGGACGAGGACGGCTATCAGACGCTCAAGCGCTACGCCGTGACCTGGAAGATCAAGTGACGGAGGCATCATGAAGCTGGCCCGCATCGCCGTCGACCGGCCGGTCACGGTCTACATGTTCTACCTGGCCGTCGTCCTTCTGGGCTTCGTCTCGCTCCGGGAGCTGGCCGTCGACCTCCTGCCCGACATCAGCTATCCGCGCCTGTCGGTCATCACCCGCTACCCGGGCGTGGCCCCCGAGGAGATGGAGACCCTCATCACCGCCCCCCTCGAATCGGCCGTCAGCCGCATCCCCCGCCTGCGCCGCGTCGAGTCCATCTCGAAGGAGGGCGTCTCGTACCTGGCCCTCGAGTTCGACTGGGGCACGAACATGGACTTCACCATGCTCCACACCCGCGAGCAGCTCGACAGCGCCCGCGACCGCTTCCCCGAGGACGCCGAGAGCCCGACGATCATCCCCCTCGATCCCCAGAGCCGGCCGATCATCACCCTGGCCGTCTCGGGCGACCGCGGCCTGCTCGAGCTCAAGGAGTTCGCCGAGGAGCTCGTCAAGCCCCGCCTCGAGCAGATCGAGGGCGTCGGCTCGGCCGAGATCACCGGCGGCGTCGAGCGCGAGATCCAGATCGAGGCCGATCCCCGGAGGCTCGCCCTCTACGGGCTGACCATCGACGACATCGCCCGCCGCGTCGATTCCTTCAACCGCAACCTCCAGGGCGGGACCATCCGCAAGGGGACCTTCAAGTACGCCCTGCGGGTCGTCGGCGAGTTCGAGACGCTCGAGGAGATCGGCGAGATCAGCCTCAAGGTCACCGGCGAGGGCGGCGTCGTCCGCCTCCGCGACGTGGCCGTCGTCCGCGACGACATCAAGGAGCGCCAGGGGATGACCCGCCTCGACGGGGCCGAGAGCATCGGCCTGCTCGTCCGCAAGGAGTCGGGCGCCAACACGGTCAAGGTCACCCGGCTCGTCCGCGCGGTCATCGACCAGGTCCGCAGGGAGAACCCGGGCGTCGCCCTGAGCGTCGTCAGCGAGCAATCGCGCTACATCGAGCAGGCCGTGGGCGCGGTCCGCAACGAGATCATCCAGGGCGCCTTTCTGGCCTTCCTGATCCTGCTCATCTTCCTGCAGGAATGGAAGACCCCGCTCATCATCGGCACGGTCATCCCCGTGTCCGTCATCGGCACGTTCAGCCTGATGTTCTTCGGCGACATCACCGTCAACGTCATGTCGCTCGGCGGCCTGGCCCTGGGGGTGGGCATGCTCGACGACTGCGCCGTCGTCGTCTCGGAGAACATCTTCCGCCACCGGACTCTGGGGAAGAGCCTGAAGGAGGCGGCCTACGTCGGGACCAAGGAGGTCGGCCCGGCGGTCATCTCCGCGGGCCTGACGACCGTCGTCGTCTTCCTGCCGGTCGTCTATGTCCGCGGCGTCGCCGGGCAGCTGTTCAAGGACACGGCCCTTACGGTGACCTTCTCCCTGATGGCCGCGCTGCTCGTCTCGCTGACACTCATCGGCACGCTCCAGTCGAGGCCGTTCGACTTCGGCATGGGAGGCGAGAGCCGCTGGCATTGGCGCTGGGGCCTCAAGAAGATCTGGAAACCCCGGAGCGCGGCGGGCGGCGAAGGGGCGGGCCCGTCCGATGCGCCGCCGGGCCCGCCCGGCCCGGGAAAGCGCCCGGGGCGCCTGCGCGGCTTCCTGTCCGCGCCGCTCAGGGCCGTCCGGTGGCTGCTTCATGCCGTCTTCAAGGGCCTCGGCTTCGTCCTGAACCTGATCGTGAGCTTCGTCGTCCAGCTCTTCACCTTCATCTTCCACTATCTCGGCCTGCCCTTCCGGCCCCTGCTCAAGGCCGTCTTCGCGGCCTTCAACGCCGCCTACGGCCGGTTCGTCGCCTGGTACGAGAAGGCCCTGACCTGGAGCCTCGATCACAAGGGCCGGATCATTGGCGGGGCCCTCGTCTTCTTCGTCGTCGCCTTCGGCCTGGGGACGCTCGTCCGGCGCGAGCTCATGCCCAAGATGGAGACGACCTCGTTCGAGCTCGACCTCAAGATGCCCGTCGAGTACTCGCTCGAGCAAACGGCCGAGATGGCCGTCATGCTCGAAAGTTACATCCGCGGCCTGGAGCCGGTCCGGTCCGTGCTCTCCCAGATCGGCATCGTCAGCGGCCTGGAGAGCGCCGACCCCGACATCTCCGTCAATTCCGCCCGCGTCTTCGTCGACGTCGACAGGCCCGGGCACCTCGAGGACGTTCTCGACTCCGTCCGGGCCCGCCTGGCCCGCTTCCCGGAGGTCGCCTACACCCTCGTCCGCGAGCAGGCCGAGATCGGCCAGTTCTTGAGCCTGTCGGCGGCCGAGATCGGGCTCAAGGTCAAGGGCCGGGACCTCGACCGGCTGAAGGACATCGCCGAGGACCTCGTGACCCGGCTGGCGGCCATCCCGGGCGTCGCCGACTCGGCCGCCAACATCGGCGAGGGCAAGCCCGAGTTCAAGGTCACGGTCGACAAAGACGTCCTCCGCAGGTATCCGAACCTGACCCCGGCCGTGATCGGCGACTTCCTGGTCAGCGCCGTGCGCGGCCGGGTGGCCACCCAGTTCAAGGAGCTGGAGAAGAAATACGACATCCTCGTCCGCATGGAGGACGCCTCGCGGCAGAACATCGAGGCCCTGCTCAACGAAACGCTCCCCTTCCAGGGCCGGCTCATCCCCCTCCGGGACCTCGTGACCTACGAGATCGTCCGCGGGCCGCGGGAGATCCGCCGGGAGAACCAGCAGCGCGAGGTCCTGGTGACGGCCAACCTCCGCGGGGCCAAGATCAGCCAGGTCGCCCCCCGCATCGAGCAGGCGATCGGGGAGCTGAGGCTGCCGGCCGATTACCGGGTCGTCTGGAGCGGCGAGCGCGAGGAGATGAGCCGCTCGTTCCGCAGCCTCCTCCTGGCTCTCGTCCTGGCCGCCCTCCTGACCTACATGATCATGGCCGCCCAGTTCGAGTCGCTCATGCACCCGTTCCTGGTCATGTTCACCCTGCCCATGGGCGCGGCGGGGTCTATCGCCGCCCTGCTCCTCACGGGCCTGACCATCAACGTCATCTCGATCATCGGCGTCGTCGTCCTCATCGGCCTGGTCGTCGACAACGCCATCGTCAAGATCGACTACACGAACCAGCTCCGCCGGAGCGGGATGCCCCTCCGGCGGGCCGTCGAGGAAGGCAGCCGCGTCCGACTCCGCCCCATCCTGATGTCCACGGGGAGCACGATCTTCGGCCTGCTGCCCATGGCCCTGGCCCTCGAGCGGGGGGGCGAGCTCCTCCAGCCCCTGGCCGTGGTCGTCATCGGCGGCCTGACCTTCTCGACCTTCCTGACCCTGATCCTGATCCCCGTGATCTACGAGTGGGTCGAGCAGAGGAGAGGATGAAGCTCTTCATCGAGCGCCCGGTGGCCACGGCCATGATCTTCCTCTCCTTCCTGGCCACCGGCGTCTACTCGTTCCTCAACACGCCCATCGAGCTGGCGCCCAAAGAGGACTACCCCAAGGCCGACATCGTCACGGCCTGGCACGGGGTGACGCCCGAGATCATCCAGACCCAGGTCACGGCCCCCCTCGAGGAGGCCTGCGCGGCCGTCAAGGGCATCACCAAGATGAGCTCGACCTCCCAGATCGGCCAGTCGCGCATCACCCTGGAGTTCGGCCCAAAGACCGACATGGAATTCGCCATGCTGGCCCTCCGCGAGGCCCTGTCCAAGACGCGGGCCGTCCTGCCGGACCGGGTCCGGCCCGTCATCCAGCCTTATATCCCCGAGGACTTCCGCATCCGCCCCTTCCTCCAGTACACGATTTCCGGCGACTACTCGCTCCAGGAGCTCCGCGAGATCGTCAAGGAGAAGCTCGAGATCGGCATCGGCTCGGTCCGCGGCGTCTCGGCCGTCGAGGTCATGGGCGGCTCGGAGCCCGAGGTCCGGGTCGTCCTCGACCAGGCCCGGATCAAGGCCTTCAACCTCCACCCCTACCAGGTCAATCAGGCCATCGGGTCCCGGCTGGGGACCTTCCCGACGGGACGGGTCGTCCGCGGCAACCAGGAGTTCCTGTTCAAGTTCGCCGACCGGATCGACAGCCTGGCCGAGATCGAGCAGACCGTCGTCGCCCACGCCGGCCAGGTCCCCCTCCTCGTCAAGGACGTGGCCAAGGTCGAGATCGCCTACCAGGACATCCGGGCCGTCCACCGCATCAACGGCCAGCCGACGGTCAGCATGTCGGTGACCAAGGAGCGCGGGGCCAACACCCTGCGGGTCGCCCGGGACGTCAAGCGCAAGCTCGACGATGTCCGCGGGGACCTGCCCGCCGACCTCGTCTTCAAGAGCGTCGACGACGAGAGCGAGGAGATCCGCAAGAACCTCAACGACCTGGCCCTCCTGGCCGGCCTGATCACGGTCATCGTCTTCGTCATGATCTTCGTCGTCCTGCGCCGCTTCCGCCCTTCGCTCCTCATCCTCTCGTCGATCGCCTTCTCGGTCGTCATCACCTTCAACCTCATCTATGCCTTCCGGATCTCCCTCAACATGCTGACCCTCGGGGCCCTGGCCCTGGGCTTCGGGATGTTCGTCGACAACTCCATCGTCGTCTTCGAGAACATCCTCCGGATGCGCGAGCGGGGCCTCGAGCCGCGCGAAGCGGCCGTCCGGGGGCCCCGGGAGGTGTTCGTCGCCGTCGTCGCCTCGACCCTGACGACGAGCGCCGTGTTCTTCAGCTTCCCCTTCTTCCAGGGCAAGCTCAAGATCTACTACCTGCCCCTCGCCATCGTCATCACCTCGGCCCTGGTCGCTTCGGTGGCCGTGTCGTTCTCGCTCATCCCGGCCCTCAGCCCCCGGCTCATCGCCGGACGGAAGAGCGCCGCGGGCGAGGAGAAGAGAAGTCCGCGCTTCGAGCGGGCCCTGCGGACCATCATCCGCCACCCCGTCGAGGTCCTGCTCATCGTCGCCGCGCTCCTTTTCGGCGCCTACCGCTGGTTCCGGTCCGAGGTCACCATCGGCCGCTGGTACCCCTGGTACTCCAAGGAATACCTCTACGTCCGCGTCGGCATGCCGCCAGGGACCGACATCAGCCGGACCGACGAGACCATCCGGGCCTTCGAGGACAAGGTCATGGAGCAGGACTACCCCAAGGAGATGAACGTCCGCATCATGACCGAGAACGCCCAAGCCATCATCGGTTTCCCGCCCGAGATCGAGCGCTCCTACCGGCCGTACGTGCTCAAGGAGGAGCTCATCCAGCTGGCCACCCAGTTCGCCGGCATCGACATCAGCGTCTCGGGGTTCGATCCCCAGTGGTATTCGTCGAGCATGGGCGCGGGCACCTACTACAGCTCGCGGATCAAGTTCCTCGGCTACAATCTCAAGAAGCTGCGCGAGATCGCCGCCGACCTCGAGCGGACGCTGCGCCGCAACCCGCGGATCAAGGAGGTCCGGACGGTCTCCAGCCGCTACGGATGGTGGCGGGGCGACACCCAGGAGGACATCTTGCGGATCGACAAGTCGCTCCTTCGCCGCTACAACGTCGACCCGGGCTATCTCTACTTCCACCTCCAGGCGACCATCCAGGGGAACTTCGGCGTCCCCGCCCGCATCCGGGCGGGCGGCAAGGAGATCGCCGTGTCCGTCAAGTTCCCCGAGGCGGCGACGCTCGACATGCGCGAGCTCAAGGAAACCCCCCTCCGGACCCGGGCCGGCGAGTACCTCCGGCTGGGGGAGATCGCCACCTTCGAGGAGGTCCCCATCGCCGGGTCCATCGACCGCGAGGACCAGCAGTTCCAGCAGACCGTCATGTGGGAGTTCCGCGGGCCGTCCCGGGCCGAGGAGCGCTACCGGAAGGCCGTCTTCGAAAGCCTCCACCTCCCGCCCGGTTTCTCGGCGACCCTCGACGAGACCTGGTTCATGACCCAGCAGGAGCAGAAGCAGATCAACTTCGCCATCGCCGTGGCCCTGGTCGTCATCTTCATGATCCTGGCCGCGCTCTACGAGTCCTTCATCCAGCCGTTCCTCGTCCTGTTGGCCGTGCCCCTGGCCCTCATCGGCGTCTTCGTCGCCTTCGTCGTGGCCAAGGCCCCGTTCGACCCGACGGCCTACATCGGGGTCATCCTTCTTTCGGGCATCGTCGTCAACAACGCCATCCTGCTCGTCGACCACATCAACCTCAGGCGGAGACAGGGGATGGAGCTCCTGGAGGCCGTCGTCCGCGGGACCCGGGCCCGCGTCCGGCCGATCTTCATGACCACGGCGACGACGGTCTGCGGCATGCTTCCGCTCCTGCTCATCAGCGCCGAGGCCAACAAGCGCCAGATCTGGTCGTCCCTGGCCCTCTGCACGGTAGGAGGCCTGGTCACGTCGACCCTGTTCATTCTCGTCGTCATCCCCGTTCTCTACTATCACGCCGACGGGCTGAAGGCCTGGGCGGCGGAGAAGGCCCGGGAGGCGCGGGGGGTGTTCGGCCCGAAGCAGAGCCGGGGTCAGTAGGGCCGGCCGGGGCGCGGCGCCCGCGGCCCGGCCGCCAGGTGGCATTTGGTGCAATCGAGCGGCAGGTCTTCGTGATAGGTGTACTTGAAGTAGTCGTAGTCGAGGATCATGTCCTCGGCCAGCCGCCAACGGGCGTATTGGATGGTCTCGGCGAGCTCCTCTTCGACCGGCCGGCCCGGCTTTCCCGAGATCCGGCCGCCTTCGAGCCCCTGGAGGAAGATGACGATCTCCGGGGCGCTCTTGACGCCGTTCTCGCGGAGCAGGGAGGCCGGACGGGCCAGGTCCTTCGAGACGCCGACGTATTCGGCGGTCAGGGCGGTGTTGCCGGCGGACTCGAGCACCCGGCTGACGGCCGCGGCCAGCTTGAGGTCCTCCGGCCGCCAGGGCGCGAAGAAGACCCTGACATGGATAGGATCGACGAGCGACTGGAGCGTCGCCAGGGGCTCCGGCTTGGGCGTGTAGGCGGACGCGGACTTGTCGGCGGCGACGGCCAGGGACCTGACCCGGTCCGAGGACAGGAATCCGACGAGGCCGTCGTCCTGCCCGCGGGACGCCGCCCGGACAGCGGCGAAGGCGGCCGCGCAGATGAGCGCCGCGGCGATCGTGCGGCCCGCCCGGTCCATGGTCGTTCCTGCCTCCTTGGTTCAAGCCTTCGAAGCCGGTCCAACAAGGTTAGCGGAAGCGGCGCGGGGAGTCAAACTGCCTAGCGGGGAGGATTTCCCTGCCGGCCGCATTTCTGATAGAATAATTGTTTATATCGGTCATCCGGACGGCATCACCGTAACAAGGACGGCTTCCCATGAAAGAACCGAACGGTATCCGTGAACACGGGCGGCGGGCCGCCCCGCTCGCCGCGGGCCTGGCCGCGATCCTGTACTTTTTCGGGGCCGGCCCCCCGGCGTCCGCCCAGGCCCCGCCGAAGGAGCCCCTGCGCCTCAGCCTCCAAGCGGCCCGGGACTACGCGCTCGAGCACAGCTTCGAGGTCCGCCGGGCCGGCCTCGACGCGGAGTCGGCCCGCCAGAAGCTCAAGGAGACGGTCGCCTCGGGCCTGCCCCAGATCACGTCCGGCATCGGCTACAACAACAACATGATCCTGGCCACCAGCCTCATCCCCAACTTCTTCGACGGCAAGCCCGAGGAGAAGATCCCCGTCCAGTTCGGCACCCAGCACAACGCCAGCGCCAACATCCAGGTCCAGCAGCTCGTCTTCAACGGCAGCTACCTCGTCGGCCTCCAGACCTCCAAGGTCTACACGGGCCTGGCCGACACGGCCAAGGAGCTCTCGGAGCTCAATGTCCAGGAGGCCGTGACCGGGACCTACGGCCTCATCCTCGTGGCCGGCGAGAACGAGAAGATCCTCCGGGCCACCCTGGCCAACGTCGAGAAGACCCGGGCCGAGATCGCCGAGCTCCACAAGGAAGGCTTCGTGGCCGAGACGGACGTCGACCTCATCCAGATCGCCGTGAACCAGCTGCGGGCGGGGCTGCAGACGGTCGAGAAGCAGAAGGAAATGGCCGTCAAGCTCCTGAAGTTCCAGATGGGCCTGGAGCTCGAAACGGAGGTCGCCCTGACCGACACGCTCGAGGACCTCCTGGCCTCGGTCGATGTCGACCAGGCCCTCGAGGCCCGGTTCGACCCGGACCGCAGCGCCGAGCTCGAGCTGGCCGGCTTCCAGGAGAGGCTGGCCGAGAAGGCCATGAAGAACCAACGCGCCGGCTCCTGGCCGTCCGTCTCGGCGTTCTTCACCTTCCAGCAGAACGCCTACCGCGACCGGTTCAATTTCCTCAGCTCCGGCCAGCGCTGGTTCCCGCTCTCGATCCTCGGGGTCAACGTCAGCGTCCCCCTGTTCCGCAGCGGGCTCCAGAAGGCCCGGACGACGCAGGCCGAGCTGGCCCTGGAACAGGCCCGCGAAGCCCGCGACCAGGCCGCCCGCGGCCTCGAGCTCGAGGTCGAGAGGACCAAGGTCCGGCTGTCCGCGGCCTGGGAGAACCACCGGAACATGAAGGACAACATGGACCTCGCGGCCCGCGTCCACGACGTGACCCTCGAGAAATACCGGGAAGGCCTGGCCTCGAGCCTGGAGCTGACCCAGGCCCACGACAAGTTCCTGCAGGCCGAGACCGCCTACATCCAAGCTCTGTCGGAGCTCCTGAGCGCCAAGAACCGGCTCGACCGGATGACCAACAGCTATCCTTCGACGAACGAAAAAGGACAACCGTCATGACCCCCCACCGCTTTCCTCTCTCCGTTCTCATCGTCCTGGCCGGCCTGGCCTTGTTCCCCGCGTCCGCGTGCCGGCCGGGCGACGACGGCGCCGCCCGCCTAGCCCGCCTCGAGCACAAGCGCGACGCCCTCGACGAGGAGATCGGGCGCCTGAGGGCCGAAATGGCCCGCAGGCGGGGCGCCGCCGCCCCGGCCGCCGAGGCCCCCGTCGCCGTCCGCGCCGAGCGGATCGATCCGGCCCCGTTCCGCCATTTCATCACCGTCCAGGGGACGGTCGAGTCCGACAGCAACATCCTCGTCCCGCCCCTCTCGCCCGGCCTCGTCAAGAAGATCCACGTCAAGGTCGGGGAACGGGTGGCCGCCGGCCGGCTCCTGGCCGAGATGGACGCCGCCGTCCTCGAGAGCAGCATCGCCGAGGTCGAGACCGGCCTGGCCCTGGCGAAGACCGTCTACGAGCGGCGCCAGCGTCTCTGGGACAAAAAGATCGGCAGCGAGATCGAATACCTGCAGGCGAAAAACGCCAAGGAGTCGCTGGAGAAGCGGCTGGCGACCCTGCACGAGCAGCTCAACCTGACCCGCATCACCTCGCCCATCGACGGCGCCGTCGACGGCATCATGATCAAGGAGGGCGAGATGGCGGCCGCGGGATACGGGGCCTTCCGCATCGTCCAGCTCAGCCGGCTCAAGGTCACGGCCGCCCTGGCCGAGAACTTCATCTCCCGGATCAAGCGGGGCGACACGGTCGCCGTCCGCATCCCCGTCCTGGGGACGGAGTTCGAGGCCGTGGTGAACGCTGTCTCGCAGGTCATCGATCCGCGCAACCGGACCTTCCAGATCGAGGCCGGCGTGCCGCCGGCCGCGCGCGGCGTCACGCCCAACATGCTGGCCGTGCTCCTCGTCAACGATTACAGCGATCCCGCGGCCCTGACGGTGCCGAAGAACGTCGTTCAGGAAACGGGGGCCGAGAGGTTCCTGTTCGTCGCCGCCCGCGAGGGCGACGGCTGGACGGCCCGTAAGCGGGTCGTCCGCACGGGACTCGACGCCGGAAACCGCGTCGAGGTCCTCGACGGCCTGACCGGGGGCGAACGCGTCGTCGTCATCGGGTTCCAAAAGCTGGCCGACGGGCAGCCTCTCGTCCTCGACGGCGACGGGAAGTAAGGCCATGGCCATCCGGGAATTCAAGCCCGCCAACGCGGCCGTCGACGGCCGGACGACAATTCTCATCTTCACTCTCCTTCTGGTCGTCTTCGGTGTCATGCAGTACGAGGCCATCCCCAAGGAGGAGATGCCGGAGATCGTCTTCCCCTACTACATGATCGGGACGGTCCATCCGGGAACGTCCCCGGCCGACATCGAGAACCTCATAACCCGGCCCATCGAGAAGCGGCTCAAGGGCATCAACGGCGTCAAGGAGATCAGCAGCAAGTCCATCCAGGACTACTCCTCGATCTTCATCGAGTTCGACCTCGCGGCCGACGAGACCCAGGCCTACCTCGACATCAAGCAGGCCCTCGACGACGCCCGCTCGGAGCTGCCCTCGGACCTGTTCCAGGAGCCGCAGATCCGGCGCATCGACCTCTCCGAGATCCCCATTCTCTACATCAACCTGACCGGCGACCTCGGCCTGGTCCGCCTGAAACAGCTGGCCGAGGACCTCCAGGACCGCATCGAGGCCCTCGAGGAGATCACCCGGGTCGACATCGCCGGGGCCCTCGACCGCGAGATCCAGATCAACGTCGACCTCTACAAAATGCAGGCCGCCGGGCTGTCGTTCAACACCATCCGCGGCGCCGTGGCCTCGGAGAACCTGACCCTCTCGGGCGGGCAGATCGACTCGGACGGCATGCGGCGCAACCTGCGCATCGTCGGCGAGTTCCGGAGCGTCGACGAGATCGCCGGCATCGTCCTCCAGGAGGGCCTCCGGCTCGCCGACATCGCCGAGGTCGTCGACGGCTTCAAGGACCGCGAGAGCTTCTCGCGGCTCGACGGCCGCGACGTCGTGACCCTCAACGTCATCAAGCGGGGCGGCAAGAACCTCATCACCGCCGTCGACAGGATCAAGGCCGTTCTCGGGGAGTTCCGGACGGCGGCCCCCGACAACCTCGTCGTCACCCTGTCGGGCGACAGCAGCGAGAAGACCCGCAACGCCGTCAGCGACCTGTTCAACACGATCGTCCTGGGCTTCATCGTCGTGGCCTTCGTCCTGCTGTTCTTCATGGGCCGGACCAACGCCGCGTTCGTCGCCGTGGCCATCCCCCTGTCCATGCTCATCTCGTTCATCTTCCTGCCCCTCATCGGCTTCACCCTGAACCGGGTCGTCCTGATGGCCTTCATCCTCGTCCTTGGCATCGTCGTCGACAACTCCATCGTCGTCGTCGAGAACATCTACCGCCACTACATGACGACCGAGAACCTGCCCATCGTCCCGGCCACCAAACGGGCCGTCGGCGAGGTGGCCACGGCCGTCTTCACGGGGACCCTGACGACCATGGCCCCCTTCGTCCCGCTCATCTTCACGCCGGGCATCGCCGGCAAGTTCATGTCCTTCCTGCCGATCACCATCATCCTGGCCTTGACCGCGTCCCTGTTCGTGGCCTACTTCATCAACCCCGTCTTCGCCGTGACGTTCATGCGGTACGTGCCGCCCGAGGACCGGGCCAAGGCCCGGAAGCTCGGCCGGAGGGCCAAGGCCCTGACCGGGGCGGCCGCCGCCCTGGCCATCGTCCTCTACGTCACGGGACCGATGGTCGCGGCCAACCTCCTGGCCGCCGGGGTCCTTGTCTTCGTCCTCAACAGGTTCGTCCTCGACCATCTTGCGGACAGGTTCCAATGCTGCGTCATGCCCGTGTTCATGGACCTCTATCGCAAGACCCTGGCCGTCTTCATCCGCGGCCGGCGGCCCATGGCCGTCGTCGCCGCCGTCGTCCTTCTGTTCCTTTCCTCCTTCCTCCTGATGGGCGTCCGGCCGCCGCGGGTCGTGTTCTTCCCGTCCGGCGACCCCAACTCCCTGTTCGTCTACATCACCATGCCCGAGGGGACCCACATCGAGGTCACCGACCGGGTCGCCCGCGAGGTCGAGGACAGGGTCTCCCGCATCCTCGGGCCGGGCAATCCTGACGTGGAATCCATCGTCACGAACGTGGCCGTCAACGCCGGGGCCGGCCTGTTCGAGCGGTCGACCCAGGACAAGCTGGCCAAGGTCACGATCTCGTTCGTCGAGTACAAGCTCCGCCGGGGGCCGAGATCGACGCGCCAGTACCTGGACGAGATGCGCCGCGAGCTCCGCGACATCCCCGGGGCCGAGATCCGCATCGACCGCGAGGCCACGGGGCCGCCGTCCGGCGCACCCATCAACATCGAGGTCAGCGGGGACGACATCGACGAGCTCGTGGACATCTCCCTGCGGCTCGAGGAGTTCATCGCCGCCCTCGATATCCGGGGCATCGAGGGCTTCAAGTCCAGCATGGAGGTCAACAAGCCCGAGGTCATCCTGGAGATCGACCGCGAGTCCGCCAACCGGATGGGGGTCAGCACGGCCCAAATAGGCTCCGCCCTGCGGACGGCCATCTTCGGGGCCGAGATCTCGACCTTCAAGGAAGGCGAGGAGGAGTTCCCTATCCGTCTGCGGCTCGACCGCCGCTACCGGGACGACCTCAACGTCCTCCTGAGCCAGACCGTCTCCGTCCAGGGCCGCGGCGGCGGGCCCAACAAGGACATCCCCATCTCGACCCTGGCCCGGGTCTCCAACCTGACGAGCACCGGCGGCATCACCCGCATCGACAACCGGCGCGTCATCACTCTGACCTCGAATGTCCTCGGCGGGGCCAACGCCAATCAGATCATCCGGACCATCCGTCGCGAGCTGTCGCGCTTCGAGCTCAAGCCGGGCTACGCGGTGGCCTTCACGGGCGAGCAGAATTTCCAGCGGGAGGTCGGGAACTTCTTTGTTAAGGCCCTGATCATGGCCGTCTTCATGATCTTCATCATCCTCGTCGCCCAGTTCAACTCCGTGTCCAAGCCGTTCATCGTCATCGCCCAGATCTTCCTGAGCATCACCGGGGTCCTCCTGGGCTTCACGATCTTCAATCTCGAGTTCTCGGTCATGATGACCGGGATGGGCATCATCGCCGTGGCCGGCATCGTCGTCAAGAACGCCATCATCATCATCGACTACACCGACAAGCGCATCGCGGAGGGCGGGGATGCCCGGGCCGCCGTGGTCGAGGCCGCGGCCACCCGCCTGACCCCCGTCCTGCTGACCGCCCTGTCGACGATCCTGGGCCTCATGCCCCTGGCCATCGGCCTGAACTTCAACTTCCAGACCCTGTTCACGAGCCTCGACCCGCAGATCTACTGGGGCGGGGACAATGCCGCCTTCTGGAACCCGCTGGCCTGGACGATCATCTTCGGGCTGACCTTCACGACTGTCCTGACCCTGGTCGTCGTCCCGGCGATGTACACCCTGTCCTACGTCCGAAGGCTGGACAAGGCCCGGTGATCCGCCGGCCCGCGCTCATGCGGGCACGGCCTCGTTACGGCGCGGCGGAGCCCTTCAAGGTCGCGAAGGACGAAAGGCCGAGAGCGGCCGCGACGAGCGCAAGAGCTTTTCGCTTGGTCATCCCTTCCCCTCCTTGCCCTACTTCACTCCGACCGGAAATCGTCCCAATTCCTGATCCGGCGCCGGATGATCTTCGTCAGGCCGGCCTCCTCGTCCTGGAGGACATCGTAGAGAAACCCGCCCTTGATGACCTGGGGCGTGAACGGCCAGATCATCCGGTAAACATAGTCGCCGTCCCTGGAGAAGACATCGACATCGCTCGAGGGCACGGCTTTTTCGGTGATCGGCTTGGAGCGGACGACGTAGAGCCGGTCTCAATTCATGTGTTTTGGCCTCTGAGGCTCTTCTCGTACGGTGGGCGGCGGACGCCGAGCTCGGTGACGATGGCCGTGATGTACGCGGCCGGGGTGACGTCGAAGGCGGGATTGCGGACCTCGACATGGGGGAGGGTGACAAGCCGGCCGCCGGCGCCGCGGACCTCCTCGGGGCTCCGCTCCTCGATGGGGATGCCGCCGCCGTCGAGGACGGTAGTGTCGATCGTGCTCGTCGGCGCCGCGACGTAGAACGGCACGCCGTTCTCCCTGGCCAGGACGGCCAGGGAATAGGTGCCGATCTTGTTGGCCGTGTCGCCGTTGGCGGCGATGCGGTCGGCCCCGACGACGACGGCGTCGACCTCCCCTCTCCGCATGAACCAGCCGGCCATGTTGTCGGTGATGAGGACGACGGGGATGCCGTCCCGTTCGAGCTCCCAGACGGTCAGGCGGGCGCCCTGGAGGAAAGGCCGGGTCTCGCCGGCGAAGACCCGGATGGTCTTGCCTTCCTCCACGGCGGCCCGGACGATGCCGAGCGCCGTGCCGAATTCGGCGGTGGCCAGCGCTCCGGCGTTGCAATGGGTGAGAACGGTCCAGCCGTCGCGGAGCAGGGACCGGCCGTGACGGCCGATGGCCCGGTTCGTCTCCGCGTCCTCGCTCTCGATGGCCAAGGCCTCTTCGAGCAGGGCCGCCCGGATGGCCCGCAGGCCGCTCCCCCGGCTCCGCTCGTAGACCGCCTTCATCCGCTCTAGGGCCCAGAAAAGATTGCGCGCCGTTGGCCGCGTCCGTGTCAGCCGCTGGAAGACCTTCTCGAAATCCCGGTCGAGCGACCGGCCCGTGTCGCCGCGCAGGGACATGGCCCCCAGGACGACCCCGTAGGCGGCGGCGATGCCGATGGCCGGCGCCCCGCGGATGACCATCTTCTCGATGGCCTGGGCCGCCTGGATGTAGGTGCGGCAGCGGACGTAGATCTCCTGGCCGGGGAGCTTGCGCTGGTCGATCATGACCACGGACCGGCCGCGCCAGGCGATCGTCGGCAGCATCGGTCACTCCTTTTTCCAGGGCGGCGTGCGGGCGTCGCGCCAGCCCCATCTCGCGGCCCAGGCGTCGTGGACGACGTCGAACGCCGCCCTCTCTTCGGGCCCGAGGGCCTCCCGGACCCGGTCGCGGCAATAGACGATCTGGTTGTCGTTGTCGCGCAGGACCTTCTCCGACGGCAGGCCGAGCTCGCGGGCCAGGACGGCCTCTTCGTAGCTCGGCCGCAGCTCGCCGCGGTGGGCCAGGACCTGCGAGAGGAGATAATGGGCGAAGCCCGAGGCGTAGTCGTCGTCGAGCAGGCGGCCGACGTCCTTGACCAGGCCCGCGAGCGCCTTGTCCCGGTCCTTGTCGCTTGCGGCCAGGGCCCGGGATAGGGCGAGGTCGACGTGCTTGCCGGCGGCGGCCGTCCGGACCGGGGCGAACTTGGACCTGGCCATGAGATGGGCATAGACGCGGCCGGCCGCGTCCGCGAGCCCGGAGGCTTCGAAGCTCAGGGCCGCCCCGAGAAGGGCGACGTCCGCGGCCCACGACTCCCCGGGCTCGAAGCCGAAGGCGAACGCACGCCGGAAGCTCGCCGCCGCGTCCGCCCAGCGCTCGAGGCGGGCCTCGGCCAGCCCCTTGAGCGTGTAGGCCTGGGCCGAGGGATTCTTGCGGGCGGCGGCGCCGGCCTCGAGGAGGGCCCGCTTCATGGCGGCCGCGGCGGGCCCGGATTCGTAGCTCCGGTCGAGCTCCTGGGCCCGGGCATAGTGGACCTTGGCTCTCTTGAGCGGGGACGCGCACCCGGCGAGAAAGGCAGCGCACAGGGCGAGGGCAAGGATGCGCCGCGCGGCCCGTCCGGTCATGCGCTCCCGCCCTCTTCGGGACGTTTGGCCTCGATGGCGGCCAGAATGAGATCCTCGACGGTCCCGTCCTTGAGGAGATGGAGGCCGAGGGAGGCGAGCTCCATGCCGAAGGTCTCGAGGAATTTCCAGAACGCCGGGTCGGCCTCGGCCGGCTTGATGGACTCGGCGGCCGCGGCGGCCCGGGGCTCGAATTCGGCGACGATTCGCCGGAGGTCGCCGGCGGCCAGCTCCGCCCGGAACAGGCCCCGGAGGAAGGCGTCCTCGAGCCCCAGGACGGGATAGAGGGCCGGGAAGGCCGCCCGCAAGCCCTTGATGTCGCCGGCCTCGAGCTCCGCGGCGTAAACGCCGGCGAGGACGGGGTCCTTGGCGAAGAAGTGGCGGATGAAGTCGTCGGGCTTCGTCCGGATGGTTTCCGGGTCCAGCCAGACCTTCCAGGTCAGGATGTGGTCACGGTAGTTGAAGACCCGCCGCACGGCCCAGACGCACACCGAGGACAGGACGGGGAAGAGCAGCGAAGGCGCCGAAGGCAGGAACGCGGCCAGGGCCTCGACCCCCCGGACCAGGGCCTGTTCGATGTCTTTCCGGCTCATGGCGCCTCGCCCCTTCTTCTACCCCATCCCGGGGAAATTATCAATCCGGGGGGCAAACGGCGAATTTGCCGATAGGATGGGGCGGGGAATTCCGTGTCGTGAACGAAATCTCCGGATTTCGCATCGTGTCCCGGGAATCCCCTTGGGCACCGGGAAAAATGAACCCTCAGGGGAAGGAGCCTCTATCGGCGATCTCGGGGAGAGGCCACGGATCATTCTTTCTCTAAAGCGAAAGTCCCCGCGTAGCCGCTTTGGGTGAACTCCCCGGCGATCTTCTTTCCGGTCCCGTCCAGCGTGCCTTTGAAGGTCGGCTCGCCGGGCACGTTGGGGTGGTCGATCACGAAGGTGATGGCCTTGTCCTTGATCTCGATGTTCCCCAGGGGGATGCCCATCGCGCCCTGGGTGACGACGTCGATGGTCCCTTTGAGCTTCTGGGACTCGTCGAGCGAGAAGGCGACCTTGATCTCGAGCTCAACGCCCATGATGCTGAGCGAGCCCTTCCAGGCGCCGACGAAGGGCTTCGCGTCCTGGGCCTGCGCCGAGGCGACGGCCAGCAGGGCGAACGCGACGAGGACAAGAACGATGCGGTCAATCTTGGTTCTTTTCATTCCGGACTCCTTTCGAGGCGATGCTAAATTATACGCTCCCGCCCGCCGAAGGTTATCAAAGACTTCCGCCTGGCTTCGCCGCGATCCCCAGGCGCCCGGGCTGTGACGGGTATCATTCATGGACCCCGTAGCGGAAGGGGGACCCGCCGCTCGCGGCGGGGGGAACCGACGGGAACGGAGACGACCGCTGAAGACGAGGCCGAGGGGATCGTCCGACGGAGCCTAACCTGATCTATTCACGAGTCGAGGCGGCTGCAGATGCAAGGCGTGGAGGGTGAA
>JBBIGP010000046.1:0-19274 GCA_037447475.1 Candidatus Aminicenantota bacterium
CCTCGGTCGCTGCGGTGATCCCGGGCGCCTGCAAGGGGACCGGCTCGGGACGGTTCCTCTCGCGGAGCACCCCCGTCCGTGCTCACCGCTCCAAAACGCTCTCAAGCATCAGCGGCTGCGCGCGCACGGGGGCCCCCGCCCCGCTGCGTCACCGCCTCTCGCCTGACCGGCCTCGACGGCCCTCGGAACTCGCGGGGCGCGAAGGGGACATGGACCGGAGGTGGGTGTCTCCGTGCCGTGGATTTCGATGCTCCAAACGGCTATACTGAGGGGCACGGAATTGACAGGACGATGCTCGAGATCCGGGGACTTTCGGCGGGATACGAGGGCGAGTTCGTCGTCCGCGGCGTCTCCCTGAAGCTCGGGCCCGGCGAGTTCGCGGCCGTCCTAGGGCCGAACGGCTCGGGCAAGAGCACGCTCATCCGGGCCGTCCTAGGGCTGCTCGGGAACGTGAGCGGCGAGGTTTACGCGGGAACGAAGGAGGTCGGCGGCCTGGCCCGGCGCGAGATCGCCCGGACGATGGCCTACGTCCCTCAGCTGCCAGACCCCGTCTTCGACTTCACGGCCGGGGAGGTCGTCCTCATGGGCCGCTACGCGCGCCAGGGGCGGCTCGAGGCCGTCACGGCCGGCGACGAGCGGGCCGTCCGGGAGGCCATGGAGGCCACTCACACGCTGCCCTTCAGGGACAGGAATCTGTCGCGCCTGAGCGGAGGCGAGAGACAGCGGGTCTTCATCGCCCGGGCCCTGGCACAGGACACGCCCCTGCTCCTGCTCGACGAGCCCAGCCTCCATCTCGATATCAATTATCAGGCGGAGATCTACGGCCTGTTGAGGGGGCTCCAGCACGATAGGAAAAAGACGGTCCTCGTCGCCGAGCACAACATCAACCTGGCCGCGGCCCACGCCGACCGCCTGATCTTCCTGCGGGACGGGTCGCTGGCGGCCGAGGGGACGCCCCGGGAGACGCTGACGGCGGAGACCATCCGGGCCGTCTTCGGGGCCGACGTCGACATCCGGGAGAACGCCCGCACGGGCCTGCCCGAGATTTCCGTGGCGGCCGCGGAGAGACTCCGATGATGGGATCACGCGGGCGGTCTCGGGGCGGCATGCTACCGATCGTGGCGGCCTCTTTGGTGATCACATCCGGGCACTTTTATATCGCCGACGTAACTTCATGGGGACACTTGCCGCTGGGGCGCGTCTCCACGTCATCTGCGTCGCTGGCCCCCGGCCTGATCCTCCTATCCGCAGAAGCCCTTTTCGCGGACGGAGAAGCCCGTCGCGAGGCGGCGAAGGACGTCGCCCTGACGACCCCCGTAGCGGGGGGGGACCCGCCGCAGGCGGGGGGACCGCCGGGACAGGTCCCCGGGGGGGCCGGGGGGCTGAGGGCGATGTCCTTCGCCAAGCCGAACAGAGGGCTTCTTCAAGATCGGCAAATGGAGTTAATTCGAGACGACTTGGGCCGGCCTTTCGTCCTGCCCGCAAAGGCCCCGGAGAGGATCGTCTCCCTGGCCCCCAACGTCACCGAGATCCTGTTCGCTTTGGGCCTCGGCGACCGGATCGTCGGGGCGACCCGCTTCTGCGACCATCCGGACGGGGCGCGCGCCGTCCCTAGGGTCGGCGGCCTGGTCGACCCCAACGTCGAGATCGTCCGGTCGCTCGACCCCGACCTGGTCATCGGCTTCCGCGGCAATCCTCTTCGCGTTCTCGAGCGGATCGGGAAGCTCGGCCTTTCCGTGTTCGTCCTCGACATCGGCGAGAGCCTCGAGGCCCTCCCGCCGCTCATCGAGAGGATCGGCGCCGTCACCCGGACGGAGGAGCGGGCCGCCCGGCTCGCCTCCTCGCTCCGGGAGCGGATCGGCGCGGTCGGCGCGGCCATGGCCGGCATCGGCGCGAGGCCGCGCGTTTTCGTCCTGCTCTACGGGCAGGGGCTCTGGACGTGCGGCGGGGAGAGTTACCTCGACGACCTCATCTCCCGGGCCGGGGCGGAGAACGTCGCTGCGCACCTGCCCAAGAAGTGGGCCCTCTACAAGCGCGAACAGATCGTCAAGGACGATCCCCGGGTCATCTTCGTGCTGTCCAAATCCGAGGCGGACTTCGCCGCGGGCCGCGACTGGCTGGCCCGGGGAGGCCGGTTCGGGAGCGTCGAGGCCGTCCGGACCGGGAGGGTCCATCGCCTCGACGAGGACGCGGCCAGCCGGTTCGGCCCGAGGCTGGTGGACGTCCTCGAGCGCATGGCCCGCCTTCTTCATCCTGAGCGCTTCGGGGAGGGACCGTGAACGCCAAGACGGGACGGACGCTCTTCTGGACCGCGCTCGTCGCGCTGGCCCTGGCCGGGCTCTTCCTGTCCGTCCTGACGGGCCCGGTCAAGACGACGGCCGGCGATCTGCTGGAGTTCCTGCGCCGCTACGACCGCGTCCAAGCGGCCATCTTCGTGGACCTGCGGCTCGCAAGGGCCGTCCTGGCCTTCCTCGTCGGGGCCGCGCTGTCGCTTTCGGGGGCCATCCTCCAGGGCTATTTCCGCAATCCGATGGCCGACCCGTTCGTCGTCGGAGTGTCCTCGGGGGCGGCGCTCGGGGCCGTGGCCTCCCTCTCGCTGGGCATCGGCGCTACGGTCCTCGGTTTCCCGGCCCAAGGCCTCACGGCCTTCGCGGCCGGGCTCGGCATCGTCTCGCTCGTCTATCTGCTCTCGTCGAGAAGGGGCGATCTCCGGGTGGAAACCCTGCTCCTGACCGGCATCGCCGCGGGAGCGCTGGCCTCGTCCCTGACCTCGTTCCTCCTGTTCATGCGCTCGGACTCGTTCGATCAGGCCGTGTTCTGGCTGCTCGGCAGCTTCCAGCTGGCCGAATGGGCACAGGTGGGCGCCGTGGCCCCGTGGTTCCTGCTGGCCCTGGTCGTCGCCCTCTGGCTGGCCCGGGACATGAACCTGCTGGCCCTGGGAGACGAGGCCGCCCGGGCTCTGGGCTGCCCAGTGGCCACGGTCCGCAAGGTGTTCCTCGGCGCCGCCTCCCTTCTGGCCGCCCTGTCGGTCTCCGTGAGCGGCATCATCGGCTTCGTCGGCCTGGTCGTTCCCCATTGGGTCCGCATCCTCATCGGCCCGGAGCACCGCCGCCTGTTCTTCGGCGCCTCGCTGGCCGGCGGCACCTTCCTCCTCTATTGCGACCTGCTCGCCCGGACCCTCCTGCCATCCGAGCTGCCGATCGGCGTCATCACGGCCGCCGTCGGCGCCCCGTTCTTCCTCTATCTCCTCCACCGCAAGCGCTGAAGCTCTGGGGCACGTACCTTCGGTACATATCTCCGATCGGCCCGCCATCAGTTCGCCGGGAGGAACCGCGAGGCGAGGGACAGTGACGCAGCCGGACGGGGGTGCGCGGCGAGAGGAACGTCCCGAGCCGGGACAGGCCCCGATGGCGTTGAGCGAACTCTGGCGCCCCCGGGCCCGTACTGGTAGAATGAGGCCGATGATGACCTTCTTTTTCTTCCGGGACAGGCGCCATCGCTACCGGCTCTTCTCTTCGGAGCCCCTGGGCCCCCTCCCGGCCCGGTTCTCCAAGACCCGGAAGATCTGGGAGAAGGCCAAGGCCAAGGTCACCCGGCTCAACCCGCGGACCCTCCTCCAAGAGCAGGCCTTCGAGCGCGGCGGCCGGCCGGGCGACGGGCCGCTTCGGATCCTGCACTCCGGCCGTCTCGACGACAAGGCGCTCAGGACGAGGCTATTCTTCTTCCTGCAGCGCCAGCGGACCCGTCACACCCTCATCCTGGCGGGCGAGGCTCTGGTCCTTCCCTTGACGGGCCTGGCGGCCTTGCTCCCCGGTCCGAACATCCTTTTTTACTTCCTGGCCATCCTGATGGTCATCCAATGGCAGGCTCTTCGCGGCATCCACCGGATCCTCCGACGGGACTACGAATTCGTCGCCGACTCCCTGTTCGCCGAATGGGAGGAGGCCCTCGAAGCCCGGGACCGGGAGCGCATGAAAGAGGCGGCGGCCCGCCTCGACGGGGCCCATCCTCTCGGCGACATCAGATGGGGCCGGATCCTCAGTCGCTGACCCCCGGCCGCTGATCCGGGGATATGCGCCTTCGTTACATGCCCCCTCCCGCTCTCCAGGCCTGGCTTCGCACATGTTCTTCCCCGGAGTTCGCGGCCATCAAGCGTGAGTTCCGCACACACGGCCCCGGCCCGGCCGGATACGGGATGACAAGCCCCTCGTTACATGGGAGGGCTGGGACCAATATGAATTTGCTAAGTGGAGATTTGACCCCTTCTTGACCTGGACCGCTTTTTGGCTTATCGTGAGGGAGAGATGCTGCTGACCCTGAACCAGGTCCTGGCCATTATCCTCACGGTCGCCGCCGTCGTCGTGGCCACCCTGCTGGCCCTCTTTCTCGTCCAGCTCCGCCGGACCGCCCGCGAGGGCGAGAGAACCCTCGTCAAGGCCCAGGAGGTCATGGACGGGATGAAGGCGATCGAGACCAGGATCGACGCCGGCCTGGACGACCTCGGGCAGGTCCTCCAGACATCCAAGAGGGCCGTCTCCCGCCTCTCGGACATCACCCTCTTCCTCAGCACCAAGGTCCTTCGCCCTTCGGCCAAATACTGGCCGCTCCTTCTCCCCTTGATCCGCTTCGGTTGGCAGCAGATGAAAAAACGAAAGGAGAGACGTCATGGGGAATAACCACGAGAGCCATTTCTGGGACTCCCTCCTGACCTTCATGGCGGGCGCCGCCGCCGGCTTCATCGCCGGCATCCTGTTCGCTCCGGCCAGCGGCAAGGAGACCCGCAAGAAGATCAAGGAGCAGGCCGTCAAGACCGGAGAGGCGGCCAAAGAGAACTACGAAAAGATCGCCCAGGAAGCGGAGAAGGGCCTGCGCGTCGTCAAGGAGAAGACGACCGAAGGCATCGACGTCATCCGTGATTTCATCGAGAAGAAAAAGGAAGAATTCGCCCGCAAGCCCGCCGCCGAGGGCGAAGAGGACAAGTAGCGTCCGTAGGGCCCGCGTTCGCCGGGGGCCCGTCGCTCCGCCTGTCCCGCTCACGGTCTTCTCGAAGAGGTTGCTCCCCATGCCGGAAAACGCCCCGTCACGGATCCCGCGCCGCGCCGCCGTCCTTCTGACGGCCGCCCTCCTGGCCGGCCTCCCGTCCCTCGCGGGAGGCGTCAATCCCAAGACCGCCCAGCGCATCGACGAGGAGGTCGAGAAGGTCAGGGCGGAGGTGGTCAAGGTCCGCCGCTTCATCCACATGAACCCCGAGCTCGGCAACCGCGAGTTCGAAACGGCCCGCCTCGTCAGCTCCAAGCTCGACGCCCTGGGCCTCGAGGTCCGGACCGGCGTCGCCAAGACGGGCGTCGTGGCCGTTCTGCGCGGCAGCCGGCCGGGACCGTCGGTCGCCGTGCGGGCCGACATGGACGCCCTGCCAATCCAGGAAGCGACCGGCCTGCCCTACAAGTCCCTGAACCCGGGCGTCATGCACGCCTGCGGCCACGACATCCACACGTCCGTCGTCCTCGGGACGGCCCTCGTCCTCAACTCCCTCAAGGACCGCCTTCAAGGCACGGTGACCTTCCTTTTCCAGCCCGCCGAAGAGGGCCCGCCCGACGGCGAGGAAGGCGGGGCGGAGCTCATGGTCCGCGAGGGGGCGCTCAACGACCCGCCGGCCGGGGCCGTCTTCGGCTTCCACGTCTGGCCGGTGAACGTCGGGACCGTGCTGGTCGCCCCCGGTCCGGTCACGGCGAGCGCCGACAATTTCGTCATCACGGTCAAAGGCAAGAGCGCCCATGGCGCCAGGCCGCACGAGGGGGTCGACGCCATCGTCGCCGCCGCCGAGATCGTCACCGCCCTCCAGGGCATCGTCAGCCGGGCCCTGGACCCCACGGACCCGGCCGTCCTGACCGTCGGCACGATCCGCGGCGGGGCCCGGCCGAACATCATCGCCGACACGGTCGTCCTCGAGGGCACGGTCCGGACCCTCAGCGAGACGACCCGGAAAAGGATGCCGGGCCTCATCGAGGCGATCGTCCGGAACATCGCCGGCATGCGCGGAGCAAGCCACACGTTTGAGTATAAAAGAGGGGTCCCGAGCGTCTTTAATAATCCGGAGCTTGCCGCCGCCATGGGCCCGGCCCTGATCAAGCTCCTGGGCAAGGACAAGGTCCAGGAATGGAAGCCGCAGATGATCGCCGAGGACTTCTCGCACTTCTCCGAGAAGGTCCCCGGGTTCTACTTCTTCCTGGGCGTCAAGAACCCGGCCCAGGCCGTCGCGGCCCCCCTCCACAGCCCCGGCTTCAATCCGGACGAGCGCAGCATCCCCCTGGGCATCAAGGTCCTCTGCCACCTCGTGCTGGACGCCCTGGACGCCCAGAGCGTCCTGGCGGCCGGCACGATCAGGAACTGACGGCCGCCTCCTGCCCCTTCCTGGCCCTGGCGACGGCTCTCGTCGCCGGCATCGCTTTCGCCGCCGCCCTGCCGCTTCCCCCCGCCCTCTATTTGGGGGCGTCCGCCGTCTCCCTGGCCCTCGCCTGGCTGTCGTTCATCCGGAACAAGGACCGCACCGTCCTGGCCCTCGTCCTCCTGGCCGTCGCCGCCGGCGGCGCCGCCCGCGCCTCCCAGCACGACCGGGCTCACGACAGGAACGCCCTCCACACCTATCAAAGCGAGGGCTATCTGGACGTCGAAGGCGTCCTCCTCCGCTCTCCGGAGCGGGAGCCGGACCGGGACACCCTGTTCCTCCGCATCCACGAGGTCCGCGACGCGGGCCGGACGCTCGCGCTCCGCGGCAACCTCCGGCTGAGCGTGCCCTTCGTCCGGGGGGTGCGGCCGAGGATCGCCCTCCACGCCGGGGAGAGTATCGCCGCATCCGTCCGCCTGGCCTCGGGGGGCTCTTTCCACAATTTCGGCGGCTTCTCCTACGAGCGCTACCTCGAGTCCCAAAACGTCCATCGCCGGGCATCGACGAAATCCGGCCTGCTCGTGAGAAGGACGGCGGAGCGCCCGGGCTTTCCGGCCTCCGTCCGCCGGGCCGTCTCCCGCGTGCGGTGCGCCATCCAGGCCGGCCTCGAGCGCCGGTTCCCGGCCGCCGACGGCCACGACATCGGGCCGGAAGGGGCCGTGCTCGAGGCCCTTCTCCTGGGGGAGGACGGGCGTCTCGACCCGGGGACCGTCCGCAATCTCCAGGAGAGCGGGCTCTATCACCTGTTCGCCATCTCCGGCGGGCACATCGCCATCGTCACCCTGCTCCTGTTCTCGCTCTTCCGGCTCGTCCGGATCTCCGACCGCGCCTCGCGGCTCGTCCTCATCGTCTTCCTGCTCTTCTACACGCTCCTCGTCGAGGGCCGCCCGTCCGTTCTCCGGGCGACCTTCATGACCCTGTTCTTCCTGGCCGGGAAGCTGCTTTGGAAGGACGTCCGCGCTCTCAACACCATCGCCGCCAGCGCCTTCGTCCTGCTCCTGGCCAATCCCGCGAGCCTCCAGGACCTCGGCTTCCAGCTGACTTACGGGGCGACCCTGGCCATCATCGTCTTCTATCCTCCCCTTTTCCGGCGGCTGCCCCGCCTTCCGCTCCGGGCGTCCGAGATGACGGCCCTGTCGCTCAGCGCCCTCCTGGGGGTCCTGCCCCTCATCGCCCGCAGCTTCAACCGGGTGACCTTCGCCTCGCTCGTCCTGAACTACGCGGCCATCCCCCTTGTGGGATTGGTCATGGGGCTGGGCTATGCGACCCTGCCCCTGGCCGCGGCCGTGCCCTGGGCGGCCAAGCTCACCGACGCCGGGCTGCGGTCCCTCGTCCGGCTCTTCTCCTGGCTCTCCCATCTTCTGGACCCGGTGGGCCTCCTCTCCATCAGGGTGCCGACGCCGTCCGCCTGGACGCTTGCCGGGTATTTCCTGTTCCTCGGGCTGTCGCTCGTCCGGCCTCGGTTCAAGGGTCAGGGGCCGCTCGCCCTGGCCGTTTTCGGGCTGTTCTTCCTGATCCTCGTCCTTCACCCTTTCCCCTCTTCGTCTCCCGACCTGAGAGTGACCATGATCGACGTCGGGCAGGGCGAGGCATTTCTCGTCGAGTTCCCCGGGCGACGGAAGATGCTCATCGACGGGGGCGGCTTTTCGGGGAGTCTCTTCGATGTCGGCGAGCGTGTGGTGTCCCCGTTTTTATGGTCCCGCGGGATCAGGCGGATCGACATCATGGTCCTCACCCACCCCCATCCCGATCACCTCGGCGGATTGCCCGCCGTCGCCGGGAACTTCCGCGTCCGGGAGCTCTGGGAGGCCTCGCCCGCGCCGGACAACGCGGGATACCGCGCCCTGCTCGAAGCCCTCCCCCCTGGCGTGGTCCGGAGGCAGGCCCTCCGGGGCTTCCGCCGGATCGAAGGCGGGGCCGTCGTCGAGGCCCTGCACCCCGAGCGGCCCGGCGTTCACGGCACCGGGCCGGCCGCCAACGAAGACTCGCTCGTCCTGAAGATCACGTTGGGCGAGGTCTCGTTCCTCTTCACGGGCGATATCGGCGCGGGCTCGGAAAAGCATATCCTCGACGCGGGCGGCGACCTCCGGTGCACGGTCCTCAAGGCCGCCCATCACGGGAGCGCCACCTCGAGCTCCCCGGCCTTTCTCGCCGCGGCCGGGCCGCGGCTCGTGCTCGTTTCGGTCGGGCCGGGGAACACCTACGGCTTCCCCAACCCGGGCGTCCTCGGGCGCTTCGAGGAGGCCGGGGCCGCGGTCCTGCGGACCGACCTCCATGGCGCCGTGGAGCTGAGGACGGACGGCCGATCGCTGCGGGTCCGCACTTCGCGGCGGGCCCTCGGGGGGCCGGGAGGGAACGGCGACTTCCCGTTGACACCGGCGACTAAATAGGTGATACTGGTGGACAGAAGAGGAGCGAACGGGATGTTCACGAAAAGAGCCCTGGCTATCATCTTTTTGCCGCTCGTCCTCGCGGCCTTTCTTCATTCCCAGAGCCTGGCGGAGCTGGCCAAGAAGGAGAAGGAGCGCCGGGAGGCCCTGAAGGGCAAGTCGACGACGGTCGTCACCAACGCCGACCTGGCCAAGGTCAAGAGGCGGCCGTCCGTCGAGTCGACGGGAGCGGAGATCGTCGAGGGCGAGACCGAGACCGGCGGGACACAGGCCGCCGCGCCGCCGGCCAAGCCCGGCGAGGCCGCGGAGCAAGCCCAAGCGGCCGGGGCCGAAGAGGTCATTCCCGCCGACCAGGAGGCCCTGTCCCGCAAGGAGATCGAGAAGAAGCAGAACGAGCTCATCGACCTGGCCGCCGAAAAACAGGAGATGGTCGAGCTCTTGACCCTGAAGATGAACTCCCTCTACCAGGAATACTACGGCCTGGACAACCAGAAATCCCGGGAGCTCCTCCAGATCCAGATCAGCGACACCTACGACAAGCTCCTCAAGGCCGAGGCCGACGCCGCCAAAGCCCGCAAGGACGTCGAGGACTTCATCGCCGCCAACAAGAAGGACAGCGCGCCGCCGATCTGGATCAGGTAGGCCGCCGCCCGTTCCCGCCGGCCGCGGCGACCGCCGCGCCCGGAACCCCATCACGGATTCATGGGACAGGGTATTTCAGGGCCATCCTATCAGCCGTTCGGGGCCGGGGCCGGTGTTGAAAAAACCCCGGACATGCAATAAGATGAGTGGATTATGACCCCGAGCATCAAAAAGAAAGAGGGCCCGCCGGCCGTTGCGCCCGAGCGCTCCGGGAACCGGACCCCCACCCAGCTCCGCCCCGTCAAGATGACCCTCGACTACCTCGATTTCGCCGACGGCTCGGCCCTGCTCGAGATGGGCCGGACCCGGGTCCTGGCCGCGGCGACCATCGACGAGCGCGTGCCGCCGTTCCTCAAGGGCACGGGCCGCGGCTGGGTCACGGCCGAGTACGCCATGCTGCCGCGCTCGACCGGCGAGCGGACGCCCCGCGAGCGGATGCCCGGGCGCGTCTCGGGCCGGACCCACGAGATCCAGCGTCTCGTAGCCCGTGCTCTGCGGGCCGTGACCGACCTCCGGGCCCTCGGGGAGCGGCAGATCATCATCGACTGCGACGTCCTCCAGGCGGACGGCGGCACGCGGTCGGCGGCGATCACGGCCGGCTGCGTGGCCCTCGGCCTGGCGCTGAAAAAGATGCTCGACGACGGGCTCATCGACCACATGCCCCTCCGCCATCTCGTGGCCGGCGTCAGCGTCGGCATCGTCCGCGGCGTCCCCCTGCTCGATCTCGACTACGACGAGGACTCCCGGGCCGAGATCGACATGAACGTCGTCGAGACCGACCGGGGCGAGCTCGTCGAGATCCAGGCCGGGGCCGAGAAGAACCCGTTCTCGCGCCAGGAGCTTCTCCGCCTGCTCAAGCTGGCCGACCGGGGCATCGCCCGGCTCGTCCGCGTCCAGAAAGAAGCTCTCAAGAAGAAAAGCATCCTCTTCATGGCCTACGGGTACCAAGACAAATCATAGGGAGGTCGTCATGAACCTGACATCCTGGCTCATCGCCGCCGGCGCCGTCATCCTGTTCTTCGCCGTCGTCATCCTCATCCTGGCGCTCCAGTACCGCAAGGTCGGGCCCAACGAGGCCCTGATCATCGCCGGGGGCCGGAAGCGGACCGTGACCTTGGCCGACGGGACCAAGCGCAAGGTCGGATATCGCTACCGGCTGGGCGGAGGTGTGTTCGTCTGGCCCGGGATGGAGAAGGTCTACGCCCTGCCCATGGACGTCATCTCGGTCTCGATCCGCACGCCGGAGGTCCTGACCCATGGCGGTGTCCCCATTTTAGCGGAGGCCTCCGCCCAAGTGAAGATCGACTCCTCCGACGAGACCATCCACCTGGCGGCCGAGCAGTTCCTAGGCGTCGGCCGGGACGGCGTCCGGGACGTCGTCGTCAACGTCCTCGAAGGCAAGGTCCGGGAGGTCATCGGGACCATGACCGTCGAGGAGATCACCCGCGGCCGTCACGAGTTCTCGAGCCGGGTCGTCAAGGCCGTCAAGGAGGACTTCTCCCGGATGGGCCTGGTCATGCTCTCGTTCGCCCTCAAGGACATCAGCGACACCCAGGGCTTCATCGACGCCCTCAGCAAGCCGCAGATCGCGGCCGCCAAGCGCGACGCCGCGATCGCCCAGGCCGAGACCGAGAAAGAGGCCGTCATCAAGTCGTCCCAGGCGCGCAAGGAGGCCGAGGTCGCCCGCCTCCAGGCCGAGGCCCTGATCGCCAAGGCCCAGTGGGAGAACGAGGCCAAGAAGGCCGAGTCCCAGGTCGCGGTCAACGCCAAGAAGGCCCAAGCCGATTTCTCCTACGAGCTCGAGCGCCACCGCCTGAGCCAGGACCTCAAGAAGGAAGAGGCCAAGGTCAAGCAGGTCGAGAAGGAAGAGGCCATCAAGACCGAGAGCCTCGAGATCGCCCGCAAGGAGCGCGAGCTCGAGGCCACTGTCATCAAGCCGGCCGACGCCCGAAAATACCAGATCAAGGCCGAGGCCGAGGCCGAGGAGTTCCGCATCGCCGCCGAGGCCAAGGGCAAGTCCGAGGCCCTCAAGCTCGAGGGGCTGGCCGAGGCCGACCGGATCAAGGCCACGGGCCTGGCCGAGGCCGAGGCCATGGTCCGAAAGGCCCAGGCCTGGGAGAAGTACAACCAGGCGGCCGTCCTCGAGATGTACATCAAGGCCCTGCCCGAGCTGGCCCGGGCCGTCTCCGAGCCGCTCTCCAAAGTCGACAAGATCGTCATTGTCGGCGGCGACAAGGAGCTCGGCACGACCAAGATCACGGCCCAGGTCGCCCAGGTCCTGGCCCAGATGCCCGAGGTCGTCAAGTCGCTGACGGGCGCGGACATCCACGAGTTCCTGAAAAAAAAGCTCTCGCCGGACGCCAAAGACGCGAAGAAGTGACCGCCCCGGCGGGCGTCGAGGCAGGTGAACCATGATCTCCGAAAAAGTCCAGCGCATCGGCGCTTCCCCGACCCTCAAGATCTCGGCCAAGGCCGCGGCCATGAAGGCCGAGGGCATCGACGTCATCGACCTGAGCGTCGGCGAGCCCGACTTCCCGACCCCGGCCAACGTCAAGGACGCCGGCATCAAGGCCATCCGGGACGACTTCACGAAGTACACGGCGAGCGACGGCATCCTGCCCCTCCGCAAAGCCATCGCCAAGCGGCTCAAGGAGGATTTCGGCCTCGAATACGCCCCCGAGGACATCATCGTCTCGGCCGGCGCCAAGAGCTCGC
Organism: Candidatus Aminicenantota bacterium; assembly: GCA_037447475.1. GTDB lineage: Bacteria > Acidobacteriota > Aminicenantia > Aminicenantales > Saccharicenantaceae > RBG-16-66-30. The sequence goes on from JBBIGP010000046.1 coordinate 12,193, forward strand.
TCTTCCACCTCGTCCAGGCCCTGGTCGACGAGGGCGAGGAGGTCATCGTCCCCTCGCCCTTCTGGGTCACCTACCCCGAGTGCGTGTCCCTGGCCAAGGGCCGGACCGTCGTCGCCCCGACCCGGGAGGAGGACGGCTTCCTGCTGACCCCCGAGGCCCTCAAGGCGGCCATCTCCCCGGCCACCAAGGCCCTCATCCTCAACAATCCCTCGAATCCCACGGGCGCGGCCTACACGAAGGACCGGCTCCTGGCCCTGGCCGAGGTCGTCCGGGGCGAGGACATCACCGTCATCGCCGACGAGATCTACGCCGGCCTCGTCTACGATAATTTCAAGTTCACGAGCTTCGCCGCCCTCGACGAGGACATCAAGAAGAAGACGGTCGTCGTCAACGGCGTCTCCAAGTCCTATTCCATGACCGGCTGGCGCATCGGGTTCGCCGCCGGCCCGGCCGCGGTCATCGACGGCATGTCCAAGATCCAGAGCCACACGACCTCCAACGCCTGCTCCATCGCCCAGAAGGCCGCGCTCGAGGCCTACGACGGGCCGCAGCACGAGGTCCAGCGGATGGCCGCCGAGTTCCAGAGGCGCCGCAACTACTGCCTGATGCGCCTGGCCTCGGTGCCGGGTCTCTCGTGCTACAAGCCCCAGGGCGCGTTCTACCTGTTCCCCAACGTCCGGTCGTTCTACGACAAGGAGGCCGGAGGGGCCCGCATCCGCAACTCCTACGGCCTGGCTTACTATCTCCTCAAGGAGGCCCGGGTGGCCATCGTGCCGGGCGACGCGTTCGGCGCCGACGACCACATCCGGCTGTCCTATGCGACCTCCATGACCAACCTCGAGAAAGGCCTGGACCGCATCGTCGAGGCCCTGGGCAAGCTCAAGACGGCCAAGGCCGCAAAACGGGTCGCCCTCGCCAACGCCGTGACCAGGGTCCGCAAGGCCGTGCCCGTCGAGGCCCCGATCGACCTTCCGGTGCGCGACGGCCTGGCGGCCGAGATGGAGAGCCGCCTCGGGTACGAAGGCCGCCGCGAGTGGAACGCCGGCATCAGCGGGGCCGTCGTCCAGCTGAGGACCAACGTCGCCCACCTCGACGACTTCTGGACCGAGAACTGGTTCCCGGCCCAGCTCGAGACCGGCCTGGAGCCCCACGGCATCCTCTACGCCGTCGACGGCATCGCCGGCCGCGAGCCCCGGGCCTTCTATCACCCCGGCACGAGGACCGGCGTTCTCGTCAACACGGACGCCTATGGCCCTCTCCGCAGCCTGGCCATGGGCCTCGTCGCGGACATCACCGGGCGGACGGGCGCCGCGGGCGCGGCCGGGGCCGTCCGGGGCATGTCGGCCGACCTCGACGGCGACGGCCTCATCCTGGTCGGGCCGCCCGGGACGAAGAAGACCGAGCTTTTTTTCGGGCTCCTCGCCGACCGGCGGTTCAGGCTCCACGCGAACGAGCTCGTCTTCGTCCGCCTTTCGGGAGGGCGGGCCGCGGCCGACTGCGCCGAGCGCAAGCTTTACATGCCCGCCAACACCGTCGAGCTCGACGGGCGCCTGGCGGCCCTCTTCGATAGCAGCAAGTGCGAGAACGTCGTCACCCGCAAGGAGGACTGCACGGACGCGGCCTGCCTGAGGGGCGACGACTGCCGCCTCGACCGGGGCTCGCCCTACTGCTACAAGGCCTCGAAGGAGGCCCACGCCATGCTCGACCCGGCCTGGCTCGGGGGGCCGGCGGCCGCCGTCAGGCGGACGAGCCTGAAGTGGCTCATCCTGCTCCGCAACGACGATGTTTCGCCGGCCGTCGTCGAGCTGGGCAAGGAGGAGGCCCTGAGGATCCTCGAAGCGGGCGAGGCGCCCGGGGCCAGGAAGGCCCTGACCGCCGGCGAGGCCCAGCCCTATTTCAACCCGCATCTCTCGGGGGCGACCCCGGAAAGGCTCGGGCTGGAGAAGCTCTTTTTCGGGCGCCTCCTCGATACCGTCAAGTGCGTCCTTTTCAACAGCGGCGTCGCCGGGGCGGACCGGATCCGGGAGCTCGTTTCAGGCGGCCGCTGAGAACCGCGAAAGCACTCCGGCCGCGGCTAGCCGTCGGGGGGGGCGTCCCTCATCAAAAAATCATCTTTCCGTTCACCTCCCGCGGTGATTGTCCCCAAGAGAGGGTCGCCCGATAATGACAGCCGGATAACGACCCTTCGGGGAGAGAGACGGGAATGCTGTCCCATGGCTTCGGAGTATTGAAAACCCCCCCCTGTTCCTATATAAATGAGATATCTATCCCCGGACGGAGGGATGCCCCATGAAGACACGGAAAAGGCCGGCCGCGGCCGGCTTCACGCTGCTCGAGGTCATCGTCGTCGTCGGCATCATCGGCATCTTCGTGGCCGCCTCCTATCCAAGCATCCTGAACACCATGGAGGCCCGGAACCTGGAGAACGCGACCCGGGCGATCCAGACCTTCCTCCAACAGACCCGGAACAGGGCCGTCGACACGAAGATCATCCACCGGGTTCGCTTTTACCGCTCCGACTCCGGCCAATGGGTCTATGACATGGAGGCCGTCGAGGCCGACCTCGCGACAAGAACCTTGACGACGGCCGCGACGGTGACCTGGAACAGGGTCCCCGGGGCCCCCCGAAAGGCCATCCCGCCTAAGTTCCCCGTGACCTTCGCCCTGCCGGCCGACGGATCGGATTACGTCGTCAGCTTCTCGGCCGTCGGCACGATCATCAACTTCACGACCGCCCTCAACTCCATCATCCTCCGGAGCCCGAAACTCGACCGCCCGGGGCAGATGGACCTGCGGGTCCTCAATCTGTTCCTGGGCGGATCGGTCCAATACCTCAAGCAAAAGAGCTAAGGCCATGAGAACGAAGAGAAAACCGGGATTCAGCCTCATCGAGGTCCTCGTCGGCCTGTTCCTCGTCGCGGTCGCCGTCCTGGGGCTCGCCCATCTGTTCCTGCTGGCGGTCGCCAACAACCATCGGGCCGACCGCATCACCACGGCCACCAACCTGGCCCAGCAGCAGATCGAATGGCTGCGGGGCCTGACCGCGGACGAGCTCGTCCTCGCCTCGGGCACGGTCACCGACGAGGTCATCGACGTCAACCTGGACGGCGCGGACGACTATCGCCGGATATCCCACGTCGTCGATCATGAATTCGTCTTCCAGGCCCGCGTCTACGTCTACTCCGCCGAAAAGCTGGCCGTTCCCCAGAACGAGCTCGTCCCCGATCCCCAGGCCCCCTTCGACCCCTCGAACCCGCACCGTCCGCGGGCCTTCCTGTCGACGGTCATCACCCGGTGAACGGAGCGCACCCCATGAGAGAACGAAAACGGCTGTTATCCAACCGGCGCCGGGGCTTCACCATGATCGAGCTCATCGTCGGCAGCGCCGTCATGCTCGTGGCCATCCTCGGGGCCCTGGCCATCTACGCCCGCAGCAACAAGGTCTCGGTCGAGCAGCAGATGGTCACCGAGGTCCAGAACGACGTCCGGGCGGCGATGTTCTTCCTCACCCGCGACCTGCGCATGGCCGGGGTGGGCATGCCCGAGGAGTTCGCCCCCTATTTCATCGAGGGCTTCGACAACGAGGACCAGGGCGGCAACGAGGTCCGGCCCGACCGCATCCGGCTGATGGGCAACATCGAGGACCCCCTCAATCTGCAGATCGATAAGTACCAGGGGTCCGCCGCCACCGTCTTTCTCAACCCCTTCAGCCTGGAGCAGTACCCTTACCCCGACAGCTTTTACAAGTGGAAGATGGTCGTCATCCTCCCCAATCCGGAATCGGGCTGCCGGGCCGCCGAGGTCCGCGTCATCACCCATATCAACCGGAGCGCCACGGGCGGAACGGAGCACATGAACTTCTCGCCCGGGCTGGCTCCCGGCATCAACCCGCCGGGAGGGCTCTCGGGGACCTGCCCGAGCCCGAACGACTACGACGGCGGGACGGTCAGCTTCGTCGATGTCAAGGAGTACTGGCTCGACGTCACCGGCAACGCCCCGGGATTGACGGCGGGCGTCAACGGCTACATCGGGGGAGGGGCCGGCGGCGTCCTCTACGTGACCCACAACGGCGTCCACCTCCCCCTGGCCCGCAACATCGAGAACTTCCAGATCGAATACGCCGGGGACTTTGACAACGACCTCGCTCTGGATATCTGGGCGGGCGGCGACGTCTGGACCCCCTGGCAGACGACCTGGGGCCTCCCCGAGAGGGCCCGCATCAGCCAGGTCCGGGCCTGGGTCCTCGGCCGGACGCCGCGGGCCTTCACCTCCGTCTCGGGGCGGGTCCCCGGCGGCATCCACGTCTACCGCCGCCCCCTCGTCTCGAACAGCCCGGCTTCGGCCGCGGACGACCGTCACAAAAGGTTCCTCCTCGAATCGACGGCCAACGTCCGCAACCTGAGCCTGAACCTCTACAATCTCGGCCAGCGATGAGGAGAGCGCCATGAGGAACGCTTCGGAACGCATTTCGCGCGAGCGGGGCTCCGGCCTCATCGCGGTCATCATGATCGTGGCCTTCATGCTGGCCGTCGGCATGCTGCTCCTTTCGGTCACCGGGACGAGCCCGAAGATCTCCGACAGCATCCGCCTGCAGGGCCTGGCCTTCGACGCCGCCGAGGCGGGCTTCAACACGGCCTGGGGCCTCCTCAACGACCAGTTCCTCCTCCAGGGCGGCGAGAACTTCGGGGGGATGTACCGGACCACGTATGGGGTGAGCGCGGGTCTGGACGACCCCCTGAGCCAGTTCTATTTCCGCAGCCTGACCGACCAGCAGCTCTGGGACGATCTCGTCGCCAACCCGCCGGCCGTGGGCGGCGGCGAATTCGCCCTGGTCGACCAGCCCCTGCCGACCGACCCCCGCTGCTCGTTCACGGTCTTCCTCATCAACGACGAGGCCCCGGGGACCATCGTCGCCGACGACCGCGATTGCATCATGGTCTGCATCGGCCGGGGGCCTCGGAACACGTTCAAGCGGCTGGAGATCGTCATCGAAGTGGGGTCCTAGGGACCCCTGAAGGAGAAGTGACATGAAACACAAAGGCTTTTCGCGCCAAGGGAGCCTTTATGTCGTCATCGCGCTCTGCGCCGCCGCGGCGGCCGTCTTCCTGCCGCGGCTCTGGTCGCAGGCCAGAGGCCAGGCCTGCGCCGAGTCCCGCGGGACGTTCCGTGAGAACTTCGACGACACGAACTACAAGGACGCGGCCAACTCGGCCATCGCCCAGTGGCCGGCCGGGCCGATCACCCTGCCCCGCAAGGGGGCCAACTTCGCCATGACCCAGCCGGGGGCCATGGGCGCCCGGATCTACGTCTGCGCGTCGGGCGACTTCAACGGGGACGGCTACCCCGACCTCGTCGGGCTCGACATCAGCGGCCAGTTCGCGGCCCTCCCCTACCGGTCGCGGCTCCTCCTCATCCGCAACCAGTATGCCACGCACGGAGCAGCTCTGCCCTTCTTCGTGGACATCTCCATGGTCTTCGACGAGTTCCACGTCAACACCGGTCCCGCCAGCATCACGGCCGGCGACTACAACGGCGACGGCCTGCTCGATTTCTTCTTCATGCGGAACTCGGCCGACGAGTTCGGCTACACGAACTTCCTGGCCGCGATGTACATCAATGTCGGCACGCGCTTCGCACCCCAGTTCAGGAGACATAACCAGTCGCCGAACATCGATTTCACGAGCCGTTTCCAGACGGCCCGGATCTACATCAACTGGGCCGCCGACCACCTCTGCTCCGCGGACATCGACAAGGACGGCGACGTCGACCTCCTGGCCATCAGCCAGGACCGCATTTACCTCATCCGCAACCCGGGGCCGGCGAACTTCAACCTCGCCGCGTTCGAGATCGGCGAGCTCCCCTACGACCGGCGGACGGGTTTCACCGTCGGCCGCGGCGGGTCGTGCGTCACGGCCGCCGACTTCGACAACGACGGCGACATCGACGTCGTCGGCGGCACGGTCAACAATATCCCCTACCTCGTCTACTACGAGAACGACGGCCTGGGCCACTTCACCCGCAAGGAGCTGGCCATCCCCGACCCCCGGTGCACGGGATCGGTCGGCGCCCTGGGGGTCGACTTCACCAACGACGGCTGGGCCGACATCTTCGTCGCGACCGACCGCTGGAACGCCGGCAACGAGGCCCGGATGTGGTTCATGCGGAACATGGGCCTCAAGAGCACGACGATCATCAACGCGGAGGGCGTGGGGGAGACGGTCACCGAGGTCGACTGGCTGTTCACCTGTCTCAACAACTGCAACCCCATCATCCCGCCGAGCTACGACGTCGACATGAGCACGCCCATCGACTACGACCAGGACGGCGACATCGACATCGTCATCGCCGACGCCAACCACTCCGGCGACTATTACCTCGTCGTCAACCAGCTGGCCGAGGTCTTCGTCCTCTACGGCCAGGCCCAATCGACCAACGTCGTTCAAGGGACCATCGACCCCCGCCTGCACGCCATCACCCAGGCCCGGGTCAGCAGGATCGTCCAGGGCGTCCGGGGACCTTCGAGCAACGGCCTGGCCGTGGCCCTCTATTTCTCGAACAACGGCGGCAACTCCTGGGAGTTCTACCGCCGGTTCCAGAGCGCCGAGATCAGGAGCGTCTCCGGCCTCCCCTGGCACGACTTCAACACCTTCGGGGCGGATTTCCGGTGGCGGGCCGTCCTGACGGCCACCGAGGACCCGATGGCGGAACACACGGGCGCCTCCTTTGAAACGCCGTGGATCGATATCATCGAGCTCGAATACACCTACGTCGGACGGCACGAGTACTCCCGGACCTCGGCGGCGGCGACCATCGTCACCCGCGAGGGCCTGAACAAGAAGCTGGTCATCGGCTCGTCGTTCATCTTCCCCGGCTGGGAGGGCCAGCTCCGGGCCTACGACGTCTCGGCCGTGTCCTTTACGTCCGACCCCTATTCGGCCCTCGCCGTCCTGACCTCCTCGGACCTCGCTTCGGACACCGGCCGCAGCCTCGAGATGGGCACAGAGATCTACTGGGACGCCGGAAGGCTGCTCAACGACCGGCACCACGACAGCCGGACCGTCTACACCGCCATCCGGGCCGGC